>NZ_AUDK01000020.1 GCF_000425425.1 Flavobacterium daejeonense DSM 17708
CTAAAGGCCTTCTTTTAAAGGTATAACATTCCGGATAAAATCCTGTATTATGCTTAAATATCCTATTCTCTAAATTAGTTGTTACTCCGGTATAATAAGTACCGTCTGAACACCTTAAAATATAAACATACGAAAGCTTCATATTATCTCCTTTAAAATTCTGTTCTTCCCGTCAGTTCGAGTGGATTTTCAGAAAATGTGAACAGCTTTTTCTGAAAATTTATATCGAGAACTATTCTGAAAACAAAGCTTCTCGATACGTTTTATTCCGTTTCACTACATAAAACACTCGAAGTGACGACACAAGAATTACACGAACACCCATACGTCAGTTCGGGTTGAGAAACAATTTGCAGCAGAAAATTGTTTCGAAGTATCGGGAACTATTCTGCAATAAAAACTTCTCGCTTATGCAAATTCTAATTTCAAAGAAAAAACGTCAAGCCAAAACACTCGAAGTGACGAAATAACACCATCAAATCTTAAACTGTACAAAAAGGGATTCGACAAACTGAGCCTTACAACTCACAACCAAAAACTCTAAGAACCAATCGCCTGATACACAAACCCTATTTTTTCTAAGCTTGTTTTATCTAAAATATTCCTTCCATCAAAAACGAAGGCCGGTTTTTGCATCGCCTCATATATTTTTTGCCAGTCGTAAGTCACAAATTCATCCCATTCGGTAAGCACCGCAACAGCATGTGCTCCTTCACAGGCCTGATACGGATTCCCGAAAGATTGTACCCGCTCCGCATTAACCGATGTCGCTCTTGTTTCCAAATAATCCAAATCGGCCAGCACTTTTTTATGAGATACCTTCGGATCATAAATCGCTAAAGTGGCATTCTCATTAATTAAATCATCCGCCACATAAATCGCTGCCGACTCCCGGGTATCATTAGTATCTTTTTTAAACGCCCAACCCAAAAAGGCTATTTTTTTATCGGAAACGGTATTGTAAAGCGTTTTCACGATATTCCCTGAAAAACGTCTCTTTTGATGGTCGTTCATAATAATCACCTGTTCCCAATAATCCGCTACTTCGTGTAAACCATAAGATTTAGCGATATAAACTAAATTCAAAATGTCTTTTTGGAAACAGGAACCTCCAAATCCCACCGAAGCTTTCAGGAATTTAGGACCAATTCGGCTGTCCATACCAATGGCTCTGGCCACCTCATTCACATCGGCACCCGTTTTTTCACAAAGCTCTGACATGGCGTTTATAGAAGAAATTCTTTGGGCTAAAAAAGCATTAGCGGTCAATTTTGACAATTCAGAAGACCAAACATTAGTCGTTAAAATTTTATTTTCCGGAACCCAATTGGCATACACTTCCACCAAAGCCTGAATGGCTTTTTGTCCTTCTTCAGTAGTATCCCCTCCAATTAAAATTCGATCCGGCTGTAACAAATCCTGAACGGCTGTGCCTTCAGCCAAAAACTCGGGATTCGAAAGAATTTGGAATTTCACTCCGTTTCCGGTATTATCCAAAATACTTTTTATCGCTTCTGCCGTACGTACCGGCAAAGTTGATTTCTCCACTACAATTTTATTGCTCTTGGAAACCCGTGCAATTTGTCGGGCACATAATTCAATATATTTTAAATCGGCCGCCATTCCTTTTCCTTTACCATAGGTTTTCGTTGGCGTATTCACCGAGATAAAAATCATATCCGCAGCGTCAATAGCTGCATCTACCTCAGTTGAAAAAAACAAATTGCGCCCTCTGGCTTCTTTCACAATTTCCGAAAGTCCCGGCTCATAAATCGGAATATTATTCACATCTTCATCATTCCAGGCTGCAATTCTTTCTGCATTCAAATCTACTACCGTAACCTGTATCTGTGGACATTTTTGTGCAATAATTGCCATGGTTGGACCTCCCACATAGCCCGCTCCAATGCAACAAATTTTTGTAACTTTCATTTATTTTGTTTTCTGTTATCAGTTATCGGTTGTCGGTTATCTACTAACTGACAACAGACAACATATTTATATTTTCCAATGTTCTTCTATGTACTTCAAAAAAGAAAAAATTTTCGCACCCAATAAATCATACTTTTCATAAAGTAATTTCATTTCTTCAGACAAATTTGGATACAAATTGATTATTTTTTCAATATGATTTAGTGTTTCCAGATTACTCGCATGTGAATAAACTAAAAACTTTATAAAATCATTTTTATACCTTCTACGCCCATATCCTTCTACTATATTTGTCACAACAGAATCGGAAGACCTTCTAATCTGACTTCCCAACTCATACAATTCATATTTTGGCAATTGCAGTGACAAAGTATGAGTTTTATAAAACAACTCCATTCCAAATGGTATAAATATCTAAATCTTTATAACTTTTCACCTGCTTCTAAGTTTAATAATAATATTGATTTTCAAACTGTAAACTCACAACTCACAACTGAGAACCGACAACTCGCAACTCTATCTCAAATTCTCCCAATACCAATCCACCGCTATCTTCAACCCTTCCTGCAAAGAGTATTTTGGATTATAGCCTAATAATTCTTTTGCTTTATCAATACTGGCTAAGGAATGCGGAATATCTCCGGCTCGATCAGGACCATGAATCACTTCCACAGCAGCAATTTTTGAATCATATTTACTTAAATATTCTTTTAAATAGCCCACCAAATCATTCAGCGTATTGCGATCGCCATAAGCCGTATTGTAAACCGTATTAACCGCTTTTTGATTATCCGTGGCTATCGCCAATTCGTTCATTTGAATCACATTATCGATATAGGTAAAATCACGGGAATGATTTCCGTCTCCGTTTATCGTGATCCTTTCATGTTGCATTAATTGCATGACAAATTTAGGAATTACCGCCGCATAAGCTCCTTTTGGATCCTGTTTTCTGCCAAAAACATTAAAATAACGTAAACCTATTGTTTCTATTCCGTAAGTTTTACTGAAAATCTCGGCATACAATTCGTTAACATATTTGGTAATCGCATAAGGAGACAAAGGTTTCCCAATAACCTCTTCCACTTTTGGCAAACCAACGGAATCCCCGTAAGTAGAAGAACTAGCAGCATACACAAAACGCTTCACTTTAGCTTCGGTAGCAGCCTGAAGCATATTCAAAAAGCCCGAAACATTGACCTCATTCGTCGTAACAGGATCTTTAATAGAGCGCGGCACCGAACCCAGAGCTGCCTGATGCAAGACATAATCAACGCCCTGAACTGCTTTTTGACAATCCTCCAAATTTCGAATATCTCCTTCGATCAAAGTAAAATCAGGATTATCTATAAAATTTTTCAAATTGTGACGATGTCCTGTCGCAAAATTATCCAGACAAATCACTTTGTTTCCTTTGTCTAAAAAATACTCACACAAATTAGAGCCAATAAAACCGGCTCCTCCTGTTATTAAAATAATATAATTGGTTATTTCTCTCATTATTTATTTAAAATACAACTAAACCCTTATTTAAAAGATTGTAAAACCATCTGTTCAAATCAAGAACCATCAGAACTACAAAAACTTATCCTTATGCAAAAGCCTTTTTAAATTCAACTCTTTCAAACCAAAAACACTCGAAGTGATGAAACAGACACAAAACTATAAACCGTCAGTTCGAGTTGAGAAACAATTTGCAACAGAAAATTGTTTCGAAGTATCGAGAACCGTTATGTGACAAAACCTTCTCGATACGTTTTATTCCGTTTCACTACATAAAACACTCGAAGTGACGCAGCAGACACCAAACCACTAACCGTCAGTTTGAGTAAATTTTTAGAAAATGCAAACAGCTTTTTCTGAAAATTGGTATCGAGAACTATTCTGGAAACAAACCTTCTCGATACGCTTCGCTACTCGAAGTGACGAAACAAAAATTACAAGAACACCCCATACGTCAGTTCGAGTAAATTTTCAAAAAATGCAAACAGCTTTTTCTGAAAATTGGTATCGAGAACTATTCTGGAAACAAAGCTTCTCGATACGCTTCGCTACTCGAAGTGACGACACAAGAATTACACGAATACCCATACGTCAGTTCGAGTAAACTTTCGGAAAATGCAAACAGCTTTTTCTAAATCCCGAAGTTTCGGGAGTATTGAGAACCATTCGTGCAACAAAAATTCCCTATACTATTGAGATTAATAAAAAACTATACTTTCCTAATCTTTCTCCATATTTTTTGAATAACCCCTTTTGGTTTTTCCTCTTCATGATAACCATTAGAATAATCTCCGTAACCGTAACCATAGCCGTAAGCCGAACCGTATTTGGCTTTGTTTTCAAAACCGTTCAGAATAATACTCACATTTTTCATTTCTCCGCGTTTTACCCTGTTATTCAATAACGGAATCATGCCTTTCTTAGTGATATTTTGTCTAACTATATACAACGTCACATCGGCATATTGTCCTAATTCCAAGGAATCAGAAACCAAACCAACCGGCGGCGTATCCAAAATAATATAATCGTATTCTTTTTTCAATTCGTTCATTAAATCCGCCATAACTTCACCAATAATTAACTCCGACGGATTTGGCGGTACAGGCCCTGAAAGAATCACATCCAGATAAGGAATCGGAGTAGAATTGGTAATTTCTTTTAGATTTTTTTGCTTTATCAAATAATTCACCACCCCAACATCATTGGACAAATTGAATTCTTCAGCTAATTTAGGTTTTCGCAAATCCAAACCGACAATCACGGTTTTCTTTTCGCTTAAAGCAAAAACAGTAGCTATATTTATCGAACAAAAGGTTTTCCCTTCCCCACTGATGGAAGAGGTAATCATCAGGGTTTTTCCGCCTTCAACATGTTGCTTTTTATACAAAAACTGTAAAGAAGAACGAATAGCCCGAAACGATTCAGACAAAGCCGATTTAGGTTTTTCAAAAACCGCCAATTCGCCTTTATCCTTATACACACCTACAACCCCAATCACAGGAATCTGCGTTTGCTTGCTCACATCTTCGGCATTCTGGATTGAATTATTGATAAAAAAGAGCATAAAAACAAACACCAAAGGAAGTGTAAGCCCCAGAAAAATAGCCAACACATAATTAACCGAAGTTTTAGGACCAATCAAACCACCGCCCACATCTTTAGCCGGATCAATAAAATGAATATCCGACAAATTAGCCGCTTTTACAATATCTGCTTCACTTCTTTTTTGCAAAAAAGTGCTGTAAATATTATCGCTTAAATCGTATTTTCGCTTAATTTTAATCAACTCCTGCTGGTCATCCGGCAAGCGTTTGATATTCCCCTCAGCCTGATGGATTTTGCTGTTTACCAAATTCAAATCAAACTGTAGCGCTGCTTTGGCAGTAATAATATTTTCCAGCAAAACACTTTTAACCGCCTCCATCTGGCTGTCAAATTCCCTGAAAATCTTATCACTCTTAACCGCATAAGCCATTTCTGAACGTTGGGTTGAAAGCGCAATGAGTTTAGAAATATTAGCCACAATATTCGGATCGTCAATTCCGGCCACAGATGGCGCCGGAAGTTTTGAATAATCGACACTATTTTTTAAATAAGCCTTAAGTGAATTGTAATAAGACAATTTTCTGGCAATAGCATCTTTTTCTACATCATACTGCAAAATTTTATCCGAAAATTTTGCACCGCCGTCTTCCAGATTGTAAACATCATTTGTCTTTTTAAATGATTTTAATTCATCTCCGGTCGTTTTCAATTGGGCTTCCATCGCGACCAAAGTGCTGTCAATAAAAGCAATCGTATTGGTAGCAAATTTATTCTTGTTATCCAATTGTCTTTTGATTAACATATTCACCGTCGCATTGAGATATTCCACCATTCGGGCTTTGTTGGTTCCCTGTAATCGTAAAGTAAGAATCGAAGCGCCTTTTTCATCCGGATTCACATCAATTCCGCGGTAACGTCCCACAACACCGTCAAAATTATTAAAGCGTACAAAATATTCTTTGCCCTTATAAAAACCAGGATTCTCTTTTATAAACAATCGCCAATGCAAAAAAGGTAAATTCACAGCTTCACCTACCTGATAAGTTTTTATAAAATCGCCACTTTCAACCGCTGTATTACCATAAGAATTATCTGCATAACGAACCAAAGAAGCCGAATTTCCCTGAAAAGGAATTTTAATTTGATATTTAGATTCACTTAAAAAAGTAATCCCAATCAGGTTTCCGGACAGCTGATCTTTGTTTTTATCAATTTCGACATAAAACGGAATGGCTCCGTAAGCATCGACCATATTGTATTTTTGCTGCTCCAGATAGTCAATGTAAAATTCTAATTTATCAACAACCAATTCGTTATGTGAACGGGATTGCAAAGTCGTAGAAATTGTCTGCATCTGGTCGGAAACACCTCCCCAGTTAAAAGTCAAACTGGTATTAGACGTAAACAACGGATTACTTTCTTCCTTAACCGAAATTAAAGTTTCCATTTGGTAAATTTTCTCTTTTCGAATATTTACCTGATACGCAATGATTAAAGCAATCATTAAACTCAGCAAAAACCATTTCCAATAGCTCAATATCTTTAGCAATAAGCCTTTGAAATCAAAACTAAGCTGGTTATCAAAAATGGAAAAGTCTTTTATATCTAACATTTTTTAGAAATGTATTTTATCTTTTTAACAATAACAAAACTGTTGTTCCTAAGGATATCAAAGTCAATATCGTACCCAAAGATTCGATTCCGGTTTTTCCGGTTCCCCATGTTTTTTGTCTGAGGGGTTTTACATAAATATAATCATTAGGCTGCAGGTAAAAATAAGGCGAATTCATCACGTTGCTATCCGTCAAATCGATATCATGTATTTCGCTTCCTGTTGGTGTTTTCCTAATGATACTCACCGCCTTTCGATTCCCCAAAAGTGTGATGTCTCCGGCATTAGCAACTGCTTCCAGAATATTTACATGTTCCTGAAAAAGGGTTTTGGTTCCTGTACTTCCTACTTCTCCATTAATTGTGTAACGAAAACCGGCCAGTTTTACGATGACAAAAATATTGGCTTCTTTTCTAAAATATTCCTCCAGCAATTGTTTCTCAATTCGCTGTCTCACTTCATCCAGCGTATAACCGATAACGTTTAATTCTCCCAAAACAGGCATCCGAATATTCCCGTGATCATCTACGGTAAAGCCGTTAAAATACAAAGCCGCTTCCGATTTTGCAGCATCTCCCTGATTAGTAGTACTGAAAATCTCCACCAATTTTGGGTCATTGGCTTTGATACTAATACTCAGCACATCATTAGTTTGCAAGCGATACGGTTTAGACACCACTTCCGAAATAGTTGTTTCAGCGGTAGTTTCATTTTTATTTTGCAAATAAACCAAGTCTCTTGTTGAAATACAGGAAGACAACAACAGACTCACACTTAGCCACAAACCCAATAGATATTTACCCATTTTATTCTTTTAGATAACAAATATAGCTTTTCGTTTACGATATTAAAAGACTTGTTGAACCCAAATTAATTATTTTTAATTGCCTTTTCAAAAGGCAAACGCTGTAAAATACTTCTTCCTAAAGTCACCTCGTCAGCATATTCCAGTTCGTCACCTACCGCAATTCCTCGGGCAATGGTAGAAATCACAATCCCTGAATCAGCAATTTGTTTATAAATATAAAAATTCGTGGTATCGCCTTCCATCGTCGAACTCAACGCAAAAATCACTTCGGTCAGCTTACCTGATTTGACTTTTTCTACCAAAGTTGCAATCTTAAGCTGACTGGGACCTACACCGTCAATCGGCGAAATTTTCCCACCCAAAACATGATAAACCCCTTTAAACTGCCCCGTATTTTCGATAGCCATTACGTCACGAATGTCCTCAACCACACAAACTATCTGATGGTTCCTATTAGTATTACTACAAATTTCACAAACAGCCGTATCCGAAATATTATGACAGCTTTCGCAAAATTTAATCTCCTCACGCATCGCTGTCAATGCCTGCGTTAAAAAACCGGTTTGCTCTTTTGGCTGTTTGAGCAAATGCAACACTAATCGCAAAGCGGTACGCTTGCCTATTCCGGGCAATTGCGAAATTTCATTAACTGCTTTTTCTAATAATTTTGAAGAAAATTCCATAGTTGCAAATGTAATGATTTGTAACTTGAAACAATGGATTATTCAAAAATCCGTCGCTTTTTTAAATCATAAAAGAAGCCGGTCGCTCCTTGGCTAAAAAATTGTATTTTAGTCAGAACAAATATAGCCCAATGACGCCTGCCAACATTCTTTTGCTCATTATTATTTACTTCGGAATATTGTTTACCATCGCCCATTTCAGCAGCAAAAACAATACAAATAATGATGCTTTTTTTAAAGCAAACAAAAATGCCAAATGGTATCTGGTTGCTTTTGGAATGATTGGCACCGCCTTATCCGGAGTCACTTTTATTTCCGTTCCGGGAGAAGTAGGTTCCCCCAACGGCGAACAGTTTAAATACTTTCAGTTTGTTTTGGGGAATGCCATCGGTTTTATTATCGTCGCCAAAGTACTTTTGCCTTTATATTACCGAATGAATCTTACTTCAATTTACGGATTCATCGAACATCGTTTAGGACCTTATTCCTATAAAACTGCGGCTTCTATTTTTCTGATTAGCCGAACCATTGGTTCCGCCTTCCGATTATATCTGGTCGTGATTGTGCTGCAACGCTTTGTGTTTGATTATTATCAAATCCCTTTTGCCGTTACCGTACTTATTGCATTAGCTTTAATTTTTACCTATACCTATCGGGGCGGCTTAAAAACCATTATCATTACCGATACTTTACAAACTTTTTTTTTGGTCAGCGCTGTTTTACTAACGATTTATTTCATTTGCCAAAAACTCAACCTGAGTATTTTTCAGGCTTTTAACGAAGTAAAAAACAGCAATTATTCTCAAATTTTCTTTCTGGATCACTTTGTTACTTCAAAATTTCATTTTGTCAAGCAAATATTGGGCGGCATTTTTGTAACAATCGCAATGGTGGGACTCGACCAGGATTTGATGCAAAAAAACCTGAGCTGTGTTAACATTCGCGAAGCACAAAAAAACATGTTTACTTTTACCGGAATCTTTGTCATTATCAACCTTTTTTTCTTGAGTGTTGGTGCGTTGCTCTATATTTTTGCTGTCAAAAACGGCATCGAAATCCCAAAAGATTTCATCACAGGAAAACCCAGAACCGATTTACTTTTTCCCGAAATCGCCTTTCACCATTTAGATTTAATTCCTTCCATTGTTTTCTTACTGGGACTCACCGCTGCCACTTTTGCCACAACCGATTCGGCTTTAACCGCCTTAACGACTTCTTTTTGCGTAGATTTCTTAGGCATGGACAAAACCGAAAAGGCAAACAAACCCAACATCATCCGAACCAGACACCGCATCCATCTTGGCTTTTCATCCCTGATGTTTCTCGTTATTATCATTTTTAATGCGATTAACGATAGCTCTGTAGTAGGAATGATTTTCAAAGTCGCTTCTTATACTTACGGACCACTTTTGGGATTATATGGTTTTGGACTTTTGTACAAATCAAAAACGGTAATAGACAAATACGTTCCGATAATTTGCTTTACCGCTCCAGCAATAACTTATTTCGTTAGTGAAAATTCGAAAAAGTTCTTATTCGGCTATACTTTTGACAACGAACTCATCCTTGTCAACGGACTAATCACATTGATCGGTTTATTATTAATTTCTAAAAAACAAAAAAGTCATTTTCTGAACAAAAATGACTTTTAATACTTTCTTTAAAAACTAATATTGATTAGTTGCCAATAAAACCAAGGTGCAGGCTTCTTCTACTTTAATTTGATGCGATTCCAAAAGTGGATAAAACTCCGGATTTTCGCTTCCCGGATTAAAAATAACACGCTTTGGCTTTACTTCTATAATATAATTATAATAATCACGTTGATTCCTCGGATTCAAATACATCGTAACGGTATCAATATCTTCTTCCAAAGGTTTTTTTTTATTTTGAATCTTAACGCCGGCTACATCTCCCTGATCTCTGCCAATAGCAATTACAGTATGTCCTTTTTCAACAAGCGAATGAATCGCCATATAAGAATACCTAAAAGAGTGGATTGAAGCACCTAATACTAAAGTTTTTTTATTTTCCATTGAATTTATTTTTATTCAATAAATGACATTTAAGCTCTGGGTAAAAAAATCTCCGCCAACATACAGCGGGCACTTCCGCCTCCACAGGCTTCAATTGTATCTAAATCTGAGCTCAATATTTCCCCATATTGCTCCAACTGCGTTATTTGTTTCACGGTTAATACTTTGCGGGCAGCTTCACTCATTACGGTATATTTTTTATCAGCACCTAAAAGCTGCAACATATTCCCGGCAAAATTATTCACCTGAGATTCGGTAATCAATACAATATCTTTGTTATCGGCTCTCAAACTATCCAAAACCATTTTGCGTTCTTTTTTATCGACAATCATATCCGCACAAATTACCGCAAAATCCTCTCCAATACTCATCATCACATTGGTATGATAAACCAGTTCCTTTTTGCCGTCAACCGTATGAAAAGCTTCAAAAACAACAGGCGCACAATCAAAATCTTCACAAAATTCGATAAACAATTCCTCATCAGCTCTTGGCGATAAAGCACAATACGCTTTCGAATTAGCCCTGTCTAAAACCAAACTACCGGTTCCTTCAAGAAACAAACCTTCTTCTTCAGCCGAGGAAAAATCGACTACATTTTCAATCACAAAACCTTTTTCCTCTAAAAAGTCTAAAACATCTTCTCTTCGTTCATTTCTGCGATTTTCAGCAAACATAGGATACAAAACCACATCCCCGTTTTCATGAAAAGAAATCCAATTGTTTGGAAAAATACTATCCGGCGTATCGGTTTCTAAAGTATCCTCAACCACAAAAACCTGCACTCCCACTGCACGAAGTTTGGCAACAAAACTATCAAATTCCTGCTGCGCTTTAGCATTTATCGCCGAAGGTAACATTCCCTTTAATTCTTTCTGAAAATGATTATTTTCCGTTGTTTGCTCATTCATTCGAAAAGCCACCGGACGCACCATTAAAACCGAATTACTTAATTGTTTCATATCATTGCTTTTTCCAAAGATAAAAAAAGCTCCACTTTTCAGTGAAGCTTCTTCGATTTATTATTTTTATTATTAAGGTCTTTTAAATTCTCTTAAAGGAGCACCTGTATAAACCTGTCTTGGTCTTCCGATAGGTTCTTTATTTTCACGCATCTCTTTCCATTGAGCAATCCATCCCGGTAATCTACCGATAGCAAACATTACAGTAAACATGTCTGTAGGAATACCTAAAGCTCTGTAAATAATTCCGGAATAGAAATCTACGTTTGGATATAAGTTTCTTGCCTTGAAATACTCGTCTTCTAAAGCTGCTGCTTCTAATTTTTTAGCAATGTCCAAAATCGGATCATCAACACCTAACGTTCCTAACACTTCATTAGCCGCTTTTTTGATAATTTTTGCACGAGGATCAAAGTTTTTGTAAACGCGGTGTCCGAACCCCATTAAACGGAACGGATCGTTTTTATCTTTTGCTTTCGCCAAATATTTATCTGTATCACCTCCGTTTTTGTGAATTTCTTCTAACATTTCTAATACAGCCTGATTCGCTCCACCATGTAAAGGTCCCCACAAAGCAGAAACTCCTGCAGAAATAGAAGCGAATAAACCGGCATGAGAAGAACCTACCATTCTTACTGTAGAAGTTGAACAGTTTTGTTCGTGATCAGCATGAAGAATAAATAATTTATCCAAAGCATCAATTACTGTTTGACTTACTTTATATGGCTCTGTTGGAATTTGGAACATTAATCTCATGAAGTTTTCCACATATCCTTTTGTATTATCATAATAATTTAAAGGATACCCCATGCTTTTTCTGTAAGTCCAGGTAGCGATTACCAAGAATTTCCCCATCGTTTTACAAACGGCCTGGTACAATTCTTTTTCATTCTCTACATTTACCGATTTAGGATTAAAAGCAGTTAAAGCACTTGTTAAAGCTGCCAAAACTCCCATTGGGTGAGCCGTTTTAGGGAATCCGTCGATAATTCCTTTCATCTCCTCATTTACTAAGCTATGCTTTCTGATATCTGTTTCAAATTGTTCTAACTGAGCAGCTGTAGGTAATTCACCAAAAATCAAAAGATAAGAAACTTCTAAAAAGTTAGCCTGGTCAGCTAAGTCTTCAATTGCGTAACCTCTGTAACGCAAAATTCCCTGTTCTCCATCTAAAAAAGTAATTCCACTAGTACAAGAACCTGAATTTTTAAATCCCGGATCAATTGTAATCGCTCCGGTTAAATCTCTTAATTTGTTAATGTTGATGGCTTCTTCGTTTTCACTTCCTTTAAAAATAGGAAACTCATACTTCTGGCCATCAATCTCTAATATAGCTGTTTTTGACATAATAATTTGAAATAAATCTTTACACTTAATAATTTACCAAATCTAAGGATAATAACGTGAATTAAAAAGAGAAAAAACTAGTGATATTGTTAAATTTGAAAAAAAAAGCCACTCATTTAAGATGAATGGCTTTTAAAAAACAGAAACTATATTTCTTATTTTATTTTAAATGCTTTTTTCCCTGGGAAATAAGCTGTATTTCCTAATTCTTCTTCAATTCTTAATAATTGATTGTATTTAGCCATACGATCAGAACGAGAAGCCGAACCGGTTTTAATTTGACCACAGTTTAAAGCTACTGCTAAATCAGCAATTGTGTTATCTTCAGTTTCTCCCGAACGGTGAGACATTACTGAAGTATATCCTGCATTTTTAGCCATGTTTACTGCTGCAATAGTTTCAGTTAAAGTACCAATTTGGTTTACTTTGATAAGGATTGAGTTTGCAATTCCTTTCTCGATTCCTGTTTCTAAACGAGTTACGTTAGTTACAAATAAATCGTCACCTACTAATTGAACTTTAGACCCAATTTTTTCAGTTAATAATTTCCAACCTTCCCAGTCATTCTCATCCATACCATCTTCGATAGAAATAATTGGATATTTAGAAACTAACTCAGCTAAATATTCCGCTTGCTCAGCAGAAGTTCTTACTTTTCCTGTTTCTCCTTCAAATTTAGAGTAATCGTATTTTCCATCGATATAAAACTCAGCAGAAGCACAGTCTAAAGCAATCATAATTTCGTCACCAAAAGAATAACCTGCTTTTTCAACTGCTAATTTAATTGTATCTAAAGCATCTTCCGTACCACCAGCTAAGTTAGGAGCAAAACCTCCTTCGTCACCTACAGCAGTAGAAAGACCTCTGTCATGTAATACTTTTTTAAGATTGTGGAAAATCTCAGTTCCCATTTGCATTGCATGTGTAAAAGAAGTTGCTTTTACAGGGAAAATCATGAATTCCTGGAATGCAATCGGAGCATCTGAGTGAGAACCTCCATTGATGATATTCATCATTGGCACAGGTAAAGTGTTAGCAGAAACACCACCTACATATCTATATAAAGGCATACCTAATTCATTAGCAGCAGCTTTAGCCACAGCTAAAGAAACTCCTAAAATCGCATTAGCTCCTAATTTAGATTTATTTGGCGTACCATCTAAATCAATCATCATTTGATCGATAAGATTTTGCTCAAATACAGAAGTACCTACAAGAGCTTCAGCAATAACAGTATTAACATTGTTCACGGCATTCAAAACTCCTTTTCCTAAATAAGCTTTCCCACCATCACGTAATTCTACAGCTTCGTGCTCTCCTGTTGAAGCACCAGACGGAACTGCTGCTCTTCCTAAAACACCGTTATCTGTAACTACATCTACCTCTACAGTAGGATTCCCTCTTGAATCAAGAATTTGTCTTGCGTGAATTTTGATAATAATACTCATATTACTTAGTTTTTAAATTTTCGACTACAAATATATTCCAAGTTTTTTAAACATTGTACTTATTTTTTCAATCTTATCAACGAAAACGTTATAAATTCATTTTTTAAACATAATTTAAAATAAAATTTACAAATTCAATAAACAACAAAAATCAAACACAAAAAAAACAGGCTAAACATTTCCTGTTTAGCCTGTTAAAAAAGTATTGTAAAATATTATTTTTTCAAATTTTCTATAAACTGATCAAATAAATAAGAAGAATCATGTGGACCAGGACTCGCTTCCGGATGGTACTGAACTGAGAAACAATTTTTATTTTTCATTCTCATTCCTGCTACCGTTCCGTCATTTAAATGAACATGGGTAATTTCCATTTCAGGATTTGCTTCCAACTCTTCTCTATTCACCGCAAAACCATGGTTTTGAGAAGTAATCTCCCCTTTTCCTGTAATTACATTTGAAACAGGATGGTTAATTCCTCGGTGACCGTTAAACATTTTGTAAGTTGAAATCCCGTTTGCTAAACCAATAACCTGATGGCCTAAACAAATTCCGAACAACGGTTTATCATTTGCCAAAATCTCTTTCGCAACATTAATAGCACTTTCTAAAGGCTCCGGATCACCAGGTCCGTTAGACAAGAAGAATCCATCTGGATTAAATGATGCTAAATCAGCATAAGACGAATCATATGGAAAAACTTTAATATAACAATCTCTCTTAGCCAGATTACGTAAAATATTCGTTTTAATTCCTAAATCAAGAGCTGAAACTTTATAAGTAGCATTTTCATCTCCATAGAAATAAGGTGCTTTAGTAGAAACTTTAGAAGCTAATTCCAAACCTTTCATATCCGGAACACTTGCTAAAGCTGCTTTTAACTCTTCAACCGGAGTTCCGTCTGTACAAATTACAGCATTCATCGCTCCGTTTTCTCTAATATAACTCACTAAAGCACGAGTATCAACATCGGAAATGCAAATTAAATTGTGTTTTGCAAAATAATCCTCCAAACTTCCTGAAGCTCCTTCACGAGAATAGTTAAAACTGAAATTTTTACAAACTAATCCGGCAATTTTAATTCCGTTTGACTCCACTTCCTCATCACTAACACCATAATTTCCAATATGGGTATTAGTTGCGACCATAATTTGTCCAAAATAAGATGGGTCAGTAAAAATTTCCTGATAACCGGTCATTCCAGTATTAAAACAAACTTCACCAAAAGTGGTTCCGCTAATTCCGATAGATTTTCCGTGGAATATAGTTCCATCGCTTAGTAATAAGATGGCGCTTTTTCTTGTTGTGTATTTCATCTGTTGTTAAATATGGTGCAAATTTAATTCATTAAAGCAGTGTAAGCAACAATTTTAAAAATTATTTTAACAGCTAATTAAACTTCAAACCAGCTCTTACATCTGCCTGATTTATGTAACAAAAAATCAAAAAAAAAGGATAAACTAAAAAAACAGTTTATCCTTGATTTTATTGAATGATTATCTTCATAATTATTCAGCAGCTTCAGCAGTTGTATCAGTTTCAGCAGCCGGAGCTTCAGGAGCAGCAGCTTCTTCCGCTTTTTTAGCTTTACCACCACGACGGCTTTTTGCTTTTTTAACTTCTTTTTTACCACCGTTGTAAATTTCGTTAAAATCTACTAATTCGATCATTGCCATATCAGCATTATCTCCTAAACGATTTCCAACTTTGATGATACGAGTATATCCTCCCGGACGGTCACCAACTTTAGCAGCTACGTCTCTGAATAAATCAGTAACAGCATATTTGCTACGTAAGTTAGCAAAAACAATACGACGGTTGTGAGTCGTATCATTTTTAGATTTTGTTATAAGCGGCTCAACAAATTGTTTAAGTGCTTTTGCTTTAGCAACAGTAGTGTTAATACGTTTGTGCTCGATAAGAGAACAAGCCATATTAGCCAACATAGATTTTCTATGTGCAGTCTGTCTGCTTAAGTGATTGATTTTTTTTCCGTGTCTCATGACGTGTTTTTTTTATCTTCATCTTGCTCAATCCGCTTTGGAGAGCAAATTATGAAGCAGTTTTATTCTTTATCTAATTTGTATTTCGTTAAATCCATTCCGAAAGTCAAATTCTTCACAGCAACAAGCTCATCAAGTTCTGTTAAAGATTTTTTACCGAAGTTACGGAACTTCATTAAGTCATTTTTATTGAACGATACTAAATCACCAAGTGTATCAACTTCAGCCGCTTTCAAACAATTTAAGGCTCTCACAGATAAATCCATATCAACAAGCTTAGTCTTAAGCAATTGTCTCATGTGTAATGATTCTTCATCATAGGATTCTGTTTGTGCAATTTCATCAGCTTCAAGTGTAATTCTTTCGTCAGAGAACAACATGAAATGGTGAATAAGAACTTTAGCAGCTTCAGTAAGGGCATCTTTTGGATTAATAGAACCATCAGTTTTAATTTCGAAAACTAATTTTTCATAATCTGTTTTTTGCTCCACACGGAAGTTTTCAATAGCATATTTTACATTTTTTACCGGAGTAAAAATAGAATCTGTAAAAATGGTTCCAATTGCAGCATTTTGTTTTTTGTTCTCCTCAGCAGGAACATATCCTCTACCTTTTTCGATTGTTAAATCAAGGTTTAATTTGATTCTTGAATCTACGTTACAGATAACCAATTCTGGATTTAAAACCTGGAAACCAGAAATAAATTTCTGAAAATCACCAGCTGTTAATTGATCTTTACCAGTTACTGAAATAGAAACTGATTCATTATCAATATCTTCAATTTGACGTTTGAAACGTACTTGTTTTAAATTAAGGATAATTTCGGTAACATCCTCGACAACTCCTGAAATAGTAGAAAACTCATGATCTACACCTTCTATGCGAACAGATGTAATTGCATAACCTTCCAATGCTGAAAGCAAAACTCTTCTAAGTGCATTACCAACAGTCAATCCATAACCAGGTTCTAAAGGTCTAAATTCGAATTTACCTTCAAAATCGGTTGAATCGATCATGATAACTTTATCGGGCTTTTGAAAATTAAATATTGCCATAAATTTCGACTAAGTCAATTATTATTTGTTGTACAACTCTACGATTAATTGTTCTTTAATGTTTTCTGGAATTTGGATTCTAGCAGGTACAGCTACGAAAGTACCTTCTTTAGTATCATTGTTCCAAGTAATCCATTCATAAACTTGACTTGAATTAGATAAAGAACGTTCGATTGCTTCTAAAGATTTAGATTTTTCACGAACAGCAACTTTATCACCAGGCTTAAGGTGGTAAGAAGGAATATTTACAACTTCTCCGTTTACAGTAATGTGTCTGTGAGAAACTAATTGTCTAGCACCTCTTCTAGATGGAGCAATGCCCATTCTAAAAACAACATTATCTAATCTTGCTTCACATAATTGTAATAAAACCTCACCAGTAACTCCTTTAGTAGCTGATGCTTTTTTAAATAAACCTCTGAATTGTTTTTCTAAAATTCCGTAAGAATATTTAGCTTTTTGCTTTTCCATTAATTGGATAGCGTATTCAGATTTTTTACCTCTTTTTTTAGCCATCCCATGTTGACCAGGAGGGTAATTTCTTTTTTCGAAAGCTCTATCGTCTCCGAAAATTGCTTCGCCAAATTTACGAGCAATTCTAGTTTTAGGACCAGTATATCTTGCCATTTCTAATGAATTAATTAAGGTAGAGATTATGAATTCAGGTCTTATCCTTCGATAATCGTATTTCTACCTAGTTATACTTAAATTTAATATTAAACTCTACGTCTCTTTGGAGGACGACATCCGTTGTGAGGCATTGGAGTAACGTCGATAATTTCAGTTACTTCGATTCCACCGTTATGAATAGAACGGATAGCAGACTCACGTCCGTTTCCTGGTCCTTTTACATAAACCTTAACTTTTTTCAATCCAGCCTCAAGAGCTACTTTACTACAATCTTCTGCGGCCATTTGAGCTGCATATGGAGTGTTCTTTTTAGAACCTCTAAAACCCATTTTACCAGCTGAAGACCAAGAAATAACTTCACCTTTTTTGTTAGTCAAAGAAATGATGATGTTATTGAAGGTAGCAGAAATATGAGCTTCTCCCGTTGATTCAACGATAACTTTACGTTTTTTTGTAGTTGCTTTAGCCATATTACTTATTATTTAGTTGCTTTTTTCTTGTTAGCAACAGTTTTTCTTTTACCTTTTCTAGTTCTAGAGTTGTTTTTAGTTCTTTGCCCTCTTAAAGGAAGACCAGATCTGTGACGGATTCCTCTGTAACAACCGATATCCATTAAACGTTTGATGTTTAAAGAAATCTCTGAACGCAATTCTCCTTCAATTTTGAAAGCTCCAACTGCCTCACGGATTGCTCCAATCTCGTCATCATTCCAATCTTGAACTTTTTTATCTTGGCTTACTTGAGCTTTTTCTAAAATCTCAATAGCTCTACTTTTTCCTAATCCGAAGATGTAGGTAAGTGCAATAACACCTCTCTTGTTTTTTGGGATATCTACCCCTGCTATTCTTGCCATAATTATCCTTGTCTTTGTTTAAATCTAGGATTCTTTTTGTTTATTACGTATAATCTTCCTTTTCTACGTACGATAATGCACTCGGCACTTCTCTTTTTTACTGATGCTCTTACTTTCATTGTGAATATCTTTAATATCTATAAGTAATTCTTGCTTTTGACAAATCGTAAGGACTCATTTCCAATTTCACTTTATCACCAGGTAATAATTTGATATAATGCATACGCATCTTTCCTGAAATATGAGCAATTACAACATGTCCATTCTCTAATTCTACACGGAACATCGCATTTGATAATGCTTCAATGATTGATCCGTCTTGTTCTATTGCTGATTGTTTTGCCATAAAATTAAGCTACTGCTTTTCTATTTTTTCCGCTTTTCATTAAACCATCATAATGTTTATTCAACAAGTATGAGTTGATTTGTTGAATTGTGTCAATTGCAACACCTACCATAATAATTAACGAGGTACCTCCAAAAAACATTGCCCAAGATTGTTGAACATCCATAAGACTTACAACTATGGCTGGGAACACAGCTATTAGAGCAAGAAATAAAGAACCTGGAAAAGTTATCAAAGACATCACTTTGTCAAGAAAATCAGAAGTTTCAGCACCTGGTCTTACTCCTGGAATAAAACCGCCGCTTCTCTTAAGATCATCTGACATTTTATTAGTAGGAACTGTAATCGCAGTATAAAAGTATGTAAACACAATGATTAAAAGTGCAAATACAAAATTATACCAGAAACCAAACATATTACTAAAAGCACCTACAATAGATTGTGAAGTATCAGATTTTGACAATCCTGCTAAAGCAGCAGGTATAAACATAATTGCTTGCGCAAAGATGATAGGCATAACCCCTGAAGCATTAAGTTTCAAAGGAATCCATTGTCTGTTTCCACCTAACATATCTTGTTCAAAATCTCCAGAAGCAGTACGACGGGCATACTGAACTGGAATTTTGCGAATAGCCATAGTTAACAATACACAAGCAATGATAACTAAAAGCCAAATAATAATTTCAACTACTAACAACATTGGTCCTCCGTTATTGTTAGTAACTCTGGTTGTAAATTCTTGAATAAAAGCCTGAGGAAATCTGGCAAGAATACCCACCATAATTAAAAGTGAAATACCATTTCCGATTCCTTTGTCAGTTATCTTTTCTCCCAACCACATGGCAAAAATAGTACCTGTAACTAAGATAATTACTGAAGAAAATAAGAATTCAAAAGAATTAAAACCTAATAAAAATGCACTACTTGGCAGCGTTCTGTAGAGATTATAAATATACGTAGGTCCTTGAACTAAAGTAATAACGATAGTTAACCAACGTGTAATTTGATTAATCTTTTTTCTACCACTTTCTCCATCACTTTGTAATTTTTGCAAATAAGGAATAGCAATTCCCATAAGCTGTACAACGATAGATGCAGAAATATAAGGCATAATTCCTAAAGCAAAAACTGACGCTTTAGAGAAAGCTCCTCCAGTAAACATATCTAAAATAGAACCAATACCTTTTTCAGTTTGGCCTGCTAAACTGTTTAATTGTGTAGCGTCAATTCCCGGAAGAGTAACGTGAGCTCCAAAACGATATACTAAAAGTAGCCCTAAAGTAATAAGGATTCTATTTTTTAGTTCCTCGATTTTCCAAACATTACTTAATGATTCAAAAAATTTCTTCATACTAATTGAAAAATTATAGTGTTACAGCTTCTCCACCAGCAGCCTCAATAGCAGCTTTTGCAGTAGCAGTAAATTTGTGAGCAGATACTTTTAATTTAGCTTTCAATTCTCCTCTTCCTAAAATCTTTACAATCTCATTTTTAGTAGCCAAACGGTTTTCAACATAAACTGCCATATCAACAGTATCGGTAACGATTCCGTTATCTACTAATAATTGCAGCGTATCAAGATTTACACCTTCGTATTCTTTACGATTGATGTTTTTAAAACCAAACTTAGGAACACGTCTTTGAAGTGGCATTTGACCTCCTTCAAAACCAATTTTTTTAGAATATCCAGAACGTGATTTAGCTCCTTTGTGTCCACGTGCAGCGGTACCACCTTTTCCAGAACCTTCTCCTCTACCTACTCTTTTATTTTGATTGTGTGTTGACCCTTCAGCTGGTTGTAAGTTACTTAAATTCATAACAGTATTTGTTATTTAGCTTCTTCAACAGAAACTAAGTGTTTAACTTTGTTTATCATCCCAAGGATTGCAGGGTTTGAGTCATGTTCTACAACCTGACCCATTTTACGTAGACCTAAAGCCTCTAATCCTCTTTTTTGATCAAGTGGACAGTTGATTTTACTTCTAACTTGTTTTACTAATAATTTAGCCATAATTTCCTTGAATTAACCTTTAAAAACTTTCTCTAAAGAAACACCTCTTTGTTTTGCAACTGTGTGCGCACTTCTCATTTGTAATAAAGCATCAAAAGTTGCTTTTACTACATTATGAGGATTTGATGATCCCTGAGATTTAGACAATACATCGTGAATACCTACTGACTCAAGAACTGAACGAACAGCTCCACCAGCAATAACTCCTGTACCGTGAGATGCAGGAATTAAGAATACACGTGCACCACCAAATTTACCTTTTTGTTCGTGAGGAACCGATTGACCATTCAAAGGAATTCTAACTAAGTTTTTCTTAGCATCTTCTACCGCTTTAGCGATTGCTTCAGAAACGTCTTTAGATTTTCCTAATCCGTGTCCAACAACTCCGTTTTCATCACCTACAACTACAATAGCAGAAAAACCAAAAGCTCTACCTCCTTTTGTAACTTTAGTAACACGATTAACACTTACCAGACGATCTTTTAATTCAAGACCACTTGGTTTTACTAATTCTACATTTTTGTATTTAGACATAATATATTAGAATTTAAGTCCAGCGGCTCTTGCGCCATCTGCTAATGATTTTATACGACCGTGGTATAAGTATCCTCCTCTATCGAATTTTACTGTTTCTACCCCAGCTTTTAACGCTTTCTCTGCAACAAGTTTTCCAACTGCAGCTGCAACTTCAACGTTTGTACCTTTACCTATTTCTTTTTCTCTTGAAGAGGCAGATAATAAAGTAACTCCGTTTACATCATCAATAATTTGAGCATAAATTTCTTTGTTACTTCTAAATACAGATAATCTTGGAGCAGTAGCAGTACCGCTAACTGTTTTTCTGATTCTGTATTTGATTCGCTGTCTTCTTTCCGATTTTGTTAATGACATAATCTTATTTTTTAAGCTGATTTACCTGCTTTTCTTCTTAATACTTCACCTACAAATTTAACACCTTTTCCTTTGTATGGTTCTGGTCTACGGAAACCTCTGATTTTCGCAGCAACAGCTCCTAAAAGTTGTTTGTCATAAGATGTTAATTTTACAATTGGGTTCTTACCTTTTTCAGATATAGTTTCTACAGTTACTTCCGGAGCAACTTCTAAAACAATATTGTGAGAAAATCCAAGAGCTAAATCTAATTTTTGTCCTTGGTTAGAAGCTCTGTAACCTACCCCTACCAATTCTAAAGATTTAGTGAATCCATCAGTTACACCAACAATCATATTATTGATTAAAGATCTGTACAAACCGTGTTTTGCTCTTTGATCTTTATGATCAGATGATCTTTCTACTAAAACCTGATCACCTTCAACTTTTACAGTTACATCCGAAAACTCCTGTGTTAGTTGACCATTTTTTCCTTTTACTGTAATAATACCGTCTTTAACTTCTACAGTTACTCCGGCAGGGATTACAATTGGACTTTTTCCTATTCTTGACATCTTAATAAGTCTTTTTAAATTAGTATACGTAGCAAATTACTTCACCACCTACATTTAATTGCTTAGCTTTCTTTCCAGTCATCAAACCTTTTGATGTAGAAACAATAGCAATACCTAATCCGTTAAGGATTCTAGGAATGTTTGCAGAACTTGAATATTTACGCAAACCTGGCTTACTAATTCTTTGGATATCTTTAATAACTGGCTCTTTGGTATCTTTATCGTACTTCAAAGCAATTTTGATAGAACCCTGAACAGTGTTCTCTTCAAATTTGTAACTTAAGATATAACCTTGATCAAATAAAATCTTAGTTATCTCTTTTTTTAGATTAGATGCCGGAATTTCAACAACTTTGTGGTTTGCAGCCACAGCGTTTCTAACTCGCGTTAAATAATCTGCAATAGGATCTGTATTCATATTTATTAATTTGCGGTTATGGTTTTCTCCAAGTCTCTCTCATCGAACCTTTAACCAATTAAAATTCAACTTGTTACCAGCTTGCTTTTTTAACTCCTGGTATCAATCCATTATTAGCCATTTCACGGAAAGTTACACGTGAAATACCGAATTGACGCATGTACCCTCTTGGTCTTCCTGTCAATTTACAACGATTGTGTAAACGAACTGGTGAAGCATTTTTTGGTAATTTCTGCAAACCTACGAAATCGCCAGCTTCTATCAAAGCTTTTCTTTTCTCAGCATACTTTTCTACCGTTTTTTGTCTCTTAACCTCGCGGGCTTTCATTGATTCTTTAGCCATGTCTTAATTCTTTTTAAAAGGTAAACCTAATTCAGCCAATAATGACTTTGCTTCTTTGTCTGTTTGAGCAGTAGTAACAAAAGTGATATCCATTCCTGAAATCTTGTTCACTTTGTCAATATCAATTTCCGGGAAAATGATTTGCTCTAAAACTCCAAGATTGTAGTTTCCTCTTCCATCAAAACCAGTAGCTTTGATACCGTTAAAATCTCTTACACGTGGTAAAGCTGAAGTAATCAATCTGTCTAAGAACTCATACATTCTTTCTCCACGCAAAGTAACTTTTGCTCCAATAGGCATTCCTTTTCTCAATTTGAAAGAAGCAACGTCTTTCTTAGAGATTGTAGAAACTGCTTTTTGTCCAGTGATCTTAGTTAATTCATCAACTGCATAGTCGATTAATTTTTTGTCAGATACAGCTGCACCAACTCCACGGCTCAAAACGATTTTTTCCAATTTAGGAACTTGCATTACGTTTTTATAACCGAATTCTTCTGTAAGAGCAGAGATTACTCTGTTCTTATATTCCTCTTTTAATCTAGGTATATACGCCATTACTATAGTACTTGATTAGATTTTTTTGAAAATCTTACTTTCTTATCTCCTTCAACTCTTACACCTACTCTTGTTGTTTCCTTAGTTTTAGGATCAATTAAAGAGATGTTAGAAATTTGGATAGGAGCTTCTTTCTTAACGATTCCTCCTTGAGGATTTTTTGCACTTGGTTTCGTGTGTTTAGAAACCAAGTTTACACCTTCTACAATCGCTTTGTTATTCTCACGGTTAACACTTAGAACTTTACCTTCAGCACCTTTATGGTCTCCAGCAATTACTCTTACGATGTCACCTGATTTTATTTTTAGCTTTATCATCTTATAACGAATTAAAGCACTTCTGGTGCTAATGATACAATTTTCATGAATTGTTTTTCACGAAGTTCTCTTGCTACCGGACCAAAAACACGAGTTCCTCTCATTTCTCCTGCTGCATTTAATAAAACACAAGCATTGTCATCGAAACGGATGTAAGAACCATCAGCTCTTCTCACTTCTTTTTTGGTACGTACAACAACTGCAGTTGAAACAGCTCCTTTTTTCACGTTTCCGTTTGGAGTTGAATCTTTAATAGATACTACAATCTTATCACCAACAGAGGCATATCTTCTTTTAGTACCTCCTAAAACACGGATAGTTAAAACTTCTTTAGCTCCAGTGTTATCTGCTACTTTTAGTCTTGATTCTTGTTGTACCATAATTATTTAGCTCTTTCTAGGATTTCAACTAATCTCCAACATTTTGATTTACTTAAAGGACGCGTTTCGCTAATTCTTACAGTATCTCCAATGTTACAGTCGTTTGTTTCGTCATGTGCAACAAATTTCTTTGTTTTCAATACGAATTTTCCGTATAATGGGTGTTTCACTCTCGTTACTTGAGAAACAACAATAGATTTATCCATTTTGTTTGAAGTAACAACCCCAATTCTTTCTTTTCTTAAATTTCTTTTTTCCATCTTTCGCAGATTACAAATTATTGCAACTCTCTTTTAGTAAGCTCTGTAGCTAATCTAGCAATCGATCTTCTCAATACTCTAATTTGTAATGGATTCTCAATTGGAGATATAGCATGAGCTAATTTTAGGTTAGCATAAGCTTTCTTAGCCTGGCTAAGATTCTCTTGCAACTGTGCTGCAGAAAGACCTTTTATTTCTGATTGTTTCATAATAATATAAAATTATGCTTCGAAATCTCTAGCAACAACGAATTTAGTTTTAACTGGTAGTTTTTGAGCTGCAAGACGTAACGCCTCTTTTGCTACTGATAATGGAACTCCACCAACTTCAAACATAATTCTTCCAGGTTTAACAACAGCAGCCCAGTATTCAACGGCTCCTTTTCCTTTACCCATACGTACCTCTAGAGGTTTCTTTGTGATTGGTTTATCTGGAAATATTTTAATCCATAATTGTCCCTCTCTCTTCATGTAACGAGTAGCTGCGATACGAGCCGCCTCGATTTGACGTGAAGTAAGAAACGCACCATCTTCGTGAACAGATTTAATACCAAACATTCCGTTTGAAAGTTCATGCCCTCTTTGAGCATTCCCTTTCATTCTACCTTTTTGTACCTTACGGTATTTTGTTCTTTTAGGCTGTAACATTTTTCTTTAATTTAAAAATTACTTTCTTTTACGAGCGTCTGATTTACCACCTTTTGAAAAGTTTGATTTTCCACGAGGAGCATCACCACCTTTACCACCAGATTGTTTTTTATCCATTCCAGCCAGAGGAGATAATTCTCTCTTTCCGTAAACCTCACCTTTCATGATCCACACCTTGATACCCATTCTACCATAAGTAGTATGTGCTTCAGCAAGCGCATAATCAATATCAGCTCTGAAAGTTGACAAAGGAATTCTTCCCTCTTTGAAACCTTCAGAACGTGCCATCTCAGCACCATTCAAACGACCAGAAATCAAAACTTTGATACCTTCAGCGTTCATACGCATAGAAGCAGCAATAGCCATTTTGATTGCACGTCTGTAAGAAATACGGCTTTCGATTTGACGAGCGATGCTTGTTGCAACTAAATAAGCATCTAACTCAGGTCTTTTAATTTCAAAGATGTTGATTTGAACTTCTTTATCAGTAATTTTCTTAAGCTCCTCTTTCAACTTGTCTACCTCTTGACCTCCTTTACCAATGATGATACCTGGACGAGCCGTAGTGATAGTAACGGTTACAAGTTTTAAAGTTCTCTCGATAATTACTTTAGATACACTAGCTTTTGATAAACGAGCATGAACATACTTTCTGATTTTGTGATCTTCGGCTAATTTATCACCGTAATCATTTCCACCATACCAGTTTGAGTCCCATCCTCTGATGATACCAAGTCTATTTCCAATTGGATTTGTCTTTTGTCCCATCTTGTTATTAATTTGCTTGTGTGTTATTAATAGCTCCTAACACGATTGTTACGTGATTAGAACGTTTTCTGATTCTGTGTGCACGACCTTGTGGAGCCGGACGAAGTCTTTTCAACATCATTCCACCATCTACTCTGATCTCTTTAACAAATAATCCAGCTTCTTCTAAACTAGCTTCACTATTTTTTTGCTCCCAGTTGTTGATTGCAGACAATAATAGTTTTTCTAATTTTCTTGACGCTTCTTTAGAGCTGAATTTCAAAATGTTAAGTGCTTTTTCTACCTTCTGACCTCTTACCAAGTCCGCTACTAAGCGCATTTTTCTAGGTGAAGTAGGGCAGTTATTCAATTTTGCGAAAGCAATAGACTTATTAGCCTCTTTTCTCGCATCTGCTGTTTCTCTTTTACGAACTCCCATTGCTTCTTTTATTTTTTACCTTTATTTTTTGCTCCAGCATGACCTCTAAAAGATCTAGTTGGTGAAAATTCTCCTAATTTATGTCCTACCATGTTTTCAGTTACGTAAACAGGTACAAATTGACGACCGTTATGAACTGCGATAGTTTGTCCAACAAAGTCAGGAGTAATCATAGAAGCTCTAGACCAAGTCTTTACTACTCCTTTATTTCCACCTGCGATGTTTTCTTCAACTTTCTTCTCTAATTTATAATGAACGAAAGGTCCTTTTTTTAATGAACGTGCCATATCTTAATTATTTCTTTCTACGTTCTACGATATACTTATTACTCGGATTTTTCGGAGAACGAGTTCTATAACCTTTAGCTGGTACTCCATTTCTTGAACGTGGATGTCCTCCAGAAGAACGACCTTCACCACCTCCCATTGGGTGATCAACAGGGTTCATCGCTACCGGTCTTGTTCTTGGTCTTCTACCTAACCATCTTGTTCTACCCGCTTTACCAGATACTACTAATTGATGATCAGAGTTAGATACTGCTCCAATTGTAGCTGAACAAGTCAACAAGATTAATCTTGTTTCTCCAGAAGGCATTTTAATTGTAGCATATTTTCCGTCTCTTGCCATTAATTGAGCAAATGTACCAGCTGAACGAGCAATAACAGCTCCCTGACCTGGACGTAACTCAATACAAGAGATTACAGTTCCTAAAGGAATTCTGCTCAACGGTAAAGTGTTACCAATTTCTGGTTGAGCTTCAGCACCAGAAACTAATTTCTGACCTACTTTCAATCCATTTTGAGCAATTACATATGTTTTCTCTCCATCAGCATAAGCTAATAAAGCAATAAAAGCAGTTCTGTTTGGATCGTACTCGATTGATTTCACTGTAGCTGGAATTCCATCTTTAGTTCTTTTGAAATCAATAATACGATATCTCTGCTTGTGACCACCACCCGTGTAACGCATGGTCATCTTTCCTTGACTATTTCTACCTCCAGAGTTTTTTATCGGCGCTATCAAAGAGCGTTCCGGCTTATCAGTTGTAATGGCGTCATAACCATTCACAACTCTAAATCGCTGACCTGCGGTAATAGGTTTTAATTTTCTTACTGACATTTTTATATCTTATTAATATCTTAGATATTGTTGTAAAAATCAATTGTTTCTCCTTCTTGTACTTGAACAATTGCTTTTTTATAAGCATTTGTCTTTCCACTGATTAAACCACTTTTAGTGTATTTTGTAGTTCTATCCGGTCTTACATTAATTGTGTTAACACTCACAACGTTTACTCCGTAAGCAGCCTCAACAGCTTTCTTAATTTCAACTTTGTTAGCTTTTTTGTCAACTACAAATCCAAAACGGTTTAAAACTTCACTTTCTTTGGTTATTTTTTCCGTTACTATAGGTTTAATTATGATACTCATATCCTATTATTTACTTAAATTTTCTTCAATTACTTCCAAAGAACTCTCTAAAAGCACTAAATTATTTGCATTCAAAATAGCATAAGTGCTTAATTCTGAGTTATTTACAACATTAGAAGCTTTTAAATTGCGTGACGACAAATATACATTTTTATTGGTATCACCCAACACAAATAATGATTTTTTATTTTCTAACTCTAAAGCCTTCAAAACGTTAATGAAATTTTTAGTGCTTGGAGTTTCAAAATTAAAGTCTTCAAGAACAATAATGTTCGATTCTTTTGCCTTGATAGAAAACGCAGACTTTCTAGCCAAACGCTTCAAGCTCTTATTCAATTTAAACGAATAACTTCTTGGTCTAGGCCCAAAAATAGTACCTCCACCTTTAAAAACAGGTGATTTAGCAGATCCCGCACGAGCAGTACCAGTACCTTTTTGTTTTTTAATCTTACGTGTACTTCCGGCAACTTCAGCTCTTTCTTTAGCTTTATGAGTTCCTTGTCTTTGATTAGCAAGATATTGCTTTACATCAAGATACACCGCGTGATTGTTAGGCTCAATTGCGAATACTGAATCAGAAAGTTGTACTTTTCTTCCAGTATCTTTTCCGTTGATATCTAATACTTTTACTTCCATTACTTCTGAATGATTACATAAGAGTCTTTATGTCCAGGAACACATCCTTTAACAACAAGTAGGTTTTTATCAGCCACTACTTTTAAAACTCTAAGGTTTTGAACTTTTACATTTTCTCCTCCTGTTCTTCCAGCCATACGCATTCCTTTGAACACTCTAGATGGATAAGAAGAAGCTCCTACAGAACCTGGCGCTCTCAAACGGTTATGTTGACCATGTGTAGCTTGTCCAACACCACCAAAACCGTGACGTTTAACAACACCTTGAAAACCTTTACCTTTAGACACACCTTGTACATCCACAAACTCTCCTTCTTCAAAAATAGAAACATCGATAAGATCTCCTAATTTTTGTTCAGTTGCAAATTCTTTGAATTCAACGACTTTTTTCTTAGCAACAGTTCCAGCTTTTTTAAAGTGACCTAAAGCCGCTTTTGTGGAATGTTTCTCGTTTTTGTCATCGAAACCAAGTTGCAACGCTTCATACCCGTCAACCTCGTTGGTTCTGACTTGGGTAACAACACATGGACCTGCCTCAATAACAGTACAAGGAATATTCTTCCCATTCTCATCAAAAAGACTAGTCATGCCGATTTTTCTACCAATTAACCCAGACATAAATATTAATTATTAATTATTAAATATAAAAACAGAACACATTCGTTTAAGTGAGCTGTTTTTAAAAGTGGTGCAAAAGTATAACTTATTTACACACAATCCAAAAAAACTTTTCACTTAAACAAAGTGCTCTAATTTACTCTTGAAAAAAAACCTTAAACTTTGATTTCTACTTCAACTCCACTAGGCAATTCTAATTTCATTAAAGCGTCGATAGTTTTAGATGAAGATGAATAAATATCAATTAATCTCTTATATGACATTACTTCAAATTGCTCTCTGGCTTTTTTATTTACGTGCGGAGAACGCAATACTGTAAATAATTTTTTGTGAGTTGGCAAAGGAATTGGCCCTGTTACCACTGCTCCGGTAGTCTTAACCGTTTTTACAATCTTTTCAGCAGACTTATCTACCAACATATGATCGTAAGATTTTAATTTTATTCTGATTTTTTGACTCATTTTCTTAAAGATTAAGCGTTTCCTTTTGCTTTTTTGATTACTTCTTCTGAAATATTAGAAGGTGTTTCTGCATAGTGAGAGAACTCCATAGTTGAAGTCGCTCTACCCGAAGATAATGTTCTTAATGTAGTTACATAACCAAACATTTCCGATAAAGGCACATCAGCTTTGATAGTTTTAGCACCATTTCTATCACCCATGTCATTAACCTGACCTCTACGACGGTTGATATCACCTACGATATCACCCATGTTTTCTTCAGGAGTAATAACTTCCATTTTCATGATTGGCTCAAGAATGATAGCACCAGCAGCTTTAGCAACTTCTTTATAACCCATTCTAGCAGCTAATTCGAAAGAAAGAGCATCAGAATCCACCGGGTGATAAGAACCATCCAATAAAGTTACTTTCAAACTATCTACTTGGTAACCAGCTAACGGACCAGTTTTCATAGCCTCTCTAAATCCTTTCTCAACAGCAGGGATGTATTCTTTAGGAACGTTACCACCTTTTACTTCGTTAACAAATTGTAATCCAACAAATGGTTTACCATCAACTTCATCAGCAGGTTCCACTCTAAATACGATATCACCGAATTTACCACGACCTCCAGATTGTTTCTTATAAACCTCCCTATGTTGAGCAGTTTTTGTAAACGCTTCTTTGTATTCTACCTGAGGCTCACCTTGATTTACCTCAACTTTAAATTCACGTTTCATACGATCCACCAAAATATCCAAGTGCAACTCTCCCATTCCTGAGATAATTGTTTGACCTGAAGCTTCATCAGTTCTTACTGTAAACGTTGGATCCTCCTCAGCTAATTTAGCCAAAGCCATACCCATTTTATCCACATCCGCTTTCGTTTTTGGTTCAATAGCGATACCAATTACCGGCGCAGGGAATTTCATAGACTCAAGAATAATTGGGTGTTTTTCATCACACAATGTATCTCCAGTTTTAATATCCTTAAATCCTACAGCTGCTCCAATATCCCCAGCCTCAATATATTCGATTGGATTTTGTTTATTAGCATGCATTTGGTAGATACGAGAAATACGCTCTTTATTACCTGAACGAGTGTTCAAAACATAAGAACCAGCCTCTAATCTTCCTGAATAAGCACGGAAGAAAGCCAAACGACCTACGAATGGATCAGTAGCAATCTTAAACGCTAAAGCAGCGAAGGGCTCTTTTACATCAGGACGACGTAAAATTTGCGTTTGATCTTCCTCTAATAAATCAGCATCATCAGGATGAATTCCACTAATACCTTCTTTATCCATTGGAGACGGCAAATATTTACAAACTGCATCTAACATAAATTGAACTCCTTTATTTTTAAAAGAAGAACCAGCAAGCATTGGAATGATCGCCATATCAATTGTAGCAGCCCTTAAAGCATTATTAATTTCCTCCTCCGTAATAGAGTTCTCATCTTCCATGTACTTATCTAAAAGATTTTCATCATAAGTAGCAATTTCTTCGATAAGAATAGAACGATAATGCTTCACATCATCCACCATATCAGCAGGAATATCAACAATATCAAAAGTAGCTCCCTGAGTTTCATCATGCCATACAATAGCCTGATTTTTAACTAAGTCAACAATACCTTTAAAATCAGCTTCATCACCAATAGGCAAAGTAATAGCAACCGCATTCGATTTCAACATATCTTTCACCTGTTGACAAACGCCTAAGAAGTTAGATCCCTGACGGTCCATTTTATTTACGAATCCCATACGAGGAACTCTGTACTGATCAGCAAGTCTCCAGTTAGTTTCTGATTGAGGCTCAACACCATCAACAGCAGAAAACAAGAAAACTAATCCATCCAATACACGTAAAGAACGGTTTACCTCAACAGTAAAATCAACGTGCCCAGGAGTATCAATAATATTAAAGTGGTATGGTTTTGAATCTGGCAACAATCTACCTTGCTCAGTTGGGAAATTCCACTCACAAGTTGTAGCAGCAGAAGTAATTGTAATACCTCTCTCTTGCTCTTGTGCCATCCAGTCCATTGTTGCAGCACCATCGTGCACCTCACCAATTTTATGTGATTTACCTGTATAAAAAAGAATACGCTCCGTTGTTGTTGTTTTACCAGCATCAATGTGAGCCGCAATTCCTATATTTCTTGTATATTTTAAGTCTCTAGCCATTTCCTATGAATTAAAATCTAAAGTGAGAGAAAGCTTTATTAGCTTCTGCCATTTTGTGAGTATCCATTCTTTTCTTAACAGCCGCTCCTTCTTCTTTAGCCGCAGCTAAACATTCTGAAGCCAATCTTTGAGCCATAGACTTTTCATTTCTTCTTCTGGCATAAAGGATTAACCATTTCATTGCCATAGAAATTTTTCTGTCCGGGCGAATTTGCATCGGAATTTGAAATGTAGCTCCACCTACTCTACGGCTACGCACTTCTACGTGAGGCATAACGTTAGTTAAAGCATCTTTCCAAATTTCTAACGAAGTTTTCTCGTCATTTTGCTTTTTAGTTTCAATGATATCAATAGCATCATAAAAAACTTTAAAAGCTGTAGATTTCTTACCATCCCACATTAAGTTATTCACAAAACGTGTTACCAGCTGGTCATTAAACCTTGGATCTGGTAAAAGAGGTCTTTTTTTAGCCTGTCTTTTTCTCATGTCTTTTTTTTAATAAAAAGTTACGGGTTATCTGTTAAATGCCAGTGTTACAGATTTCGACATTCATCTTCATCTCAACACCTAACTCCTAACCTCAAACTCTTAACGTTTTAAATTACTTTTTTGCTTCTTTTGGGCGTTTAGCACCATACTTAGATCTTCTTTGCGTTCTTCCGGCAACACCTGATGTATCAAGCGCACCACGAACGATGTGGTATCTAACTCCTGGTAAATCTTTCACCCTTCCACCCCTAACTAATACTATCGAGTGCTCTTGTAGATTGTGACCTTCTCCAGGAATGTAAGCATTCACCTCATTACCATTAGTCAAACGCACACGAGCAACTTTACGCATCGCTGAGTTTGGTTTTTTTGGTGTAGTAGTGTAAACACGCGTACAAACTCCTCTTCGTTGAGGGCAAGAATCTAAAGCAACCGATTTACTCTTCTTAGTTATCTGAGTTCTTCCTGTTCTTACTAATTGTTGAATTGTTGGCATAATTAATACTAAAAATTATTATGTAAATTATAAATCCCGCTTTTTACGGGGTTGCAAATGTATGAATTATTTTTTACCCTACAAATGTTAATTCATTAATTTTCAATTTAATATTTTCCACAATTTAAGCACACAAAAAACCAAAATAACCGATAATAACATTTTTTAATGTTTTTGTGAAAAAAACACGTTTTAAGATTAGGTTATTTAACAAGAATTTAAGATTTTTGCTATAAAGAACCCAAACCCTACAATCAATGAAACCAAAACTCAATGCATTTCTATCATTGCTACTCGCTTTGATATTCCAACTTTCTTACTCACAGGAAAGAAACGTAAGCGGAACTGTATTAGACAAGACAGGCTTTCCCTTACCTGGTGTCAGTGTTTTAGTAAAAGGCACTCAACTAGGCACCCAAACCGATTTAGACGGAAAATTCAATATCAAAGCTTCCGCATCCCAAACACTCGTCTTTAGCTATATTGGAATGAAGACTCAGGAAAAACAAGCCTCCTCTACGACAATTTCAATAACTCTTTTAGAAGATGCAGTAGAACTGGAAGGAGTAGTTGTTACCGCTTTCGGAATTAAGAGAAATCCTAAAAAACTGGGATACTCAACAAGTTCAGTGAAATCTGAAAATGTTACAGAAACATCAGAACCTGATTTAACCAGAGCACTTTCCGGAAAAGTTGCAGGTGTGAATGTTAACTTCTCAACAGGTGTTGCAGGAGCCGCTAATCAAATCACCATCAGAGGAACAAACTCTTTAACAGGCAACACCAATCCACTTATAATTGTTGACGGAATCGCTTACAGTAACAACCAGGTTACAAGTTCAAGTCAAGTTACAGGCGGTGGAGGTTACGAAAGCGCTCTTTCAACATTAGACCCAAACGACATTGCAGAAATAAATGTACTTAAGAGTACTGCTGCTGCTGCATTATACGGCTCCAGAGCAATGAATGGAGTAATTGTTATCACTACCAAATCTGGATCATCTAAATTCAAAAAAGCTGAAAAATTAAATGTTAATGTTGGTATTAGCTCCTACTTTGAAACAATAGCAAATTTACCTGAATACCAAAACACTTATGGAGCTGGAACCTTATTTGATTATGGTAACGTAAACGGTTCATGGGGAGCGCGTTTTGATTCCAGAGAAACAATCCCTACATGGCCCTCTTTACTGGAAGCATTTCCAGATAAATTCGGCCCTACTACACCTTATGTAGCCAAACCTAATAATGTAAAAGACTTATTCAGAACAGGACTTGTATTAGACAAAACAATAGGCTTCAATTACTCTGGCGAAGACGGAAACTTTAACGCCACTTTATCCAATATGGCTCAAGATGGTTACATACCTTATAATTCATATGATAGAACATCTATGTCTGCGGGAGGTAATTTCAAATTAACCGAAAAATTAACCATTGGATCTAACTTTAGCTATTCAAAAACCAAACAAATAGGCGGATTCTTCGGCGAAAATCAATATGATGGCGCCGCTTCATCATTTGCCAGAACTCTATTTTTAGCTCGAAACTGGGATTTTAATCTCCCATATGAAAACCCAACAACAGGCGGATCTGTTATTCCAAATGGAACAGGATATGACCACCCAATGTGGTCTTGGAAACACGACCAAATTATCACGCATACTGATAGAATTGTTGCAGGATTAAATTTAAACTACACGTTTAATAAAAATATTTCTGCATCTTACAGAGTTGGAATAAACAATTACAAACTTAATCGTGATGAAATACGTGACATTGCCTCAAGAGCAGACAATGGTTTAGGATCACTCAAAAAAGACTACTATATGAACCAAGATATAGAGTCAACTTTAATGATTAATTTCAATTATGATTTAACTGATAAAATTAACTTTTCAGCTATTTTAGGTAACAATTTGCTACAAAATGAATTCCAAAGAGAAACAAATGTTGGTAACGAATTTATATTACCAAATATTTTTAACTTCAGAAATGTTAAAACCATAAAAAACCTTACCGATGAATCTGCTCAAAAAAGAAATGCAGGTATTTTTGCAGATTTAACTTTATCGTATAATGATTATCTCTTCCTTAATACTACTGCAAGGAATGACTGGAGTTCTTCACTTCCAAAAAACAACAATTCCTACTTCTATCCTTCAGTAAGCGTCTCGGCAATACTTACCGAAGCTTTTGACATCAAAAGTGATGTATTAACTTTTGCCAAAATAAGAGGTAGTTTTGCAAGAGTAGGTCGAGATGTTGACGCAGAATTCTTAAGAATTTCATTCGAACAAGGCGATGCTTTTAACGGGCTTCCAACAATTGGAAACAGTACAACTTTAGGTGACCAAAACATTACCCCTGAATTTTCAAATGAATTTGAAATTGGTACCGATCTTGAATTTTTCAACAGAAGAATATTATTCGATTTAAGTTTATACCACAAAAAAACTACAGATTTATTAACTCCAGTAACCGTAGCTACATCTTCCGGTTATGAGGAAATAAACACCAATGCCGGAGATATTCTTAACAAAGGTATCGAGGTAGGTTTAACACTTATTCCAATTAAAACAGAAGATTTCAAATGGACATTTGGAACTTTATTTACAAAAAACAAAAACGAGGTAACCAAACTACGTGAGGGACTAGACCGAATTCAACTGGATCCAAACGAAGTTGCTTATGCTATCCCAGGACAACCCTTTGGAGTATTTTACGGAACTAAATTTGCTCGTGATGAACAGGGCAACTTCTTAATTAATGAAAGCGGAGGAGCAATTTGGGAGGACTCAAAATTAGGTATTATTGGCGATCCAAATGCTGATTTTAAAGTTACATTCAACAACTCCTTTTCTTACAAAGGATTCACATTAGCTTCTCAATTTGACTGGAAACAAGGAGGGGACATCAGTTCCATAACTATTCAAAGTTTACTTGGAAGAGGAGTAACAAAAGATACCGAAAACAGAGAAAGAACTTTTATCATCCCAGGTTATTATGCTGACAGCGACCTTAATCCAATATTAGACGATCAAGGCAATAAAATGCCAAACACCATACAATTAAGTATGAACGAACTATATTTCTCTCCTGCCGGAGGAAATACATTTGCAATCAACAGTGTGGATGAAGCATCAATCTACGATGGAACCGTATTTAGATTAAGAGAATTAAGTTTAACATACGATATTCCAAGCAACATCTTAAAGAAAACAGCATTTGGAAAAATGAGTTTTAGCGTCATTGGAAACAACTTATGGTATTTCGCTCCAAACGTTCCTAAATACACCAATTTTGACCCTGAAGCAACAAGTTATGGTTCAAGTAAATTACAAGGAATAGAAACTTCCGCTGCCCCAACAGCTAAAAGACTAGGATTTAAAATAAACTTAACATTTTAATCAGATGAAACTCATAAACAAAATAAAATCAAGTAAAACGATAGTAGTTTTATTAATAGTTTCTACCATTTTTACTGGTTGCGAAAACTATTTAGATGTTGACACCGACAAAGATTACCCAAAAGTAGCTCCTTTAAACTTTTTATTAACTAGTACCCAGGTTAGTATTTCTTCAATTGGTGCTTATGATAATAATATGGGAAGAATTTTATCGACATATACTCATCAATTTTCTTCAAGAGAAGATGAAGATCAATATGGTGTTAAAGTAGATGATATTCAATTACAAAATGACTGGGATGCAAGTTATTTAGCATTGACAGATATCGAAACAATGATATCTCAAGGCACAGATTCCGAAGACTTAATCTATGTAGGGATTGCCCAATTAGAGAAAGCTTATGTAATGGCAAATGCAGTTGATTTATGGGGAGATGTCCCATATTCTGAGGCTACTAAATTAACCACCGGAATCATTTCGGCTAAATTTGATGATCAAAAAGAAATCTACGCCGCAATATTTGAGCTTATTGAAACCGCTAAAACCAATATTAAAACAGGCAAAGGAATGAAACCCGCAACTGACGATTTAATTTATGGAGGTGATACAGAAAAATGGATTCGTTTTGCCAATACTTTCAAATTGAAACTATATAATCAAACACGTTTAACATCAGATTTCGATACTGCTGGCTTCAATGCTTTAATTGCGGAAAACAATTTCTTTGAATCAATTGACGATGATTTCCAATACAATCATTTCAACGCTATTTCCCCTTCATACGAAAGAAACACTTTATTCAAAGAATCTTATGAAAGTACTCAATTTGGCACCTATCAAAGTCCATGGTTTTATGAAATCCTAAAAGGGGTAAATCCTAGTATTCACACTGGAAACCCTGACCCTAGAATGAATTACTATTTTTACAATCAATTAAAACCAGGAGACTTCCCTCCTGACCAGGGTGACACAGAAACTGGAGATCCAAATGCTGATTATTGGGATGCTTCGACAGGATTTTTCAGTATTCGATTTGGAAGTACAGGTCCTGACAGAGACAAAAGTGCGGAGAACTCATACACCTATCCTGGAATTTTTCCTGCCGGTGGAAGATACAATGATGGACAAGGTGGATCTGTAGCCACTTTTAAAGAATCATTCTCTGGAAAAGGAATTGCTCCACACAGAATTCTAACATATGATGAATATCTGTACATTAAAGCTGAATTAATTCAAACGGGAAAACTAACAACAGGAAATGCAGCAAATATATTAAAAGATGCTATTATGGCCAGTTTTGCTAAAGTTGACCAAGTTGTAAAAAATAGTGGCACTACTCAAACTATACCTGTATTAACTGGTTCAACAGAAGTATCCGCTTTTATTGACAACATAATCTCCGAATTCAATGCAGCAAATACCGATAAAAAACTTGAAATTATCATGACACAAAAATGGGTTGGAACATTTGGAGATCCTGCAGATCAATATACCGATTACAGAAGAACTGGATACCCTGTTTTAGCTAATCCAAAGAGTACAAGTCCAGAATATCAACTTAATAACAATGACGGTTTTTCTCTGGATGATTCGCAAACTGTTTTGAATAATAATTTCCAACTATCTTTTTACTGGCCTCAAAATGAATTAAGCAACAACGCTAAAGCGCCAGCGCAGAAAAACCCTACTACCTACAAAATCTTTTGGGCAAACTAAATAAAAATATTATGAAAAAAATAAAATCACTTATTATACCTCTATTATTGATTACTTCAATAATAGTTTCATGTGAAGATGATGGCGGGAAATCTAAAATTGACTTCACTACCGGTGCCACTCCAAATGTCACAAAGATTTCCACCTCAGACCAGTCAATTAACCTTGTTGCTCTAAAAAACGGGGAGAATATTGATTTAGGTTTTACTGTTGAAATTTCTAATGGTGATGTTATATCGGCAGATGTCGTAGGTTTCTATTTCACTAGTGAAGGAGTTGAAAAAACCGTATTTCAGTCAAATGTTTCAGATTTTCCTTATACTATGCATTTAGATCAAAATAACTTGTATGATGCTTTCTCTATTGACAATGGAGACGATGTACAAATTACCGATAAATTAATAATTACTACCGATCTTACATTAAAAGACGGCAGAATTATTAAATTGTATTCTGACACAGGTGTTAAAAATTATGGTGCAGATATATCAAACCAGTCTCATTATGCTGCCGCTCAAACCTATATCATTTCCTGTCCTTTAGAAGATGCCTCATTATTTAACGGTAACTTTGAAGTAGTTGTAGATGATTGGGCAGATTATGGAGCAGGTGAAATTATTCCTGTCGTTTATGACAGTAATTTCGGAACCTTAAAATTTAAAATTTTAAACACAAACAACCCATATATATCTAATACTGATTCATACTTTATAGTTACTGTTGATCCAACAGACAGCTCTGTAAGTGTAGTTTCAAATGAAGCATTAGACTACACTGGATTCGATATAATAGATGTTACAGGTACAGGAGCAGTTGGATCATGTACTGGAGACATAGTGATAACATTAACTTTTGGACCTTATGGCTCTTATAATTTAGAATTAAAAAAAGTTAATTAATATTAACAAATAATCCTAAAATCCATCCTACAAAACAGGATGGTTTTTTTTATATATTTGCGCCATGGAAAAAGAACAGCAAATATTCGGGATTAGAGCCATCATTGAAGCAATTCAATCTGGAGCAAGTATTGACAAAGTGTACATTCAAAAAGAAGCCACTGGCGAATTGATGAAAGATTTGATGAAAGCAATGAAAAGAGCTAATGTCAATTTTTCTTACGTGCCTGTTGAAAAACTAAACAAACTTACTCCAAACAACCATCAGGGGGCTGTGGCGACCATCTCTCCTATTTCGTTTTTCGATTTAGAAACTTTGATAGAAACTATCCTTGAAAACGGCAAAAAACCGTTGTTTTTAATTTTAGATCAAATTTCAGATGCACGAAATTTTGGTGCTATTATCCGTACTGCTGAATGCACGGGAGTTAACGGAATTATCATCCAAAAATCAGGTGCGGCACCTGTAAATGGAGATACCGTTAAAACATCAGCCGGGGCTGTTTTCAACATTCCAATTTGCAAAGTAGAACATATCAAAGACGCGATCTTTCTTTTACAAGCGCACGGAATTAAAACCGTTGCAGCCACCGAAAAGACTGAAGACACACTTTACAATATCGATTTCAAAGAAGCTGTTGCCATCATTATGGGATCAGAGGACAAAGGAGTTAATCCATCAGTATTAAAGATTGTTGACGAAAAAGCCAAGCTTCCAATGTTTGGTTCTATTGGTTCGCTGAATGTATCTGTAGCTTGCGGTGCTTTTTTATATGAAGCAGTAAGACAAAGAAGCTAAGCCATTTTAGATTGCAGTCCCAAGCTATCGGGATAGACTTTTGATTTAAGAATAAACAAAAAACGAATTAAGGCTCCGGTTTTGATTCGTTTTTTTCATTTGCAACAACCTCATAATTCACCTCCTGGCTTGAAATGTAGTAGTTCGAAAAACCATTAAATTCATCTTCTTCTTCAATTTTAGGAGGATTTACAAAATTTCCTTTCTCATCAAAACGCTGCATAAATTTATCATTCACCGGATTATAATCAGGCATTTCCCAATCGTATTTAGGTACTTTTTTAAATTCCGGAGTTTGATAATAGAGCGCCAAAAACAACCCGGTAATTAATCCGGCTAAATGCCCTTCCCAGGAAATTTTATCATCTCCCGAAGTCTCGGGATTGGGAAAAACATACCAAATCATTCCTCCGTACATCATAATTACCGTAAGTGACAACGCTACTAAACGATAATATTTGGTAAAAATCCCTTTGAAAAAAATGAAAGAAAACAACACATAAATCAATCCGCTGGCACCTATATGATAACTATCTCTCCCAATTATCCACGTAATTGTTCCCGAAAACAAAACGCCATAAACAATTACTTTTAATGATAATTTAGAATAAAAAAACTGTAAGGCAGCCAATAAAACCAAAAGCGGAATGGAATTATTATACAAATGATTCAAATCGGAATGAACAAACGGACTAAAAATAACTCCTTGTAAACCCGATAGCGTACGCGGAAGGATACCGTTTTCAATAAAATCAAAATCGAATCGAATTTGAATCCAATACACAAACCACAGGAACAACACAAAAAAAAGTGGAAGTCCTATAACCGCATTCGTAAATTTGAAATTTTTATCCATGTTTATCTTTTTAAGAAAACCAAAGCAATTATAAAACCAATTACAATATAATGCTATTTTGTCATAAAGTTAAATTGCTAATTCGAATATTAGTTGATTTGGTAGCTATAATATCCTAAATTTGAATATTCAAATCTGATTTCAGATTAAAGAATAAAATCCCGACAACCTTAGGGATTGATTTCAGAATTATACGAAAATGGAAGCACCTTTAGCAGAACGCATACGCCCGAAAAAATTAGATGAATATATCAGTCAGTTGCATTTGGTTGGCCCCAATGGCTCATTGACGCAACAAATTGCCAAAGGAATTATTCCTTCTTTAATTTTTTGGGGACCTCCCGGAACCGGAAAAACCACTTTAGCACAGATTATTGCGCAGGAATCACAACGTCCTTTTTTTGTTTTAAGCGCTATCAATTCGGGAGTTAAAGACATTCGGGAAGTTATTGATAAAGCCAAGCAAAGCGGCGGACTTTTTACTGCTAAAAATCCGATTTTATTTATTGATGAGATTCATCGCTTTAGCAAATCGCAACAGGATTCGCTATTAGCTGCCGTTGAAAAAGGTTGGATAACATTGGTAGGTGCTACAACCGAAAATCCAAGTTTCGAAGTGATTCCCGCTTTATTATCGCGTTGTCAGGTTTACATTCTTAATGCATTTACCAAAACAGATTTAATTGCACTTTTGGAACGTGCCATGAAAACTGATGTTTACCTAAAAGACAAAAACATTCAACTCAAAGAAACCGAAGCCTTACTGCGACTTTCAGGCGGCGACGGACGCAAACTGTTGAATATTTTCGAATTAGTTATCAATGCATCTGCTGCCGAAGAAATTATCATTACCAATAATCGCGTTTTAGAATTAGTACAGCAAAACACCGTGTTGTATGACAAAACAGGCGAACAACATTATGACATTATTTCGGCTTTTATCAAATCCATCCGTGGAAGCGATCCAAATGGAGCTGTATATTGGCTGGCCCGAATGATTGAAGGCGGCGAAGATGTAAAATTTATCGCCCGAAGATTGCTTATTTCGGCCAGTGAAGACATTGGAAATGCCAATCCAACAGCTTTAATTATGGCCAATAATACCTTTCAGGCAGTAACTACCATTGGGTATCCAGAAAGCCGAATTCTTCTCAGTCAATGCGCCATTTATCTCGCAACTTCTCCAAAAAGTAATGCTTCTTATATGGCTATCAATACGGCGCAACAAATTGTAAAACAAACTGGCGATTTGTCGGTTCCAATTCATTTGCGGAACGCACCAACCAAATTAATGAAAGAATTAGGCTATGGCGAAGAGTACAAATATTCACATGATTATGCCAATAATTTTGCTGAACAGGAATATTTACCTGATGAAATAAAAAATACGCCGATCTATGTTCCCGGAAATAATTCCAGAGAAAATTCTACACGGGAATTCCTTAAAAACAGATGGAAAGATAAATATGGATATTAAAAAAAAAAAAAACAGCTTTCAATTTTATTTTGAAAGCCGCTTTCTATTAAAACTTAACGTTTATTTTTTCAGAAACTAATTGGTCATTTTGATAAAATTCAAAAAACCACTGATTGTCTTTTTTCACTAAAACCCCTTCTTGGCTGCCTTTTTGAGCCAAAAAAGAATTTGCATCCGAAGTTTTAAAAATTTTCATAATCACACTTGGTTTGCTATCAATTAACTGATAATTTCCACCTGCCAATGGTTGTGCAAAGAGCATTTCGTTTGGATCGATTACCGGATTAACAACTGTTTGAGGAGTCACTACCACTGCCGGAACAACTTCTTTTACTTTTTCAACTTTTTGTTCTACGGCTGCATTTTGACCTCCATTATATAGATATTCCAATTCATAAACAGAAGTAAAAGCTTTATTCAGGGCATCATTGTAAGCTACCTGAAAATCCTTCTCACGACTCATTCCAATTTCAGACTGATACACAATTTTGCCATAACAATCTTTAAAAGTCACATACAATTTAGTTGCTAAAAAAGCACCTTCTTTTACAATATCATAATTCAAAACCGCACAACGATTAATCCCATCCGGAACAACCTGATTAGAATAATACACATCAAAACCTACTTTATTCAAATTATATTTAGACAAAGTAGACATTCTATATTGATTTTCTGATTTTAAGAAATCAAATTTTAAAGGAACAATTACCGTTTTGTAATCATTTAAAGATTGGGCAAAGCTAAAGCCGGAAACCAGCAATAACAGTAACAAAAATTGTTTTTTCATAATTTATAAATAATTTTTAAGTTCTAACAAATGGTTGATTTGTTTAATATTGCTGTCCACAGCTTGATGATTTTCATTAAAATAAATCGCATCGATTCCAAATTCCAAAGCGCCTAAAACATCGGCTTCTATAGAATCGCCTATCATGATGCTGTTTTCTTTTTTGGCCGCAGCCAAATCTAAAGCATATTCAAAAATAATCGGATTTGGTTTTTTAACCCCGGCCATTTCCGAATTGGTTATCGTAGAAAAATAAGCATTCAAATTAGCATTTTTCAATTTCTTATCCTGAACCTGAGCAAATCCGTTGGTAATTAAATGCAATTTATATTTTCCTCTCAAATAATCTAAAATTTCCAATGTTCCGTCAAAAAGATGGTTATGTTCCGTCAGCAAATCGATATATTCCTGCGAAATAAAATCAATTTCCAAATCGGAAATCATGTAACCCAAAGCATCAAAAGACAATTTCAATCGATCGTATCGCAGCTGTTGATGGGTGATTTTATCATACTGATACAATTTCCAACAGGACTGATTTATTGGAATGTAATGCTTAATAAAATCATCAATGCCAACTTCGGGATGATTTTGAGCAAAAATTTTCTCAAAAGTAATCTTTGAATTTTTATCAAAATCCCAAAGTGTATGATCTAAATCAAAAAAAACATTTTTTATATTCTCAATTTTCATTGCTCTTCTTTAAAAAATCCCTTCATCGGCAAAACTAAAATAGTTCCTTTCGGTCACAATCAAATGATCCAAAACTTTTATATCCAAACTATCTCCGGCAATTTTTAGTTTCTTTGTAAGTTGCTTGTCGGCATCGCTGGGAATCAAAGTTCCCGAAGGATGATTGTGACACAAAATCAAAGCTGTTGCACCTTTTTCAAACGCCATTTTAAAAACCAACCGAACATCAACCAAGGTTCCGGTTATTCCTCCCACGCTCATTTGCGCTTTCGAAATGACTTTATTGGAATTATTCAAATATAAAATCCAAAACTCTTCGTGTGGCAATTCGCCAATAATAGGCTGCATGATTTCAAAAACCGACTTACTCGATGTAATTTTATCCAACTCCTGGGCTTCCTCTGCCCTTCTTCTTCTTCCCAACTCCATCGAAGCCATTATCGAAATAGCTTTAGCTTCTCCAATTCCTTTAAATTGCATCAGTTGTGCCATCGACAATTTGCCTAAAGCATTCAAATTATTCTGAACACTTCCTAAAATTCTTTTACTTAAATCGACCGCCGATTCATTCCGACTTCCGGAACCAATCAAAATAGCAATTAATTCGGCATCGCTTAACGCAGCCTTGCCTTTAAGCATTAATTTTTCTCTGGGCTTGTCGTCTTCTGACCAATTTCGAATGGGGAAATGATTGTTTTCCATAACAAAAGATTTAGTTTACAGCAAATTACTTTACGAATATAAGACTAAATCCTTTAATTAAAATTAGTTTTCTTACACCAAAAATAAACGAATGAGATTTATTTATACCTAAAAAAATCTTAATTTACTGCACTAATTCCTTTACTTCATCAAAATTCAATCCACCATAATTTCCGGAACTCATCAACAATAAAGCCGAATTATCTAAATTTCTGCTGAACAAATAATCCTTAAATTCCTTTGGATTGGTATAAATAATCAAATCTTCACGATTGAAAGCCTTCGCAATTTGCTGATAAGTTACCTCTTCAAGTTGCTTAATTTTAACCGCATCCGGTGAATAAAATACAACTGCCACATCGGCATGATCCAAAGCCCCTTCGTATTCTTTTAAAAATTCGGCATTTAAACTACTGTAAGTATGCAATTCTAAACAGGCAATCAAAGTATGATCAGGATATTGTTCTTTTACCGCCTTAGTTGTAGCAGCCACTTTACTTGGTGAATGTGCAAAATCTTTATAAGCAACTTTCCCTTTTCCTTCGGCAATTTTTTCCAAACGTTTAGAAGCACCTTTAAAACTGGCAATTGCTTCATAAAAATCAGCTTCATCAACTCCCATATTTTGACAAATCCATTTGGCTCCGGCCAAATTATTCAGATTGTGCGCTCCGAAAACTTCTATTGGCATATCGCCTTCGGGAGTTTCCAGCAAGGTTATACCGTTTTCAACTTTATAATTTGGCGTATGATAGGCTATTTTTCGAATTGGATTAGTCGCCGCTTCAGCTACGCGTTTTACTTCCGAATCATTTTCGTTATACACTAAAATTCCTCCGTTGGTAATTTTGCCAATAAAAATTTCAAATTGCTCTACATAATTTTCATAAGTTGGAAACACATTAATATGATCCCAGGCGATACCGGAAATCAATGCAATATTAGGTTGGTACAAATGAAATTTTGGTCTTCTGTCAATTGGCGAAGACAAATATTCATCCCCTTCCAAAACCATAAAATCATTTTCTTCGGTAAGATGCACCATCGTATCAAATCCTTCTAACTGCGCACCCACCATATAATCCACTTCAATGCCGTGATAATGCATCACGTGCAAAACCATCGAAGTAATGGTAGTTTTCCCGTGCGAACCACCAATAACTACTCGGGTTTTGTTCTTAGACTGTTCGTATAAAAACTCCGGATAAGAATAAATTTTCAATCTCAATTCCTGTGCTTTCAATAATTCCGGATTATCTGCTTTGGCATGCATTCCTAAAATTACCGCATCAATATCGGTTGTAATTTTCTCCGGAAACCAACCCAATTCAGCCGGTAAAATTCCTTTTTTTTCTAAACGTGATTTGGATGGTTCAAAAATCGCATCGTCACTACCCGTTACCTGATATCCTTTATTATGCAAGGCTAAGGCCAAATTGTGCATGGCACTTCCGCCAATAGCTATAAAATGTGTTTTCATATTAGTTATCGCTTATGCGTAAATTTAATTGTCATTTTTCTTTTTATATTCTTCTAAAACCGCTTGTGCTTTATCGGGTGATTTCATTTTATTGGCATACAAATTGGCCAATTTTTGATAGGTTTTCTTCGAATTTCCCACGACAATTGCTTTTTTATAATGCTGTTCTGCCTTTGCATATCTTTTAAAATATTCTTCAATATGACCTCGGGATAAATAACCGTCAACGGCTGAAATTTTAGACAACTCATTCGAATATTGAATTGCTTTTTTTTCACTTCCGCCTAAAATTCCCGGTAACTGAAGATAGAGTTCTATCAAAGCCCATCTGGCTTCAATGTGTTTAGGATTTAATTCTATCGCTTTTTCAAAATTAGATTGTACTTCATCAATCATTCCTAAAGCCTTGAATTTACTCACTTCTAGAGCTTTCATTCCCAAAACTCCACCGTATTTAAAATAAAAATTAGCTTCTGAAGGTCTGGCTTTTTTTAATTTCCCATAATACCACAGCGCTTCATCCCAGTCTTTACTGTGTCCTGCAATATCTCCTAAATATTCGATTATTTTTATATTGGATGGATTTTTCTTCAGAAGCACTTCAAACATAGGCTTAGCTTGTTCTAATTTTCCTTCTTCAAATAATTGCTGGGCTTTCTCCAAATTTACCTGAGAAAAAACCAACATTGGGAATAAAAAAAATACCAGCAAAATATGTTTCATTTTCCAAAAATAAGCAAATTTAAAAGCATTCTACAAAATTTTATCTCTTATAAAAAACTTAAAAAAATAACGAATTAGCAATCTTAAATCAACTTTACCATAACACCGGCTTTTTAGTTTTGTATCATAAAAATGGGAAGCTGAATTTTAGCTTTCGCAAAAGTACAAAATGTTAATTCTTGCATTTTAAGCTACATCTATGAAAATATTCTATGCCATTCAGGCAACAGGAAACGGTCACATTAGCAGAGCCACCCAATTGTATCCTTATCTTCAAAAATTTGGCGAAGTCGATTTTTTCTTAAGTGGCAGCAACGCCAGTTTAGACCTCAAATTACCTATTCAATACAAAAGCAAAGGTTGCAGCCTGCATTACAGCAAATGTGGCGGATTGAATTATTGGGAAATAGCCAAAAACATTCGACCACGCCAAATTTACAAAGATGCCGACGCACTTCCGTTAAAAAAATATGATGTTATTATCAATGATTTTGATTCCATTACGTCGCTGGCCTGTAAAATACAAAAGGTTCATTCGGTGCAACTGGGACATCAGGCGAGTTTTATTTCCCCGGAAACTCCCAGACCGGAAAAAAAGAGCATTATGGGCGAAATGATTTTAAAACATTACGCTTCGGCTCCCAAAAACATTGGTTTGCATTTTGAAAAATACGACTCTTTCATTCTGCCTCCGATTATCAAAGACGAAATAGTTCAGGCAACACCATCGAATTTAAAGCACATTACGGTTTATTTACCCTCTTTTGACAAAGATTGTCTGGAAAAAGCCTTTAACAAAGTTTCAGATGTTCATTTTCACTGGTTTTTACAGGGAATTGAATTCAAACACACCATAGGCAACATCACCTATTTCCCAGTAAATCAGAAAAAATTTAATGAAAGTCTCATTTCCTGTGAAGGCATTATCACCGGCGGCGGATTTGAAACTCCGGCAGAAGCTTTGTATTTGGGAAAAAAAATACTTTCGATTCCCATCAAAGATCACTACGAACAGGAATGTAATGCGGCAGCCTTGAAAAAAATGGGCGTTCCTGTAATTTATAATGTCGGCAAAAATTTCAATGAAATCATCGAAAACTGGCTCAGTCAAACTATTATTTACCCAAAAATACAAGCCAACAATATTCCGGAAACTTTAGAATATTTGTTTGATACTTACAGAGATTAAAAAAACCACTAAAGAATCTAATTCCTTAGTGGTTTTTTTTATGGTGAAAAATACCATCTACTCGTTCAGCATTTTCCAAAGTTTATCTTTTAGTTCCGTCAATCCTTGTTGGGCTACAGATGAAATAAACATATATGGTATATCTTTAAAAGCTTCGTCTAATTCTACTTTCAATTCGGCTTTCAATTCGTCATCGAGCATATCACATTTGGTAATAATCAAAAGACGTTCTTTGTCGAGCATTTCCGGATTATACTTGGTCAATTCGTTAACCAAAATATCATATTCAGCCCTGATATCCGGCGTATCTACCGGAACCATAAACAACAAAGTCGAATTACGCTCAATATGACGCAGGAAATAATGTCCTAAACCTTTACCTTCGGCTGCACCCTCTATAATTCCGGGAATATCGGCAATTACAAAAGACTGAAAATCGCGGTAAGAAACAATTCCTAAGTTTGGTTTTAAGGTTGTAAACGGATAATCGGCAATTTTAGGTTTGGCAGAAGTCAAAACGGAAAGCAACGTCGATTTTCCTGCATTCGGAAAGCCTACTAAACCTACATCAGCCAAAACTTTCAACTCTAAAATTACGTCCATTTCCATTCCCGGCAATCCCGGTTGCGCATAACGTGGCGTTTGATTCGTAGAACTTCTGAAATGCCAGTTTCCTAATCCACCTTTTCCACCTTTGGCTAAAATTTTACGCTCGCCGTCTTCAGTGATTTCAAATAATACTTCTCCGGAATCTTTATCCCGCACCACAGTTCCCAGCGGCACTTCAATATATTTATCCTCTCCGTCTGCTCCGGTACTACGGTCGCTTCCGCCATCACCACCATGTCCGGCTTTGATGTGGCGGGCAAATTTTAAATGAAACAAAGTCCAAAGTCCTTTATTTCCCACTAAAACCACGTGTCCTCCGCGTCCTCCGTCTCCTCCGTCAGGACCTCCTTTTTCAATAAATTTCTCTCTATGTAAATGCGTAGACCCCTTTCCTCCTTTTCCGGACGAAACATATATTTTTACGTAATCTACAAAATTTCCCTCTGTCATTTCTTTTAGTATTCAGTTTACAGTGGCCAGTAGTCAGCTTGTTTACTGAACATGACCATTGATCACTATTTTTTTATTGCTTTTACCAGCACTTTATCAATCTTCACACCATCCATATCGATAACTTCCAACTCAAATTTGTGCCAAACTAACTTTTCTCCCTGTTTTGGAATATGCGACAACTCGGTCATGATTAAACCACTAACAGTAGTCACCTCATAATCACTTAACAATTCGTCTAATTCAAAATAAGTTAAAAAGTCATGTAAGGAATAATGTCCGTCAATCAGCCAACTTCCATCTTCTCTTTCAATCAACTGAAAATCTTCTTTATAAAAATCAGATGCATTTCCAACCAAAGCTTCTAAAATATCATTCAAAGTAATCATTCCCTGAAAAATACCATATTCATCCGCCACAATAGCATAATGAACTCCTGTTTTTTTAAAATTTCCCAAGGCATTGTAAGCCGTGGTATGTTCCATCAGATAAGGAGCTTCGGTCATAATTTCCTGCAAATTAAAATTTTCCTGATCAATTTTTGCAAAAATATTTTTCAGGCTAACCACTCCTACAATTTCATCCAAATCATCCTTGTAAACCGGATAAACCGAATGCAATTCGCGAATCATAGATTCTTTAACCTGATTTTTATCGGCTTCCAAAGGCAACATCACCACTGATTTTCGGTGTGTCATCAACGAATTTACTTTGCGGTCCCCAATATGAAAAACACGCTCCACAATATCCTGTTCTATTTCCTGAACTTCACCTACTTCAGTTCCTTCTTTGATTATGGCCTTAATTTCTTCTTCGGTTACTTTACCGTCTGCCGTTGGTTTTATCTGAAGAATATCCAGTAAAAACTCTGTAGAATGTGTTAATAACCAAATAAACGGAGCTGTAACAATCGACACCATTTTCATAGGCATCGCCACAGCTTTCGCAATCGCTTCGGGATAATTCAACCCAATTCTTTTAGGTAATAATTCGCCTAATACTAAAGAGAAAAATGTCAAAATCACCACCACAATACCCACGGCTACTGAATGCGCATAGGGTTTTAAAAATTCGAAACTTAAAATATAAGTTTCTACATCGGCAGTAATTTTATCCCCACTAAAAATACCGGTCAGAATACCTATTAATGTAATTCCTATCTGAACAGTTGACAGGAATTTATTTGGCGAATTGGCCAAATCCAATGCTATTTGCGCACTGCTGTTTCCTTTTTTAGCCGAACTTTCTAATCGGGATTTCCTTGCCGAAATCAACGCGATTTCTGACATCGAAAAAAGTCCGTTGAGTAAGATTAAAAAAAGAATAATAATTAGCTCCATGCTTATTTTGTTTGTTGTTTATGGTTTGTGGTCTGTAAAAACTACAAACCATAAACTATAAACTTTTACAAATTATCAATTACACTGCTTAAACGCTCCGTGATTTCGGCAATAGAACCAATTCCGTTTACAGCATAAAATTTATTTTGTCCTTTGTAAAAATCAATTAAAGGAGCTGTTTTTTCGTTGTATTCCTGATAACGGTTACGAATTTTCTCTTCGTCCTGATCATCAGCTCTTCCTGAAGTTTTTCCTCTTTCTAACAAACGGGCTACTAAAATTTCATCATCTGCTTCTAAGGCTACGGTTGCAGTAATCACTTCGCTTTTAGTTGCTAAAAAAGCATCCAAAGCCTGAGCCTGAGCAATTGTTCTTGGAAAACCATCAAATAAAAAACCAGCCGAATCCGGATTAGCTTCCACTTCACTTTGCAACATTTTAATGGTTACTTCATCAGGAACTAACTCTCCGTTGTTGATATACGTTTGAGCCAGTTTTCCTAATTCCGTTTCATTTTTGATATTAAATCTAAAAATATCACCTGTAGAAAGATGTGTCAAGTTGTATTTTTCTTTTAAAAACTCAGCCTGAGTTCCTTTTCCAGCTCCTGGTTTCCCAAATAAAACAATGTTAGTCATAAAATTTAATTTAAAAATTTAAAAATTCAAAGATTTCTCCTTAAACTTTCATATGTATTACTTTTTTTAATCTTTTAATTTTTGAATCTTTCAATCCTTTAATTGATATACTTCCGATAAATTGCGACCTAAACCATCATAGTCTAAACCAAAACCTACTATAAATTTATTCGGAATCTGAATCCCGATATAGTCAATTTTCACATCCTTTTTATAAGCATCAGGCTTGAAAAAAAGAGTCGCTATTTTAAAATGTTTTGGATTTTGCTTCTTAATCAAGGCTTTCAGTTCCACAATGGTATGTCCCGTATCGATAATATCTTCAATAACCACTACCGAGCGTCCTGTTAAATCCTGATTCAGCCCTATCAATTCTTTAACTTCATTGGTCGAAGTCAGTCCGTTATAAGAAGTCATTTTCAGGAAACTCACCTCACATGATTTTGAATATTTTTTTACAAAATCAGAAACCACCATGAAAGAACCATTCAAAACTCCAATAAAAACCGGAATTTCATCGGCAAAATCATCTTCAATTTGGGCAACCATTTTTTGGATGGCAAAGTCAATTTCTTCGGCAGAAATAAACGGAACAAATTGTTTATCGTGAAGTTGAACCATTATTTTTTATTTTAAAATAATGCGCAAAGATAGGGATTTCGGATTTGACATTTTACAATTGCCTCTATTTTGTTTTCATGCCTCAAATTCTTTAAAATTTCTCAAAAAAAGAATCTAAAATAGCATTTTTCAAATCCATCATTAAAAAGTATCTTTGCGCCAATAAACTTTCGAGACAATGAATTATTTTTCTTCTGATTTTAAATTAGGAATTCTGGGAGGCGGACAACTGGGAAAAATGCTCCTATTCGACACTAGAAAATTTGATATACAAACATACGTTCTTGACCCAAGCGATGAAGCTCCCTGCCGCATTGCCTGTAACCATTTCTTTCAAGGTGATTTAATGGATTTTGACACGGTTTACAACTTTGGGAAAAAAGTCGATGTACTGACTTTCGAAATCGAATTGGTAAATCTGGAAGCATTGGAAAAATTAGAAAGCGAAGGTTTAAAAGTATATCCTTCTCCTAAAACACTGAGAAAGATTCAAAATAAAGGAACGCAAAAAGATTTTTACACAGAGCATTCCATCCCAACAGCTGCTTACAAACGTTTTAATGATTTAAAAAGTTTGGTTGTTGCCTTTTTAGATTCTAAGTTAAAATTGCCATTTGTATGGAAATGCACTGAATTTGGTTACGATGGAAATGGCGTAAAAATCATTCGTCAGGCTTCCGATTTAGAAAGTCTGCCAAATGTAGAATGTATCGCAGAAGAAATGGTTCCTTTCAAAAACGAATTGGCAGTGATTGTGTGTCAAAATCCTTCAGGAGAAATTAAAACCTATCCGGTAGTCGAAATGGAATTTCATCCCGAAGCCAATCAGGTAGAATACGTAATTTGTCCTGCCCGAATAGACGAAAAAGTCGCCGAAAAAGCAAGAGCTATAGCCCTAAATGTTTCTCGAAACTTCAACCACGTTGGTCTTTTAGCTGTGGAAATGTTCCAAACTCAAGATGATGAAGTGATTGTAAACGAAGTAGCTCCGCGCCCGCACAACTCCGGACATTATTCGATTGAAGCCAGTTATACTTCACAATTTGAAAACCACTTACGCGCTATTCTGGATTTACCTTTAGGAGATACCGACAGTAAAGTGGCCGGAATTATGGTGAATTTAGTTGGCGCAGAAGGTTACTCCGGAAATGTGGTTTATCAAAATATCGAAAAAATATTAGGTTGGAACGGAGTTACGCCACACATTTATGGTAAAAAACAAACACGCCCGTTTAGAAAAATGGGACATGTAACGATTGCCAACGAAAATATGGCCGAGGCACGAAAAATTGCTGAGGATGTAAAGAATACTATTAGAGTGATTAGTGGGCAGTAATTATTGGTCAGTCACAGTTTGCAACATAAAATAATTGTTTTTTAATTAGCTTTGTAAAAAACCAATAAATGAAAATTTCAAAATTACATATCAATCAATTTAGACATCTAGAAAATCTGGATTTTGATTTTACTTATCAAAGTGGTGAGCGTAAAGGTCAACCCTTAGACAAAATATGTTTTATTGGACAAAGTGCTACGGGGAAAACTGGCTTATTAGATTTTATTCATAGCTGTAATTTGAATGCTTTAAATGCTTTACTAATTGGAGGAAAGTTATTTAGTAGACTTCAAAATTTCATGTTAAACATGAATGGAGAGGTCGAATTTATTGTGAATAACGAAACGTTTACACAAAAAAACGATTCAATTTTTTACAAAGGAAAAGAATACAAACATGATGCAAAAATCAGTGGTCTTACAACTGAATTAATCACTAGTATTGACAAGAATGACGTTTTATATTTTAAAGCCAATTTAATATCAGATAAAAACGTAGATATTTTTACTAAAAACCCAATAGATTTAATAGAAAAACATAATTCACAACTTTCTGAAATTGAAATAGATTTTAGAAATAAGGAAAAATATGGAATATTATTTGATGACAACGCCGATATTAATATTTGGTTATTTTTACTGATCGAAATCTTAAATTACAGAAAGAATTTCACTCAAAAAATATCTGAATTAATTCATATTAAAAATGGCTCAGTTAATTTATCTAAATTAGGTTCTGAAATCCAAAAATGGCAAAAAAACAACCCTAATGTTCTTGAAAAATTTGCCAAAAAATTCAATCCTATTTTAGAAAAATTAAATTTAGAAGTTGATTTAGTCAATACAGAATATTCTATTCCGATAAAAAACAAAAAGACAAACGAAATTATCCCTATCCAAAACACAAGTACTGGGACAAAAGGATTATTATTGTCGTTTTTACCCTTATTCAAATTAGACACCAAAGATTCAATCATCTTAATTGATGAACCGGAACGTTCTTTATATCCGGATATGCAAATGGATTTAATGGAATACTATCAAAATCTGGCTCCGGAAGCTCAATTTATAGTTGCTACACACTCACCATTTATAGCTGCTTCTTTCGAACCTGATGAAAGATTCATTTTGTATTTTGACAAAGAAGGTAAAGTAGCTGTTAAAAGAGGAAGTTCTCCAATAGGTGATGATCCAAATGATATGCTTGAAAATGATTTCGGCATTAACTATATCAATAAATACGGACAAGAGAAATACAATGAATACATCGAATTAAAACAACAAATTTATTTCGAAAAAGATGAAAATAAAAAGAAATTAATTTCAGAAAAATTAGAAAAATTAGGAGAAGAATATAATTTCTAAATTATGAAAAGAATTATTAAACATCCTGATTCTGAAATCATCAAACAGAAAATTATATATAAAAAATCTGGGAATTCAGGCTTAAGTACTATTTTACTGAAAGAGCAAAAAAGTTTTTGTGCTTATACCGAGGAACACATTGGATATAATGACGCCGTTGACATTGAACATTTTAATCCTAATTTAAAATATACTGATAAAGATTCTTATCAAAATTGGTTTATGGTCAAACATAAACCGAACAATTTAAAAAGAACCAATTGGATTGAACCTATTTTACATCCAACAGCAGAAGATTTTGAAACTCGATTAATCTATTTTGACGGTTACTTTATACATCAACCAGAAGATATTGAAACTAAAAACCTAATCGATTTATTAAATCTTAACGATGAAATTTTTGTAAAAAACAGAAAAAAGTTTATCGAAAGAAGAAAAGACCGAATCAACGAATTAAATATTTCTGCTAATGATTATTTTCAAGAAAAAATAAACTCTGAAGTAGATTCAATTAAATATTTAAGAGCCATTCAAGAAGAATTTAATATAAACATTTGGGACATGCTCCCAGTACCACAATAAATAAAAACAAATGAGCAAAGTAGCCGTAATTATGGGAAGCATCTCTGACATGCCAGTGATGCAGGATGCCATCAACATATTAAAAGAATTTGGAATCGAAACTGAAGTAGATATCGTTTCGGCTCACAGAACACCTGAAAAATTATTTGATTTTAGCAATAACGCACACAATCGCGGAATTTCGGTAATTATTGCCGGAGCTGGTGGTGCAGCTCATTTACCTGGAATGGTTGCTTCGATGTCGCCACTTCCAGTAATTGGAGTTCCTGTAAAATCAAGCAATTCTATTGATGGTTGGGATTCAGTTTTATCTATTTTACAAATGCCGGGCGGAGTTCCTGTGGCAACCGTTGCCTTAAACGGAGCTAAAAATGCCGGAATCCTAGCAGCTCAAATCATCGGAAGTGCTGATACCAGTGTTTTAAACAAAATCGTAGCCTACAAAGAAAGCCTGAAAGAAGCCGTGATTAAAGCTTCGGAAAGTTTGAAATAATTATTTCTAATTCCTGCAAGGTTTTCAAAACCTTGTAGGAATGATTAAAATCAAAACAAAACATTTCAAAACACCTACAAGGTTTTGAAAACCTTGCAGGATTAAAACTGCATTATGAGCATTTTAACCCAACATTTCGATACCAAACACAATACCGCACCTTTTTCGCAAATAAAAATTGAAGATTATTTTCCTGCTTTTCAGGAAGGAATTGCTTTGGCAAAAGCCGAAATTGATGCCATAGTAAACAATCCGGAAGCTCCTTCGTTTGAAAACACCATCGAAGCGATGGATTATTCGGGAGCTATTTTGGACAGAATTTCGAGTATTTTTTTCAATTTGAATTCAGCCGAAACTAATGATGAAATGCAAAAAATTGCTCAGGAAGTTTCGCCTTTATTATCTGAATTCGGGAACGACATTACGCTAAACGCTGATTTATTTGCACGTGTAAAAGCAGTTTACGAACAAAAAGGCAGCTTAAATTTAAACACTGAACAAGCCACACTTTTAGACAAAAAATACAAAAGTTTTTCAAGAAACGGAGCTAATTTAGCCGAAGATAAAAAATCAGAATTACGCGAAATTGATAAAGAATTATCGAAATTAAGTTTGCAATTTGGCGAAAATGTTTTGGCAGAAACCAATGCTTTTCAATTGCATATTACAGACGAAAAAGACTTAGCCGGTTTACCCGAAGGCACTATTGAAGCAGCTCGTTCTTTGGCGAAGGCTCAGGAAAAAGAAGGCTGGATTTTCACCTTAGATCACCCAAGTTATCTTCCGTTTATGACTTATGCTGATAATCGCGAATTGCGTAAAAAAATGGCAATTGCTTTTGGCTCGAAAGGTTTTCAAAACAATGAATACAACAACGAAGAAATTGTTCTTAAAATTGTTAAACTACGTCAGCAAAGAGCCAATTTATTAGGTTATAAAACCCATGCGCATTTTGTTTTAGAAGAACGCATGGCAGAAAGCCCCGAAAAAGTAATGGCTTTTGAAAATGATTTATTAGCGAAAGCCAAGCCTGCTGCCGAAAAAGAATTTGCCCAATTAACCGCTTTCGCAAAAGAATTAGACAGCATTGACCAACTGGAAAAATGGGATGGTGCTTATTATTCAGAAAAATTAAAACAGCAATTATTCAATCTGGATGATGAAAAATTAAAACCTTATTTCCAATTGGAAAAAGTGTTGAATGGAGCTTTTGACATTGCCGGAAAATTATACGGGCTGACTTTTACCGAAGTATTTGACATCGACAAATACCACGACGAAGTAATGACTTATGAAGTTACGGACGAAAACAACAATCTGGTTTCTATTTTCTACGCCGACTTTTTCCCAAGAAAAGGAAAACGCAACGGTGCCTGGATGACTTCATTCAAATCACAATATGTAAAAGATGGTGTAAACGAAAGACCTCATATTTCTAACGTTTGTAACTTTACAAAACCAACAGAAACCAAACCATCATTATTAACTTTTAACGAAGTAACAACTTTATTCCATGAATTTGGTCACGGATTACACGGAATGTTGGCGAACACGACCTACCCAAGTTTATCCGGAACTTCTGTTTATTGGGATTTTGTAGAATTGCCTTCTCAGGTGATGGAAAACTGGTGTTACGAGCCAGAAGCCTTAGCTTTATTTGCTACTCATTATCAAACCGGAGAAGTAATTCCGCAGGAATATGTGGAAAAAATTAAAGAAAGTGCGAGTTTTCAGGAAGGAATGGCAACTTTACGCCAGTTGAGTTTTGGATTATTAGATATGGCTTGGCATGGACAGGATCCAACTAATATTACCAACTTAAAAGCTTTCGAAACGGAACAGTTTAAAAGTACACAATTATATCCGGATGTAGCCGAAAATGCTATGAGTACGGCTTTTTCACATATCTTTCAAGGTGGTTATTCATCAGGATATTACAGCTACAAATGGGCGGAAGTTTTGGATGCCGATGCTTTTGAATATTTTAAAGAAAACGGCATTTTCAACAAAGAAATCGCTCATAAATTCAAAGACAACATTCTTTCAAAAGGAGGCACCGAAAATCCAATGACGCTATACAAACGTTTCAGAGGTCAGGAACCAAAACCGGAAGCTTTATTAAGAAGAGCAGGATTGATATAAAGATTTTAGAATGTAGATAAAACCAAGGTTGTGATGAATATTACTGATTTCTTAAAAAAAACAAAGCCTGCTCAATTAAAAGAAGCAAAAAAACTAGCAGTTAGAGATTTAGATGAAATCAACAAAAATTCTTTTGTTGCATATGTTGACCAGGCAAATGAGAGTTATGATACTCAAATAATTTTGGATGACAACAAAAATATACTTTCTAAAAAATGCGACTGCAACAATACTGATGATTGTTTGCATGAAATAGCAATGATTAACTTTTTGGCGAATGAAAAGAAACTTACTCCTAAAACAACCAAAGGAAAACAAAGGAAAATTACAGAAACCGACAGAATATTAAATGAAATTGACCCTAAAACATTAAAAAAATGGGTATCGAATCTTTTAAACAACAACAAAGAAGTAGCCTTTTTATTTAAAAATGAATTTGGCAAAAAAAATACTTCCTTTGAAAAAAAAGATATTCAGGAAATCATCAAACTTGCTATTCAATCAGTAATAGGTAAACGAAAATCTATTGAAACAAATGAAGTTAAAAAAGTAATTGACAATTTAAATATATCATTAAAAGAAGTTTTACAGTATATTTTTAGTAGTGAAATCAATGACAAAACCTATAATTTATTAGAAACCATTATTGATGAATTGTTAAAATTCGAAATGAATTATAATATTACTAGTATCAGAATTACAAGGTTTATTGAAAGTTTAAACAATACATTACTCAAAACAATCTTCAATACTAAAGATTTAGAAACTTGGAAGCAAAGTGTAGAGTTTTATTTTTCTAAAGCTTTTGACCATGAAATTTACAGCAGTTACGATTTTGAATTAATTAAAAACATATACAGTTTTTCAGAAATCAATGAACTTCAAAGAACCTACGTTATAAAATTAGTCGAAAGAAAATTTACCGAAATACAACATGTTGTAAAAGATGACTTTACTAGATTACATGTTGATTTCGAAATGTTCTTTTTAAATATATTTTCAGAAAACAAACTTTTTGAAAAACACAAAAATCTTTTTAAACCAAGACGGTTTCAAAATGAGTACAACATGATATTAATTCAAAACCTCATTGAAATAAATGAATTAGAAAAGGCAGAAAATTATTGTAACGAACAAATCAATAATAATACAAATCATAATTACGACCTTCCTTACATTAATTTTTTAGCCGAAATATATTCCAAAACAAATAACACGAGTAAAAAAGCAACTTTACTAGCTAATTATGGAGTATATTCTTTTGATTTTGAAAACTATCTTTTCTTAAAGAAAAACTGCTCTCCAGTTGAATTTAAAAAATACCGCCAGAAAATATTAACAAATGCCAATTACAGTTCTCAAAATGGAGATATTCAGGCTTTTGACTTTTATTATAAGGTAATGAAGGATGATGGTTTAACAAATAAATTAATTTCTTTATTGGCAAAAACTCATAATCTAACTCTTTTTGACCTCTATAAGGAAGAAGCCTTTGCTATAAATCCAATTGATTTTATAGCAGAAGCCTGTGCTGCAGCCACTTTTTCAACTCAAAATAAACATATTAATGAGATTGCAAATTTTATCTATAATAATACAAATAAAAAACTGCTTAATATCTACTTAACTGACAGACGTATTCACGAATTCAGTAAGTTATACAGACAAATAAAGGAATTAGACTCAAATTAAAATAGATTTTAAAGTTTATTACCCCTTCAAAAATTCCCTAAAATTATCCTTATTTACCACCAAAAATGAAGGATGGTAGGCTTCTTCAAAAGGCTTGGGCAATTTACTTTTTTTAGTAGGAGACCATTTGAATTCAAAGGCGCTGACATTATCTGCGGTAATCTCAATATAATCTATTTCTTGCTGTGCAGTGGTACGCCAAAAATAAGGTTTGGCTAAACTGTTTGTATAGGACAATTGCTTGATACGTTCTGAAACCAAAAAATTCTCCCACAAAGCCCCTTTGTCTTGCCTGAATTCAAAGCTATTAAAATTCCCTATCAACATATTACGAACCCCATTATCATAAAAATAAATTTTTCGGTTAGCCTTTATCTCGTTGCGAAGGTTTTTACTGTAACTGTTTAATCGAAAAATCACAAAAACTTTTTCCAGCAAATCAATGTAATTATTAACTGTATTTTTATCCACTCCAACCATTTGAGCAATTTCATTGTAACTCACCTCATTACCAAGCTGAAACGCCAAAGCCTGTAAAATTTTCTCTAAAACATCTGATTTTCTAATTCCCGCCAGACTTAAAACATCTTTATACAAATAACTGGAAACCAAATTTTTCAAAATCTCATATTCGTTACCAAAATTATTAATCACATCAGGATACATTCCATATAGCAATCGCAATTCTAATTGCTGTTGGGCTTTGATATAACCAACATTATTCTCAAATTCATCCCAAGAAACCGGATACAAATGATATTCAAATTTGCGCCCGGTTAAAGGTTCCTGAGTAATATGATTAATATCAAAAGCCGAAGAACCACTCACGACAACCTGAACATCTTTTATCTGGTCTATTATAATTTTTAATTTTAAACCAATGTTAGGAATACGCTGTACCTCATCAATGAAAACATATTTATAGGTACCTATTATTCTTTTTAAAACTTCCGTATTAGCATTTGACAGAGTATCTGCAACTACTGCATCATCTCCATCCAAAAAAAGAAAAGGGACATCTTCCAACAAAGCATTTATTAATGTTGTCTTACCAACCTGTCTGGGGCCAATTAGTAAAACTGCCTTCCCTTTATTTAATTTCTCTCTTATTTTCGATGTTAAATCTCTATTAATCATAGCCTAACTTTTTCACAAAGATATTAAAAAGAAAGTCTATTCACCAATTTTAAACTAAACTCAGTGAACATATTCACCAATTTTATAGTAATTTTGGTGAATATATTCACCAAAATCGATATTTTTACAGCAAAACCACCATCAGCCACCACAAAATCGGAATGCTTTCAACCCAAAAAGAAGTGTAATATTTAGAACGGTTAGTATTCGAAAAAATTAAAAAAAGTGACAGCATTACAACCAGAACCAAATTGACTACCAACTGCTTTTGGATAAAATTTATTTTGAAAAACTCTAAAAAATAAAACGGAATTAGCAATAGCAATCCTAATAGTTTTGTTTGCTTAACTCCTATTTGTTGTGGAACGGTTTTCAAATGCGGATCATCATTAGCCAAATCGATGATTTCGAAAACCAAAATCAAATCAAAAACCAATATAAAACGCTGCACACATTTGATAAAAAAATCCTGACCTAAAGCATGATGCGCATTAACCAATGGCAACATCAAAGTGACTCCTACCCAACACAAGGCAACTATGTAAATTTTCACCCCTGCCCAATTGCGGGCGTTTCTGCGGTTTGGAAAAAAAGGAAGTGTGTACAACAAGGTAAGTATCAATACAGCTACAGCAACTATTTGAGTAACTAACTCCAATTGAAAGAAATAAAAACCTACCGCCAGAAGAGAAATAAAGCTCAAAAAAGCAATCAATTTTAACTCATTTCGCATCATTCTTTTTTTGGCTCTGGCCAAAGCATCGTATTTTACGAAATTATATCCTACAATTGTCCCAAAAAAAGCAAAAAAAGCAATGGATTCATCATAAGGTATTGCAAACATGTATTGTGTCATTCGCACCAACGCATAAACCGATAAAGCAACGTGAATGCTGGATTTTAGATAAAAATCAAAAAGGCTTTGAATACGAATCATCTAACAAATATAAATATTTAGGGGTAATATTTATTAATTTTTCATTGAACAAATAAAATGAATCCTAAAATACATTATTTTGATTAGAATTATACTTATTTTTGCGCCACTAAAAAACAGAAACTTTTTTTACAGTTAGATGAAAACAGATGCTTTTGCTTTAAGACACATTGGGCCAAGAGAAACTGACCTAGAACACATGTTCAAAACAATTGGTGTAAATGATATGAGCCAATTACTTTATGAAACGTTTCCGGACGGAATTCGTTTAAAAAATGATTTAATACTTGACCCGGCGATGACCGAATATGAATACACCAATCATATTCAGGAATTAGGCAAAAAAAATAAAGTTTTCAAATCATACATCGGTTTGGGATACCACCCAACGATTATACCGGCGGCTATTCAAAGAAACATTTTTGAAAACCCGGGATGGTACACGGCTTACACTCCTTATCAGGCAGAAATTGCTCAAGGTCGTTTAGAAGCGATTTTGAATTTCCAAACTATGGTGATTGAGTTAACCGGAATGGAAATCGCCAATGCTTCTTTATTAGATGAAGGTACTGCTGCTGCTGAAGCGATGGCTTTATTATTTGACGTTCGTTCTCGTGAGCAAAAGAAAAACAATATTTGTAAATTCTTCGTTTCTGAAGAAATTTTACCTCAAACATTATCCGTTTTACAAACGCGTTCTACTCCAATCGGAATTGAATTGGTCGTAGGTAACCACAAAACTTTTGATTTCTCAAATGAGTTCTTTGGAGCTATTTTACAATACCCTGGAAAATACGGACAGGTAAACGATTATACATCTTTTATCGCAAAAGCAAAAGAAAACGAAATTAAAGTGGCTTTTGCTGCCGATATTTTATCTTTAGCAACATTAACTTCTCCGGGAGAAATGGGAGCTGCAGTGGTTGTAGGCACCACACAACGTTTTGGTATTCCAATGGGATATGGAGGTCCACACGCGGCTTATTTTGCCACGAAAGAAGAATACAAACGTTCTATGCCGGGACGTATCATCGGTGTTTCTATCGATGCCAACGGAAACCGCGCCTTACGTATGGCTTTGGGAACTCGTGAACAACACATCAAACGTGAAAAAGCAACTTCAAACATTTGTACTGCTCAGGTATTATTGGCAGTTATGGCTGGTATGTACGCCGTTTATCACGGTCCAAAAGGATTAAAATATATCGCCAACAAAGTTCATGCTTCAGCGGTTACTACTGCTGATGCTTTAAACAAATTAGGCGTTTATCAAACCAATACCGCTTTCTTTGATACTATTTTAGTAAAAGCGGATGCTCAAAAAGTAAAAGCTGTTGCTGAAAGAAACGAAGTTAACTTCTTCTATGTAGACGCTGAAACGATTTCAATCTCATTGAACGAAACGACTTCTGTTGCTGATATCAACCAAATCATTGCGATTTTTGCAGAAGCGACAGGTAAAGAAGCTTTCACCGTTACTGAATTGTCAACTGCATCTCAATTACCAGCTTCTTTAGAGAGAATCTCTTCTTTCTTAACACATGAGGTCTTCAACAACCATCATTCTGAAAGCCAGTTGATGCGTTATATCAAAAAATTAGAGCGTAAAGATTTATCATTGAACCACTCGATGATTTCTTTAGGTTCTTGTACCATGAAATTGAATGCTGCTTCTGAAATGTTGCCATTATCCATGCCAAACTGGAACAGCATCCACCCATTTGCTCCAATTGAGCAAGCTGAAGGTTACATCACCATGCTTAAAAAATTAGAGCAACAATTAAATGTAATCACTGGATTTTCAGGTACAACTTTACAACCAAACTCAGGAGCCCAAGGAGAATACGCCGGTTTAATGGCTATTCGTGCTTACCATATGTCTCGTGGAGAAGGTTACCGCAATGTATGTTTAATTCCATCATCGGCACACGGAACTAACCCGGCTTCTGCAGCGATGGCAGGAATGAAAATTATCGTAACTAAAACCACTCCGGAAGGAAACATTGATGTAGAAGATTTAAGAGCTAAAGCTATCGAACACAAAGACGATTTGTCTTGCTTGATGGTCACTTACCCTTCTACACACGGCGTTTACGAATCGACAATTATCGAAATTACCAAATTAATCCACGAAAACGGAGGATTGGTTTATATGGACGGTGCTAATATGAACGCTCAGGTAGGTTTAACAAATCCTGCAACTATTGGTGCCGATGTTTGTCACCTGAACTTACACAAAACATTTGCAATTCCTCACGGAGGTGGCGGACCTGGTGTGGGACCAATTTGTGTAAATGAAAAATTAGTTCCGTTCTTACCTACCAACCCAATCTTAAATGTAGGCGGAGAGCAAGCCATTACAGCTATTTCTTCTGCACCTTACGGATCAGCTTTAGTTTGTCTAATTTCTTACGGTTACATCACGATGATGGGAGCTGAAGGATTAAGAAGCGCAACAGAGCATGCTATCCTGAATGCTAACTACATGAAATCACGTTTTGAAGGACACTACCCTATTCTTTATACAGGAGAATGCGGAAGAGCAGCTCACGAAATGATCTTAGATTGCCGCGCATTTAAAGAAAACGGAATTGAAGTGGGTGATATCGCTAAACGTTTAATGGATTACGGTTTCCACGCACCAACAGTTTCTTTCCCGGTAGCCGGAACGTTGATGATTGAACCAACAGAATCTGAAGATTTAGCAGAATTAGACCGTTTCTGTGATGCTTTAATCGCTATCCGTCAAGAAATTGAAACTACTTCTGCTGACGATAAAAACAACGTCTTGAAAAATGCGCCGCACACTTTAGCCATGTTAACGGCAAACACTTGGGATTTCCCATATTCTCGTGAAACGGCTGCTTATCCATTAGATTATATTGCAGAAAACAAATTCTGGCCATCTGTTCGTCGTGTTGACGATGCTTACGGAGACAGAAATTTAGTTTGTTCTTGTGCGCCAATTGAAGCATATATGGAAAGCTAATTAACACAAAATATTCATTTAAAATGCCTCGGTTTATCGGGGTATTTTTTTGCCCAACAAATCTCGAAAAGCCTAAATATTTAATTATTAAAAAACTTTCTGTAATTAAAAATTAAAGCAGACTGAATTTAATTTTCTTAAAAAAATATCAGTATTTTTGCCAATTGCATAGCATTTAGTATTTTTCAACCGATTGATGAAATACGAACCTATTGCCGCCCTTTTTAACAGAACTAATCTAATGAAAATAAAGATAACCGGAACAGGGAGTTACATACCCGAAAGAGTAATTTCAGACAAATACTTTGAACTTCATCAATTTTTAAACGACGATGGAACTCCCATCAAACAATCGAATGAAGTTATCATTAAAAAATTCAAAGCAATAACAGGAATCGAAGAAAGACGCTATTCGGAAAGTCATCATAACACTTCTGATTTAGCTTTTCTGGCTTCACAAAAAGCAATCGAAAGCAGCGGAATTGATCCAGAAACGTTAGATTATATCATTTTTGCACACAACTTTGGTGATGTAAAATTTGGAAGCAATCAATCGGATATGATTCCAAGTTTAGCCAGCCGTGTGAAACATAAATTAGGAATTAAAAATCCTAAATGCGTGGCTTACGACCTTATCTTTGGATGTCCGGGCTGGGTTGAAGGTGTATTGCAGGCCAATGCTTTTATCAAATCAGGAATGGCAAAAAAATGCCTGGTAATTGGTGCCGAAACGCTATCGAGAGTTGTTGACGATCACGACCGCGATTCGATGATTTATTCTGACGGAGCCGGAGCCACTGTTATCGAAGCTTCGGATGACGAAACCGGAATGCTTTCTTATGAAACAGCTTCTTTCACGGAAGAGGAAGTTGGCTTTTTATTCAACGGAAAATCCTATCATCCGGGCTTGGACCAAAACATTAACTACATCAAAATGTACGGTCGAAAAATTTACGAATTTGCTTTAAGTAACGTTCCTTTAGCCATGAAAGAATGTTTAGACAAAAGCGGTATTTCGATAGATGAAGTCAAAAAAATCCTGATTCATCAGGCAAATGAAAAAATGGACGAAGCTATCGTGGATCGTTTTTACAAATTATACGACAAAGAAGCTCCTGCCGACATTATGCCTATGAGTATTCATGATTTAGGAAACAGCAGTGTGGCAACCGTCCCTACGCTGTTTGATTTAATCCTGAATGGTCAGATTGAAAATCACGAAATCAACAAAGGAGACATTCTTATTTTTGCTTCTGTAGGGGCAGGAATGAACATCAACGCTTTTGTGTACAGATACTAATTTTTTCAGAATCTAAAATACAAATCCGCAACCTAAACTATTTTTAAGTTGCGGATTTTTTATGTTAATCAGAAACGAAATGTAAAATATTCAACCGCAAATTCGCAAATTATTTCAGTCTCTGGCTATTTTATAATTTGCGAATTTGCGGTATAAAAAATACTAAAGAAGCAATATATCTTTGTACATTTGCAAACAAATTTTTGGACAAATATTAAACATAAACGAACGAAAAATTGCTTCGTTCTCAGCAATAACTATGTACGAAAAAACATTTCCTAATAAACGATTCAAACACACCTTAGATTTTTTAAAAAAACACGTTTCAACTTCTGAAACCATTTTTGACTTAGGAGTTCCAAATCCGTTTTCCAAAATCATGCAGGAGAATGGTTATCAGGTAAAAAACACTGGCGGAGAAGATTTAGACAAAGACCAATCGACTTTACAAAAGGAAACTTACGAGGTTTTTACCGCTTTTGAAATTTTCGAACATTTATTGAATCCGTACACCGTTTTAGAAAATGTAAAATGCGATAAATTGGTCATTTCAATTCCGCTACGCTTATGGTTTTCTCCGGCATATAAAAGCAAAACTGACATGTGGGATCGCCATTATCACGAATTTGAAGATTGGCAATTGGATTGGCTTTTAGAAAAAACAGGCTGGAAAATTACCGCCAGAGAAAAATTCACCCATCCGGTAAAGAAATTTGGTTTCCGACCTTTATTGCGTTATTTCACTCCAAGATATTACATTGTTTTTGCTGAGAGATTGAAAGATTAAATAATTGAATGTTTTAAAAATTACCACAAATTATGTTATTGAAATCAACAATTCATAATTTATAATTCATAGTTATTAAAATGAACTACTACCTGGTTATTCCTGCGCACAACGAAGAAGAATTTATTGCTTTAACCTTAGAATCTCTGGCTTCACAAACACTTTTACCTAAAAAAGTAGTCATTGTAAACGATAATTCGACGGACAAAACGGCCGAAATTGTTCAGGCTTTCGCCAAAGAAAATTCGTTTATTTCTTTAGTCGAAAAAAAATCAAGTGCGATTCATTTACCGGGAAGCAAAGTAATTCAGGCCTTTCAAACCGGTTTTGAAACTTTGGATGATGATTATGATGTGATTGTAAAACTGGATGCCGATTTAATTTTTCCAACGAATTATTTCGAAACCATCACCAAACATTTTCAATCCGATGAACGCATTGGGATGGTTGGCGGATTTTGCTATATTGAAAAAAACGGCGAATGGGTTTTAGAAAACCTAACCGATAAAGATCATATTCGCGGCGCTTTGAAAGCTTATCGAAAAGAAACTTTCAAGCAAATTGGTGGTTTGCGTCCACAAATGGGTTGGGACACTGTTGACGAATTGTTATGCAAATTTTACAATTGGAAAGTTGTTACCGATGCCTCTTTGAAAGTAAAACATTTAAAACCTACCGGAGCTAACTACAATAAAACAGCGCGTTACAAGCAGGGAGAAGCTTTTTACACCTTAGGTTACGGATTTTGGATTACTACCATTGCTTCAGCAAAACTGGCAATGATGAAGAAAAAACCATTCTTATTTTTTGATTACATCAAAGGTTTTTTAAAGGCAAAATCAGAACAAAAACCGTTGTTAGTCAATGACGAACAGGCAAAATTCATTCGTCAATATCGCTTAAAAAAAATGAAAGAAAAGTTATTTTGATTATTTGACTACTTGAAAAAGCAGCAACTCATACCCCAAAACTCATAACTTATAACTATTTTTGACATTATTCAACAAACTATGATGCTCATTCGATATTTATCCCAAATAGGAAGATACTTTTTAATGCTCAAAGAGATTTTTAGCAAACAGACCAAATGGTCGATGATGCGAAATCTTATCTTTAAAGAAATTGACGATTTAATCATTGGTTCACTTGGAATTGTTGCTTTTATTTCCTTTTTCGTGGGCGGGGTTGTTTCCATTCAAACAGCATTAAACCTTACCAATCCTTTGATTCCAAAATACCTTATCGGATTTGCCACACGTCAATCGGTTATTTTGGAATTTGCACCAACATTTATTTCGGTAATTATGGCGGGAAAAATGGGATCTTTTATCACTTCCAGTATCGGAACCATGCGCGTAACCGAACAAATTGACGCTTTGGAAGTAATGGGAGTTAACTCTTTAAATTACTTGGTTTTCCCGAAAATTATCGCTTTGCTATTGTATCCGTTTGTTATTGGAATCAGTATGTTTTTGGGTATTTTTGGAGGATGGCTTGCCGGAGTTTACGGCGGATTTACTACCAGTACCGACTTTGTTACCGGTGCACAAATGCAATTTATCCCGTTTCATATTACCTATGCTTTTATCAAAACCTTCATATTCGCCATGCTTTTGGCTACTATTCCGTCATTTCACGGCTATTATATGAAAGGCGGTGCACTTGAAGTAGGTAAAGCCAGTACTGTTTCCTTTGTCTGGACCTCGGTTTCCATTATTCTTTTCAATTATATATTAACACAGTTATTATTAGGCTCATGATAGAAGTTAAAGATATTGAAAAATCATTTGGCGAAAGTAAAATTCTGAAAGGAGTCAGCACTGTTTTCGAAACCGGAAAGACTAACCTGATTATTGGTCAAAGTGGTTCCGGAAAAACGGTATTATTAAAAAGTTTGTTAGGAATTCACCAGCCTGAAGTGGGTACTATTTCTTTTGACGGACGTATTTATTCCGACTTAAGCGACGAAGAAAAAAGAGATTTACGTACCGAAATTGGGATGGTATTCCAGGGAAGCGCCTTATTCGACTCGATGAGTGTGGCCGAAAATGTGGCTTTTCCATTAAAAATGTTTACTAACAAAAGTAAATCGGAAATTAACGACCGGGTTGATTTTGTTTTAAAAAGAGTAAATCTAATCGATGCTCATAACAAATTACCTTCTGAAATTTCAGGAGGAATGCAAAAACGTGTGGCTATTGCCCGCGCTATTGTGAACAACCCAAAATATTTATTTTGTGACGAACCCAACTCGGGACTGGATCCAAACACTTCCATCCTGATTGACAACCTGATTAAAGAAATCACCGAAGAATACAATATTACCACCGTAATCAACACGCACGATATGAACTCGGTGATGGAAATTGGCGAAAAAATTCTTTTCCTAAAAAACGGAGTAAAAGCTTGGGAAGGCAATAAAGAAGAAATCTTTAGAACTGATAACGAAGCCGTAGTTGCCTTTGTGTATTCTTCTAACTTATTCAAAAAAGTGAGAGAAGCCCATTTGAAAGGCTATTAACACACGACTTTTCAAAATAAAATCCCAAATTCCAATTACTTCGACAAGCTCAGTGTGACAATTGGAATTTAGGATTTCTTTTTTAGAAGTTTTATTTTTAATTGGAAGTTTTAATCAACTCCACCTCAGCATTTGGATTAAACAAATACAATCGTCCGGAACTGATTTCCAGGCATTCAAAACGTTTGGTTCGAACGGCTATTTTCTTAAAAATCTTTCCGTTTTTAATCCGAAAAACACTGCCGTAGGGAATTTCGAAAACATAATTTTTATCGTTTTGTTTATCAAATTGTTTCAAAGCTAATGACAAAGTTGTATCGGTATCGCTGCTGGCACTTGGATTTCTAAAATGTCTTGCTAACAATGGTAATAATTGATTAGGGAAAATTTCAGGTCTAATGTAAGGAACCATCAATTGCTGGAAAACATACTTCCATTCGTTACCATGCGGTTTTATATTCCGACCAAATTTTTCAAAAGCCACTAAATGAGCAATCTCATGAATGAGCGTAATCAAAAAGCGGTATTTATTCAAACTTCCGTTCACAGTGATTTCGTGCTTGCCATTCACCGCTTTTCTATAATCACCATGACGGGTTGCTCGCTCGTTAACAATTTTTAAATGTACCCTGTTTTCTACAATCAACTCAAAAGCGGGTTTGACTGCATGATCAGGTAGGTATTTTGCTAAAGTATCGCTCAATTTAAAAAGTTATGAGTTGTCTGTTATGGGTTATGCGTTTTCTTTGAAATGATAATTATGCTCGAACAATTTATAATTTACAACTAATAATTCATAATTATCTACGGATTTGTCGTTGAAACCTGTAATACTTTTCCGTTGAAATATTTATTTCCGTTCAATGTAAAATCAAAAATATAATTAGCCATGCCTTCCGCCGAAATTGACGCCTGATAACCCGGAAAAGCTTCTTCTAACATTTCTGTCTGAACTGCTCCAAGTGCTAAAACATTAAAAGCAATACTGTGTTCTTTGTACTCTTCGGCTAATAATTCCGAAAGTGTAATCACAGCTCCTTTACTGGAACTATAAGCGGCAAGACCTGCAAATTTCAAACTTCCCTGAACGCCTCCCATAGAACTGATAGTAACCACATGACTTCCTTTTTGCAAAAATGGAATACAAATACGAGTCAAATTTGCAACCCCAAAAACATTGACTTTATATACATTTTCAAAATCAGTTTGAGTTAAATTTTCGAAAGGTTTACAAATTAGACTTCCTGCATTATGAACCACAGCATCTACTTTTTTCCAAGTGGAAGAAAGAAATTGTTCCACTTGCGCTAAATCGGATTCGTTTGCTAAATCTACTGAAAGACAAGTAATATTTTTATTAGCAATTAATTCCTGAGGTGTTTTTCTCGAAATGGCCAAAACCTGATGGCCTGCATTGGCGAACTTTAAAGCCAATTCAAATCCGATTCCTCTGCTGGTTCCTGTGATAATAATTTTCTTCATGGAACAAAAATAAACAAAAGCAAGAGAAATGTTCTTATCAATTTCGGGATTAAACCGTTAAACTTCTCGAAATTACAATTTTTTGGATTTCAGAAGTTCCTTCGTAAATCTGTGTAATTTTAGCATCCCGCATCATGCGTTCCACATGATATTCGGAAACATAACCGTTTCCACCGTGAATTTGAACCGCTTCAACCGTCACATCCATAGCGGTTTGGGAAGCAAATAATTTTGCCATCGCACCAGATTGTGTGATATCCATACCGGCATCTTTTTCAGAAGCCGCTTTTAAACACAGCATTTTTGCGGCCATAATTTGAGTAGCCATATCCGCCAGTTTAAAAGCAATTGCCTGATGTTGAAAAATTTCTTTCCCAAAAGACTGACGTACATGGCTATATTTTAATGCCAATTCATAAGCTCCAGTTGCAATACCTAATGCCTGAGATGCAATCCCAATCCGACCGCCGTTTAAAACTGCCATGGCAAAATGAAAGCCAAAACCATCCTCTCCAATTCGGTTTTCTTTTGGCACTTTGACATCATTAAATAGCAAAGAATGCGTATCTGAACCCCGAATTCCCATTTTTTTTTCTTTAGGACCAATGGTAAAACCTTCCCAGCCTTTTTCTACCAAAAATGCATTGATTCCTTTGTGTCCTTTTTCAGGATTCGTTTGTGCCATTACAATATAAGTTGAAGCTGTTGAACCGTTAGTAATCCAGTTTTTTGTTCCGTTTAACAAATAATAATCACCTTTATCAATGGCAGTGGTTTTTTGGGAAGTCGCATCCGAACCGGCATTAGGCTCCGAAAGACAAAAAGCACCAATAATATCGCCTTTGGCCAAAGGCACTAAATATTTTTGCTTTTGTGCTTCATTGCAATATTTTTCTAAACCGGCACAAACCAATGAATTATTAACCGACATAATCACCGCCGCCGAAGCATCAACCTTAGCAATTTCAGTCATTACTAAAACATAAGAAACCGTATCCATACCCGAACCGCCATATTTAGAATCGACCATCATCCCTAAAAAACCCAATTCAGCCATTTTTTTTACCTGTTCGGTTGGAAATTTAGCCAATTCGTCTCTTTCGACAACTCCCGGAAGCAATTCGGTTTGAGCAAAATCTCTTGCTGCCTCCTGGATCATTTTTTGTTCTTCGGTCAAATTAAAATCCATAATTCTATTAATTTGTAAATTCAATTTTCATTTTGAATTAAAAACTGAATTTGGGTTCAAAAATAGTTCAATATTCAATACCTAATTTTCGGTTATTGATTTTGTGTTTTCTAAATTTACTTACTTTTATTTTAAAAAAACAATTTAGGCTTTTAATATTTTTCAGCTTATACATGAAACAAAATTTTTACAATGTAATTGGTGTGATGTCAGGGACTTCACTTGATGGGGTGGATTTAGCTCAGATTCAATTCGAAATAAAAAAAGAACAGTGGCATTTTAAAATTTTGGAATGTGAAACGGTTCCTTACAGCCCGGAATGGATAACACAATTAAAAATAGCTGTTGGTTTTTCTAAAAAAGAATTAGAAATTCTAAATCAAAACTACACCCAACTTCTTTCGAAAATCATCTCCGATTTTATTGAGAAACATCAAATCACGAACTTAGATGCCGTTTGTTCGCATGGGCATACTATTTTGCACCAGCCACAAAACGGTTTTACACTTCAAATTGGAAATCTGCCGGAAATAGCCACTTTAACCCAACAAAAAATAGTTTGCGACTTCAGAGTTCAGGATGTACAACTAGGCGGACAAGGCGCTCCTTTGGTTCCTATTGGCGACCGAATTTTATTTTCTAACTACGATTACTGCCTGAATTTAGGGGGATTTTCGAATATTTCTTTCGAAGAAAATAATCAAAGAATTGCTTTTGATATTTCTCCGGTCAACACCGTCTTGAATTTTTACGCCAATCAATTAGGCTTGAATTATGACGATAAAGGTACGATTTCCGCTTCCGGAAAGATTCATGTTCCGTTATTTGAAAAACTAAACCAATTGGATTTTTACCAACTCAAGCATCCAAAATCGCTTGGATTTGAATTTGTCAAAGAAATTATTTTACCATTAACAGACAATTTCCCAATTCCCATTGAAGACAAACTCTGCACTTTTACGGAACACATTGCTTTACAAACCGCTTTAGCCTTATCAATTAAAAAAGGAAATATGCTAATTTCCGGCGGTGGCGCATACAATGTCTTTTTAATTTCCCGAATTCAGCATTATTTGCCCGAAATGAAAATTGTAATTCCCGAAAAGAAAATTCTGGAATTCAAGGAGGCGCTCATTTTTGCATTACTCGGTATTTTAAAATTAAGAAATGAAATCAATACTTTGAGCAGCGTCACCGGAGCCCAAAAAGACCATAGCGCCGGAGTAATTTATCCTTAAAGAAGAAAAATTAACAACTATTTGTTTCAAATTTTATCCCATAGAATCGCAATTTTTATAATATCTTAGCGTTTCAATAAACAAAGAAAAAATTATATGAGTATATTGTTACAAGCAGACACCCTGTCTGTTGCAGGCGAAAACTTAGCCGAAGCCGTTCCAGTTGAAAAAACCTTATCTATTATGGAGCTCCTAACCAGCGGAGGATTAGCAGGTCAAATCATTATGGTTGCCTTATTTTTAATGCTCTTTGTTGCTTTATATCTTTATTTTGAGCGTTTGATGGCCATCAACGCAGCCTCAAAAATTGATTTGAATTTCATGGGATTGGTAAAAGACAATATCAAAAACGGCCGTATTGACAGCGCTAAAATGGCTTGTGCTCACTCACAATCTCCGGTAGCCCGATTGATTGAAAAAGGAATTTCCAGAATTGGAAAACCTTTAAGTGACATCAATACAGCTATTGAAAACGCCGGAAAATTGGAAATAAATAAATTAGAAAAAAATGTCAGCATGCTGGCTACAATTTCAGGAGCAGGACCAATGACCGGTTTCTTAGGAACAGTTGTAGGTATGATTCAGGCTTTCCACAAAATGGCTACCGGAGGTGGTCAGATTGAAGTTGGCGCACTTTCTGAAGGTATTTACACAGCCATGACCACTACCGTTGTCGGACTGGTAATTGGGATTATTGCTTATGTAGGCTACAACCATCTGGTAGTAAAAACCGACAAAGTAGTTCACCAAATGGAAGCCAATGCAGTTGACTTTTTAGACTTATTAAACGATCCGGCATAATTATGAATTTAAGAGGAAGAAATAAAGTTAGCGCTGATTTCAATATGTCGTCCATGACGGATATTGTTTTTCTGTTATTGATATTTTTCATGTTAACCTCCACGATGGTTACTACTAATGCCTTGGATTTAGTATTACCAAAAGCCAAAGGCAAAACCGACAGCAACAAAAACATTGCGGTAAGTATCAATAAAAAACTGGAATATTTTATTGATAAAGAAGCCGTTCCGGAGAGCGAATTGGAATCTAAATTACTGGCAATTGTTGAAGCTGATAAAAACAAAGCAATCATTCTAAGAGCCGAGGAAGGTGTACCAATTGAAAAAGCCGTAGGCGTTTTAGACATTGCAAACAGAAATCAAATTAAAGTTGTTTTAGCCGTAAGACCTAAATAATTCCTGCCGACTTTCAAAAAAACAGTGTTATTCTACATGAAATATTTAGAAACAGAAGAAGAAAAAAAATCATTTGCTATCACAACGGTTATCTTTGTGATACTTTTTATTTTGTTCTTATATTTAGGCCTTACCTCTTTAGATCCGCCACCCGAAAACGGAATTGCCATTAACTTTGGCACAACCGAATTTGGCAGTGGCAATATTCAGCCTACAGAAGCCATCCAATCGGCACCAAAACCTACAACTTCCAAACAGGCAACAGCAAGCAATGACGATGTATTATCACAAGACATTGAAGAGGCTGTTGTAATGAAACAGTCCAAAAAAATTCAGCCTAAAAAAGACATCGCCAAAGAAGCAGTAAAGGAAAAACCGAAAGAAAATCCAAAACCTTCAAAAAGTACAACCGACGCTTTATCAAGTTTGATAAACGGACCAAAATCTGATGGAAAAGCTAAAGGCGGCGAAGGTGACGACGACAAACCAGGAGACAAAGGAAGCTTGAACGGAAACCCTTACGCCAACACCTATTATGGTTCAGGTAGTGGAAGCGGAAGTGGAACTGGCTGGGGCCTGAACGGAAGAAAAATTAGCAGCAGAGGAAAAGAAGTACAAAAATGTAACGAATCCGGGACCGTTGTAGTTCAAATTACCGTAAACCAAAACGGAAACGTTATTGCCGCAAAATACACTAAAGGAACAACCAATACTAATCCTTGCCTGATTGAACCGGCATTGGCTACAGCCAGAAAATACAAATGGCAGCCCGACCCTAATGCTCCGGAAGCTCAAATTGGTTTTATTACCGTTAATTTCAAATTAGGAGAATAATTTTGAAACAATTTTGAAATAAAAATGAATTATCAAGAAACTACTATCTGGATGTTTAACCAACTTCCTATGTACCAACATCAGGGTGCTTCGGCTTACAAAAAAGACCTGATAAACATCCAATTACTAATTAAACATCTTGATAATCCGCATCAAAATTTAAAATTTATTCACGTAGCCGGAACTAACGGCAAAGGTTCTACTTCTCACATGCTCGCCTCTATTTTAAAAGAAGCAGGTTACAAAGTAGGATTATACACTTCGCCGCATTTAAGAGATTACAGAGAACGCATTAAAATCATCAGCCCGGAATCTTCCGAAGAAATCAGTGAAGACTTTGTGTGTGAATTCATTGAGTCCAATAAATCTTTTTTTGAATCAAACGCTATTAGTTTTTTCGAAATGAGCGTCGGATTGGCTTATGCCTATTTTGCCAAAGAAAAAGTAGATATTGCCATTATCGAAGTTGGCATGGGCGGACGACTTGACGCCACTAATATCATCACTCCGTTAGTATCAGTAATCACGAATATCGGTTTCGACCATACGCAATTTTTAGGAAATACTTTGGGAGCCATCGCTGCCGAAAAGGCCGGAATCATCAAAGCAAATATTCCGGTTGTTATTGGCGAATATACCACAGAAACAAAAAATGTTTTTTTGGTCAAAGCCAATGAAAACGATACTGAAATTTATTTTGCTTCCGATTTAATTCAGGAAAATCCCGCTTCTGATTTAATAGGAGATTATCAAATTCACAATAAAAAAACTGTTTTACAAACTATCAGGGTTTTAAACACGCAAAGTGATTTTAAAATTAGTCCGGATAATATAAATTCAGGTTTACTGAATGTGGTAAAAAACACCAAACTCATGGGCAGATGGCAACAATTAGCCGATAAACCTAAAACCATTTGCGATACAGCTCATAACAAAAACGGACTTGAAATTGTTTTAAATCAAATTCAAAAAGAAAAATTCAATCAATTACACCTTGTTTTAGGTGTAGTCAACGACAAGGATTTAAACGAAATTTTACCTTTATTCCCTAAAAACGCGATTTATTATTTCTGCAAACCTAATTTGCCGCGCGGTCTTGAAGCAACAATTTTGCAATCAAAAGCGTCCGATTTTGACTTAAAAGGAAACACCTTTGATTCGGTTTCAAAAGCTTATGCCGCAGCTAAAAATTCAGCTCAGGAAGACGATTTTATTTACTTGGGCGGAAGCACATTTGTTGTTGCCGAAATACTTAGTTAAGCAGCCTTCTCACTTTTATTCTGTTTTTTTTCAAAAAAGCAAAAAAACCATAAGACTCTGATATTTAAAGTGTTAAATTTATACATTATAAAATTAACCCTTAAATACAAAATTTATCATGAAAAAGAACAGAATTTTAGTATTTGGATCGTTAATCATTTTAACCCTCCTGATGAGCTTAAAAACACAAGCTCAAGAAGAACCTCAAACTGTTTACATCACCCTTACAACTATGCATCGAAATCTGGATGCTGACAAAAAAGAGTGGATGAAAGCTGAACAGGAATTTTTTAATAAAGTTACCAGTAAAAATGAGCTGATAATAGGCTCAGATGTCCTCACCCATTATTTTACTGAAAACAGCTCAGAGATTTTGCATGTTACAGCGTATAAATCCTGGGAAGATATTGAAAAAGCTGAAAAAATAACTAACGACTTAATCATGAAAGCCTGGCCTGAAGAAAAAGACAGAAAAGCGTTTTTTGAAAAATACCGAAGCTTTTACACACCAATGCATTCTGACGAAATCTACGTTTCGGTACTTGAACCTAAAATGTTAGAAAATCCACCTAAAGACCCTATGGTAGTTTACGTTAGAAAATCGCAAATGGCTTCCCGAAAACTAAGCAACGGACTAAAAGAATACAATGATAAAATAACTTTCAAAAATCCTTTTATCAAAGCTTATTATCCGCAACGCCATTATTGGGGTTCAGACAGCAGAGATTTTGTAGAAGCTTTTTTCTTTAACTCATTAGCTGATTTGGAAAAATCACATGATAAGGAAGAAGAGTTAATCAAAACAGCCTGGCCCAAAGAAGAAGATCGAAAACATTTTTTTGATAATTTAAAAACATCTTTTACCGGAATTCATGGAGATTATATTTACTTAAACGTCCCTTCACTTGCTAAATAACAAGGCAAACAGCCTTAAACTTTAAAATTTATAGCAATTTGAGTTTAAGGCTGTATTCTCCAGCCAACACAACACACTATATTCCAAGCACATAAAAATTAATTCGAGAAAAAATTAAAAATAATTCGAAATAAATTTTGCAAAACTCTAAAAACAATATATATTTGCACTCGCAATCGGCAATGATAGCAAAACAAAATAGGGCGATTAGCTCAGCTGGTTCAGAGCACCTCGTTTACACCGAGGGGGTCGGGGGTTCGAACCCCTCATCGCCCACCAAAAACTCCTTAAGCAATTAAGGAGTTTTTTTATACCTAAACCGAAACCATATAGCCCTGAGTCAATTTCCGAAAAGCAATTACTTGCTCTCGTTCCCACAACTCATCTTTAAACAATAAAGGAGCCATAATTTGAGCTACAACAGGCGCCGCTTCCATAGCCGCTTTGGCATCCAAAAAAAGCAATCGGATTCGTCTGGCTAAAACATCTTCCACCGTTAAAGCCATTTCTTCTTTGACAGTCCAAACCACCTCGGCTTTTGTATAAGGATATTCCGGATGAATTTTTTCCGCCAAAGTCACATCTTCCCTCATCATTTTTTCAATCAACAATTCGTCCGAACCATATATTCCAAGATGTGAATTAGATTTTTTACTAACAAAACCATGAATTTTCAAACGCTTTGTTTGACACGGAACAAATGACAAATCAGCGATCTTGACCGCCTTATTGATAGTTTGCTCAGCCATTTTTCGATAAGTCGTCCACTTTCCACCGGAAATATCCACAACACCCGAAGGAAATACTTTCAAACTATGTTCTCTTGACAACACAGCCGTTTTTTGTTTAGAGCCTGATTTAACCAAAGGTCGTAAACCCGCAAAAACAGAATTTATATCCGCGTATTTGATTTTAACTTTAGAATAGAAATTAAAATGATTTACTATAAAATCTACTTCTTCTTTCAAAGGTTTAGGTTCTAAATCCACTTGCTGCATTGGCGTATCAGTTGTCCCTAAAAGCAACTTATCATGCCAGGGAACCACAAACAACACTCTCCCATCCGAAGTTTTAGGAATTAGCATTGCAGAAAAATTTTCAAAATAAGATTTATTCAAAACCAAATGAATCCCCTGAGAAGGAGCAATTGTTTCCTCAGCATGTCCTTCGGATTTTTGCAGCAAAGTATCTGAAAAAACACCTGTTGCATTAATCACAACCTTCGTTTTTACTTCATACAACTGTCCCGACAATACATCTTTCATCACCAAGCTTACGACTTTGTTTCCCTTTTTAACAAAATCAACAACCTGACAATAATTCAAAACCAAAGCTCCTTGCCCGGCAGCTGTTTGCGCTAAATTCACAGCCAAACGACTATCATCAAACTGCCCGTCGTAATACAAAACTCCGCCTTTTAAATTCGTCGTATCCAAGCCCGGCAAATACGCTATTGTTTCATTTTTAGAAAGTATTCTGGTTTTTCCGAGACTAAATTTGCCTGACAAAAACTCATACAACCACAACCCGAAACCATAAAAAAACTTATCCCAATAATGATAAACCGGAACTACAAAAGGCAATTTATGACAAACATGAGGCGCATTTCTCAATAAACGACCACGCTCCAACAAAGCCTCCCGAACCAAATGGATATTTCCCTGTTGCAAATAACGAACACCTCCGTGAATCAATTTCGTTGACCTGCTTGAAGTTCCTTTCGCAAAATCACATTGCTCCAAAAGCAAGGTTTTATAACCACGACTGGCTGCATCTACCGCACAACCCAAACCGGTAGCTCCTCCACCAATTATTACTATTTCGAATCCGGAGTTTTCACGAAGTTGCTCCAACTTCTTTTCTCTAATCATAAAAAAACTTTAGACTTATAGCCACATAATTACAGCTACAAATCTAAAGTTAACTTATTCCAACGGAAAACTATCTTTTGTTCCGTTTTTTTATTTTATATAATCCAAGGTTCGCTCTAAAGCCATTCCCCTGGAACCTTTTATCAATATCATATTATTCTCAAATTTCATCTCTTTTAATCTTTCCGCAAAAGATTCAAAACTGTCGTAGAAATAAAAATTACTTTCCTCCTGTTTGCATTCAAAAAATGCTTTTCCAACAAAATAGCACTGAGCTTCCTTTTCATTTTGCAAAGAATCCACCAAAGCACTATGTTCTTTACAACTCTCCTCCCCTAACTCAAACATATCCCCTAAAATCATTATTTTATTGGATTTTTCAAGCTGAATGAAATTCGTAATCGCCACTGCCATACTACTTGGATTTGCATTATAAGCATCCAGAATAATTTCATTAGTTCCTTTAAGCAAAATTTGCGATCTGTTATTAGCCGGAACATAACTCTCCAAGGCTTCTTTGATAGCCAACGAGTCTACTTTAAAATATTTTCCGATTGTCAGCGCTGCATTCACATTATTTGCATTATACAAACCAATCAAATGCGTTTCAACATCAAATGATTCGAAACTAATCTCTACAAAAGGATTAGCTTTAATATTCGAAACCACAATATCAGCATTCGTTTTATCGATACCAAAAGAATAATATTTTAAAACTTTTGATTTCTCCAGCTGAATCGGATCTTCCAGATTAATAAAAGCCAATTTATCGTTTTGCAAAAGATATTGATACATTTCACTTTTTCCTTCAATTACTCCCTGAACACCTCCAAAACCTTCCAGATGCGCTTTCCCAAAATTGGTGATATATCCATAATCCGGTTGCGCAATTTCACAAAGAAATTTAATTTCTTTTTTGTGATTAGCTCCCATCTCCACAATACCAATTTCAGTATCTTTATCAAATGACAATAAAGTCAATGGAACTCCAATATGATTATTCAGATTCCCAACAGTCGCTTTTGTCTTATATTTTTTTGCTAAAACTACATTAATTAACTCTTTGGTAGTTGTTTTTCCGTTACTACCGGTTAGCGCCACAATAGGCAATTTTAAATAATTTCGATGAAATTTTGCCAATTCCTGCAAAGCCGTCAAACTATCTTCCACCAAAATAGTCCGTTCATCAATATAATACGTTTTATTATCAATAATAACAAATGAAGCCCCTTTTTCTAAAGCTTCAGCAGCAAAAGTATTAGCATCAAAACGTTCCCCTTTAATCGCAACAAAAAATGAACCTTTTTCTATTTTTCGGGTATCAATCGAAACCCCTGTAGATTTTAAAAATAAACTATGAATGTAAGCAATATCCATATAAAAATGATTTAAAAAAACAAAAGCCCTAATGAAAGGGCTTTTATCTGTTATGTGTTGAAAAATTAATTTCTTGGTGTTTTTCTCTTATCTGATTTCGAACCTACTCTTGACATCGCACATCTGAAACCAATGTAATCAGTTGCCATATCCTGAGGGAAGTACCTTCTTTGAGCCGGATCTAACCAATACGCTCTGTCTCTCCAGGAACCTCCTTTATAAACTCTGATTTTATCATTTATCAAAGTAGTTCGCTTACTTGACCTGTCGTATTTTCTAACCATTTTACCCAAACTGTCCGTGGTAACATTATGAACAGGGGAGTTATACATTTTTTCGATTTCTTTTTGCTTCGCATCATCTGAGTCAGAAGAACCAAAATCATAATATCTAGAAGACTGCTTATCCCCGTCTCTGTAATTGATATTATTACTCTTATCGAAATTTTGTCTCAAATAAGTTTCTTTTTCATCAACAGGAACCTGAGCAATTTGACCCGGGAAATTTCTGGCAATAACTTTACCATTACTTAACGTATCATATTTCATATTTTCAGCAGTAATCAACTCAACTTTACCATCAGCACCGATTTTATTTTTATAATAAACGTTACCCCTGAAATAGTTAAAATCATTAGCTTCATTATCTACAATTGGTCTGTAAACATCCGCAACCCATTCAGCAACGTTACCTGCCATATCATACAATCCAAAATCATTTGGCGCATACGATTTTACAGCATTTGTAATATCCGCTCCGTCATCTGACCAACCGGCGATTCCACCATAATCACCGTTACCTTGTTTAAAGTTAGCTAATTGATCTCCACGGTTTTGTCTTTTTCCGGAACGGGTATATTCACCAGACCAAGGATATTTTTTCTGTCCTTTATAAATATTATATTCTCTTTGTCCTACATCAGCTGCTGCTGCATATTCCCATTCTGCTTCTGTTGGAAGTCGGTATTCCGGCATAATAATTCCGGACGAACGTTGTGCATATACATTTTTTTGTTCTTGTACATTTCCGTCTTTACCTTTCACTGCTCTCCCTTTCGGTCTTTGCAAAACAATTTCTTCACTTCCGCCACGGGCAGTAGATGGCGACATTAAATAAGCTTCCGTACTAAATGCGTTATCTGCTGTAACATCCTCTGTTTTGGCATTCTTTTTCAAATAGCCATTTTGCTCTAAAACAGCCTCATTCACACGATCCGTTCTCCATTTAGCAAAATCAACAGCCTGAATCCAGTTTACACCAACCACAGGATATTCAGCATAAGCCGGATGTCTCAAATAGTTATTAGTCATGGTTTCATTATACCCTAATCGATTTCTCCAAACAAGAGTATCCGGCACAACACCATCATAAATATCTTTATAATCATCCGGAGGGAAAACTGCCTTAACCCAATCCAGGTATTCTAAATACATAAAATTAGTTACCTCAGTCTCATCCATGTAAAAAGACTGAACGTGTTGTTGCGTTGGGCTATTATTCCAATCGTGCATTACATCATCCTGAACTTTACCCATGGTAAAAGTTCCTCCTTCTACAAAAACTAAACCAGGCCCTGCTTCTTGTTTTTTAGCAGCTTTCTTACTATCTACATTCCAACCAGTTGCCCGTGACGCACTCTTAGAACTGGACTTCTTACTACAACTAGCAAATCCTATCATCATTACTAATGACAACAGCAATCGGAAAACTACATTTTTACTTACTTTCATATTATTTTAAAATGGTGATTTTGGGTGGTGCAATATAATAATTAAGGATTAATCTACAATAGTATTTTTAATTATTACAACCTCTTTTCCCACTAAACTTTAACGCAAATTTATACTTTTTATTATTTATTAGCACACTTAACGCTTTTTTTTTAACCTTTTACACTTTTTATTAAATTTCTCATTACTTTCTCTTTACCAAAACTACAATTCACCATTTTTTTACACCAAAAAAAGCGAATAATTAAATACCCCTTTAGCACAATATTAATCAGAATTAATAGTTATAATTAATCAGAATCTTAACACTAAGCCCAAGATAAAACACAAAAAACAACACTTATCCAACACTAACGACATTCAAAGAGAAAAACTTGCAACTTTTTAATAAAACACTATATTTGTTGAATCAATTTTCCACTAACCAATGAAAAAAACTATACTCTTAACCCTCTCCTTGTTTTCTTTCTCACTAATACAAGCACAACAAGAGAGACCAATTACAACAGCAGTTCCTTTTCTTACTGTTGCTGCTGATGCCAGAGCTGCCGGTATGGCCGATATAGGAGTTGCCACTTCTGCCGATGCTTTTTCACAACAATGGAATCCTGCCAAATACGCTTTCGCCTTATACAAACAGGGAGCAAGTGCCAGTTACACCCCTTACCTTACCGGCCTTGCCAATGATATTTCCTTAGGACAGATCACTTATTACAATAAAATTTCCGACCGAAGTGCCTTTGCCGGAAGCATACGTTATTTTGGTTTTGGAGATATTGAATTACGCGACACAGGAAATCCTGACGAAATTCCAAGAACCGTTTCACCCAATGAATTCGCAATTGACGGATCTTATTCTCTTAAATTAAGTGAAAGATTTTCGATGGCCGTTGGCGCCCGTTTTATTCACTCCAATTTAAAAGTTGCCGTTAATAATAATGACGCAACAGCCGCGAGCACCTTTGCCATTGACGTAGCCGGATTCTACCAATCAGAAGAGATTGCATACAACAGCTTTAACGGAAGATGGAGAGCCGGGTTCAACCTCCAAAACTTAGGTCCTAAAATCAGTTATGACAATGACGAGATAAGTTCGAACTTCATACCAGCCAACTTAAAACTTGGAGGTGGTTTCGACTTCATTTTAGACGATTATAACAAATTAGGTGTAAATCTCGAATTAAACAAATTATTAGTTCCAACTCCTAAAGTAGGTTATAACAATGGCACTTATTCAGGAAAAGACATGAATGGAGACGGAACCGTTGACGAAACTGACTACGACTTAGCCTACAACGACTACCGTAAAACAGGCTGGGTTTCCGGTCTTTTCAAATCTCTAGGCGATGCTCCTGACGGGTTCAAAGAAGAACTAAAAGAAGTCATGTACTCAGTTGGTGCCGAATATTCTTATCAAGATGCTTTCGCGATGCGATTAGGATACCACCATGAGAACATCAGTAAAAGCGGATTAAGATATTTTTCTTTAGGAGCCGGATTCAAATATACTTCTGTAAAAGTTGATGTTTCCTATTTATTTTCTGCTTCAAAAATCCCAAATCCTTTAGAAAACACACTTCGTTTTTCTCTAACTTTTAATTTTGGCGACAAATACGAAGAATATTAATAACAAATAAACAGACAATATCAAATCCAAATTTCTACCTGATGAAATTTGGATTTTTTTTACCTTTAAATAAAATGGAAGAAATTATCATAACCCACAAATTCTCCATCTTCAACAACACAGAAGAACTACCAGAGGAAATTCAGAAATTATTCAAAAAAGCCATTGCAGCACAAAAAAACGCCTATGCTCCTTATTCTAAATTCAGAGTTGGAGTTGCAATTGCATTGGACAACGGCGAAATTATTTTGGGAACCAATCAGGAAAATGCAGCTTACCCATCCGGACTTTGCGCCGAAAGAGTCGCTTTGTATCAGGCTGCATCAAATTTTCCGCAAGCAAAAATTCAATCCATTGTTATAACCGCCAGTTCTGAGAAAGTCAATACTGCTTCCCCTATAACACCTTGCGGCTCCTGCCGACAATCCATAGCTGAATACGAAGCAAAACAAGAAAGTCCGATTGCAATTTATTTCATGGGAGAAATAGGCAAAATTTACAAATCGGAATCTTTAAAAAACCTGCTCCCTTTAATATTTAACAAAAAACTGCTCTAATAAAACTAAAAATTAGCTTTATAATTTTAGTTCTTAATTGGAATGTCCTATTTTTGCATTTCGCAAATTCGACCTTATAAAATCAATTTGTGAAAAAGTACTAATTGACAACACAATAAAAACTTTAGTAAAAGAACACTTGAGATGAAAGAAGTTACAAAAGAAGTATATTTGAAGTGGTATGAAGACATGCTGCTTTGGAGAAAGTTTGAGGATAAACTAGCTGCATTATACATCCAACAAAAAATTAGAGGTTTTCTACATTTATATAATGGTCAGGAAGCGGTACTTGCAGGAGCATTGCACGCGATGGATTTATCCAAAGACAAAATGATTACTGCTTACAGAAACCACGTTCAGCCAATTGGTATGGGAACTGACCCAAGACGCGTTATGGCTGAATTACTTGGAAAAGCTACTGGAACTTCTAAAGGAATGGGTGGATCAATGCACATTTTCTCAAAAGAGCACGGTTTTTATGGTGGTCACGGAATTGTGGGAGCTCAAATTCCTGTAGGAGCCGGAATCGCTTTTGGTGACAAATACAACAATACCGGAGGAGTTACTTTAACTTATTTTGGTGACGGTGCTGCGCGTCAAGGTTCTTTACACGAAGCTTTCAACATGGCAATGTTGTGGAAATTACCAGTAGTATTTATTGTAGAAAACAATGGTTATGCTATGGGAACTTCTGTAGAAAGAACAGCTAACCACACTGATATTTGGAAATTAGGTTTAGGATACGAAATGCCTTGCGGGCCAGTTGACGGAATGAATCCTGTAAAAGTTGCAGAAGCAATGCACGAAGCTATCGAAAGAGCTCGTCGTGGTGACGGACCAACTTTCTTGGAAATGAAAACATACCGTTACAGAGGACACTCTATGTCGGATGCGCAATTGTATCGTTCTAAAGAAGAAGTAGAAGAATACAAAAAAATAGACCCAATCACTCAGGTTTTAGATATTATCAAAGACAAAAAATACGCTACAGAAACTGAAATTGAAGCAATCGATGAAAGAGTAAAAGATTTAGTTCAGGAATGTGTTGATTTTGCTGAATCATCCCCATATCCGGAATTAGAGCAATTATACGATGTAGTATACGCACAAGAAGATTATCCATTTACACCTCATAAACTATAAAAATATTATGGCGATAAAAGTAACAATGCCTCGTTTGAGTGATACCATGACGGAAGGAACGGTAGCAACCTGGCTTAAAAAAGTAGGAGACAAAGTAAGCGAAGGAGATATCCTTGCAGAAATTGAAACTGACAAAGCAACGATGGAATTCGAATCCTTTAACGAAGGAACTCTTTTACACATTGGTATTGCTGAAGGAGAAACTGCTCCGGTAGATTCTTTATTAGCAATCATAGGAAATGAAGGTGAAGATATTTCTGCTTTATTAGCCGGAGATGCTGCACCTGCTGCTGCCGCTCCTGCTGCAGTTGAAACTAAAAAAGAAGAAACAGCTGCTCCTGCCGCTAAACCGGCTGCTGCATTACCAGCCGGAGTTATCGTGGTAACGATGCCTCGCCTGAGTGACACCATGACTGAAGGAACAGTTGCAACCTGGTTGAAAAAAGTAGGTGACAAAGTAAGTGAAGGAGACATTCTTGCTGAAATCGAAACCGATAAAGCAACAATGGAATTCGAATCTTTCAACGAAGGAACATTATTATATATCGGAATCCAGGAAGGAAACACAGCTCCTGTTGATAGTTTGTTAGCTATCATCGGACCTGCAGGAACTGACATTAGCGGAATCGCTGACGGCTACGTTGCCGGAGCAGCTCCACAAGCTGAGCCTGCTGCTGAAGAAACTAAAGCTGCTGCACCTGCTCAGGCTGCTGCTGCGCCAGTTGCTCAGGAAGCTCCTGCTGACGGAGGAAGAATCCTAGCTTCTCCATTGGCTAAAAAAATTGCTTCTGACAAAGGAATCCAATTAAGCCAAGTAAAAGGTTCAGGTGAAAACGGACGTATCGTAAAAAGCGATATAGAAAACTTCTCTCCTGCTGCTGCCGCTCCACAAGCTGCTACTGCTGCTAAAGCAGATGCTGCTGCTGCACCAGCTGCAAAACCTTATGTTCCGGCAGGACAAATAGCTACTGAAGAAATCAAAAATTCGCAAATGCGTAAAATCATTGCGAAACGTTTATCAGAATCTTTATTCACCGCACCGCATTACAACTTAGTAATCGAAGTGTCTATGGATGAAGCAATGAAATCAAGAGCTACAATTAATACTGTTCCTGATACCAAAGTATCTTTCAACGATATGGTGATTAAAGCTTCTGCTTTAGCCTTGAAAAAACATCCAAAAATCAACTCTCAATGGTCTGCTGATGCAATAACAATTAACTACCATGTAAATATTGGTGTGGCTGTAGCCGTTGAAGACGGATTAGTTGTCCCTGTATTACCTTTTACTGATGGTATGAGTTTATCTCAAATTGGTGCTAGCGTAAGAGATTTGGCTGGAAGAGCTAAAAGCAAAAAATTATTACCTTCAGAAATGGAAGGAAGTACTTTTACTATTTCTAACCTTGGAATGTTTGGTATCACTGAATTCAACTCTATCATTAACCAACCAAACTCAGCTATCCTTTCTGTAGGAGCAATCGTTGAGAAACCAGTGGTTAAAAACGGACAAATCGTTGTAGGAAACACTATGATGTTATCTCTTGCTTGTGACCACCGTACTATCGATGGAGCAACCGGAGCTCAGTTTTTACAAACATTAAAACAATACATTGAAAACCCAGTGACTATGCTTGCATAATTACTATTCAGTATAAAACTAAAACCCGTCTTGTTGTAAAACTTGACGGGTTTTTTTGTTACAAATAGCAAAACATTGATCTTTATTCTATCTTTAAGAGACAATATTTAAAAGTCGTATTTTCAATATTTGAAAATTTCTCCCAAGTAATTTTATAATCATTCAGTAAGTTTAATTTATAAAAATAATCTTTTTTACACGACCAATGCTCTTTAGAATTACTATTAAGCCAAACATTATTTTCACTCAATTTATATTTAGTTTTATCTATTTTATTGTAATTCCAACTCAAATCTAAATTATTAAGAATTGCATTATCATGAAATGAAAAATGCTTATCAAAATTATCTTTTTCATAAACATTTCTCTCATAATACTCATTATCATTTGTTAAAATTAAAACATAACCACATTTAAAATCCAAATTCTTTGATTTATAGTTTTCAATTCTAAAAATATCTTTTCTAAAACTATACCTACCAACATCTTGGGCACCATGCCCAGCTAAAACATAATTTTCGCCCTTAAAAACAATATTTGCTTTTTTAGTTTTGTATTTCAGTTCGATAGGATAAACTCCACCATTTCCATCAACAACAACTATATCAATTGGAGCTCGAACAATTATCTTTTGATCATTTCGATTAACCATTTCTAATTGCACAGGTCTCTCAAGGCGAATTTCGAATTCAGGATTATTAATTTTGATATTAAATGCTAGAGCTAATTTTAAATCATCTTCAGAATGAAAAATTGGCCTTTGATTTTGAAGTTCTATAATTGATTTTTCAAAAAAATTCATAATTACCTTTTTAATTTATTTAAAGTTACCCAAACTAAGTCAAACGAAAAAACTAATTCTTATTCTTCTCCTCAATCCACTTTGCCATATACTTGGTACTTTTTAAAGTATGATGTTGCAACAACTCCCCCATGAAATTATTCAATCGATGTTGCTTTACATTCGAAACCAAAAACCCCATTTGTTTGGCAAAATCATCTTCAAATAAAGTTCTCAAATAACGTTGTTCAATAATTAAAACTCCATTTTTTTGAGCCTGAAGCCAAATATTTTCGTCTTTATACAATTGCACCGCTTTATCAGCAAAAAGTTCCGGCGTATCTTCTACAAAACCATTCCAATCTAAATTTCCTTGCATGGATTCAGCACCAATTGAAGTTGTAACACTTGGCGTTCCGCATTGCATCGCTTCCAGTAATTTTCCTTTAATTCCTGCTCCAAAACGCAAAGGAGCTAAAACTACTCTCGCTTTTTGAACCACTTCATTGGCATTTTCAGCTCGACCTTGGACTAAAAAACCATCTTTTACATTATGCAACTGCAACACTTTTTGCGAAGGATAAGCACCATAAACATTCAAAACGGCTTCCGGCAATTGCTTTTTTATTAATGACCAAATCGTTTCTTTCAAATACTGAACTGCATTCCAGTTAGGTTCATGAAGAAAATTACCAATAAAAACAAAATCTTTACGCTCTTCAAAAGAAAGTAATTTTTCCAATTCAGGAATTGCATTCGATTCTAACAACAAAGGCAAATAATACAATAACCTTTCATCGATTTTAAAAGTAGTCGTTAGCAATTCCATCTCATATTCTGAAATCATCAATGACAAATCACAACGCAAAATACTGGCAATTTCACGTTTCGCTACTTCTTCAGCTAATAAATCCTGAGTTTTAAATTCCCGTTTTTCCTTAAATGCTTTTTGTCTCGCTAATCGCAAACAATGCAAATCTTCAGTATCCAAAATTCGTACTGCATCCGGACAATTTTCGGCAACGCGCCAACCAAATTGCTCTTCAATCATAAACCGATCAAACAATACAATTGACGGATTCAATTCTTTGACAAATGCATCAAAACTGGAACAATTTAAATTTATCGCTTGTTTAGCTACATCAAATTCATTTAAATCAACCATAAAATCACTATCCTGAGCCGGACTCGCAAAAGTGATTTGGTATTCCTGTTTTTGAAATAACGAAATTAGTTGCATCATTCTTCCTCCAGCGGCAGAGGACTTTGGCTCTGGCCATACAAATCCGATAATTAATAATTGCTTATTCTGATTCATTGAACATTAAAATGAGGTAAAGTAACGGTAAAATAACAGCAAAGGTCGAAAATATAATAGAATACAAAGCAAAAAACTTAATTTTGTAAGCTAAAATAAGAAATCATGTTAGGATTAAAATTAGCCACCGACCCAAGATGGGTAAATATCGTAGAAACTAATATCGAAGAAATTTTAACCGATCATGCCTGGTGCGAACAAAAAGCGGCTTCAAACGCCATCAGTCTGATTACCCAAAACTCTGAAAAAGAAGAATTGGTAAACGAATTAATTCTTATTGCTCAGGAAGAAATGGAACATTTTAAAATGGTTCACGACCTTATCAAAGAAAGAGGACTTACTTTTGGTCGCGAACGCAAAGACAGCTACGTAAACGAACTTTTTAAATTTATGAAAAAAGACGGAAGCCGAAATGATGCTTTATGTGAAAGATTACTATTTTCAGCCATGATTGAAGCCAGAAGTTGCGAACGTTTTAAAGTATTATCCGAAAATATAAAAGATCCGAAATTATCTAAATTTTACCGTGATTTGATGATTAGTGAAGCCAATCATTACACCTCTTTCCTGGGCTTTGCCCGTAAATATGCCGATAATGTAGATGTGGACAAACGATGGAAGGAATGGATTGAATATGAAACATCCATCATTATCAAATACGGTAAAGACGAAACCGTTCACGGATAATAATCGCACCAAAAATACGTTCCTAATTTATTTCACAAAATAACACTTCCATACATGTCTTCAAAGAAAACTATATTTTTAAAAATACTGAAATATATAGGAATCACCGTAGTCAGTTTATTGGCTTTCATGTTCATTGCGCCTTATATTTTTGCTGACAAAATCAATGCAGAAATTAAAAAAACAGCCAATCAAAAACTGAATGCCAAACTGGATTATTCGGAATCGAATGTTTCTTTTTTCAATCATTTTCCGTCATTGACAGTAAGTTTGGAAAATTTCAGACTGAACGGTTCGGCTCCGTTTCAAAACGAAAAATTAATTACTGCCAAAGAAATTGCTTTTGGTATTGATGTACCGAGTTTACTTTTTGGAAAATCAGTGAACATCGACAAAATTTTTCTTTCTAACGCTGACATAAACATACAAGTTAATCAGGAAGGTTTTGCCAATTATAATGTTTACAAATCAGAAAAAACGAAAACAACAGAAAAAGAGGGCGACAATTCGTTAAAATTAGAAAAAATCGAAATCAATAACAGTAAAATTATTTACGATGATTTATCGACAAAACTGCATTTTGATATTTTTGGCTTCAACTATTTAGGAAAAGGCGATTTGAGCAAAGCCATTTTTGATTTGTCTTCAAAAGCACAAATTTCTAAATTAAATCTTTTGTATGACAACGAGCCCTATTTGATGAATAAAAAAGTGAATGCTTCGTTAATTACTAAAGTTAATGTTAACTCGCTTTCGTTTATTTTTCAACAAAATGACTTAAAAATAAACAACTTAGTAGTTGATTTCAAAGGGAAATTTGACTTCCTGAAAGAAGGTTACAACATGGATTTTCTTTTAAAAACAACTAACAGTAAACTAAACGATTTTTTTACTGCTTTTCCTCCAAAATTCATCACCTGGCTGGATAAAACACAATTAACCGGAAATACCAATTTCAATTTGGCATTGAAAGGAAAATATATCGCTTCTCAAAATATTGCTCCAAATCTTAGTTTGGATTTTAAAGTAAAAGACGGAAGCGTTAATTACAACCAAAGTCCGGCAACGATAAGTAATTTGAACGTTGATTTTTCAACTGAACTGCCTTCGTTAAATCCGGATTTACTAATTGTTGATTTAAAAAATCTTTCGCTGAACATAGATAAGGAAACACTAAAGGCCAAACTGTACAGCACCGGAACTGAAGTACTTAACATTGATGCAGCTTTGCAATCCAAAATAGATTTGGAAAAATTGAATCGTGCTTTGGGAATTCCTGATTTAGAGATCAAAGGAATACTAATTACCGACGGAACTGCTAAAGGAAAATTTGATAAAAAAAATGGATTATTTCCTGTAACTAATGCCGTAATCAATTTGAACAACGGTTATTTAAAAACAAAATATTACCCAAATCCGATAACTGATATTTCGGTTGTTTCGACGGTTTCTAATCCTAAAGGAACTTTTGACAATTTAAAAGTAGTTTTGCAACCGGCTCAGTTTACTTTTGAAGGCAATCCTGTATTTGTAAAAGCGAATCTGAATAATTTTGACAATCTTTCGTACGATATCAATGCTAAAGGAACTTTAGATATTGGGAAAATCTATCAGGTTTTTTCTCAAAAAGGACTTGAAGTTAATGGTTTTATCAAAGCTGATTTGGCTTTAAAAGGAAAACAAAGTGATGCCGAAAAAGGAAACTATTCCAAACTTAAAAACAGCGGAACTTTAGAAATCAAAAACATCGAACTGGCTTCGAAATATTTACCTAAAAAATTCTTAGTTCGTGAAGGGATTTTTAAATTCAACAACGACAAGATGCTGTTCAATACCTTCCTGGCTTCTTACGGTCAGTCGGATTTTAAATTAAATGGCTATTTGCAAAATGTATTTAACTTTATTGCTGCCAAAGACGGCGTTTTACACGGTTCTTTTTCATTAAGTTCAAAATATATCAATGCGGATGAATTTATGTCGAATACTATGGTAGCAACTCCTGAAACAGAAAGCAAAACTTCGACAGAAAACACCAATACCACAACGGAAACAGGAGTAATTGTGGTTCCGCCAAATTTAGATTTGCGCTTCAGAGCCAATGCTCAAAAAGTAGATTTTAACGGACTAACACTTAAAAACGCCAAAGGAAGTCTGAAAATGAAAAACGGATTGCTCAGTATGCAAAACACCGGTTTTGATTTAATTGGCTGTACCGTTACCATGAATGCGACCTATAAAAGTGTCAATTCTAAAAATGCGCTTTTTGAATATCAAATCAAAGCCAATGAATTTGACATTAAACGCGCTTATAATGAAGTAAAAATTTTTAGAGAAATGGCCAGTGCCGCCGAAAAAGCGCAAGGAATCATTTCACTTGACTATTTGCTTAAAGGACGTTTGAATCAAAACATGGAGCCGGTTTTCCCTTCTTTATCCGGAAACGGAGTCGTTTCGATAAAAAATGTCAAAATGTATGGAATGAAAATGTTTAACAGTGTCGCTAAAAAAACGGACAAAGAAAGCATTAAAAATCCTGAACTGAATCAGGTAGATATTAAAAGCTCTGTTAAAAATAATATTATTACCATTGAACGCTTCAAATTTAAATTTGCCGGATTCAGACCCCGAATTGAAGGAACTACCAGCTTAGACGGCCGACTGAATCTAAAAATGCGTTTAGGCTTACCTCCGTTGGGAATTCTTGGTATTCCGTTAACTATTACAGGAAATAAAGACAATCCTAAAATTAAAGTAGGTCGAAAAACAGAAGATTTAGAAGAGACTAAAGACAGCATTCAATAAGCGCAAAACTAAAAAGAGCCATCGTTTGATGGCTCTTTTCTTTCCTAGTTAATAAGTACTTTAATATGATTATTTAAATCTTCCCCAACCACGTGAAGAATATAAACTCCCGGCAATTGTCGCTCCATTAAATGAACTTTAAAATTACCTTTGCTGTTTCCGTTATTCTCTAAAGTTTTATCAAAAATAATATTCCCGCCCGAATCAATTAAAGTTGCGTTGATATAAGGCGAATTATATGATGGAATATTAATATTAATTTGCTCCTTAACCGGATTAGGATGAATTGCTATTTCATTGGTTGTGATTCTAAAACTCCAAACATCTCCCGTAGTAGTTCCGTAATCATTAGTCGCATCAACTCTCCAGTAATAATAGACTCTGGAAGTTAAAGTTGTTGGCAACTGAAACGATGTATTTTCAGAATAAGAAACATCCCCAATCGGAATAAGATTATTTGGATCAGTACCAAAATAAACGGTGTATCTGGTTGCATCAATTTTGCTGGCCCAACTTAAATTGAAATTTTCAACCGGCAATTCTAAGAAATAAGATCCGTCAGCAGGATTTGGATTTATCACTTTTGCAGGAGCCGGAGCTACCGGTGTTGTCAATTCTAGAGTATCCGTAAAATTTGAAGCATCTGTATTATTAGTTGCTGCTAATCGATAAAAATATTTCGCATTTGGTTCAACAGTATTATCTGTATAAGTGATGGTGTTAGCATCCAATTCTGCTATTTGTTCAAAAGAAATTCCATCTGTTGAACGTTCAATTACAAAATTAGCTTCATTATTAGAATTATCATTCCAGTTTAAAACAACAGAACTGGAAGCCGATGGTGTTGCTATAGTATTTGCTTCATAAGTAACATTTGATGGAGCATTGATAACTGTGGTATTATAAATTTCAGCAACCTGAGAAGCAGAAAGTGCATAATTGAATATCTTCAATTCATCTAACTTGCCTTTATAAGGAGCCGGTGCTGTTCCTGATTCCAATTCCAGTTCTCCAATATTTCCTAAAATTAGATCTGTTGGTTCGCCAATTCCTGTAACTCCTGTTTCACTAATTTCACTAACAAGAGTTCCGTCACGATACAAACGCATTTTATGAGCGGTAATATCACGCATAATCACCACATGTACCCAACTTCCTTTAAAGAAATCTGTAGCCGATACAGACAATTCTTTTTTGGTTACATCATCATCAATTGCAAAACGAAGTTGACTGCTTTTAAATTCAACATTATAACGTTTTCCTGTAGCACCTGTAGTTGCATTTTTAGTAAAAGATCCTTTGCATAATAAATAAGTACTAGAAGTACCTGTTGGCATCAAATTAGCTGCCGCATTCATCCAAAAAGATATTGAAAAAGAACTGTTATTCAGATAAATTTGATCGGCATTTGGAATACTAGCCATAAAACTATTATTCTTTGAAGTCGAAAAATCCAAAGCGTTATTAGCTTTCCCTACAATTTTTACATTCGCATTATCAAAATCAGAATCTAATTTTCCATTATTAGCATATTCAGATAAATCAATAATATCATCACCTTCTCCGGCAGCTTCTCTAAAAGGCCAATGTCCTGTCATCCCGGAAGGAAATTCAGCAATAGTTCTAAAATTCCATACTGTTCCGGTTGCAGTACCTTTGACATTAGTAGCATCCACCCTCCAGTAATATTTAGTTCCTGACACTAAATTCGAAATTTGGTAAGATGGACTTGCTGCGTAATTAACATCCGCTATCTTATTCAAACTCGATGCATCTGTACCTAAATAAATGGTATAAACCGTTGTATTAGAACTTCCGGTCCATTTTAGCGTTAACTTTCCAGCAGATAATTCAGCATAATCAAATCCATTTGCAGGAGTTGGATTGGCCGCTTTAGCCGGTGCAGTTGGAATAGCCGGTGTAGTTACCGAATTAACATCGCTATAACCGGAAGAATCATTTCCTGTCATTGCTTTTACTCTGTAAAAATACTGAGTATTAGGAGTCAAATTTGTATCTGCATAAGTTGTTGTATTAGCAGTAACCTGAGCTACTTGCGTAAATGTAGTTCCATCTGTAGAACGCTCAACAACAAAATTAGTTTCGTTATCTGAATTATCTTTCCAAGTCACAATTATTTTACTCGATGGAGTTGGTAATTCAACTGTGCTGGCATTAAAAGTAACTTCGGTTGGTGGGATAATAAATTCAGGTGGCGTTGTATAAATCAACCCATTAATATATACTTCAATATTAAAATATTCTGGAGAAGATTTACTATATTTTAACGCATCACTTGGATTGCTTTTATCCAATCCGTTAGCATCTTCCCAGGCATCCGGCATACCATCATTATCAGTGTCAACCGGAGAAGGTGCACCATAAACATGACCGGCACCTCCATTTATAAACCCAAATTGTTTAGTCAAATCTGTTTGAACATAAACATAGGTTCCCACCGTTCCTTTTGACATCAAATCTGAAATCATTAAATTATCTACCTGATCTCTTCTTGGGTAAGATGCTCCGGCACTTTGTATAATTTTATTATAGGCATCCAAAGCGGAAAGCGTTGTGTTTTTCATCGGATAATCATAAGGTGTCGATAAAATACTTGCAGCATCTCCCGTAGGATAACCAGTTAAATCCTGCGGAACTAAACTACCGTCTAAAACACCATTTCTATTATTATCAAAATAATTTCCTGAACCGTATAAATAAAAATTAGAATTTCCTCTGTTAAATGGTGTGGAAGTAGTTGTGCTTGTATTTGGCCCTCCTATAAAATAATTATTGATAATGTTCACATCAGATTGTCCCGCAGAATCACCTCCCATAATATAAGCTTCACCAGATTCAGTATGTCCGTATATGTTCCCATAATTCCCCCAATTGTAAACTACATTATTTACAAATTCATTAACCCCTTTTACTTTAGGATTTCGGGTTTTATTACTTATATACAAATTCCCTATTAAACTAATTTTTCCCCCGGAAGGCTGAATCAAACCACTTGCCGAATGATTATGACGATGTAGTCCCTGACCTATGATGGAATTTTGAATCGTAATATTATCCGGACTCAAACCTTTGCTATCCCAATTAATAGAAAAAACTTCATCTGTTCCCCAGGTAAAAGTCATGTGATCAAATATCATATTAGCCCCATTTGCTAAACCAGATGCATCCTGATTTTGAGAAGTACCACCATATCTAATGCGAAAATACCGGGCAATAGTGTTACTTGCCCCTGTAAATGTAACTCTTGGACCTAAAAAAACAATTCCTTCTCCCGGAGCTGTTTGACCTGCAATAGTAGTATTCTTAGCAACTACAACCTGACTTAACAAGTTGACTATACCACCTACCTTAAAGATAACGAAACGCCCTTCCTGACTCACAGCATCCCTAAAAGATCCGGGACCACTGTCATTCAAATTAGTTACGAAATAAATCTGAGGATTAGCCGCTCCTCTGGCTCCTGTTGTAAATCTACCAAAACCTTGTGCTTCTGGAAAAGCTAGTGTTTGAGATTTCACATTAACAGAACTTAGCACAAGACCACAAAGCAATAAGCTTTTAGGAACTTGCTTAAAAAGTAAAGTTTTAAAATTCATAAATAAATAGTTGATTGGTTAATTAAACCAAAACTACTTATTTAAGAACAGAACATCATCCTGCCCTATCCTGTTCTGTACAAAACATCAAAATCAGCATTCATAAAAGCAGGAAAAAACATTGAATACTCTAGGAATAACATTCGAAACTGTTCTGCTTTCTTTCTTGAAGTTTAATTTAGACAAAGTATATAAACCATAACCAAACTCCAAAAATTACCTTCCAGTATCCTCCCGCACACCTATAAAACAAAAAACCCTATCCGCTTTGGATAGGGTTTTCAAAGAAAGGCGACGACATACTCTCCCACAAAACTGCAGTACCATCTGCGCAGGCGGGCTTAACTTCTCTGTTCGGGATGGGAAGAGGTGAGCCCCGCCGCAATAACCACCTTAAGGTTGTTAGTCTAAAGTCTAAGGTCTTAAAGTCTAAAGTTTTCACTTTATGACTTTTGACTTTCGTCTTTGAGACTGCTCGCGTCGAGCTAATATCTTAACATACTGAGATAAATAATTCAAATTGTCATCCTGAGCTTGTCGAAGGACGGATTAGAAAGTTTCCCCTCCCTTTTATCAAGGG
>NZ_AUDK01000021.1 GCF_000425425.1 Flavobacterium daejeonense DSM 17708
TATCGGGACGGATTCGAACCTATTTTTACTTAATTTTTTCTAAAAATTAACCATAAAAAAAGAGACACATTTCTGTATCTCTTTTTTGAGGCATCGTCCGGATTCGAACCGGAGTAGGAGCTTTTGCAGAGCCCAGCCTAGCCGCTCGGCCACGACGCCATTGTTTTTATGGACTGCAAAGGTAAAATAAATAATCTAAATTCCAAACGTCAAATTCCAAATAAAAAAACTTAATTCTATTATCTTGGAATTTGGAATTCTTTAATAGTTGGCATTTTAATTTCTATTTTCTTCTAAAATAATGGTAACTGATTCAACATCACCACCAATAGGAGGATTAATTTTAGAAACTTCCACTGTGCTTTTCATTACCATTGGAATTTCATTAAAAATTCTGGTATTGATTCTTTTGGCGACATGTTCTAATAATTGGGAACGAATAGCCATTTCTTCCACCACAATTTTATTTAAATGTACATAATCAACCGTATCCGCCAGATTATCCGACTCGGTTGATTGTTTTAAATCGGCTTTTATAGTCAAATCAACAGCATAATCAGAACCTATTTTTCCTTCTTCGATAAGGCATCCGTGAAATGAAAAAGTTCGGATATTTTTTAATTTAATCGTGTCCATAGTGATGTTGTTAATTTATTGATTTGAATTGGGAGCAAAAGTACAAAATATTTAATTTTTTTAACTTTAATATGAATATGCAATTACTCAAATTCATGGTTTAATGAACTATTTTGATAACTTTGTTGTTTTAAATCTAAGACATGTCAACCGAAGAAAAATCACTGCATTTTATAGAACAAATTATCGAAGAAAACTTAACTAATGGTTTTCCACAAAATAAATTAAGATTTCGTTTTCCTCCTGAACCTAATGGGTATTTGCATATTGGACATGCCAAATCCATTTGTTTAAATTTTGGTTTAGGATTGAAATATAATGCGCCTGTAAATCTTCGTTTTGATGATACTAATCCGGCTAAAGAAGAACAGGAATATGTAGATGCTATTAAAGAAGATTTACAATGGTTAGGTTTCCAATGGGATAAAGAATTATATGCATCAGATTATTTCCAAAAATTGTATGATTGGGCTATTTTATTGATTAAAAATAGAAAAGCTTATATTGACAGTCAATCTTCTGAGGCTATGGCTGAACAGAAAGGAACTCCTTCTCAGCCTGGAGTTGATAGTCCGTACAGAAATCGTTCTGTAGAAGAGAATTTAGCTTTATTCGAAGGAATGAAGAATGGTGATTTTGAAGAAGGAACACATGTTTTACGTGCTAAAATTGATATGGCTTCTTCTAATATGTTGATGCGTGACCCAATTATGTACCGTATTTTACATAAAGAACATCATCGTACTGGTAATGATTGGTGTATTTATCCTATGTATGATTATACTCATGGAGAAAGTGATTATTTAGAGCAAATTTCGCATTCTATTTGTACCTTGGAATTTGTCATGCACCGTGAATTATACGATTGGTTTTTAGATCAAATTTATGATCAAAATTTAGTTAGACCACATCAATATGAGTTTGCACGTTTGAATCTGAATTATACCGTAATGAGTAAAAGAAAACTGTTACAATTAGTTCAGGAAAATTTTGTTTCAGGATGGGATGATCCTCGAATGCCTACTATTTCCGGTTTAAGAAGAAGAGGTTATACAGCGGCTTCTATTCGTAAATTTTGTGATATTATTGGTGTTGCTAAACGTGAAAACATCATCGATTATTCTTTATTAGAATTTTGTTTACGTGATGATTTAAACAAAACGGCTCCTCGTGTAATGGCTGTTTTAGACCCGGTAAAAGTGGTGATTACTAATTATCCGGAAGGACAGGAGGAGTGGTTAGATGCCGAAAATAATCAGGAAGATGAATCAGCTGGTTATAGAAAAGTGCCTTTTTCAAGAGAATTTTATATTGAAAGAGAAGATTTTTTGGAAGTTGCTCCGGCTAAGTTTTTCCGTTTAAGTATTGGTAATGAAGTGCGTTTGAAAAATGCGTATATCATTAAAGGAGAAAGTGTTATAAAAGATAATAACGGAAATATTACTGAAATTCATGTGACTTATGATGAAGACAGTAGAAGTGGAAGTGGAAGTGAAGCTTCTAAACGTAAAGTTGCCGGAACTTTGCATTGGGTGTCAGTGAAACATGCTGTTGAAGCCGAAGTTCGTTTGTATGATCGTTTATTTATTGACGAAGCTCCGGACAGTCATAAAGAGAAAAGTTTCCTTGATTTTATCAATCCTAATTCGTTATTAACTGTAAAAGGTTTTGTAGAACCAAGTTTAGAAACAGCGGTTTCGGGAGATAAATTCCAATTTCAACGTTTAGGATATTTTAATGTTGATAAGGATTCAACTGCTTTAAAATTAGTATTTAACAAAACTGTTGGGCTAAAAGATGCCTGGGAAGAAAAAGGAAAAAAAGACAGTAACAGTATCAATAATGCTTTAAAGGATATTAACAAATACTTTAAAGTTAGTACACGAGAAGAGCGAATTGTTATTAGAACTGCGATAGGAGAAACCCTTGCCGGAATTTCTAATTACAGTTTGTTGCAAAATTCATTCAAGAAAAATATCAACAATAATAAGAGTTCATTGTTGTTTGCTAATTTAATTTTGAAATATGCACCTTTGAAAGTTACGGATTATGACAAAGAAGAATTACAAAAATTATTGAACATGTCTTTAAGAAGTGAATCTACTTTTGTTCGTTCGAGAGCTGTTTTAAATTTAACGCATTTAGAATTTGATTTGGATTTTAAAAATTCGTTCCGGGAGGAAATTTTAAAATTAGAAAGTAATCCTCCGAAGAATGCTTCTGAAAGAGAAAAAGAATTTATAGAACAATTTTTAAAATAAATTATAACTATCAAAAAGCGTTTAATCAGCGCTTTTTTTTATTATTGTAAAATACTATTTTAATTTTAAAAATTATAATTTTTACTAATTAAAAACAGCTTTCATATTTTAGTTTTAAGCGATTTTTTAAAAATATTTAATAAAATATCCATCTTTTAAATTTTCGTTTAACAGTAAGCTTTATTTTAATTTTTAGTCTTTTTTTGAAGCTCATTAATGCAAAAAATACTGTTTTGCTATTTTATTATTTGAAATTAGAAATTATAGCTTCAAAAATAGTTTTACGTGAAAAATTTGAAAAACCATTATTCAAATTTTTTTGTTTTTCTCGATTTTCTTTCAGAAATAAAGTTTTAATCTTTTTTTAAATATATTCGATAAATATTATGTTTAAATTTATTAGTATCTTTATAAAAAACTTAAAAAATAACATATTATGGCAAGTAGTACAGGAAAAACTTTAATAGCTCTTGCAAGTGGTGCTGCAATAGGAGCTGTGTTAGGAATTTTGTTTGCTCCGGATAAGGGAGAGAAAACCAGACAAAAAATAAAAGATGGATATAAAGATCTTGAAAAAGATATGAAATCTAAATTAGCCAATGCAAAAGTAGATTTGGAAGAAAGTTATGAAAATATGCTTTCAAGTATGAGTTATAAAACTGAAGACGCAATTACTTTTTTAGAAAAAAAACTGGCTGATTTAAAGGAAAAGAATGCCAAACTTCATAAAAATTAATTTCTTTATACAGCAATAGAACATTATGGCTTTTGATTATTTAAAAGAACATACCGAAAATATTCAGGAACACACTAAGGAATTTATAGAAAAGAATATTGAATACTATAAATTATCAGCATTTAAGATGGCAATGAAATCAACTACGATGATTTTCAAGTTCATTTTAATTTTGCTGTGTATTTGTATGGTTTTATTGTTTTTATCCATTGCATTAGCCTTTATTATTGGAAGTTATTTGGGAAGTTATGCTTTGGGTTTTTTAAGTGTTGGTTTGCTTTATCTTGTTTGTACCGGTTTACTGTTTTTAGTCAAAGATAAAATTGTAGAAGGACCAATCTTAGAGAAATTTTCAGAAATCTTTTTTAACGAATAAATTATGCAAACAAAGAAATATTCCTCTTATGCTCAAATTGACAGTGAATTAGAAATTCTGAAAGTTGAAAAAGAAATTAGTTATCAAAAGTTAATTTTAAGCATTGAAAAGACTAAAGAAAGTTTGTCTTTTGTAAATGTTGCGGCAAATGTTGCCGAGAGGGTTAAAAGTACTTTTTTTAGCTCCTACGGCACGATATTACGACTGTTTATACCTATTATTATAAAATGGTTTAGAAATAAAAAAAGAGGCGAATAAGCCTCTTTTTTGTTGTTATACTGTTTCTTCAGAACTGTTATCAGGTTTTTCAGGTTCCTGAGATTTCTTTTTATTGGTTTTTGTAATTGTTTTTAAATCTTTTTTCATTGATTCACCTACTAGATTACTAGCGGTAAAACTGGCTACCATGTTGTTTAACATATCACTTCCGGCTTGTGGAGAATTGGGTAACAAAATCAAATTAGAATTGGTATCTGAACCAATAGCCTGTAAAGTATCATAATGTTGCGTTACCACAATTAGGGCAGAGGCTTCCTGAGAATTAATACCCACACCATTTAAAACATCTACACTTTCAACCAAACCTCTTGCAATTTCACGTCTTTGATCGGCAATACCTTGTCCTTGCAATCTTTTACTTTCTGCTTCGGCCTTGGCTTTGGCTACAATTCTGATTCTGGATGCTTCGGCTTCAAATTCGGCTACGGTTTTTTCCCTGTCGGCTGCATTGATACGGTTCATGGCATTTTTTACCTGAATATCCGGATCAATATCTGTAACTAAAGTATTGATAATCGTATATCCATAAGTGGTCATGGCTTCGTTTAATTCTCTTTTTACAGCAATAGCTATATCGTCTTTTCGTTCAAAAACATCGTCTAATTTTAATTTTGGAACTTCGGCACGAACCACATCAAATACATAAGAAGTTATTTGGTCATGTGGATATTCCAGTTTGTAAAAAGCATCATAAACAGTTTCTTTAACCACCATAAATTGGACAGAAACTTTTAATTTGACAAATACATTGTCTTTGGTTTTCGTTTCAATAATTACATCCAATTGTTGAATTTTCAGATTGACACGTCCGGCAATTCGATCAATTAAAGGAATTTTTAATTGAAGTCCCGAATGTCTGATGCTTTGAAATTTACCAAAACGTTCAATAATAACTGCGGTTTGTTGTTTTACTGTAAAGAAAGAAGACAGAAAAATAAAAAATACAACGAATAACAAAAAAATAACGGAAGTACTCATAGTTTATAATTTAGTTAGAAAATCTCTGTTAAATTACAAAAAAACTTTAGGTTTGTGTTAGTTTAAATTCCTAATTATGAAAAAGCTGGTTTTTACCTTTGGTTTTGTTTTAATAACTATTTTAAGTTTTGCTCAATACCGTTATCGCGATTCTAACCGAATTGGTATTTATGCTGGAATTAATCAGTTTACTTTGAATACCGATAATTTTGAAACCAAAGCCGGAAACGGCTGGAATGCCGGTTTATCCATGCGTGGCAATTTTTACAACAATTGGGATATGGTGTATGCAATTCAATTTTCTGAGAATAATTTTTCGGTGGTTACTAATCAATTGGTTTTTGGAAAAGAAGATGTGAATTATAAATTGCCTTCGGCTCAAATTTCGTTACAATTAAGTTATTCTATAATTGATAATCATTTATCATTTGAATTTGGTCCTTTGGTTCAGGTAAACGGAAAATTTAAAGTGGAGTCAGGCAAAGAAAATAATGTGATTTCAGGAACTACTTTATTAGCCAAAGACATTACTGATATTGGAAAGTTTAATTTTTATCCCACAGTGGGAATCACAGCAGGAGCCAAACATTTAAGAGTAAATGTTTCGTACCAATACGGAATTTCAAATATGTTGGGTAATTTGAATTCTAAAAATCTGGGTTATCATTTTAAAGGAAATCCTGGAATTTTAAATGGAAATGTTATTATTTATTTATAAAAAATACATCAAAAAATCTAAAATAAAAAGGCACAAAGATTACTATATTAATAGTGAACTTTGTGCCTTCTTTGTGAACTTTGTGTTTATTTATAAAGTAGCTATTGCTTTTTGAAGTCTTGAAATTGTTTCTTCTTTTCCAATGATTTCCACAATATCAAATAGGTGTGGCCCTTTCAGAGCACCAACCAAACTCAAACGGAAAGGTTGCATTACTTTACCCATTCCAATTTCATTTTTAGTTAACCAGTCTTTCACAATGGTTTCAATATTAACCGAAGTAAAATCGGTGATTTCTTCCAATACTGAAATTAATTCCTGTAGTAAAGCCGGAGTTGCTGAATTCCAGTTTTTCTTTGCTTTTTCATCATAAGTGGTTGGGGCCACAAAAAAGAAATCGCTTAAATCCCAAAATTCCGAAACAAAGTTGGCGCGTTCTTTAATCAACGAAACAATTTTTGTGGTTAATTCCAAAGTAGGAGCGAAGCCTTTTTCTTTTAAAATTACAGCAAAATCTTCTGCTAATTTTTCATCTTTTGCCTGAATTAAATATTGGTGATTGAACCATTTATTTTTTTCCGGATCAAATTTAGCTCCTGCTTTATGTACTCTGTCTAAATCAAAAGCTGCAACTAATTCTTCTAAAGAGAATAATTCTTTATCGGTTCCGTCATTCCAGCCTAATAAAGCCAGGAAGTTAACCACTGCTTCCGGGAAAAATCCTTTTTCTCTGTAACCGGACGAAATTCCTTCCTCTGTTTTCCATTCTAATGGAAATACCGGAAAACCTAATTTATCGCCATCACGTTTGGATAATTTTCCGTTTCCAACTGGTTTTAAAATCAATGGTAAATGTGCAAATTCCGGCGATGCCCATCCAAAAGCATGATACAATAAAACGTGTAAAGGCATTGATGGCAACCATTCTTCCCCACGAATTACATGGGTAGTTTCCATTAAATGATCATCAACAATGTTCGCCAAATGATAGGTTGGCATTCCATCGCTTTTAAATAAAACTTTATCATCTAAAAGATTCGTTTCAAATTTTACATGTCCGCGAATAATATCTTTTAGATGTAAAATTTCATCAACCGGAGTTTTAAAACGGATAACATAATGTTCACCATTAGCAATTCTTTGAGCTGTTTCTTCAGCCGAAAGTTTTAAAGAAGTATCTAACTTTTCTCTGTTAGTATGATTGTAAATAAATGTTTTTCCCTGTTCTTCTTCAGCTTTTCTATAGGCATCTAATGCTTCCGGAGTATCAAAAGCATAATACGCCCAACCGGAATTGATTAATTGGTAGGCATATTGTTTATATAAATCTTTTCTTTCACTTTGACGGTAAGGTCCAAATTTTTCATTTTTTCCAATAGTTTCATCAGGAGCTATTCCTAACCATTCTAAGGCTTCCATGATGTATTCTTCGGCACCCGGAACAAAGCGATTTTGATCGGTATCTTCAATTCTAAGGAAGAAAGTTCCACCGTTTTTTTTTGCAAATAAATAATTAAAGAGGGCAGTTCTAACACCACCAATGTGTAAAGGTCCCGTTGGACTTGGTGCAAAACGCACACGAACTGGTTTTGACATTTTAAATAGATTTTCTACAAAGATAAATAGAAGTCAGAAGTTAGAAGTCAGAAGTTAGAAGTTTTTCAAAAATTGCTTATAATTAAACAGTATTTCCAATTTTTAAAAAACACAAATTCCAACGTTTTATTTGGGATTTGGAATTTTTTATTTGGAATTTTTGTTGTTATAATTATTACTTTTATAGGTTATTATAAAGTATAATGATTTTGAATAATTCCAATTTTATATATCAAAAATTAGAGGCTTTCATTCGAAAGTATTATTTAAACGAACTGATTAGAGGAATGTTTTTCTTTATTGGTTTAGGTTTATTGTATTTTCTTTTTACGCTTTTTATTGAATATTTTCTTTGGTTAAAGCCATTTGGAAGAACTATTTTGTTTTGGACTTTTGTTGGTGTAGAAGTGTTTCTTCTTTTTCGTTTTATATTGTTTCCCATTTTTAAATTATTAAAATTCAAAAAAGGAATTGATTACAATGAAGCTTCTGCTATTATTGGAAATCATTTTGTAGAAGTAAAAGATAAATTGCTCAATTTTATTCAATTGTCAGATTCTGATATTCATCAGAATAAATCGGAATTGCTTTTGGCTTCTATTGAACAAAAAGCGAATGCTTTGCAACCGATTCCTTTCTCTAATGCTGTGAATTTTACTACCAATAAGAAATATTTACCTCTGGCTTTAATTCCTCTTTTGGTTTTTTCTACTTTTTATTTTTCCGGAAATAGTATGATTATTAGCCAAAGTTTGAATCGTATTGTTCATTTTAATGCTCGTTTTTCACCTCCGGCTCCTTTTGAATTTGTGATTTTAAATCAAAATTTACAAACGCAACAAAACAAAGATTTTATTGTAAAAGTTCAAACCAAAGGTAAAGTTGTTCCTGAAAATGTCATGATTTTTATTAATGATGAAAGTTATTTTATGGAGAATGTCAAACCCGGAGAATTTCAATTCAAAATTGAGAAAGCGGTTTCTGATGTTAGTTTTCATTTGGAAGCTAATACGGTTTCTTCTCCCGAATATCTTTTGAAAGTTGTTAATGTTCCTTCTATTTTAAACTTTGAAATGCAATTGTATTTTCCTCTTCATTTGCACAGAAAAGCTGAAATTATTAAAGGCTCAGGTAATGCCATTATTCCTGAAGGAACTAAAATTATCTGGAAAATTAATACGTTGGCCACTCAGAAATTAGTTTTTTCTAATGGAAAATCTATTTCAGAATTCATTAAAAAGGATAATGATTTTAGTTTGTCAAAAAACATCAGCGAAAATACAAATTACCAAATTATTAGTTCCAATAATGCGATTGCTAATTATGAAAAACTAAATTATCAATTGGTGGTTATCAAAGATCAGTTCCCATCGATTACTGTCAATACAGCTCCGGATAGTTTACAATTAGCTACGAATTATCTTTTGGGAAAAGTGAACGATGACTATGGTTTGAGCAAATTGCAAATTGTCTATTACGAATCTAATAAACCTAAAACTGCCAAACGTGGAACAATAGCTGTTAAGCAAAATACTTATGACCAATTCATCTTTGCTTTTCCTGCTAATCTTCCGGTACAGGATGGAGTGACTTACGATTATTATTTTGAGGTTTTTGATAATGATGTATTGCATAATTTTAAGAGTTCTAAATCGGCTATTTTTTCAAACCGTATTAAAAGCCAACAGGAGAAGCAGGATTTGCTTTTACAACAACAATCTGACAATATTCAGGGTTTGCAAAAATCATTGAAGAATCAGAATAAGCAATTTTCACAGTTAGAAAAGATTCAAAAATCCGGTAAAGAAAAAGAAAATTTTGAATTTAACGACCAACAAAAAATCAATGATTTTATCCAACAACAAAAGAAACAGGATGAGATGATGCGTAATTTTATGGATAAAATGAAAAATAATTTAGATGAATCTATCCCGATAGCTATCGGGACTAAAGAGGAAGATGATTTTAAAGAGGAATTAGAAAAACGCATTGAAAAAAATAAAGAAGAATTAGAGAGCAATAAGAAACTTTTAGACGAATTAAAGTCTTTAAATGATAAGCTTAAGAATGAGAATTTATTAGAAAAATTAGATCAATTTAAGCAGACAAGTAAAAATCAGGTAAAGAATTTGCAGCAGTTAGTTGAGCTGACGAAGAAATATTATGTTGAAAAGAAAGCAGAACAAATAGCTGATAAGTTGGATAAATTATCGGAGAAACAAGATAAACTTTCTGAAAAGGTAAATAAAAATACAATTTCAATGCAACAGGAAATTAATAAAGAATTTGATAAAATACAGAATGAATTAGATGATTTGCAAAAAGAGAATATGGAATTAAAAGCTCCTTTAGATATACCTAATGACGAAAATTTAGAGAAAAGTATTGAGGAGGATTTGAAGAATGCTTCTGAGGAGTTAAGTAAGAATAACAATCAAAAAGCTAAACCAAAACAGAAAAATGCTTCTAAAAAAATGAAGCAAATATCCATGAAAATGAACCAGGGAATGGAAGGAGCTGCGATGGAACAGTTGGAAGAAGATGTCAAAATGCTGCGTCAGGTTTTAGATAATCTTTTGGCTTTTTCGCTTTCTGAGGAATCAGTTATGTTAAGTTTTAAATCTCTAAATCCCACTTCAGCTGCTTTTAATAAGAATATAAAAATACAACAGGATTTACGTTTACAGTTTAAGCATGTTGATGATAGTCTATTTGCAATGTCACTACGCAATCCTAAGTTTACCGAAGATATTACTAAAGAAGTTGGAAATGTACAGTACAATATAGACAAAGCATTAGAGAATTTGACGGATTCTAATATTTCAAAAGGAGTTTCTCATCAGCAATATGCTGTTACTTCTGCTAATAAGCTAGGTGATTTTTTAAGCGATTTATTAAACGCTATGCAGATGTCTTTATCTTCAATGGGACAGGGCAAGCCACAATCAGGTAAAGGCGAAGGAATGCAGTTGCCGGATATTATTTCCAAACAACAAAAGTTAGGAGATAAAATGAAACAGGGTATGAAGCCAGGAGAATCCAGAGAAGGTAGCGATGGTAATAAAAAACAAGGTGAAAATGGACAAGACGGAGAAGGAGATGCACGCAGTATAATGGAAATTTATAAAGAGCAAAAAGCGCTACGAGAAGCTTTAGAAAAAGAATTGAACAAACAAGGTTTAGGTAACTCTGGTCAAAGTGCTTTGAATAAAATGAATGATTTAGAGAAGCAATTATTGAATAAAGGTTTTAAGAATGAAACCCTTCAAAAAGTAAATAATATTAAACAGGAATTATTAAAATTAAACAATGCTATTCGTGAGCAGGGAGAAGATAAGAAGCGCCAGTCCGAAACCAATTCTAAGGAATTTTCTAGTACTTCAAAAGCCCTACCTGAGAGCTTGTTAGAATATTTGCGCAGTATAGAAATATTAAACAGACAATCACTACCTTTGCGCTCGAATTTTGACCGTAAGGTTCAGAAATATTTTAAAATACAATGATAGATTTTAATTACGAATGTGATTTTAGCTTGGACAACGAAGAGGTAATTGCTTCGTGGTTATCGGCTGTGATAGTCTCAGAAAATAAAAAAGAAGGAGAAATAAATTATATTTTTTGTGATGATGAATACCTTCATAAAATCAATATGGAGTATTTAAATCATGATACTTTAACAGATATAATTAGTTTTGATTATACTGTAGGTAATGAGTTGAATGGAGATATCTTTATATCTGTTGAACGTGTTCAGGATAATGCTAATGATTTCAATGTTTCTTTTGCGGATGAACTTAAACGAGTTTTAGTTCATGGTGTATTGCATTATTGTGGTTACAAGGATAAAGATGAAGTAAGCGAACAATTGATGCGTGCTAAAGAAGATGAAAAAATTGCAATGTTCCACGTGGAACAATAACTTAAATTTCTAGTTTTTGTATAATAATGTTCCACGTGGAACATTTGAAAAAGTTTATTAAAATATGCTTCCGAAGGAAGTGAAAAATTAAATCTGTTTTTTGATTTCATTTTGATTTTGGTTTCGAAAAACACTTCTCCGAAAGGAGAAAAAATAACAAAAAGATGTTTTTAGAAGAGTATGATGTAATTGTTGTAGGTGCTGGTCATGCAGGTTCAGAAGCTGCTGCCGCTGCTGCAAATTTGGGTTCAAAAACTTTATTGGTTACGATGAGTTTGCAAAATATAGCCCAGATGTCTTGTAATCCTGCGATGGGCGGAATTGCAAAAGGTCAAATTGTACGTGAGATTGATGCTTTGGGAGGTTATTCAGGAATTGTTTCCGACAGAACTGCAATTCAATTTAAGATGTTGAATAAGTCCAAAGGTCCGGCTATGTGGTCTCCTCGTGTGCAAAGTGACCGTATGCGTTTTGCTGAAGAATGGAGAATGATGTTAGAAGGAACTCCTAATCTTGATTTTTACCAGGAAATGGTAAAAGGCTTGATTATTGAAAACGGAAAAATAAAAGGAATCAGAACTTCTTTGGGAGTTGAAATTCGTTCCAAATCGGTGGTGTTGACCAATGGAACTTTTTTGAACGGATTAATTCATATTGGAGAAAAACAATTTGGCGGAGGTAGAGCAGGAGAGAGTGCCGCTCACGGAATTACCGAAGATTTGATTGAAGCCGGTTTTGAAGCCGGAAGAATGAAAACCGGAACACCGCCACGAGTAGATGGTCGTTCTTTGGATTATTCAAAAATGAATGAAGAAAAAGGAGATGCAAAGCCATCTAAATTCTCTTATTCAGATTTGACTTCTCCGTTAACGCATCAACGTTCTTGTTATATGACCTACACTTCTCCGGAAGTACATAATATTTTAAGAGAAGGTTTTGATCGTTCACCAATGTTTAATGGTCGTATTAAAAGTTTAGGACCGCGTTATTGTCCATCGATTGAAGATAAAATTAATCGTTTTGCTGATAAAGAACGTCACCAACTTTTTGTAGAACCGGAAGGTTGGAATACCTGTGAATTTTATGTGAATGGATTTTCAACTTCTTTGCCGGAGGATATTCAGTTTAAAGCTTTGCGTACTGTTGCCGGTTTTGAAAACGTGAAATTCTTCAGACCGGGTTATGCAATCGAATACGATTATTTTCCGCCAACACAATTGAAGCATACTTTAGAAACTAAATTGGTGGAAGGATTATATTTTGCCGGACAAATTAATGGAACTACCGGATATGAAGAAGCTGCTTCGCAAGGATTAATGGCCGGAATAAATGCACATTTAAAAGTTCATGAAAAAGCGCCGTTGATTTTAAAAAGAGATGAAGCTTATATTGGAGTTTTAATTGACGACTTAATTACGAAAGGAACTGAAGAACCTTATCGTATGTTTACTTCCAGAGCGGAGTACCGAACTTTATTACGGCAGGATAATGCGGATTTTAGATTAACGCCAATGTCGTATGAAATTGGTTTGGCTTCTGAAGCCCGTTTACGGCGTATGGAACGTAAATTGAACGAGTCGGAAAAAATGGTGGCTTTCTTCAAAGAAACTTCGGTTACGATAAGAGAGACAAATCCAATTTTGGAAGCTAAAGAATCGGCGCCAATTTCTCAGGGTGATAAAATGTTTAAAATTTTCTCCCGTCCGCAAATTGATTTGGAAGACATGATGAAATTTGAAAAAGTTCAAGCTTATGTTACCGAAAATGATTTAGACGAAGAAATTTTGGAACAAGCCGAAGTTCAGGTGAAATATTCCGGTTATATCGAAAAAGAAAGAAATAATGCGGATAAGCTTTCCCGATTGGAAGATGTAAAAATCCCGGAAGATTTTGATTATAATAAAATCAAATCGATGTCTATCGAGGCTAAACAAAAATTGAATAAAATTCGCCCGGTAACCATTTCACAGGCTTCAAGAATCAGCGGAGTTTCTCCAAGCGATATTTCTGTATTGTTGATTTATATGGGAAGATAAGATTGAAGATTGAATAATTATGATTAACGATTTTTGATTTAAATTTGCAATCAAAAATCGTTAATCAAAAATCTAAAATCAGTTTGTTCCACGTGAAACTACGGCCGTAAGCCTTGTTATTACTAGGAAGTAGCGATTTAAAAGAATAAAAAGGAGTAATAGATATTTTGATTTATTACTCCTTTTAAAAATTAGAATAAATTTTAATGTATAATATTTTCTTCATTATTAAGTGAAGATTTACCAGACCACCAACCACAAAAAATGGATATTTCAAATAAAACGCATTTTCTTACTGTAAAAGATCATTCTGTTTCTAATGAGACTTTTGATTTGTATTATGATGAAACTTTGGATATGTTGATCACGCATCCGCAACCGAGTTTAGAAAATTTAGAGAAATATTACGAAAGTGAAGATTATATTTCGCATACGGATAATAAAAGGTCTTTATTTGAAAAAGCTTATCACTTTGTAAAAGGAATTGCTCTAAAAAATAAACTCAACTTAATTAATTCACAACAAACTGCTAAAGGTCGCATTTTGGATATCGGAGCCGGAACTGGCGATTTTTTATCGGTGGTTAAAAATGATGGCTGGCAAACGGTGGGGATAGAACCGAGCGACAGAGCCAAAGGAATTGCTATTGGTAAAGGAATTGCTTTTGTTGAAAATACAACCGAATTAGAAAATCATTCTTTTGATGTCATTACCATGTGGCATGTTTTGGAACATGTACCAGATTTGAACTTTCAAATTAAAGAATTAAAACGTTTGTTAAAACCTAACGGAACTTTAATTGTGGCAGTTCCCAATTTTAAATCTTTCGATGCAAAACATTACGGAATTTATTGGGCTGCTTTTGATGTGCCCATTCATTTTTGGCATTTTTCCAAAAAAGCGATTCAAATGCTTTTTGAAAAAGAGAATATGAAATTAGAGAAAGTGCTTCCTATGAAATTTGATTCTTTTTATGTGAGTTTACTTTCTGAAAAATATAAAAATGGGAAAATGAATTTTATTAAAGCTTTTTTCATCGGTTTACAATCGAATTGGAAAGCCAAGCGTAATTTGGAGTATTCTTCACTAATTTATGTCTTAAAAAACAACTAAAACGCATTTTAAAGCGTTTTAAACGTAGTTTTTCGGTAAAAATAACCACTAAGTTTTCTAAATTTAGTTTTTGCTTTATTTAAAAGCTATTTAATTCAATTTTAATAAATTCAAATTATAGCTTTTAAATTCTTTATAGTCAAATCTAATAATTTAAAAATTTCCCATTTTTCCGTACTTTTTTAGGTTACTATCTATTTTTTTATATTTTTGCCCATACACACATTTAATTACAATTTTAATCAAGATGAAGAAAGTTTTATTAATTATCGCAATTTCTATTTCAGTTGTTGCTTGTAACAAAACCGCAGAAGTTAAAGAAGTAAAAACTGCTTATATAGACACTTCGGAATTAATGAAAGAATATACTGAGGCGAAAGATTTAGAAGCAAAATACAAAGCACAGTCAGAAGAAAAAGGAAGACAGCTGGATGCTGAAATTAAACGTTTCAAACAAGATGCAGCTAATTTTCAAAGTCAGGCTCAGGCTAACGGACAGGAATGGGCTCAAAAACGTGCTGCTGAATTGCAAAAAAGAGAGCAACAATTGGGTTATGCACAACAGGCTTTAGCACAACAATTGCAACAGGAAAGTGGTGCTGAAATGGATAGTTTAATCAGTGGTGTTAAAAAATTCATCAAAGATTACGGAAAGAAAAACGGATATGCTTATATCTATGGTACTGGTGATGCTGCGTCTGTACTTTATGCAGAAGATAAATATGATATCACTAAAGAAATCATTAAAGCATTGAACGACAAGTATAAAGCGACTGCTAAATCTGAGGATAAAGCGGATGAAAAAACCGAAGAGAAGAAATAATTTCACTTTTTTTCAATTAAAAAGCCTTCATTTCTATTTTGAAATTGAAGGCTTTTTTGCTTATTTTGAATAAAAATTTACTTCAAAGAAAAATCTTATTTTTAATTTTATGCAAATCGTTTCCGAAGCCGCTAAATATACTCTACAGTTCATCAATCAAACCCAGCGTTCGGTTTTTTTGACGGGTAAGGCAGGTACAGGTAAAACGACTTTGCTGCGTGAAATTATTGAAACCACTCATAAAAATACGGTGGTGGTGGCACCTACCGGAATTGCGGCGCTAAATGCCGGTGGTGTTACGATTCATTCGATGTTCCAATTGCCATTTAGCGGATTTATTCCTTCTCATACAGCCGAATCGCAATTTTCGGAAACGGTAAAATTTGAAACTAAAGAAAGTTTGCGTCGGCATTTTAAAATGAACGGACAAAAAAAAGCCGTGATTCGTAATATGGAATTGCTGGTGATTGACGAAGTGAGTATGCTGCGTGCCGACCTGCTCGATGCGATGGATTACATGATGCAAACGGTGCGGAAAAAAACGAGTCCTTTTGGAGGAGTTCAGGTCTTATTTATTGGCGATTTATTGCAATTGCCACCAGTTATCCGGGATGAAGAATGGCGTACTTTACGTAATTATTATAAAGGAAAATTCTTTTTTCATTCGCACGTTATTCAGCAAAATCCACCTTTGTATATCGAATTGTCTAAGATTTTCCGTCAAACAGATTCGGATTTTATTTCTGTTTTAAATAATTTAAGAAATAATAAAATTACGCCAGAAGATATCCGGATTTTGAATCAGTATGTCAAACCTGATTTTGATTTGAAAGCCAATAAAGGTTACATCACTCTTACGACTCATAACGCTAAAGCTGATGCCATGAATGCACAGGCTCTGGAAGATTTGAAAGGCGAATTGATTACCTATACTCCGGAAATTACCGGTGATTTTCCTGAAAAAATATATCCAATTGAATACAATTTGCAATTGAAAGTAGGCGCTCAGATTATGTTTGTCAAAAACGATTTGAACTTTGAAAAAAATTATTTCAATGGTAAAATGGGGATTATCAAATCGCTTTCAAGTCAGGAAATTTTGGTGCATTTTCCGGAAGAAAACAAAACAATTGAGGTGGAAAAATACGAATGGCAAAACATCCGCTACAAAGTAAATGCCCTGACTAAGGAAGTAGAAGAGGAGGTTTTGGGGACTTTTGTGCATTATCCGATAAAATTGGCCTGGGCGATTACCATTCATAAAAGTCAGGGACTGACCTTTGACAAAGCAGCGCTCGATGTTTCGCAGGTTTTTATGCCTGGGCAGGCGTATGTGGCTTTGTCGCGTTTACGTTCGTTAGAAGGCTTGATTTTGCTTTCTCCGTTGCGAATGAATGGGATTTCAAACGATCAGGATGTGATGGATTATGCTCAAAACAAAGCTTCGGATGAAATTTTAAAGCAATCTTTGCATTTTGAAACCAAGAATTTTATTCATCAATATTTGGTGAATTGCTTCGATTGGAGCAATTTAGCTCAGGAATGGCGCAATCATAAATTTAGTTATTCCGAGAAATCGGAAAGTTCCATAAAATCTAAAAATGCACTTTGGGCAGCCAAACAATTGGAGACTATGGAATTGCTTTTGGATCCTTCCAAAAAATTCATGCTGCAGTTGCATAAAATTTTTGCCAATGAAACGGTTGATTTAATTCATGTTTCTGAAAGAATTCAGGCGGCTTTTGGCTATTTTTTCAAACCCATGGATGATTTGGTATTTGAAATTTTATGGAAAATCGAGGAAGTAAAACGGGCAAAAAAAGCCAAAGCCTATTTTGGAGAATTATCGGAACTGGAAGAATTGCAAACCAAAGCCGTTTTGCAATTAATGAAAGCCAAATTATTACTGGAAACGCTGCGAGCCGGTGAGCCTATTTCGAAAGAAAAACTCACTTCTGACGAAATCAAAAAATACCTTTCCATAAAAAAAGAAGCGATTCAAAAACAATTTAAAGAAACGCATGTGAATCTGATTGAAGACGATGTCGATTTGGACCGTTATTCTTCCAAGAAAAAAGGATCAAAAGAACCCAAGAAATCAACCGTTGAGGAAACATTTGAGCTTTGGATTGCTAAGAATTCTATTCAGGATATTGCCAATATTCGAAAATTAACCGTGCAAACTATCGAAGGTCATTTGGTTAAATTAATTCAGGGGAAAAGAATTTCTATTAGCGAAATTCTGCCTCAGGATACCATTGATGAATTAGCCGAAGCTTTTAAATTCTACAAAGAAGAATCGCTTACGCCAATGAAAGAGCAATTTGGTGACAAATACAGCTGGGAAGAATTGCGAATGTTCAAAGCGAGTTTGAATTGATTATGGATTAAATTTCAAAAAAATTTTTACCGCAGATTCGCAGATTTTTAATTATTTAAGTGCTTAAATTTTAAAAATAATCTGCGAATTTGCGGTCATTTTAAATGCGTAAAAGCTTAATCAGCTTGGTTTATTTATTTTTCATACTTTTGCAAAAAATTTTTCTAAACTTAAACTGTTTATAGCATGCAACTGTACAACACCTTAAGCGCAGAAGAAAGAGCCGAATTGATTGATCAGGCTGGTCAACAACGTTTGACGTTGTCTTTCTATGCGTATGCCAAAATTGAAGATCCCAAAAAATTTCGCGACGATTTATTTATTGCCTGGAATGCCTTAGATGCACTGGGTAGAATTTATGTTGCTCAGGAAGGAATTAATGCTCAAATGAGTGTTCCTGCCGAAAATTTTGAAGCTTTCAGAGAAACTTTGGAAGTGTATGATTTCATGAAAGACATTCGTTTGAATGTGGCCGTGGAGCAGGACGATCATTCGTTTTTAAAATTGACCATCAAAGTGCGTCACAAGATTGTTGCTGACGGATTGAACGACGATACTTTTGATGTAACCAACAAAGGGGTGCATTTGAGAGCAAAAGAATTCAACGAAATTCTCGAAGATCCAAATACGATTGTAGTAGATTTCAGAAATCACTACGAGAGTGAAGTAGGGCATTTTAAAGGAGCGATTACTCCTGACGTAGAAACTTTTAGAGAAAGTTTGCCAATTATCAACGAACAACTTCAGGATTTTAAAGAAGATAAAAATCTGGTAATGTATTGTACGGGCGGAATTCGTTGCGAGAAAGCCAGTGCTTATTTTAAACACCAAGGATTTAAGAATGTTTTCCAGTTAGAAGGTGGAATTATTAATTATGCCAAACAAATTGAAGAAGAAGGTTTGGAAAGCAAATTCATCGGAAAAAACTTTGTTTTTGATAACCGTTTAGGAGAAAGAATCACCGATGATATTATTTCGCAATGTCATCAATGTGGAAAACCTTGTGACAATCATACCAATTGCGCTAATGACGGCTGTCATTTATTGTTTATCCAATGTGATGATTGTAAGGCTGCCATGGAAAATTGTTGTTCTACAGAATGTCTGGAAATCACACATTTACCGTATGAAGAGCAGGTGAAATTAAGAAGCGGGAAACAAGTAGGAAACAAAGTGTTCCGAAAAGGAAAATCAGAAAGTTTAAAATTCAAACATTCCGGTGATTTACCAAATGCCGCTATAGGTACTGCTTCAAAAACGAATGATATTCGTCAAAAGATAAAAGTAAAAAAGATTTTGGTTGGAAAAGCAGAGCATTATTATGTAAAAGCTAGTATTGGATTGTTTACTATTGAAAATCAGGAATTAAACTTAGGTGATAAAATCCTTATTTCAGGACCTACAACGGGAAATCAGGAATTGGTTTTAGAAAAGATGTTTGTAAACGGATACGAAGGAACTCAGGCTGTAGCCGGAGATAAACTTACTTTTGCAGTGCCTTTCCGAATTCGTTTATCGGATAAATTATATAAGATTTTAGATCTAATCTAAAATCTTAAATTTCGCAAAAGCTGTTTCAAAATTATTTTAGAACAGCTTTTTTTATAAAAAATTAAGCTTCAGGAGGATTCTTAAGTTTGTAACTTACAATTAAAAAGATGCATTTTAGAAACGAAAATTAATTCTTAATTAATTTGAATTTTACTGGTTGAAAAAATAGTTGCGAGTCTTTCTCAAAATAAATTCCGTTTTCTTTTTCCTCTAATTTTACTTGGTAGTTATGAATTAAAGCGGTTTGTGCAATCACATTTACCTGGTAAGTATTACCCATTTTGTTTTCAATTGAGATATTTTGAACAATTCCATTAATCACAATTGATTTTGGAATTATGACGGTGTTATTTAGTTCAAAATTAACTACATATCCTTTTTCACTGTTTCTGTTATAGCTTTGATAGGTTTGGTTTTTAATGTCTAAAAGCTGCTTGGAACAGGATGACAGAAAGAAACATCCGAATGAAAGTAAAATATAGATGGTTTTTGATGTAATATTTTTCATAATTTTAGAGTTTTTTTAATAGCTACAAATCTAATTTAAACAATTGAATTATAATGAAATTAAAATATGTCCTTTTAACATTGCTTGTGGGATTGGTTTTTACTTCTTGCAGTAAGGATTCTGATTCGGATGCAACCAAAAATGCTGAACCCGACGAAATTAATGACTTTGTTTGGAAAGCAATGAATTCATGGTATTATTGGCAACCCAAAGTTGCTAATTTATCCGATAGCAAAATAGCTTCTATCAATAACTATGCTAATTTTATTAATGGAAAAACCCCCGATGCGCTTTTTTATTCGCTCCTTTATCAAAGAGGAACTGTGGATAGATTTTCCTGGATTGAAAACAGTAATGAAGTGGTGTATGCCTCAAAAATTGCCGAAGTTAAAAAAAGTAGTGGTTTTAGTTATGGTCTTTATCCTAAAGATTTGAATAATGTAAATTTGGTAGCCTTGATAAATTATGTTGTACCAGATTCACCTGCGGCTTTAGCAGGATTGAAAAGAGGTGACGTTATTACAAAAATAAATGGTAAACAACTTACTTCAAACAATTATGATCAGTTAGAGGATACACAAGTGACCTTTACTTTGGCTGCAAGTGTTGGGTTTGTAAGTACAGGTTTGGTAACTACTGACAAAGCAGGAACTGTAAATGTAACCCAAGCCGACATTGATGAAAACCCGGTTGCTTATTACGAAAAGAAAGTATATGGCAGCAAAAACATTGGGTATTTGGTGTATAATAGTTTCAAATCAGATTATAATGATGAACTTAATGCTGCTTTCGCCAAAATGCAATCGGATGGAATTAATGAATTGGTTTTAGATTTAAGATACAATGGTGGCGGATCATTAGAAACTGCTGTTGCTCTGGCGCAAATGATTAACGGAAGTTTTACCAATAAGCCTTATATTTATTTAGATTTCAATGATAAACACAATAGCGAAGATGGTTTTGAATACCTTTCAGACAAAGTTAGGATTTTTAACTTGGTTGATAACGAACCCACTTTTGAGAGAGAAGAAAGTATAAATAGCCTTTCTTTGACAAAAATCTATGTTTTAGTTAGTTTTGAAACGGCTTCTGCCAGTGAACTCACTATTCAATGTTTAAAAAAATACATTGACGTGGTTACGATAGGCGATGAAACAGTAGGTAAATTTGTAGGATCTATCACTCTATATGATAGTCCTGAATATGATTATACTTCATATACTAACAGAAGCACCAAACACAAATGGCAATTGCAACCCATTACTTTTTCCTATTACAACAAAGACAAAGACGTAAATCCAACTAAAATTACACCGAATCATGATATTAATCCATATTTAGTTTTTAATAATCTAGTTGAATTTGGAAACGTAAAAGACCCATATTTAAAAAAGGCTCTTGAACTAATTACCGGGCAAACTTTGTCCTCTAAAACTCAAAGCGCTGAAAGAATATCTTTTAGAAATAATAATCTTGCGGCATTCAACCCTACAAATGCTGCCAAAGGATTGTATATTGAAGATTTTAAAAATTTAAAAAAATAAGAATTAGTATAACTAAGACGAAAGTTTAGAATTGGCTGTAAAAGGCTATTCTGTAAAAATAATTTCGGTGAAAGAAATATAAAATATTGGTTCATAAAACTTTAAAAGCCTGTTTCAAAATATTTGAAACAGGCTTTTTTTATAAAAAAATTAAGCTTTTGCAAAACGCTTAATTTTGCAACTTACGATTAAAAAATACTATCTTTACCGATTAAACGTTTTAAGAACTTAAGTTGTGCCGGTCACAACACTACATATAAAATTATGGCATGTGCAAGTTGTTCAACCGCTGATGGTGGTGCACCAAAGGGTTGTAAAAATAACGGGACTTGCGGCACCGATAGCTGCAATAAATTAACGGTTTTCGACTGGCTTTCTAATATGAGTCTGCCTAATGGCGAAGCGCCATTTAACTGTGTTGAAGTCCGTTTTAAAAATGGAAGAAAAGAGTTTTACCGCAATACCGAAAAATTAACTTTGAGTATAGGAGATATTGTGGCTACGGTAGCTTCACCGGGTCATGACATCGGAATTGTTACGCTTACCGGTGAACTGGTTCGTATCCAAATGAAGAAAAAAGGCATCAATCCGGATGCTACGGATATTCCAAAAATTTACCGAAAAGCTTCTCAAAAAGACATCGATATCTGGACGGCTTCCCGAAATAAGGAAGAACCAATGAAAGTACGTGCGCGTGAATTGGCAATTATTCAAAAACTGGAAATGAAAATTTCTGATATTGAATTTCAGGGCGATGGATCGAAAGCAACTTTCTATTATACGGCTAATGACCGTGTGGATTTCCGTCAGTTAATTAAAGATTTTGCTAAAGAATTCAGCACCCGAATCGAGATGAAACAGGTCGGTTTTCGTCAGGAAGCGGCCCGTTTGGGAGGAATTGGTTCCTGCGGAAGAGAGTTGTGTTGTTCAACCTGGTTAACTGATTTTAGAAGTGTGAATACTTCGGCAGCACGTTACCAACAATTGTCGTTGAATCCGCAAAAATTAGCGGGACAATGTGGAAAATTGAAATGCTGTCTGAATTATGAATTAGACACTTACATGGACGCTTTAAAAGGCTTTCCGGAATTTGAAACTAAATTAATCACCGAAAAAGGAGATGCGGTTTGTCAAAAACAAGATATTTTTAAAGGCTTAATGTGGTTTGCTTATACCAATAATTTTGCTAACTGGCACGTTTTAAAAGTAGATAAGGTTAAAGAAATCATTGCCGAAAACAAGTTAAAAAAGAAAGTAGCTTCTTTAGAGGATTTTGCTATGGAAGTGACTCAGGAAGTTGAAAAAGACTTTAATAATACGGTAGGTCAGGAAAGTTTAACCCGTTTTGACCAACCTAAAAGAAACAAAAGAAACCATAAAAAGATTAAAAGACCTGCTGAAAACGCCGCTGCTGCAGCTCCAAATGCTAATGCTAAAAAAGGAGCTAATAACAAATCAGGAAACAAAGGAAATCAGGCATCTCAGGCTACAGCCGGACAACCAAAACCTGCCGGAGAAAAAAAGTTTAAAGGACCTGGAAAACCGTCAACGAATAAAAAAAAATGAGGCTAAAAAATAGCATTTTAATACTTTTAGTAAGTGTGCTCTTTTTTTCTTGTGATAAAAAAAGGGTTTTTGATGAATATAAATCTGTGGGCAGTGCCTGGCACAAAGACAGCGTGGTTTCTTTCAATTTACCTGAATTGGATTCGACTAAAAAATATGATCTTTTTATAAACATCAGGGACAATAACAATTATCCGTTTAACAATCTTTTCTTGATTGTAACGTTAGAAAAACCTAATGGTTACACTAAAGTAGATACTTTAGAATACCAAATGGCAGCTCCCGACGGAACTTTGTTGGGGAATGGATTTACTGATATCAAAGAGAGTAAATTGTATTACAAAGAGAATGTAAAGTTTAGAGGAAAATACAAACTCAATATCAAACAGGCTGTCAGAGAAAGCGGAAAAGTTCCCGGTGTAACAGCCCTTGAAGGCATTACAGAAGTAGGTTTAAGAATTGAAAAAAAAGAATAAATAGTTTATGGCAACTAACAAAAAGATAAATAATACCGATCACGATTTTAAGTATTATACTAAGAAATTTTGGAAGCTTTTCTTTTATGGAATGGGAGCAATTATGTTGTTTTTTCTCTTTGCTTCCTGGGGACTTTTTGGTTCCATGCCTTCATTTGAAGATTTAGAAAATCCGGATTCTAATTTAGCTACCGAAATTATCTCTTCTGACGGAGTAGTTATTGGAAAATATTTTCAGGTTAACCGTTCACAATTAAAGTATTCCGACTTGCCTAAAAATTTGGTGGATGCTTTGGTAGCAACCGAAGATGAGCGTTTTTACGAGCATTCAGGAATTGACGGTCGCGGAACTTTAAGAGCTGTTTTGAGTTTAGGAACTAACGGAGGAGCGAGTACTTTAACTCAACAATTGGCGAAACAACTGTTTCATGGTGAAGGCTCTAAATTTTTACCTTTTCGTATCGTTCAAAAAATAAAAGAATGGATTATCGCTATCCGATTAGAAAGACAATATACTAAGAACGAGATTCTTGCGATGTATTGCAATGTTTACGATTTTGGAAATTATGCTGTAGGTGTTAGCTCTGCTGCACATACTTATTTTTCTAAATCTCCAAAAGAATTAACGGTGGATGAATCGGCAATTTTAGTGGGAATGTTTAAAAATTCCGGATTGTACAACCCGGTTAGAAATCCTGTGGGAGTAAAAAACCGCAGAAATGTAGTGCTTGCGCAAATGGAAAAAGCGCACATGATTACCAAGGCTGAAAAAGAAAAATTACAGGCTTTGCCTATTACGCTGCACTTTAAATTAGAAAGTCACCGCGAAGGAATGGCTACTTATTTCAGAGAATATTTGAGAGAATATATGAAAAAATGGGCCGAAACGAATAAAAAACCGGATGGTTCGGATTACGATATTTACAAAGACGGTTTAAAAATTTATACTACAATCGACTCCAGAATGCAGGCACATGCCGAAGAAGCAGTTTCGGCACACATGGCTAATTTGCAGGAAGAATTTTTTATTCAGCAAAAGACCAATAAAAATGCTCCATTTGTTAATATTACTGAGAAAGAGACTAACCGAATTTTGAAATTAGCAATGAAAAATTCAAACCGTTGGTATGTGATGAAATCCATGGATAAATCCGAAGACGAGATTATTGAATCTTTCAATAAGAAAACAAAGATGACTGTGTTTACCTGGAAAGGAGAACGCGATACTATCATGACACCTTTGGATTCTATTCGTTATTACAAACACTTTTTACAGGCAGGTTTAATGGCAATGGATCCTCAAACCGGAAATATCAAAGCCTGGGTGGGAGGAATCAACTATAAATATTTTCAATACGATCACGTAGCGCAGGGAGCCAGACAGGTAGGTTCTACTTTTAAACCTTTTGTGTATGCCACGGCTATTGAACAATTAAATATGTCGCCTTGTGATTCAATTATCGATGCGCCGTTTACTATTCCGGCAGGACGTCATCACGTTACGGAAACCTGGACACCACGAAACTCTAATAACCGATACATGGGAATGGTTACTTTGAAAAAAGCCTTGGCTAATTCGATAAATACCGTTTCAGCTAAATTAATTGACAAAGTAGGTCCTGAAGCAGTTATTAAATTAACACACAAATTAGGAGTAAAAACTCAAATTCCGGCACAGCCTTCTATTGCACTTGGAGCCGTTGATATTACGGTGGAAGAAATGGTTGCGGCTTACAGTACTTTTGCCAATCAGGGTGTGTATAACAAACCGCAGTTTTTATCCCGAATTGAAGATAAAAGCGGCGTAGTGATTTACGAACCAATTCCGGAATCACACGACGTTTTGAATAAAGATATTGCCTTTGCAGTAGTTAAATTATTGGAAGGAGTTGTTGAAGGAGGTTCTGGTAATAGATTAAGATCTACCTACGGAGGAAACGGAGATAACCGTTGGACAGGTTATCCATATGCTTTTACCAATCCAATTGCAGGTAAAACCGGAACAACACAAAACCAATCTGACGGATGGTTTATGGGAATGGTTCCTAACTTAGTTACCGGAGTTTGGGTAGGTTGTGAAGACCGTTCAGCACGTTTTAAAAGTTTAACTTACGGACAGGGAGCTACGTCAGCCTTACCGGTTTGGGGTTATTTTATGAAATTGTGTTATAATGATCCAAACCTAAAAGTTTCCAAAGATCCGTTTGAACGTCCGGCTAATCTTTCTATCAGAGTAGATTGTTACCAGCCTAGAAAAGTAAATGATTCTATCGCTAAAGATTCCATTCAGTCTACGGATGAATTTGAATTTTAATAAACCTTGTTAATTTGATTTGTTGAGTATGACTGAAATTAAAATTGCAATTACTGATACAGAAATAGCTTCCTGCTGGGAAGCTATTTCTATATTACGACCTATGTTACAAAGAGAAAATTTTGTTTCTCAAATTCAGGATTTACAAAAAGAAGGCTATCATTTGCTTTATATTCAGGAAAAGGACAAAACGGTTGCAATTGCTGGTTATCGTGTCTATACGATGCTGTATTGTGGCAAAATGCTTTATTTGGATGATCTTTCAACATTGGAAGAATACCGAGGCCGGGGTTATGCAAGTCAGCTTTTAAATTATCTGAAAACAGTTGCCTTAGTAAACAATTGTGTTTCTATTCAGTTAGATTCCGGTCCGACAAGAACTACTGCGCACAAACTTTATTTCAAAGAGGATTTTACGATAAGTGCTTATCATTTTCATAAAAAAATAGAGTAAAAACTATAATTAAGGACGAATTGAAATATTGTTTTTTCTTTTGGAAATAAAGCCTTATTTTTAATATCAAAAGAAATCAATTCGATATGATTAATAAAACAGTAAAATCCGTTCAGGAAGCGCTTCAGGGAATTGAAGACGGTATGACTTTGATTCTGGGAGGTTTTGGTTTGTGTGGCATTCCGGAGAATTCTATTGCCGAATTGGTTCGAAAAGAAACAAAACAACTCACTTGTATTTCGAATAATGCCGGAGTAGATGATTTTGGTTTAGGTTTGCTTTTGCAAAAGAAGCAAATCAAAAAAATGATTTCTTCCTATGTGGGCGAAAACGCCGAGTTTGAACGCCAAATGCTTTCCGGCGAGCTCGAAGTAGAATTAATTCCTCAGGGAACTTTGGCCGAACGTTGTCGAGCGGCTCAGGCAGGAATTCCCGCTTTTTACACTCCGGCTGGTTATGGAACTGAAGTTGCCATTGGCAAAGAAACCCGCGAATTCAACGGGAAAATGTATGTGATGGAGGAAGCATTCAAAGCCGATTTTGCTATTGTAAAAGCCTGGAAAGGCGATACGGCCGGAAATCTGATTTTTAAAGGAACCGCCCGAAATTTTAATCCGGCTATGGCAGGTGCGGCAAAAATCACCATTGCCGAAGTGGAGGAATTGGTGGAAGCCGGAACTTTAGATCCCAACCAAATTCATATTCCCGGGATTTTTGTACAACGTATTTTTCAGGGTGAGAAATACGAAAAACGAATTGAGAAACGTACGATTAGGATAAAAAATTAATCAATTTTTTAATTTAAAAATGTAGCAATTCTATGGAAAAAGAAAATATAATAGTTTCAAAAACGATTGATTTTGCTTTAGAAATTATTTCTTTCTGTGAGCTTTTAGAACAAAATAGAAAATTTGTAATTGCAAATCAATTATTAAAATCTGGAACTAGTATAGGTGCAAATGTTCATGAAGCGCAAAATGCTGAAAGCAGAGCAGATTTCATTCATAAAATTAAAATTGCTGCGAAAGAAATTGAAGAAACAAAATATTGGTTATTATTGTGTGAGAAATCGCTAAATTATCCATTTGAACCTATTTTGAAATCGAAAATTAATGAAATTGGTCTTATTGTATATAAAATTATTAGTAGCAGTAAATCTCGATAATTGGTAAATTATTATATTGATTAATTCACACATTGTTTATGTTAACAAAAGAAGATATAGCAAAAAGAATAGCCCAGGAACTCCAAGACGGCTTTTACGTTAATTTAGGGATAGGAATTCCTACTTTGGTGGCTAACTATATACCAGATGGAATAAACGTCGAATTTCAAAGTGAAAATGGTGTTCTGGGCATGGGGCCTTTTCCTTTTGAGGGCGAAGAAGACGCTGACCTTATCAATGCGGGTAAACAAACTATTACCACGCTAGCAGGAGCAAGTTTTTTTGATTCGGCAATGAGCTTTGGGATGATTCGCGGTAAACATGTTGATTTAACTATTCTTGGCGCTATGGAAGTGGCTGAAAACGGAGATATTGCCAATTGGAAAATTCCCGGTAAAATGGTCAAAGGTATGGGTGGTGCCATGGATTTGGTGGCTTCTGCCGAAAATATTATCGTGGCCATGATGCATGTTAACAAAGCCGGAGAAAGTAAAATTCTAAAAAAATGTTCGTTGCCGTTAACGGGAGTAGGTTGCGTAAAGAAAATCGTAACGGAACTGGCCGTGATGGAAATTACGCCAAAAGGAATTAAATTATTAGAAAGAGCTCCCGGAATATCGGTTGAACATATTATCGCTTCCACCGAAGCCGAATTGATTATCGAAGGAGAAATCCCCGAAATGACAATCAATTAAAAAAATAAACCGCAAATTCACAGATTTAATTTGCGAATTTGCGGTAAATTGACTTTGCGAACCTTGCGAAAAAACTTAGTGTCCTTGTGGTTAAATTTTATAAATTCTCAAAGAAATCATTTCCTTTATCATCGGTGATAATAAAAGCAGGGAAATCTTTAATGGTAATTTTACGTACCGCTTCCATTCCTAATTCTTCAAAGTCAACCACTTCAACGGAAAGAATATTTTCTTTAGCCAAAATAGCTGCCGGTCCTCCGATAGAACCCAAATAGAATCCACCGTAAGTTTTACAGGCGTTCATCACATCTCTGGTACGATTTCCTTTAGCAAGCATTACCATACTTCCGCCATTTTTTTGGAACTCTTCCACATACACGTCCATACGTCCTGCGGTTGTAGGGCCAAAACTTCCTGATGGCATTCCGTCCGGAGTTTTAGCAGGTCCGGCGTAATATACCGGGTGGTTTTTAAAGTAGTCCGGCATTGGATTTCCGGCGTCTAATAATTCTTTGATTTTAGCATGTGCAATATCACGGGCTACAATCAGCGTTCCGTTTAGTTTCAAACGCGTTTTGATAGGGTATTTAGTCAATTCAGCCAAAATAGATTCCATTGGCTGATTCAAATCAACTTCAACGGCTTCTTCCAAGTGTGGAGGAGTAGCAGGTAAGAAACGTTGTGGATTAGCTTCTAATTGCTCAACGTAAATTCCGTCTTTGGTAATTTTTCCTTTAATATTTCTGTCAGCAGAACAAGAAACTCCCAATCCAACCGGACAAGAAGCAGCGTGACGTGGCAAACGGATTACACGAACATCATGCGTAAAATATTTTCCTCCAAATTGCGCTCCAATGGCACTTTCCTGGCAAATTTGCTGTACTCTTTTTTCCCATTCCAAATCACGGAAAGCCTGACCGGCCATGTTTCCGCTGGTTGGTAAATTGTCATAATATCCGGCTGATGCTTTTTTAACGGCGGCCAAATTCGCTTCGGCAGAAGTCCCTCCAATTACTAGAGCCAGGTGATAAGGCGGGCAGGCAGAAGTCCCTAAATCCATTATTTTAGCACGAATGAAAGCATCTAATGATTTTTCGTTAAGCAACGACTTCGTTTGTTGGTATAAATAGGTTTTGTTAGCCGAACCTCCTCCTTTTGCTAAAAACAAAAATTCATAAGAATCTCCTTTTTTTGCATAAATATCAACCTGAGCCGGAAGATTGGAACCGGAGTTCTTTTCTTCAAACATGCTGATAGGTACAATTTGAGAATAACGAAGATTTCTCTCCTGATAGGTATTAAAAATCCCTTTTGAGAGCCATTCAGCATCATCAACACCTGTGTATACGTTTTCTCCTTTTTTTGCCATTACAATCGCTGTTCCGGTGTCCTGACAGGAAGGTAATTGTCCGTCAATGGCCACAGCAGCGTTTTGTAACAAATTATAAGCCACAAATCTGTCGTTATCGGTTGCTTCCGGATCGTCCAAAATTGCTTTTAATTTTTCTAAATGAGAAGTTCGCAACATAAAAGAAACGTCTTTCATGGCTTCCTGAGAAAGTAATTCCAAGCCTTTAGGGTCAACAGTTAGGATTTCGCGATCTCCTAGTTTTTCTACTTTTACGTAGTCAGAAGTTATTTTACGGTATTGGGTATCGTCTTTTAAAATTGGATAAGGATCCTGATAAATAAAGTCCATTAGTATTTTATTTTTTTGACAAATATAAAAATTATTTAGCGTAGCCACAGTCTTTTAACAGCTGTGATTCTTTCGTAAAATCAAACTTTTTGTTACAAAAACAAGCAAAAAGAGATGATATTTATGCAATACCATCTCTTTGTTTTTACGATTAATGTTTTAAAAACTAGCTTAATAGGCTGGTAACTAAAAATAAAATCATTAACCCTATCGCGATGTACTTAGTGTATTTTGACATTTTTATTATTGGTTTAAGTTATTAGAATTATTTATTATGGCCTGGTGCATAGTATTTGGCACTTTTACTTCCTGTCATTTTTTTAGCCTGTCCCGGAGGTATTTTTCCTGAAGGTGTTGTGGTTATCGGATGAATTCGGCAACTCATTAAACTACTAAGTAAAAATAGCAAAGCTATGTGTTTTGAATATTTCTTCATTTTATACGATTTGGGTAAATATAAAATTTGTTTTTTTATCGTTTCAAAAGAATGAAAAATAGATTAGATATCCTATTATCGTTTAAGATATATTTATCATTTTTATTAAAAAAACCAACTTGCCACGAAAATCGCAGTAATCACACAAATCACATCTACCAAAAGCATGGTTGGCAAGGCGTAGCGGGTATTTTTAATATTTACAGAACCAAAATAAACCGCGATGACATAAAAGGTACTTTCGGCGCTGCATTGGAAAATGCTGCTCAAACGTCCTGTTAAAGAATCCGCACCAAAAGTATTCATCGAATCAATCAAAAATCCTCTCGAACCTGCAGAGCTAAAAGGTCTGAGCAAAGCCACAGGCAATGCATCTACAATTTCTTTATTGACGCCCATATTGGAGAATACAAATCCAAGTCCGTTACTGATAATTTCGAATAAACCGCTGTTTCTAAACAAGGAAATGGCGACTAACATCCCCAAAACATAAGGGAAAATAGTCACTCCGGTTTTTACTCCGTTGTTAGCACCGGAAACAAAAGCATCAAAAACGGTGGTTTTGGCTTCGGTAAATTTCTTTTCTTTCATAAAGGAAAAGACCAAGGTAATGATGATAATTCCCAATAAAATTAAAGCCGAAAGATTTGTTGTAAAATAGTTTTTTCCAATTAAATCCAAATGATTTACATACATTAATAACCCAATAATCGCTGCAATTAAAGCCATCAAAGCAGCCACAAGGGAAACACTTTTGAAATTGATTTTCTGTCTGGCTCCTACAATCAAAAATGCCGCAATAGTTCCAATAAACGAGGTGATAATACAAGGCAGCATCACATCGGCTGGGTTGGCTGCATTGGCCGCTGCACGATAACCAATGATAGAAGTGGCAATAAGTGTCAATCCCGAAGCATGCAAGCACATAAACATAATTTGGGCATCGCTGGCCTTGTCTTTTTCAGGATTGAGTTCCTGCAAACTTTCCATGGCTTTTAATCCAAAAGGCGTTGCAGCCGAATCCAATCCTAAGAAATTGGCAGCAAAATTAAGCGTCATATATGAAATGGACGGATGGTTTTTTGGGATACTAGGAAATACTTTCACAAAAACCGGACTCAAGACTTGAGCCAGTTTTCCCGATGCTCCCGAAATAATTAACAATTCCATCAAACCACAAAAGAAAGCCAGATAAGCAATCAATGGAAGAATTAAATCGACCAAAGTACTTTTACAAGTTGGTAACAAACCATCCGATTTTTGAATTCCGCTGAATATTTTAACCGTTTTGTTTTTGTAAACATAAGTGGTGTCTGCATTGAGCGTATCCCGATTGATAATCATCGTTTGATCTGGTGCATTTTTGATACTGTCTTTGATAAAAGCAGGTAGTTCTTCGGCGTATTTTTCGGCAATTAAAATGGGATCGTCTTTTTTTCCATTCAATGCGCTATCAATTGTATAAGTCTCTGATGTGAACAAACTCACCACAATAAAGGCAATAGACGAAATAAATATTGCCAGCCAAAATCTGCTTAATACCATAATTTTTTAATTTTTGTAAAAATAATAATTCAATGTCAATCTCAATCTAAAAAATCAATTTCAATCCAAAAAGGAGTTTTTTTATTGTTATTGAATTTTGTAATTGTTATTGAAATTTACACATGAATAATCTCATCCTCAATCAGTAAATCTTCTCTTCGTAAACGAAGGAAAATCTGTGCCACGGCTATGGTGTCTTTTTCGCAATAGGTCACAATGCGGTCAATGTCTTTTTCCACATAAAAAACATGCCCTACCTGACTGCCGTCGATATCGCCTTTTGGCGAAGGAATTCCCAGTACTTTACACATCAGTTTTAAAGAAGTGAAATGCTTGTAATCGCCAAATTTCCATAATTCCAAAGTGTCCAAATGAGGAATTTCCCATGGTTTTTTGCCAAAAAGATTCAGCTTGTCCGGTATCGCAATACCGTTGATAATCATTCGGCGCGCCAAAAACGGAATGTCAAATTCTTTGGCATTGTGTCCGCACAGTAAATGCTGAGATCCGTTGAAATGGTTGTTCAGCAAATTGTTAAAATCCTTCAAAAGTTTAGCTTCATCACCAAAAAAAGAAGTGACTCTAAAGTTGCGAACATCGCCTTTAATGACAAAAAAACCAACAGATATACAGACAATTTTTCCAAATTCGGCCCAAATTCCGGCACGGTCATAAAACTCCTCGGCTGAGAAATCATCCTTGCGCTGGTATTGGGTTTTTTGTTCGTACAAAGCCTGCATGTCGCTGTCCAATTCGTTAAAATCGGCTGTTTCCGGAACCGTTTCAATGTCCAGAAAGAGAATATTATTGAGATTTATTTTTTCTATCATAACGATGGATTTTGGTATGAATTGTTTTTCTGAGCCAGCATTTTATAGGTCTCTTCCAGATAAATGTAAAAATCATCATTGTGCGGATTGCCGCTTGAACTCTTAATTTCCCGATGTCCCAGTCGGACAACAATTAAATGATCTTCCGGAATTACAATGACATATTGTCCTAAATGCCCGCGCATGTAGTACACTTTTTTGTTTTTAAACTGACATAGCCACCAGCCGTAACCGTATTGAGGAGAATCTTTAAAGCGTGGTCGCACCGATTTTGCCACAAAACTACTGTCTAAAATAGTTTTTCCGTTCCATTTTCCATGTTGTAAATAGAGTTTGCCAAAACGCGCAAAATCCCTGGCATTACTGGCAATGCAGCAAAAAGCTTTGACCAATCCTTTTTTATCGGTTTGCCAAAAAGCATCACTTTTGGCTCCCATAGGTTTCCAAAAAGATTCCGAAACATAATCAGCCAATGGTTTTCCGGTGGCTTTTTCGATACACATGGCCAAAAGTTGGGTGTTGCCACTCAGATATTTATACTGTTTTCCGGGTGTTTCAACATTTTTTAAATTCAAAATTACCGGTTTTAAATCTTCATCAAAATAGGCTTGAGTTGTCACCGAAAAGGGGTCATAGTAGGCTTCGTCCCAATTCAATCCCGAAGCCATCGAAGCCAGGTCTCCAACGGTCATTTGTGCCGATTTTCCTTTAGAAAATTCCAGAAAAAAATCGGCTACTTTTTGATCTAAACTTTGAATTTTTCCATCCATAATTGCCTTTCCAAGTGCTGAAGTTACGATGCTTTTGGCCATGGAAAAGGAATTGGATTTGGAGTCTTTGCTGTAATTATCATAATAGTTTTCGTTCCAGATACAATCATTTTTGATAATTAAAAAAGCTACAGTTCCCGTTTTTTGATGTGTTTTTTCAAGTCTTTCTGTTGGTCTTACTCGATTGTAATCTTTGGCAATAGGCCAAGGTTGCGGTTGATTGCTTTTTTGAATAATAGAGTTGTCAAAATATTGATAATCATCTAAAAAAGCAGTAGAATGTCCGTTGAAATACGTTATTCTGACAGCTCGTAATAAATAATCTTTTTTGAAAATATAGAGGGAAAGAATCAAAACTGCTATAAATACTAGTAATCTAAACAGAAATTTTTTGACTTTTTTCATGTATCTGGAGTTTGTTCAGTACGAATTTACATAAAAAATAAAAGGAAATATTTTTGTTAGAACAAAAGTTCTTGTCTTCGGGCTGGATTTTCGTGTTCCAATAACCATTTTTTGCGCCACAATCCGCCGGCATAACCCGTGAGCGAACCATCGCTGCCGATAACTCTGTGGCAGGGAACCACAATCCACAACGGATTTTTACCATTGGCGGAAGCAACCGCCCGAATGGCTTTGACATCGCCTAATTTTTTGGATAAGTCCAAATAACTGATGGTTTTTCCAAAGGGAATTTTGATTAAAGCTTTCCATACTTTTTGTTGAAAATCAGTTCCGGAAGGATTCAGTTTAAAACTGAAATCAGTTCTTTTTCCTTCGAAATAATCATTCAATTGAGAAACGGCTTGCTGTAAAACTTCAGGGATATTTTCAGAAATGCTGCCTTCATCAGCAATTGAAATAACCGAAATTCCGTATTCATCGCCTTGGATTTTGGCAATACCAAGTGGAGTTTTAATATAAACAGTTGATTTTTCTTCAGACATTTTTCAAATCTTATGAGGTTAAAAATGCGATGGCTTCCTGAGCAATTTCCGAGGGATTTCCTTTTGGTGTAGCCAATAAAATATCCGTAAAAAGAGCCGTTTTTTTGAGTTCTACGAATTCTAATTCGGGAAAATTATGTGTTTTTTGGATGGTTGTAGGAACGATAGAAACGCCCAGCCCGTTTTTAACCAACTGAATTATCGACGATATATTGTTAGACTCGTGGACGACTTTGGGATTAAATCCGTATTGCGAGCAAATTTGCAACAAGGCATCGTAAAACTGTGGCGCATAATCTTTGTTGAAAAATACAAAAGTTTCCTCTTTCAATCGGGTAAAATCTGCTTCGGAATGAATGTCGTATCGATTTCGATTAAAAACAAGTGAAAAACTGTCTCTGAACCATAATTTTGACTCGATTTTGGGCGAATGCAAAGGCGCGCGAATAATTCCTAAATCGATTTTACCGCTTTCTAAAGCCGCAATTTGTTTGACAGTCGGGACTTCGTACAATCGGAAATTAACATAAGGATATTTATTCGATAAAAATTGAATCAGCTTGGAAATATCGCCTGAAAAAGTCGAACTCACATAGGCAATCCGGAATTCACCGCTTTGATTTTCGCTGATTTTTTTAGTCGTTTGGTTGATTCGCTCCAAATTCTGCAACAATTCCTGAATTTCTTTTTGGTAATATTTTCCGGCATCGGTTAGGATTACGCGTTTGTTGTTTCGCTCAAAAAGTGTGGCTCCTAATTCCGTTTCCAGTTCTTTAATTTGACGGCTCAAAGGAGGTTGGGAAATGAATAATTTATCGGCGGCGCGAACAAAACTCAGTTCTTCCGCTAATTTGAGAAAATATTTTAAATGCCGTAATTCCATAAATACTTGTTAGGTATTATTTGTTGACAAAATAAGCATTTTTATGTTATATATAAAAATTATAGGTTTGTTAAAAAAATTAGTTATTATGAAAAAATCAACAGTAAAAGAAATCAGAGAACGTTTTGATAACGAGGTGGAACGATTCTCTAATTTGGAAACAGGGCAGGTGGCGACTATGGATGCCAAAATGGTTTTAGAATTGATTACTTGTACGGCCAGAGCTGTAAAACCGCAGGCTAAAACGATTTTGGACATAGGCTGTGGCGCGGGGAATTATACTTTGAAAATGCTTTCTAAAGTGCCGGATTTAGATTGTACTTTGATTGATTTGAGCCAAAATATGTTAGATAAAGCACAGGAACGCGTTTCGCAAGAAACAAGCGGAAAAGTGGAAAGTATTCAGGGCGATATTAGGGATGTGATCTTGCCACAGAATCATTTTGATATTATTTTGGCAGGAGCCGTTTTGCATCATTTGCGAGAGGATGCTGATTGGGAATTGGTTTTCCAAAAATTGTTCGACAGTTTAACGCCGGGAGGCTGTTTGTTAATTTCTGATTTATTGGTTCAGGATCATCCGGAAGTCAATAAATTAGTTTGGAAAATGTATGCGAATTATTTGCAACAGCATGGAGGAGCGGAGTATCAACAAAAAGTATTTGATTATATTGAAAAAGAAGATACGCCAAGGTCAATGTTTTTTCAATTAGATATGATGAAAAAAGTAGGTTTTTCCAGTGTCGAAATTTTGCATAAAAATGCCTGTTTTGGAGCTTTCGGCGGGATTAAGTAGTTTAAAATTACAAAATCCGGTAAATTATAAAAGAAGAAAACCATCTCAATTTAGAGATGGTTTTTGTGTGTTTAGCCCTGATGGAAACGGCATCCTTTATGTTTTTTCTTTAAAAACATAAAGATATAGTGAACAGCAGGAAATAGCTCCATATTTTAAATCGGCTGACCTTTAATTATTTTATCGTTGAGTTGATATAGGCTTCTAAACCCTGTAATTCCTTATCAGAGAAAGTTTTTGTCAAATTCAGATTTGCCTGCATCACGGCAAATTGCGAAGGATCTACAATAGCTTCGCTTTCACCTTTAAGGAATGTAACCATATTTCCGTTTTTTTCTTTGTATATTTTCGCTATTTCGGTTAAGCTGGGACCAATTAGTTTTTCATCGGTTTTGTGACAGGAAATGCAGTTTCCTTTGCTTTCAAAAATTACTTTTCCCAGTTCTTCAGGAGCTAATTCTTTATCTTCTGCAGCAACGGTCGTTTGTTCTTCTGTTGGTTCCTGTTTCCCAAAAGATTCCTGACTTTCTTTTTTACAGGAAAATACAATAAGAGTCAAACTAAGGAGTATTATTTTTTTCATCTTTTTATAATTTTATTCTCAAATGTACATTTTCTTTTAAAGATAACAAATGACAAATATCAGTTTACTGATTCAAAAGAATAGCGGCTTCTTTAGCAAAATAAGTTGAAATAAGGCTCGCTCCGGCACGTTTGATACACATTAGCTGCTCCATCATGATTTTGTCATTGTCCAGCCAACCTTTTTCAGCAGCGGCTTTAATCATCGCGTATTCGCCCGAAACATGATAAACGGTTACCGGAACATTCACAGCGTTTTTTACTTCGCGTACGATGTCTAAATAGGCGATTCCAGGCTTAACCATGACCATGTCGGCACCTTCTTCAACGTCCCAAAGGGCTTCTTTTACGGCCTCAATGCGATTTGCATAGTCCATTTGATACGTTTTCTTGTCTTTTGGTACAACCACATCGGCTTCTTTAGGAGCGGAGTCTAAAGCATCGCGAAACGGTCCGTAAAATGCCGATGCATATTTAGCTGAATAACTCATGATGCCCACATTGTGAAAACCGGCAGCATCCAATCCCTGGCGTAATCTTAAAACTCTTCCGTCCATCATGTCGGATGGTGCTACAAAATCGGCTCCGGCCTCCGCATGTGAAACCGCCATTTTTACCAAAGCATCGTTTGTCGAATCATTTTCTACATCGCCATTAGCAATAATTCCGTCATGACCGTAAATAGAGTAGGGATCTAAAGCTACATCAGGCATTACAATCATTTCCGGACAGGCTTCTTTGATCGCACGAATGGTTTGTTGCATCAAACCATTAGGATTCCAGGCTTCTTTACCGGTATTATCTTTTAGATTTTCGCTTACTTTTACGTAGATATTCACTGCACGAATGCCTAAAGCGAATAATTCCTCCACTTCTTCCACCGTTAAATCTATCGAACGACGGAAAATTCCCGGCATCGATGGGATTTCTACTTTTACATTTTCGCCTTCGGCAATAAACATTGGAAACATAAAATCACTCGGACTTAATGTAGTTTCACGAACTAAACTTCTAATCGATTCGTTAATACGTAATCTTCTGCCTCGTTGTAATGGGAACATATATTATAGTTTTTCAAGCTCCGTAGGAGCGTAATATTTATAGATTGTTTTCAGTTCTGTTTTTTAGCTCCAGAGGAGCGGCATCTTATATATCTTCGAATAGATATTCATTCTTAAAATCAATATTAAACAATTTTAAAAATTCTATATATTCTTCTTTAAATGTTTTTGTCTTGTGATGTTCTTTCTGATTTTGAATATAATTAATAACATTTGTCAATTGTGAATGACTATAAGTGAATGCTCCAAACCCCGTTTGCCATTCAAATTTACCATTTATCCATCTTTTTTCATTGATAAACCGCGAAGAATTGGCTTTTATATCTCTTACCAAATCTGATAAAGCTTTATTGGGCTTCAATCCAATAAGGATATGAATATGATCTGGCATTCCGTTAATGGCAATTAATTTTTGACCTTCATTTGTAACAATTCCAGTTATATATTTATACAATTCATCTTTCCATTTATTAGAAATCAGATTTTGTCTTCCCTTGACAGCAAAGACAATTTGAATATATAACTGTGAATAGGTATTTGCCATTGTAAATATCTTGTTGCTATAAATATGGCGCTCCTACGGAGCTCAAATGAACACAATAAATTGTTTCTATAAATATAGCGCTTCTCTGAAGCTTTAAATCCAATTAACAGGTTTTTCTAATACTTTCAACAATTTTTCTTCTTCACTTCCCGCTTCCGGATGATGGTTATAAACCCATTGTACATGTGGTGGTAAACTCATCAAAATAGATTCAATTCTTCCATTGGTTTTTAAGCCAAACAAAGTGCCTTTGTCGTGAACCAAATTGAATTCTACATAACGACCACGACGGATTTCCTGCCAGTTTCTTTGAGCTGCTGTATAGGGTAGATCTTTTCTTCGTTCTACAATTGGAACATAAGCTTCCAGGAAACTATTTCCAACTTCAGTAACGAAATTGAACCAATTCTCCATAGACATTTCTGGAGTTGCTTTACAATAATCGAAAAACAATCCGCCAAGACCGCGGGCTTCGTTACGGTGTGCATTCCAGAAATAAGTATCACATTGTTTTTTATATTTTGGATAAAACTCCGGATTGTGTTTGTCGCAAGCCGTTTTGCAAGTTTGATGAAAGTGCTTTGCATCTTCTTCAAACAGATAATAAGGAGTTAAATCCTGTCCGCCACCAAACCACTGCTGGAATACATTACCTTTATCATCGTACATTTCAAAATAGCGCCAGTTAGCATGAACTGTTGGGACCATTGGGCTTTTCGGATGAATGACCAAACTCAGTCCGCAGGCAAAAAAATTAGCTTCGCCTACGTTGAATAGTTTTTGCATAGAATCCGGTAATTTACCGTGAACTGCAGAGATATTCACTCCGCCTTTTTCAAAAACGGCTCCGTTTTCAATTACGCGGGTTCTTCCGCCACCGCCTTCAGGGCGTTTCCAAAGATCTTCACGGAATTTGGCTTGACCATCAATAGCTTCCAGTCCTGCTACGATTTGGTCTTGGAGATTTTGAATGTAGGCGTAAAATTTGTCTTTCATTATAAATTGGCTTTTACAGCCGCTATTTTATTAAAAATTCCAAACGAAAAAGTTTTGCTCTCTGTTTGGATGTAATTGTAAATGCTAAGTGCTTTTTCTTTGAAATTAAACTGATTTTCTTTTGAAAAATTAATCAAAAAATCAGCAAATTGCTCTTTGTGATCCCAGTCCAGGTGCAATCTTTCTAAAAGTATAATTAAATCTTCGGATGAAATTGAAGCCAGACTTTCAATATTGAGTCCGAAATCTTTTAAAGCTTCTTCAATTTTATCTAAATCAAAAGCTTTTTCAGGTACAAAAACCAACGAATGCAATGTTTTGAGTACATTGTCAATTCTGATTTTTTCTTCGTCTCTTAAGCCTTTGTTTAGCATTTTATTTGGTTGTTAGTTGCTAGTTGTTAGTTGACAGTTACTATGATTTTTCAAACAACTATCAACTAACAACTGTCAACAATTAATTTCCGTATTCTTTCACTGCATCAATAAACGCTTTAGCGTGATCTACAGGAATATTTGGTAAAATTCCGTGACCTAAATTCACTACATACTTGTCTTTACCGAATTCGTCAATCATTTCGTGTACCATTTTTTTGATGGTTGGAATTGGCGAAAGCAATCTAGACGGGTCAAAATTTCCTTGTAGAGTCACATTTCCACCTGATAAATAACGAGCGTTTCTGGCCGAACAAGTCCAGTCTACACCAAGAGCCGAAGCCTTACTTTTACCCATTTCATTTAAAGCAAACCAACAACCTTTTCCGAAAACAATAACCGGAGTGATTTCTGCCAAAGCCTCAACAATTTGGTTGATGTATTTCCATGAAAATTCCTGATAATCTGTAGGAGACAACATTCCACCCCAGGAATCAAAAATCTGAACGGCATTAACACCTGTTTTTACTTTTTCTTTTAAATATAAAATGGTAGTATCGGTGATTTTTTGTAATAAAGTGTGGGCTGCAACCGGATCGGAGAAACAGAAACCTTTAGCTGTATCAAAACTTTTCGACCCTTTTCCTTCTACAGCATAACAGAAAATCGTCCAGGGCGAACCAGCGAAACCAATCAAAGGCACTTCGTCGTTCAGCATTTCCTTAGTCAGTTTCACAGCGTCAAATACGTAACCTAAAGTTTCATTCACGTCCGGAACAAAAACCTGATTGACCTGTTCCATGGTACGGATTGGATTTGGGATAATCGGACCTAAATTGTCTTTCAACTCAACGTGAATTCCCATCGCTCTTGGCACTACAAGGATATCCGAAAACAAAATCGCAGCATCCGGAGCAATACGACGAATAGGCTGTACGGTGATTTCGGCAGCTAATTCAGGAGTTTCACAACGGGTGAAAAAATCATATTTATCACGTAAAGCCCTGAATTCCGGTAAATATCTTCCTGCCTGACGCATCATCCAAACCGGTGGACGTTGTACAGTTTCTCCTTTTAGTGCTTTTAAAAATAGGTCGTTTTTTATCATTTTTTTTAAGCTATTGGCTATTAGCGGTAAGCTATTAGCATTATAATTATTTATTTTCGATTAAGCTAAAAGCTAATTACTGATAGCTAAATGTTTATTTATATTCTTCGATTACGGCTTCAATCACATCTTCAATTGTCGGTTCAGCGGCAATGACGATGTTTTTGGTTTTATTTTCTAATGCTGCTGCGGTGGTTTCGCCTATGCAAAAGCAAACTTCTTTAGTGATTTTATTATTAGTCAGATAACTTTCAACAGCCGAAGGACTAAAAAACAAAATTCCATCAAAATTTTCCTCTTTGGAAATTTTAAATGGAGCTAATTTAGTTTGGTAAACCTCGATTTCATTGAAAGTGATACCAGCATTTTTCAGTGCTTTTGGTAAGGTTTCTTTGCGTAGATTTCCGCTGAAAAAAGTATAGCTTTCTTTGTTGTAGATAAGCGTGATTATTTCTGCCAATTCAGATGCGTAATCCATATAAGCTTCTACTTTAAAACCATTTGCCTCCAGCAAATCTTTGGTTTTTTCACCTACACAAAATACATTTTTAGATTTAAGTTTTTCCCAGTCCTTTTGTTCCAATAAACTTAAAACAGCATTTTGACTGCTGAAAATCAAATTAGTATTGATTCCTTTTAATTCAAAAGGAGTGTTTTTGATTTCGATGAAATCCTGTTCTAAAAGGTCAAAACCGGCATCAAGAAAAGCCTGACGTTGTGCTACAGCTAAAGTTTTGGTCGAAAGAATACTGATTTGACTCATTACTTTTTCAAATTAGTTTTAATAGCATCCATAAGTTGGGCGCCGCCATTTTCCAGAATTTCTTTGGCTGAGTGGAATCCAAGTTTTTTCCATTCGGAAATGTCAACTACTTTGTTGATTTCTATTTTTTGTTTTCCGTCCAAAGAGAATAAAACGCCATCAAAATGTATGGTGTCCTCTTCTTCATTGTATTTGGCTAAAGCACCAATAGGAGCGGTACAACCGCCTTCTAAGGTTCTTAAAAACTGACGTTCGATATAAGTACAAACTTCTGTTTCGATGTCATTTAATTGGGAAACGGCATCCAAAGTATAATCATCATTTGCCATAACGACCACTAACATAGCGCCCTGAGCTGGTGCGGGAATCATCCAGTCCAGGTCGATATAATCACCCGGTTTTAAGTTGATTCGTTCCAGTCCGGCAGCGGCAAAAACAGCTCCGTTCCAGTCGTTGTCCTGTAGTTTTTGCATTCGGGTATTTACATTTCCGCGTAAATCCACTACGGTATGATTAGGGTATTTGTTGAGCCATTGCGCCTGACGACGTAAACTTCCGGTGGCAATTGTTCCGTTGCTTTCCAGAAAATCTAAGTTTCCTTTGTGAACTAAAATATCCAGGGTGTTGGCTCTTTTTAAAACAGCTCCCTGAACAATTCCTGTAGGCAAAGCAGTAGGGACATCTTTCATGGAATGAACGGCAATATCCACATCGCCGTTAATCATTGCAATATCCAGTGTTTTAGTAAAAATTCCGGTGATTCCCAATTCGTAAAGAGGTTTGTCAAGAATAATATCGCCTTGTGATTTTACGGCAACAATTTCGGTTTTATAACCCAAATCGTTTAGTTTCTTTTGAACAGTATGTGCCTGCCATAAAGCGAGTTCGCTATCTCTTGTCCCGATACGTATTGTTTTTTCTGCCATTTTGTTTTACATCATAACTTAAATTATGATTTAGTTAAATTTATGAAAATTGGTGTAATTTGTGTTGAAAAATTATTTCACTACAGCTTCAATTTTAAAGACTTTTTCAATCCATTCAATGCTTTCATCTACCATGGTGTTTTCATCTTTGAGATGATTGGCAAAATGAGTCGTGATTTTTTGAATGATTCTGTTGCTGATGATTTCGGCTTGTTTTTCGTTAAAATCGGCTATTTTTTTACTTTGAAAATCCAATTCTGAATTTTTGATTTCATTCAGTTTGGCTTTCAGCGCATTGATGGTTGGGGCAAATTTTCGACCTTTTGTCCAAATTTTGAATTCGTCTTTTATTTCTTCGATGATGGCTTCTGCAGCAGGAATGTGTTTTTTTCTGTTCTCCAAAGTTTCATCGGTTATTTGCGATAAGTGATCCATGTGAATCAATGTTACTCCTTCAATTTCGGTAACATTTTCATTTACATTTTTAGGAATGGACAAATCTAAAATCAGTAAAGGTTTTTTCAGATTTAAAATTGCTTTGTCCACGGTTGGATTTTGAGCGCCGGTAGCTACAACTAAAACATCCGCTTTTTGTAATTCCAGTTGTAAATCGGCATAATCTTTTACCACCAAATCCAGTTTCTCAGCCAGTTTTTCAGCCTTGTCTTTGGTTCTGTTGATAAGGGTAATTTGTTCGTGTTTGGTATGTTTTACCAGATTTTCACAGGTGTTTCTCCCAATTTTTCCTGTTCCGAAAAGCAGGATATTTTTATTGGCAATATCTTCAACATTTTTGATAATATATTGAACTGATGCAAAGGAAACAGAGGTTGCTCCGGAAGAAATTTCAGTGTCGGTTTTGATTTTTTTACTTGCCTGAATCACCGAATTGACTAAACGTTCCATGAAAGCGTTTACTAAACCATAGGATTTACTTTGAATAAAGGCATTTTTGATTTGGCTGATGATTTCAAAATCACCTAAAATCTGACTGTCTAATCCGGTTCCTACGCGAAACATGTGGTTGACCGCTTCCTGATTTTTATAGATGTAGGCTACTTCCTGAAATTCCTGAACCGAACCATTACTGTTTTCACAAAGCAGTTTGATAAGCTCATAAGGATGATTGGCAAAACCATAGATTTCGGTTCTGTTACAGGTTGAAGTTACAATTAAAGCTTCAATTCCTTCGGCTTCAGCCTGAGTTAACAGAATAGATTGAGCTTTGGCATCTAAGCTAAATTTTCCTCTAATCGTTGCATCTGCTTTCTTATAACTTAGTCCTAAAGCGTAAAAAGTGGTATTTCTGGACATATTAAAACTTTCCATAATTATACTTTCCTTAAAAAAGTTCTACAAAAGTATTATTAACTATTTTATAAAAACAACGCTGTAAGTTCTTTTTGTGTCGCTAAGAGACACTTTGGTCTTAAATGGTCATTATAAAATCGATTCTATTCGAAAAATCAGTAAAAACAGTTGTTTTTAGAATATTTGTGTAGATTTATTCTAAATAACTAATTACAAATAACTATTTTTATATAAGCAAAAAATATCGCTGAGGGTTCTGGTAAATTGTTATTAAATGGCAGTGAGAAGTGTATATTGTAAAATTATATAACAATTTATGCTGAGGTATTTTTCAATTGCATTTAAATAAAAACGCTACCCTTTACGGGAGCGTTTTTATTTTCAAAAAGAATTATTTTTGAACTATTGGAGTTCTTAATGACTCTAATACAGCAACAATATCGGTGTAAAGTTCTGTATTGGAAGCCACACCATTTGTGTTAGCAGCTGCGCCTACATAACCTACAAATTTGGTGTAATCCGCATTAGAAGATTTTGTTCCCATACGCGGATTTTTAGCCGGGTTGTGAGCATCGGCCATACTTAAACCCGAATACATATTTACTGAATTTGTTCCTCCGGTATTGTAGGAGAAGAAGTCGGTTAAGTTATCTACTAATATGGCTAAATTAGTTGTGTTTCCTGCATCAACTTCAGTTAAAAGTGGCGCAAAATGAGCTCCTAGATTTCCGGATGCATTCGCCTCGACATCTGCCACAATAAGCCCTACAGTAGAATTTATTACTTTACGGTAAGATAAGCGTCCTTGTTCAATCATTTGACCGGAATTATCAGGATCAGCAACCATAGTAGTTCCCCCCAATCGGACATAAATCGAAGCTTTTACTTCCGGATCATCATTGTCATTACATGAGGTTAATGCAGCCGATGCAATTAACAAAACACTAAGCGTAAGTTTTGAAAAATTTTTCATAATAATGGGATTTAAAGGTTAATTAAAAAAATGATTTACGGTTTTAAATAATTTGTAACTAAAGCTGTTTTGATCCATTGGACAAACCGCTTTGTTAGCCAGTTTAGCGTCAACGATAAAGCGTTTGGCTTTATAATCTCTTTTGTGCATTAATTCGTTGAATACCTTTTCTGAATTGGTCATTTTGTTATTGTGGAAATACACCACAACGTTTCTTTTTACAATAATCGAATCAGAAGTCAGGCCTTTGATGCTTCTTAAATCGGTACAAATTTGTTTCGCCTGCGCAGCATCGATGTTGTTTTCAAAGTCAATGCGACTCACCTGGATGTTTGCATTTTCATATTCGGCAGGTTTCACCGTTATTACGTGATACAACAAAATTGAGATGCATAAAAGCAAAATGCCTCCGATGATTAAAAGTCCTTTTTTAATTATGGGTTTCATTTTTAAAAGTTTTTTGGTTTTAAAAATCATTTACGAGTTATGGTTTGCTCTGGTTTTAATTTTTATGCGAAAAAGACTAATTTAGAATTGTTTTAAATACTAAAACGGATTTTGATTCAGATAAATTCTAAAAAACTCTCAGCAGATTAAATCCAAAAAATACATCGCCTCTTGTCCAGTCTCCCGTAGTTTGACCCAGAAAAGCGGCTTCGTGAATGCCTTGTGAACTGGTAAAATGCATTTGGAAAACATGTCCTCCGGTTTCTAAATCAAAACCTATTGATAATGGATTTTTATAAATAGAGTTTGAAGCTCTGTTCAAATGAGCTGCGTAATCCATATTAAGAGACCAGTGTTTAGATAGTTTGTAGCGTCCGCCAAATCCTAAAGCACATTGGGTGTTTTGCTGTTGCGGATTGTCAACAAAATTTTCATGGAAAAGAGTTGGGGCAATTTCGAAAGATAATTTTTCAGAAAATTTTCTGGAAATCAATAATTGTTGCAAATAAGTCAATCGATTGTCGAAAGTGAGTTTAGGGTACAAGCTTTCTTTTAGTGTATTGTTTATGGCTAAACTTGTAAAGCCTGCAATGCTTAGCGGAAAACCATTTTTAATTTGATGTACCAAAGCATATTTTGCCGAAAAATCATAAGCCAGTTCGCTTCTCGCAGCGCTGAGAGTTAAATTTTCCGTTAGTCCGTAAACAAATTTCAGTTGGGTGTTTGCATTGTCTAATCCGAAGAAACCTTCAAAACCATCTTTTACCGAACCAAACCGATGGGCTACAATAAAATACAAATCGCCTTTGGCAACCAGTTTGGTTGATTCTAAATTGACAATTTTTAAAGCTTTAAAGGCGGCAGTGACTTTTTCTTTGGAAGAAATGGAATCGATTCCGTTTAGTAAATCATTTTGGGAAAATGCTGTTAAGGGAACCAGCAATAACAGGGAGATAAGCTTTTTCATAAATGTTTTTTTATTGGTTAATCAGCAAATGAACATTGGTCCATTTTAAATTCGTCAATTAATTCATCATAGCCCAGAAAGCGTCCTTTGGCATTCACTTTTTGATTGATTTTAATGTTTTTAGGAATGCTGTCGGTAAAAATGGCTAAGAGTTTATGATCCAAAACCATTAAGTTGTTTTGGTGGTCTAAGGCCGTTATGGTAGCCGTTATTCGTATCGTTTGGTTCTGAAATTTTGCCAGCGCCAAACTATCATTGGCGGTAAATTCTTTTTCTAATTCCGGAACATTCATCGAGTAAGCGGCTTTTTCCTGATTAATATTTCTATGGTTTTGATAGACATAGCAATAAAGAATTACAGCCAATGTTACTGCGGAAATCAAGATTCCATATTGTAATTTTTTCTTCATGATGCTGAATTTTAGAAACCTATTGATATGTACGTGGGAATTCTGAATTTGGTTTTGACAAAAATTATAAGTTTCAAAAACCGCTAAGATTTTTTTGTCGTATATCATTTATCGAGCTGACTTTGTTTTGTTTAATTCTCAAAAAACCAATCGTTATGAAAATAAAAAATCATTTTATGTTGCTGTTATCTGTCTGTTTTTTTATGGCTTGTTCCAATGATAATCCGGAAACTTTAATGGATAATTCGCCCATTGAAGGCGTTGTTACCTATAAACAAAATGTAAAACCGATTATGGATAATAATTGTATTCGTTGTCATGGTGCCACACTAACGAATGGTGCTCCAATGTCTTTAGTGACTTATGCTCAGGTGAAAAATGCTATTGAAAGTCGGGGATTGATTAATCGAATTTCATTTAACAACGGCAATAGTTTGTTGATGCCGCAAGGCGGGCCAAGATTACCGCAAGCCACCATTGATATTGTAGTGCAATGGAAAAATGACGGATTTGTCGAAGAATAATTTAAAAACAGAAAACATGAAAAAAATTATTTTAATAAGCGTTTTGTTGTTAGCCAGTTTGACTTTTGCCCAGGAGAAAATGATTTGTAAAACGGCGGCCATCGTTTTTGAAGCTTCAGTGCCTTCATTTGAAGAAGTAAAAGCAACGAATAATGCGGTAACTTTAGTTCTAAACCCGAAAACGGGCGAAATTGCCAGTTTGGCTTTAATGAAAGGATTTCGGTTTAAAGTGGCGTTGATGGAAGAGCATTTCAATGAAAATTATATAGAAAGTGACCGATATCCAAAAGCGATTTTTAGAGGGAAAATTGAAAATTTTGACCTTCAGAGTTTGACTTCGATACCTAAGGATTATCGGGTTAGCGGAAAATTAGAATTGCACGGAAAAAACCAAGACATTCAGGCGGTTCTTAAAATAAGTCAATCCAGTTCAGGAATTAAAATAACCTCAAATTTTTCAGTAAAAGCCAGTGATTTTGCTATTGATATTCCCGCAATAGTAAAAAATAAAGTTTCTAATGCCGTCCACATTCAGCTGAATGGAATTTTGAAATAGGGGACGGAAAGAACAAAGATTTTTTTATTTTAGAATAAACCATCAAAAAGATTTAATTTTGAAAGACCAAAAAACAAAAGTGGAACAAAGTAAACAGGAAAAATGGAGGAAGAAATAAAAATTGACGATGATTTTATTTTAATTCGTTTTCAAAATAATACCGATGCCGTTTTAACCTTTCAGCGTCCGGTTCAGTTGGGTTTAATTCAATTTCATTTCGGATTAAAAGGTAGTGCTAATTACATTTTTAATCAGGGAAATTACGTGCTTAATCTCAAGGAAGAAAAAGCATTGTTGTTTTATAATACCGAAAAAGAACTGCCGTTGAATGTTCAGATTGCACCCAAATCCTGGTTGATTTCTATTTTTGTTTCTATCAAAAAGTTTCACGGATTGTTTACTTCCGATGCCGAACATATTCCGTTTTTGAGCAAAGAAAATCAGGACAAAAAATATTATAACGAAAGCGATATCAGTCCGTCGATGGCCATTGTTTTGAATCAGATGTTCCATTATAATTTGAATCCTTCGATAAAAAATTTGTATTACAAAGGCAAAGGTTACGAATTATTGAGCTTGTTTTTCAACCGAAATGAAGATCCTGATGCGGAACAATGTCCGTTTTTAGTAGATGAAGAAAATGTGTTGAAAATCAAGAAAGCCAAAGAAATTATCATTGCTAATATGGCTGAGCCACCGGGATTACCGGAACTGGCAGATCAGGTAGGGCTGAATTTGAAAAAACTCAAAATGGGTTTCAAACAAATTTATGGCGATACGGTTTATGGTTTTTTGTTTGATTACAAAATGGATTTTGCCCGAAAACTGCTTGACAGCGGTTCCTATAATGTGAATGAAGTAGGCTTGAAAATAGGTTACAGCACCGGAAGCCATTTTATTGCGGCTTTCAAAAAGAAATTTGGAACCACACCCAAAAAATATTTGATGTCAATCAATCCAAATGCTTAATTAAACTTCAAATTAGGATAAATTTGGATCATCAAAATTTTTAACTTGCAAACAAGTTTATTTATAACAATTGAATGGAGGAATTAATACAAAATATAAAGAATTTAGCTGAAGTATATTCGGCAAACTTGAAAGGAAAGATTGAAGCGAGAACAGAAGAAATGAAAGCTGATGACAACTCTCATTATCTCATTTATCGAGTTTTGGGCATTTCCTTACAAGAAGGGCAACTTATTGACCAATATCAAAATACAGGACGTTTTCTTTATAAATATGCAGGTTCATTTCTTGAAGAAGCTGCTACTTTATGCCTGAATTTTAATTTTCCAGAAGGCATAAAAACCAAAATAGAAAACACCCTTGGACAACGTCCAAAAACCTTTGAGATTGACTTTTTAAATGGCAATGATGCCATAGAAGTAAAGTGGAGAGATGCAACCACAGACGGAGACCACATAACAAAAGAACATACAAGAGTAAAAGTAATTAGAGAGCATGGCTACAAGCCAATAAGGGTAATGTTTTATTATCCTCAAAGAGAACAAGCGATTAAAATTCAGGAAACTTTGAATACACTTTATGCAGGTGTTGACGGAGAATACTATGGTGGTGATGAAGCTTGGGAATATTTAAAAACATATTCTGGAGTTGACCTAAAAGCTATTTTGACACAGATTGCTAACGAAAGGACACCCTAAAAATGGAAACTAATAAAATCTATCACGGAAATTGCGTTGAAAAACTCAAAGAAATTGAAACCAATAAAGTTGACTTGATTTACTTTGATCCACCTTTTTTTACTCAACGCAAACATAGTCTTAGGAATAAAGACAATTCTAAAACTTATGAATTTGACGACAAATACAACTCAATTGAAGAATATTTAGAACTAGTTGAAAATGTATTAAAAGAATCGAAAAGGATTTTAAAAAACACAGGAAGTGTATTTCTTCATTGCGACAAAACGGCATCGCATAATATTAGAGTTGTGATGGACAGTGTTTTTGGACGTGAGAACTTCCAAAGTGAAATTATTTGGTCATATAAAAGATGGTCTAATGCTAAAAAGGGATTGTTAAATGCTCATCAAGTAATTTTCTTTTACTCTAAAACACAAGATTTTAAATTCAATACACTTTATACTGATTATTCGGCAACAACAAATCTTGACCAAATATTACAAGACAGAGAACGTAATGAAAATGGAAAATCTGTTTATAAAAAAGATGAAAACGGAAATGTAATTTTAGGCAAGGAGAAAAAAGGTGTTCCTCTTTCTGACGTTTGGGAAATTCCATACTTAAATCCAAAAGCAAAAGAAAGAACGGGTTACCCAACCCAAAAACCAGTTTTATTGCTCAATCAAATTTTAAATATCGTTACAGACGAAGGTGACTTGGTTGTTGATCCATTTTGTGGTAGCGGAACAACTTGTGTTTCTGCTAAATTATTAAAGAGACAATTTATCGGAATTGATATTTCACAAGATGCTGTTGAACTTGCAAGTTTAAGATTAGAAGAAATGATAATTTCAGAATCAAACCTTTTAAACAAAGGAACAAACGAGTATCAAGAAAAAACGGAGAAAGAACTAGCCATTTTACAAAACATAAATGCTTTTCCTGTTCAAAGAAATAGTGGAATAGATGGATTTTTAAAAGACCATTTTGAAGGTCTGCCAGTTCCGGTAAAAATTCAAGGCGAATATGAAACAATAGAAGATGCAATTGAGAAACTAGAAAAGGCATCTTATGGTAAGAATTATAAAATGAAAATCTTAATCCAAACCAGAGACACAGGAATAAGCAGACTTTTTGGTTTTGAATCTGACGTGACAATTATAAAATCGCTTGAATTACAGACTAAAGAATTAATAAAAAAAGATAAAGAAAATTTTAAGAATTTTTTGCAAAAAGGAGGATTAAATGTTTCTAAAACAGTTTAGTTTAAGTTTGTTTTTGAATCAATTAATGATTAATCCTTAAATTTTAATATTGATTTTTTTAATTCAATAATAAATAAAAAATAGTTAATAGTAATTTATACCAACATAGATTTGGTTTACTTTTGCGACAACAAAAATTAAAAGATGAAAGGTACATTACTTATCAATTTAGGCTCACCTGAAAGTCCAACTCCCAAAGATGTAAAGCCGTATTTAGACGAATTTTTGATGGATAAATACGTTATCGACGTTCCTTTTTTATTGAGAGCGTTATTGGTTCGCGGTATTATTTTAAGAAAACGACCTGAAGATTCAGCCGAAGCGTATAGTAAAATTTGGTGGGAAGAAGGTTCGCCTTTGATTGTACTTTCAAAACGCATGTTTGAAAAGGTAAAACCACAGTTAGGTATTCCGGCTGCTTTATCAATGCGTTACGGAAATCCGGATATTTATTCCGGTTTAAAAGAACTGGCAGATAAAGGAGTGACGGAAGTATTGTTGTTTCCGATGTATCCGCATCATGCGATGTCCTCAACAGTGACGGTTTTAGAAAAAGCTGAAGAAGTGAGAAGGAAACATTTTCCAAACATGAAATTCTCATCCGTTCCTGCTTTTTACAACAAACCGGATTATATCCAAAATTTAGCCGATTCTATCAAAAGTTCTTTAGAAACCTATGATTACGACCATTTGTTGTTTTCCTATCATGGTTTGCCGGAACGTCACATTCGAAAAACAGATATTACCAAATCGCATTGCAAGATAGACGGATTTTGTTGTAATACGCCATCACCGGCTCATGCATTTTGCTACCGTCACCAATGTTATGAAACGACCAAATTAGCTACAGAAGCTTTAGGAATTCCAAAAGAAAAATACAGTGTTACTTTTCAGTCCCGTTTGGCTGGAGATAAATGGTTGGAGCCTTATACGGATGTTGAAATCAACAAAATGCCTGCAAAAGGTATTAAGAAACTAGCGGTAGTTACACCAGCTTTCGTGGCGGACTGTTTAGAAACGTTGGAAGAAATTGCCATGCGTGCCAAAGAAGAATTTGAAGAACACGGGGGAGAAGAATTCCTTGCCGTTCCTTGCTTGAACGATGGTGACGACTGGTGTAAAACCGTAAGTAACTGGATTAACGATTGGGCGAAATAGATTTAAGATTGATGAATATTGATTAACGATTTTAGATTTAATGCTAAGTCTTTAGAATGGAACAGTCAAAAATTAAAAATCGTTAATCTAAAATCTAAATTCAAATGGATTATTACAACTATCTAAAATCCCTGCATTTAATCTTTGTCATTACCTGGTTTGCGGGTTTGTTTTATATCGTCCGCTTGTTTGTGTACCAAATTGAAGCAGCCGATAAACCTTCTCCTGAAAAAGAGATTTTGCAAACGCAATTCAAAATCATGAGTTATCGTTTGTGGTACATTATTACCTGGCCATCGGCGGTTTTAGCCAGTATTTTTGCTTTTTGGATGCTGTTGTTTACGCCTACGGGAAATGCCTGGTTGCAAATGCCGTGGATGCATGTAAAACTTGGCTTTGTTTTTGTGCTGTATTTGTATCATTTAAAATGCCATCAGATATACAAACAATTACAAAAAGATGAGGTAAACTATTCCGCCAATTTTATGCGTTTGTGGAATGAAGGAGCTACTATTATTCTTTTTGCGGTTGTTTTTTTAGTAGTTTTAAAAAATGCCGTAAATTGGATTTATGGTGTCATCGGGATTATTTTGTTCTCGGTTTTAATCATGTTAGGCTTTAAATTTTATAAAAGAATAAGAGAAAAGAAGTAATTAGTAACTGGTGATTTGTAATTAGCTTTTACTAATCACTAATTACAATTCACTAATCACTAAAATATGCTAAAGAGCTTCAAATTATCAATGCTATCCTTGCGAATTCGAATCTTTCTTTCGATGATCGTTGTGATAATTGTAGCTTCGGTTTTACTGGCTTCGATTTCTATTATTCAGTTTAAAAACGAAGCTATGGAATACCATCAGGAACGTTTGGAACGCAAGGAAAATGCGGTTCGAGAACACATCAATTACATTCTTTCCACGACTACTTATCCTTTGACAACCGAAAATTTGGATTTGATTTTTAAGGATAAAATTCATGAATTAGCTCACATTCATAATATCGAAATCAATATTTATGATTTGGACGGAAACTTACTAAAATCTTCCAAAGAGACCTTTTCGGTGGACAAAGTAGCGCCACCCATTCCCAAATACATTCTGAAACTGGTTCGTTCTTCGATTGAAAAGCGTTATGTGGATATTACGACCATTAACGGCATTAAAAATCGCTCTTCGTTTACCCAAATTAAAGATGATAAATTCAAACCGCTGGGGGTTTTAAATATTCCCTATCAGGAAGATGACGGTTTTTATGATAAAGAATTACATGGTTTTCTCATCCGGTTGAGTCAGGTGTATTCTTTCATGCTGATTGTCGCTTTTGCTTTGGCTTATTTCCTTTCTTCATATATTACCAAATCACTGAAAACCATTTCGGATAAATTAAACGAAACGCGTTTGAACAAAAAAAATGAAAAGATTTTAATTACTGCCAACAGCAAAGAAATCAATTTGTTGATCGCCGGTTATAACCAAATGGTGGACGAATTAGAAAAAAGTGCCATTAAATTAGCGCAAAGCGAAAGGGAAGAAGCCTGGCGCGAAATGGCCAAACAGGTGGCGCATGAAATTAAAAATCCGCTGACACCAATGCGATTGACAGTGCAAAGCTTCCAACGTCGATTTAATCCGGATGATCCGAATATTTTGCAAAAAATGAAAGATTACTCCGAAACATTAATTCAGCAAATTGATACGATGAATTCGGTGGCTTCGGCATTTTCTAATTTTGCTTCGATGCCGGCACAGCAAAACGAAACGCTGAATGTGGTTGAGGTAGTCGAATTGGCCTTAGATATTTTCACCGAAAATCAAATTGTTTTTGAAAGTGAAGCGCCGGAGATAATTTCGAAGATCGATCGTACCCAATTAATCCGAATAATTACTAACTTAGTAAAAAATGCCATACAATCGATTCCGGAGCAACAAGAGGACAAGAGGGTAGCTGTTTCGGTCAAAAAAGAAGATAATAATGTGCTAATTGTTGTAGAAGACAACGGAATCGGGATTAAAACGGAGGATATACATCGTATTTTCGAACCTAAGTTTACCACCAAAAGCAGTGGAATGGGACTGGGATTAGGAATTATAAAGAATATTATCGAAAACTATAAAGGCAGCATCAACTTTGAAACCGAATACGGAAAAGGAACACGTTTTACAGTTTCGCTACCCATTATTAACTCTTAAATCAACACAATGAGCTACCAAAACATTTTGATTGCAAAAGAGCATAATATTGCAACCATTACCATCAATCGACCTGAAAAATTAAATGCTTTAAATAAAGTTACCATTGCCGAATTGCATCATGCTTTTTCAACTCTGGAAATGCTTCAGGATGTTCGCGCCATTATTTTGACCGGAAGCGGCGAAAAAGCCTTTGTGGCCGGAGCAGATATTGCCGAATTTGCCGAATTTTCAGTAGAAGAAGGTATTCAGTTATCGGCTCAGGGACAGGAAACCTTGTTTAATTTTGTCGAAAATCTTCGGGTGCCGGTTATTGCAGCGATTAACGGATTTGCGCTGGGAGGAGGCTTAGAATTGGCTATGTCCTGTCATATTCGTGTAGCTGCTGAAAATGCTAAAATGGGACTTCCGGAAGTTTCTCTGGGCGTGATTCCCGGTTACGGAGGAACACAGCGTTTGCCGCAGCTAATTGGCAAAGGACGTGCCTTAGAAATGATTTTAACCGCCGGAATGATTTCGGCTGAGGAAGCTTTCCGAGTAGGATTGGCAAATCATATTTGTAAACAGGCTGAGCTTTTGGATTTCTGTAATGAATTGGCACAGAAAATCATTAAAAATTCTCCGGCAGCTATTAGTATGGCGATTCATGCGGTAAATGCCAATTTCAGAGAAGGGGAGAATGGCTATGAGACCGAGATTAAATCCTTTGGAAAATGTTTTGGAACCGTGGATTTCAAAGAAGGTACCAAAGCCTTTTTGGAAAAAAGAAAAGCGGTTTTTACAGGAGAGTAGTTTTCAAAAATTAATAATCAAATAAATAAAATGTCATACGAGCCTATTTTTGCGCTTTTTTGGGAAAGAGTAAAACAGAGTATAGAAGATAAAACTTTTGCCAAATTAACGCTGGCAAAAACCATTGGCGATACCGAAATCAAGAATGTTTATGTTCGTCCGGTTTTACTGGAGAATGATGTGATGCAAATGTCGGTTATAAGCCGTTTTAAGACCGAAGAGACCGAAAGTTTTCATTCTTTGGAGGAAATCTATCCTGTTTTGTTTTCGTTGATGAATAAGCCTTTTTTAAGCGCTTTGTTATTTACCAGCGAACAGGATGTGGTTTTTAAACTCAATAAAAAACGCGCCGGTAGTATTACGGAACAAGCACCGACTTTCCTGAACCCTTCAGATGTGATTCTGGAAATGAAAGCTAAGGGGATTTGATTTCAGATTGAAGGTTTGTGAATGCTGAATTTTGATTTAAAGAACTAAATAAAACATTTTAGTGCATGAAAAATTTATTGGTAATTGCTTTTATTCTTTTTAAAAGTTCAATTATTGGGCAGGAATTGTCAGATAAAGAAATTATTAATAAAGCTGTTGCATTCTTAAAAGTCAATGAAAAGAATCTTTTGGCTGATAAAATTTGCTTGAAAGCACTTCCGAATCAAAATAATAAAGTAATTGTTGTTTTGCCAGTTATTAGTAATCGTGATTCGGAATGTGAGGAATGTTTTGATATTGACAATAACCTATTGGTGTGGAATAAAAACACCAAATCAATTGAATTCAAATACATCAAAAAAGCGGAATGGACTTCGGATGCTTTGAGATTTGATGAATTAAAGATTGATACAGGACTTTATTATTTGAACAAAAAAACCAGAGCTTTTGGTATAAGATATAGTTATAGCGGAAGTTCCAGTGTAAATCCATTTAGTTTAAATTCAATTAATCTTTATTGTTTTAAAAACAACCAAATTGTTGAAGTATTGCATGATTTTGAACTTGAAAAATCGAATGGTGAAAATGGTGGTGGTTGTGAAAATGCTTCATTTGAAACTTCAAAAAGTGTTTTTGTTATCAATACTAATTTAGCAGATAAGTTTAACGATATTATTGTCAAAACGAAGTTCAAAGACTATTCACTTGATGCCAATTGCGATAAAGAAATCATCAAAAAACAGAGTTCAAAACAAAGCGTATTAAGATTTGATGAAAAACAAAAAATGTATGTTTTAGTCCCTAAATTACTAAACTAAGAAACAACAAAGCCACTCTTTTCGGAGTGGCTTTGTCTTTCATTAGAGGTGTTTTTTAAAGACTATCAAACTTTAGACGAAATTAATTCCATCCACCGCCTAATGATTTGTACATGTTAACTTTAGCAGCTAACTGTTCTTTTTTGGTTTCCACCAATTGTAATTTAGATTCCAAAGCATCGCGTTGGGTTAATAAAACTTCCATATAATCGGCTCTGGCCGCACTGAAAAGTTTGTTAGTGATTTCAATAGAATTGGTCAAAGCCTGCACCTGATGTTCTTTTTGCTCGTAGCTTTTCTTCAGGTTATCAATTTTTGATAAACCGTTTAATACTTCGATATGGGCATTTAAAATGGTTTTTTCATACTCAAAAACGGCTTGCAATTGTTTGTCGTTAGCATTGTAATAAGCGGCTTTAATAGCATTTCTGTTGATTAACGGAGCAACCATATCACCGGCTAAACCATACAATACGGATTCCGGCATCGTGGTAAGATATTTGGTCTTGAACGATTCTAAACCTACACCAGCTCTTAACGTAAACGAAGGATAAAAATTAGCTCTGGCTGCCTTTGTATCCAGTTTGGCAGCCTGCAATTCATATTCTGCCCGTCGGATATCCGGACGGTTGGTTAAGAGCTGTGAAGGAATACCAGCATAAATAGTATCTATTTTTTGCTCTATAAAATTATCTGAATTTCGGTCAATATGTTGCGGTGAACGACCGATTAAGAAATTCAGTTTATTTTCGGTTTCAACAATTTCCTGTTTTACATTGTACAGTTCGCTGGTGTTTTTATACACTTCAGCTTCCAGTCTTTGCACACCAAGAGCGGTAGCTTTGGCAGCCTGCATTTGCAAACGAATAATTGTCAAACCATTGTTTTGCAATTCTAAGTTTTTAGTCAAAATGGCCAGTTTGTTGTCTAAAGCCTGTAATTCATAATACGAATCAGCAATTTCAGCAATTAAGCTGGTAACCATGAAATTTTTACCTTCCATTGTAGAAAGGTATTCCATTACGGCAGCTTTTTTAGCATTACGTAATTTTTTCCAAACGTCCAGTTCCCAGGTTGCAAAAGCACCTACTTTGTAGTTTTGTAAGGGTTCCGGAAATTCTTCACCAGGTTTGATTTCAGTATTGGCATCATTAGCACCCTGACTGGTATAACGACCTACTTTTTCTACTTCAGCAGCTGTCTGAATGCCTACAAATGGTAAATATTCTCCTTTTCGGGCCTGAATCTCATTCTTATCCATATCCACTTGTTGCAACATGATGTTCAACTCCTGATTGTTGGTCAGAGCCGTTTCAATAAGTGCATTCAGATTAGAATCATCAAAGAATTGTTCCCATTTTATCTGAGCCGAATTGGTAGTATCATTCGAAACAACATTCTGAAACTGTTTCGGTAAATCCTTTTTTTCATCGCGCACGGTTCTTGTTGGTACACAGCTTTGAAAAACCAGGGTAGATAAGGTCAGTCCCAGCACTGACCTTATGTTTATAAATTTGAAAATTGAATTATTCATTGTCTTCCTCTCTTTTCATTAATTTTTTCAATTGTTTGTTCATTTCTTTCAGCCTTAATTTGAGTTTGCTTTCGCCCTCACTAGCTCTCATGAACTCTTCAGAAGCCGGTTCGTTATGTTCGTCCTGAATTAAAGTACGACCGTCGCTCATTTTAGCAAATATGTAATACAAACCTGGAATTACAAAGACTCCGAATAAAGTACCGATAATCATTCCTCCCATAGCTGAACCTCCAATGGTTCTGTTACCAATGGCTCCCGCTCCGGTTGCAATTACTAACGGAATTAATCCGGCGATAAAGGCAAATGAAGTCATCAAAATAGGACGGAAACGCAATTTGGCTCCTTCCATTGCAGCATCTACAATGCTCATGCCCTGAGCCCGCTTCTGGACGGCAACCTCTACAATCAGTACAGCATTCTTACCGAGTAATCCAATAAGCATGATAACCCCAATTTGGGCATAAACGTCATTAGATAATCCCATTAATTGTAATAATGCGAATGAACCAAAGAATCCAACCGGTAATGATAATAATACGGCCAATGGTAATAAGAAACTTTCATATTGTGCGGCCAATACTAAGTAAACGAAAATCAATACTACTCCGAATACATACAAAGCATCGTTTCCACGGTTTGCCTCGTCATAAGATAATCCTTCCCAGGCAATGTCGTATCCTCTCGGTAATTTTAATTTAGCAACTTCTTTAATAGCATTAATGGCATCGGCACTGGTGTATCCTTTAGCCGGTAATCCACGAATAGCAGCCGAGTTGTACAAGTTGTAACGGGTAATCTCGTTAGGTCCCAGATGTTTGGTTACTTTCATAAAAGAAGAGTAAGGAACCATTTCGCCAGTCTCATTTTTCACGAATAAATTTTCCAAATCAGAAGGAATTCTTCGATATTCAGGGCCTGCCTGCGTATAAACTTTAAAGAACTGACCGAATTTGATAAAACCTTGTTCGTAAGTACTACCAATAAGGATGTTCAAATTGTCCATTGCTTTTTTGATCGTTACGCCTTTTTGCATAGCCGCTTTATTGTCAATATCCAGTTTTAACTGCGGATAATTCGCTGAGTAGAAAGTAAATACTCCGGTAAGTTCTTTGCGTTTTTCTAATTCCGCAAGGAAATCGTTGTTTACTCTCTGGAATTCCTGATAATCGGTTCCGTTGGTTTTGTCCAATAAACGTAAGGAGAAACCTCCAGAGGAACCAAATCCTGGTACTGCCGGCGGTTCAAAGTATTCAATGATAGCACCCAGATTTTTAGATTTACCTTCCAATTCTTCCATGATTTCATGTACCGAATGGCTTCTTTCTTCCCAAGGTTTTAAGTTAATCAAACAGGTACCGGCATTCGAACCACGACCTTCGGTCATGATTTCATAACCCGCTAAGGATGATACAGAAGATACACCGTCGATTTCTTCACAAATCTTTTGTAATTTTCTGGCAACATCATTGGTACGCTCTAAGGTTGTTCCCGGAGGCGTTTGAATAATGGCATAAATCATCCCCTGATCCTCACTTGGGATAAATCCGGCAGGAAGCGCTTCATTGGTAAAATAAGTAGCAACACTAAATCCAATTAGAATTCCAAAAGTAATTACTCTTCGGTTTACAATGTGTTTCAAAATTCCCACATAGTGACCTGTTAGTTTTTCAAATCCTTTGTTGAACCAATCGATGAAACGATCAATAGGTGATTTTTTCTTGGCATGACCATGATTGTGTTTCAACAACATGGCACAAAGTACCGGTGTAAGTGTCAAGGCAACTACGGCCGAGATGATAATAGATCCTGCCATAGTAATGGAGAACTGACGGTAGAATACCCCAACAGGTCCTGTCATGAACGAAATAGGAATAAATACCGAAACCATTACTAAGGTAATCGCAATGATAGCTCCTCCAATTTCACCTAATACGGCTTTTGAAGCTTTAAAAGGGGTGAGATGTTCTTCTTCCATTTTTACATGGACGGCTTCTACAACCACAATCGCATCATCGACCACTATACCAATGGCTAATACTAAGGCAAAAAGGGTAATCAGGTTGATGGATAAACCAAACATTTGCATGACAAAGAAGGCTCCAATTAACGATACTGGTACTGCAATAACCGGAATTAATGTCGAACGCCAGTCTCCTAAAAACAGGAATACTACGATGGATACTAAAACAAAGGCATCTCTAAGCGTGTCTATTACCTGTTCAATAGAGGCATTTAAGAAGCTGGATACGTCATAACTGATTTTGTAACCCACTCCCGGAGGAAGATCTTTTTCCAGTTCTTTTAATTTGGCTTTTACGGCCTTAATTACATCACTACCATTGGTTCCAAGGGTTTGTTTTAAAACGATTGATGCAGATGGTTTTCCGTCTAAGTTGTCGTAGATGTCGTAGAACTCACTTCCTAATTCCACATTAGCAATATCACCTAATTTGATTGCTTCACCATTTGCATTAGCACGAATGATGACATCTTTGTATTCCTCCGGAGTAGAATAACGGTCTCGGTAGGTTAATACATATTCGAGCGATTGTGATTTTATACCGGAACTTTGTCCAATTCTTCCGGGTCTTGCCAGAATACTTTGTTCCTGCATGGCTTCCATTACTTCTTCGGCCGAGATATTGTAAGCACGCATACGGTCTGGTTTTAACCAAATACGCATCGCATATTTACGGCTACCCAGAATTTGCGCGCTGGCAATTCCGTTAATACGTTGTATTTCACGAAGCATGTTTGTGTAGGCATAATTGTAAAGGAATTTTTCATCCATTCCATGCCCTTTTTTGCTGTATAAATCCACATACATCAACATACTTGGCTGAACGGGAGTAATGATAACCCCTTCACGTTGTACTAAGTCCGGTAATAAGGGCATTACCTGGTCGACCCTGGTTTTTACCCTGATAACGGCGACGTTGGGGTCGGTTCCCGGTTCGAAAATAACACGAATAGTTCCTTCTCCCGCACTGGTAGCATCAGAAGCAATATAACGCATTCCCGGAACCCCATTGATGGCAGTTTCCAGCGGAATCAAGGTTGATTTTACCAATACATCCGAACTTGAACCCGGATAAGCAATAAATATATTTACAGTGGTAGGTGCAATTTCAGGAAATTGCGAGATGGGTAATTGTTTGATGGCAAGCAACCCCATAAATACAATGATGACCGAAATTACAATCGCTAAGACCGGTCTTTGAATAAACTTTTTAAACATTTTATTGTTTTTTTAAGGGTTGTTACTCGGCATAAACATCAAGATGTTTCATTACATATTGTGCATTTTCAACTTTGAATTTTACTTTTTCATTGTTTTTAACCAATCGTAATCCGTCTAATAAAATGCGATCGTTTACGTCTAATCCTTTTTTTACTGTAAAAAGATTTTCTAAAGTAGCTCCGATTGTAATTTCTCTTTGTCTGACTACTCCGTTTTTATCAATAACAAAAACATAGCGCTTGTCTAATACTTCAAAAGTTGTTTTTTGAGGAATGATTAATACATTTTTCAGAGGAACGGTCATTAATATTGTTCCGGTCTCTCCGTGTCTTAAAATTCCTTTTGGGTTAGGGAAAGTAGCTCTGAAGGCAATATTTCCGGTTTCGTTGTTGAATTCTCCTTCAATAGTTTCCACAATACCGGTGTAATCGAATACCTGATTATTAGCCATTAAAAGCTGAACTTTTTGTTTCTTACCTTGGTTAGCACTTTCCATGTAATTTAAATATTCGGCTTCCGGAACATTGAAGTAAACCCACATTTTGCTGTTGTCAGAAAGTGAAGTCAGTAGTTCACCTTCTTCCAGCATACTTCCTTCTCTGGCTAATAAATGATCCATTACGCCGTCAAAAGGAGCTCTGATAGTGGTAAATCCAAGATGTGTCGCTGCTAATTGGATTTCGGCATTGGCTTTGTCATATTTTGCTTTAGAAAGTGCTAATTCGTTTGGAGAAACTACTTTGCTGTCAGCCAAAAGTTTAGTGTTTTTGTATTCAATGGCCGCAACATTTCCTTCGGCTTTCGCTTTTTGTAAGTCAGCCTGATACACATTAGGCATGATTTGGAACATTAATTGTCCTTTTTTAACCTTTTGTCCTTCGTCTACATTTATTTTTTGAAGGTATCCTTTCTCCATTGACCGCAATTCAATGTGACGGATAGAGTGAATTTGACAAACGTATTCTTTAACTATTGAGGTGTCCATTGCTACCGGATTAGTAATCTGGAATGTCCTCTCTTCTTTTTTTTCTTCTTTGTGTGAATTGCAACCAACAGTGCATAGAATGGCCATAAGACCAATGAAAATTGAGGTTTTTTTCATGATAATTATTTGTTTTTAGACGGTATGGTATGATGCGTTTTGAGCTGAGGTTGACAAACGACAGCTGTGCCTTATCTTTTGCTTGTTGTTAAAAACAACTACAAAGGATATGGTGAAATGAGTTTTTTAAAAAAAACTAAAAAAGAGGAAAGGGGATCAAATTCGAAAGACCTCGAATAAGATGTAGCGTGGATTATTTGTATATAAATGACAAAATTCTTCGCGTACAGGCAAAGAATTATTGATTTTATACGTAGGAATGATCCCCGAAGGCTGTTGCTTAAAATAAATGCTATAGCAACTTAATTTTTCTGTCTTTTTTTCAGGAGAGGCGTTTTCAACGTCTTCTTCTTCATTATCAGTAGTAATTTCTCTTCTTTTGAATAAATCGTTTTCAGGAAAAGATGAAGTAATGTGAAAACTAAGGAAGTAGTTTAAGAATTCCGTGTTTGTTGATTTACCTGAATTTGTATGATGACTGGAAGTAATAGTCTGCAAACTAGCTGAATGGAAATGAGCCATTAATTGTCCATTGCCAAAGAGTAGCAGCATACATAAAAGTGTAATATGTTTTATTGCTTTTTTCATCAATGTTGCAAATCTATATCGACAAAACTATTTTAGCAAGTATTCGTTAATAAATATTTGTTAATAATGGCAAAAGCATCAAAAAACCTGTTAAAAGGTAGTTTTTGTTGTGATAAAATCAGAGTTTATGTTAAAAAACACATGAAAAATTACTCTTATTGTTTTTCTCCTTCCCACTCGGCATAAAATTGTGAAAGGAAATTTTGCATGAACTGATGTCTTTGCTGCGCAATTTGTTTTCCGGTTTGCGTATTCATTTTGTCTTTTAAGAGCAATAACTTTTCGTAAAAATGATTAATTGTTGGTGCCTGACTGTGTTTGTATTCTTCGACGCTCATATTGGTATTTGGTGCTATTTTAGGGTTGTAGAGCGCCCGGTTTTTAAAGCCGCCGTAATTAAAAGCACGGGCAATTCCTATGGCTCCAATGGCGTCCAATCGGTCAGCATCCTGAACAATATCAAGTTCGACAGAATGGAAGTTTTTGTCAAAATTTCCGCCTTTAAACGAAATGTTTTCGATGATATTAATTATATGACTGATGGTTTCCGGAGCAATATTTTCTGATTCCAAAAAGTTTCGGGCAATTTTTGGTCCGATTGTTTCGTCACCGTTGTGAAATTTGCTGTCGGCAATATCATGAAGCAGGGCAGCGAGCTGAACAATTTGCAAATCACATTTTTCTTCACGGGCAATTAACAAAGCGTTTTTATAGACTCTTTCAATGTGAAACCAGTCGTGACCGCCTTCGGCATTTGCTAATTGTTGTTTTACAAAAGTGATTGTTTTGCTGATGATGTTGGTGTTGGTCATACTAGTGTTTTAAAAAAAATGTTGATTTTCAAAGTTTTTTGTACTTCAAAAATCAACATTTTAATTTATTAATTCAATTTTAAAAATTTTAAAATCTAAATTCTGTTTTCTAAAATTTGAAATCTACAATCTAGCCGGTTCTACCCATTTAAAAATATGAGATTCTTTAGGAATGACTAATCTTTCGGAAATTCTAGCCATTCGGGCAGGTAATTTCATCAAGTAATCACGGGCTTTTTCGGCTTCGTCAGTCAAACCAGCGATTTTGTCAATTTCCCATTTGTCAATTAATTTCTGCATGATATCCACGTAATCGTTGGCGGTATAAACCCCAATACGTTGCGCTGAATCTGAAAATAATTCGAATGCAGAACTGATTTTTTGTCCTGATTCTCTCAGGAAATGAGCCGGCATAACGATTTTTTGTTTCATCATGTATTGGAAAGCCAACATCATTTCGCTTGGATCTACTTTGAAAATTTCGCTAACAAAATGACTGTAAGCATGGTGGTGACGCATTTCATCTCCGGCAATCATTTTACACATTTTAGACAATTTCTTGTCGCCATAGCTTTTGGCTAATTGAGAAACTCTGTTGTGTGAAACATAAGTTGCTAATTCCTGGAAACTGGTGTAAACAAAGTTTTTATACGGATCTCTTCCGGTACCAATATCAAATCCGTCGTTGATAAGGTGTTGGGTGGTCATTTCGATTTCGCGCATGTTTACACGACCTGATAAATACAGGTATTTGTTCAATAAATCACCATGACGGTTTTCTTCTCCTGTCCATTCACGTACCCAGGCTGACCAGCCGTTTCGGCCTTCATTGTCAACTCCTTCTACTTCCATTAGCCAGTTTTCGTAGGTAGGAAGCGCCTCCTCGGTAATCATATCGCCTACCATAGCTACCCAGAAATCATAAGGCAGGTCCTTAGAGATTTCGCGTAATTCTTTTATTTCTTCTAAGAAATTATCTCCTTCAGAATTTGGTAAAAAGTCCGATGGCTGCCATATTTGTTCCACAGGAATCAAATATTGTTCCATGTAGCTGGCCACGTTTTTTTCCAAAAACTGCATAACTTCTAATCGAATGTTTTTTATAGACATTTTGTATATTTTAAAATTTTATTCCTTTTACTACTGCACTTTCTGTCTTCTCCATTAATTCAGGAAAACTATAATCACTCACTTTTAAAGGAGTGTGAATGGCAAAGGTAAGATGATTTCCTAAACCTACCGGGAAAAACCCATATTTTACCATTTTCCACGAATTATTAATACTTACAGGAACAATATAGGCTGAAGGTGCATTTTTGCACAATATTTTTACACCGGTTTGGGCAAATTCTTTTGGTTTTCCTGTTTTGCTACGGGTGCCTTCCGGGAAAATTACTGCTGAGCGTTTGTTGTATTCGATATATTCAGCTAATCTTTTTATTTCAGGAATGGCTTGTTTAGGATCTTTTCTGTCAATTAATGCGGCTCCGCCATGTCTTAAATTGAAAGAAACACTTGGAATTCCTTTGCCTAACTCTTTCTTACTTACAAATTTACAATGAAAACGACGTAAGTACCAAATCATTGCTATAATATCGTACATACTTTGATGATTGGCTACAAAAATCAAAGGGACTCCCTGAGGAATTACTTCCCGGTTTTCTATGGTGTAAGTCGTTCCTGCTAAGTTAGTGCATTTTAGCAAAAAAAAGTTCAAATAATCGACACTTTTTTTGTGTGCCTGATAACCAAAAAGATTCAGGCAAATCCATTGAATAGGATGAAAAATGACTAACGTGAGTCCGAAACACAAATAGTAAATTACCGATATGGGATACGAAACAAGTTTTTGCATTTTTAAAAAAAATTAGCTGCAAAAGTAGTAAATAATTTTTTAGTGCTATTTAATTCCTAAATAATAATAGGTTTGGGGTTAAATTGTAACTTTGCAGTCTTAAAAATTTGACCTTATATCATAAAAATGAGCTTTAACTATCCAAAAAACGAAAAACTTAAAAGTAAAATCAGTATTGGATTGTTATTCTCTGAAGGCAAATCGGTTTCTAAATATCCATTGCGGTTAGTGTATCATTCTGGTTTCTTGAATGAAAATGAAAAAATCAAAATGGGTGTTTCGGTTTCTAAAAAATACTTCAAAAAAGCCGTTGATCGTAATCGTTTCAAGCGTATTCTTCGCGAAACTTATCGCCTGAACAAACATATTTTGTTGGATAATCTGGACAAACCTTATGCGTTCATGTTTTTTTATCAAACCAAAGAGCGTTTGTCTTACGAAGAAATCAATACCAAAACCATTCAATTGTTTGAGAAATTTTTGAATCAGGTTGCTAAACAAGATTAAAATTTTAAATCTGAAGTTTGTAAAAAAAGTTGTAGTTTTAAACTAACATAATACTTTATTTATATGAAAAAATATATTCTTTTTGGACTATTAGTTATAGCTTTTTTAGGTTGTAAAAAAAATGAAGAGTCAATGAGTAATGTAAAACTTACTTCTATTAAATTACCTCCAAAGCTAGAAAGAAAGGCTGATTCAGACCAAGCTCAAGAGAAAAACATAGAACAAAAAATTATAAAAGAAGGAAATTTACGTTTTGAAACTTCAGATCTTGAAGCTACTTTTTCTCAAATACAATCAGCTTTAAAAGCTAATCAGGCGAAAATAGAAAATGATAATGAAGGAAAAGATTATAATACTTTCTATAGACGGTTAGTGATTAGGGTTCCCAGTCAAAATTTCGATTCTTTTTTGCAAAGTATTTCTAAAGGTGTTTCTTATTTTGATACTAAAGAAATTTCATCACGTGATGTCACGGCTGAATATATAGATATTGATGCCCGTTTGAAGGCAAAAAAAGTGTTGGAAAATCGTTACCTTGAGCTGCTTAAAAAAGCTAATAAAGTTTCGGAAATATTAGAAATAGAAGCGCAGTTGTCAGCGATTCGTGAAGAGATTGATTCAAAGCAGGGGCAGTTAAATTATTTGCAAAACCAGGTGTCTTATAGTACACTCAATGTTGAGTTTTATAGAACAGTTGCTAATGAAGGAGGTGCAACGATTTCTTATGGTTCAAAAATTTGGAATGCTTTAAAATCAGGTTTTAATCGTTTCTCAGGATTTCTGCTAGGTTTAATCAGTATTTGGCCATTCCTGATATTTTTTGGAATTATAGGCTATTTTATTAGAAAAAGATTTAAGAAAAAAACAATTTAAGATGAGGCGTTTTACCAAAAAAAGATATATCCTTCCTATAGTCGCTTCGGCTTTTTTATTTATTGGTTCCAGTTTCAAGGATGATTTCTTTGAAATTGCCAAGCAAATTGAAATTTTTACGACATTATTCAAAGAGTTGAATACGAATTATGTGGATGAAACTAATCCGGGCGAACTGATGGATACGGCCATTAAAGGCATGCTGGCGAGTTTGGATCCTTATACGGTGTATTTTAACGAGCAGGATGTGTTGAAATTCAAGATCAATAATACCGGCGAATATACCGGAATAGGTGCTTTAATCACGCAAAAATCAGGGAAATTAATTTTGCGGGAAGTTTACAAAGATTTTCCTGCTGATAAAGCCGGTTTTAAAGCTGGTGACGAGATTGTACAAATAGGCGATGTGGCCATTGCCGATTTCAAAGAGGATGCTTCCCAGCTGTTAAAAGGGGCCAAAAACACCAAAATTGCGATTAAATTCCTGCGTCAGGGAAAGATGAATACAACCGAGATAATTTTGGATGAAGTAGAAATCAAATCGGTTCCTTTTTATGCTAAAATTGATGACAAAACCGGTTATATTGTTTTGAGTCGTTTTAATAGAAAAGCTTCTAATGAAACCAAAGAAGCGTTGTTGGAACTCAAAAAACAAGGTGCCAGCCAAATTATTCTGGATTTGAGAAATAATCCCGGAGGATTGTTGAACGAGGCAATTAATATTTGTAATTTATTTGTGTCCAAAAATGAAGTAATTGTTACCACCAAATCTATTAACGAAAAACACAATAATACTTATAAGACCTCCTTTGATCCGGTAGATTTAGAGATTCCGTTGGTGATTATTGTGAATGATAAAAGTGCTTCGGCTTCGGAAATTGTATCAGGTGCTTTGCAGGATTTGGATCGCGCGGTGATTGTGGGTAGCCGAAGTTTTGGAAAAGGATTGGTTCAAAAACCTATCGATTTGACTTATAATACACAGCTTAAAGTAACTATTTCCAGATATTTTACGCCTTCCGGAAGATGTATTCAGGCTTTGGATTATGCGCACAAAGACAAAAATGGTTTGGCAGTTCGAACCCAGGAAGTTAATTATAATTCGTTTAAAACCCGAAAAGGACGAACCGTTTATGACGGTGGTGGAATTTTGCCTGATGTGCAAATGCCGGAATCCAAAACCAGTGTGATTGCGAATGCTTTACTTAAAAATGACGGGATTTTTAATTATGCCACAAAGTATTATTATAAAAATCCCAATTTAGGCAATCAGATTCCAAACTTTAGCAATGCCGATTTTCAGGATTTCAAGCAGTTTTTAAAAACTCAAAAAATTTCTTTTGATACCGAAACCGAAGAATCGTTGAAAAGCACTTTGGCGATTGCTCAAAAAGAAGGAATTGACGGCGCAATTATTAATGAATACAAGCAAATGCTGGCGGCAGTTCAAAAGAGTGAAGAGAGTCAACTGGATAACAATCAGGAAGAAATTAAGAATTTAATTTTGGAAGAAATTATCAAACGCTACCAATATCAGGAAGGATTTTATAGTTATTACATGAAATCCAATTCGGAAATTAAAAAAGCGGTAAGCATTTTGGGTGATACCGCTATATATAGCAAAATTTTAAAATTTTAAATTTTCGGTTTGCTTATCAAAAATTAGTTGTTAAACAGCGCCAAAAGTTTAGGTTTTGATTTTTGGGCTGTTTTTTTGTTGATTTCCACCGATTTTATAATTGCTTCGAGTTCGAGCATTAAATCTCTTTTTTCTTTTGAAGGAGCATAGCAAAAACCCTCTAAAACCAATAAGCGGTCATTGTCCTTGTCCACGATAGCGTAATTGATAAAAGGTCCCGACATAAAATCGTTTTTTAATTCCCAGGTTCCTTTCGTTTCGTAAGCTCTTTTGTGATTGAGAACAATATTTGAAAAATAGGGCGAATAGGCTTCTTCGGTAATCATATCGGTGTTAGCTTCTTTGCCGTGAATGTAGCGTTTTCCAATAGAATCTCTCATTCGGATGATATCGGTTACTTTATTCGTTTTGTTTTTAATGGTGTTTAATGGAACTTCGTAGATTAAAATACTGGTGTTTCCGCTAATGATTTCTTTTTTGAACCATAGGAAATTCTTTTTTTGAACCATTAATTGATAATTGGAAGGCATTTCAAGTTTGATATTGAAACTGTCTTTAAAGAATTTAGGATCTAAAAGTGATTTTCTGTTTAGATATTGGCATTCCTGGATTTCTGTCTGATGAATGGTTTGGATAATTTGCGGCGCATTTTTTTGAATCAGACAAAGAATATCATTGGCTCCTTTAGCAGAAATCTGAAAGATGTTTTGCGGATTGGCAAATTGATTTTTGGTGATTTTAAAGTCTTCTTCAGCGTTTTTTTTAATGATGATAATGTTTCTGCTTTCGGTCATAAAACCTTCCATGAGTTTTACCGGAAACTGATTAATGGTAAAAAGAGGTTCTTCCTGAGGAAGTCCATAAACGGGGGAGGCAAATTTGTTACGGATGCTGTCGCCAATTTCGCCATTCCATAATAAATCGTCTATAATCACCGAGATGTTATTGATTTTTCCATTGATTCTTTCCGGTGTGCTAATTTCCTGTTTGCAGGAAAAGAAAAAAATGGAAATAAAAAGCAATATAAAATGGATTTTATTCATTTTGTATCGGTTGTAACTGCAATTCAAATTTTAAGGTTGAATTGTTTTGTATTCGTTTTTGGTTTGTTCAAAAAAGGTATAGCGAATATCGTTCCAAATTTTTTAAAAACAGCAAAAAATTAGCATAAATAATAAAAAAAGGCTTTATTCTATCGTTGAATAAAGCCTTTTGTTGTGATTTTTTGAAGTATATTAACTTTTGATTTTTAATTTCATTCCCGGTTTGATGTCTTCATTACTAATGTCATTCCATTTTTTGATGTCTGAAACAGTAACACCAGGGTATTTTTTGGCAATACTAAATAAGGAATCTCCTTTTTTTACAAAGTAATCGTGTTGTAAAGCAGCCTCTGTTTTGGTTTTCTTAAAAGAAGCGGCAGTAGCTTTTGAGGTGTTGATGGCAACTTCGTTTTTAGCGACGATTAATGTTTTTCCTAATCCAATATTGTTGTCTGTTAGATGATTCCATTCTTTCAAATCGGCAACTGAAGTTCCGAATTTCTTAGAAATATTTCCCAGATTATCTCCTTTTTGAACCGTGTATTCAATGTTTTTTAATTCGGCAGCAGGAGTTGCTACAGCTACTTCAGCTTCTTTTTCAGAAACTTGCAGATTCATACCTGCCTGAATAATGTTGCTGTTAAGTTTGTTCCATTCTTTAATTTGGGCAACCGTAACATCATTAGCTTCGGCAATGTTGCTTAAATTATCACCACTTTGAACAATATAAATGCTGTTGTTTTTAGAAGCTAAAGAATCGTTTTTAACTTCTTTTTTAGGTTTTTCTTTGATTTCGGCTGATGCAATTGCAGTTTTGGTTTCAGGAACAAAAAGTGTTAAAACTTTTCCGTAAGCAATTGAATTTCCGCTGAGTTTGTTCCATTTTTTTAAATCCTCCAACTCAACATTGTATTTGCTGGCAATAGTACTTAAGTTGTCGCCTTGTTTTACTTTGTAATACTGTGTCGTACTTCCGGCAGGAAAACTAGGTTTTTCAGCGGTTGCAACGGCAGTTGTGGTCGTAGCATTTTTAAACGGATTGTTGTTTTTTAAATCGGCTTCGTACTGAATATAAGCGTAAATTTTTTCTTCATTTGAAACAAATACACCAATCTTATCTTTTGGCAAACGCAAATAATGATTCTCATCATGATAATAAGGAATTACGTTAAGCTTGTAAGAAGGGTTTAGGTGTTGTAGTTGCGAAACCGGAACGTCTAATAAATCGGCTATTTGTTTAAAAGACATCTGTTTTCTAATCATTACCGTATCGGTGGTAAAGCGTTGAATTAAGGTTTTATTAGGCTTGATTCCGTGTTCTTTACGGTATTCATACAAATACATGGTTGCTAAGAATGCCGGAACATAACCCTGAGTTTCCCTTGGCAAATTATTCTTAATACTCCAGAAATTTTGCTGACCTCCGGAGCGTCTTATCGCTTTTGCTACATTTCCGGGACCTGAATTATAAGAAGCTAAAACCAATTCCCAGTCGCCAAAAATTGAAAACATATTCGACATATATTGCGCTGCGGCAGCGGTTGCTTTCAATGGATCGCTACGTTCGTCGATGTAAGAATCTATTTTTAAATTGTATTGTTTTCCGGTTTGATACATAAATTGCCAAAGTCCCGTAGCACCCACTCTGGAAACCGCTTTTGGATTTAAAGCCGATTCTACAATGGCTAAATATTTGATTTCTAACGGAATGTTGTTTTTGGCAAAAACGTCTTCGAACATTGGAAAGTAATATTCCGAAATGGACATCAGGCGTTCAAAAGACTTTTTTCGGTTTTTTAAGAACGATTTGATGATGTTTTCTAAGCCCTGATTGTACTGAATGTTAAACGGAGATTTGGCATTCATGGCTTCAAGCCTTGATTTTAAAAGCTCGGTTGGCAATTCGTAATCTACTTTTTCATCGGTATTTATCGTTTCAATATCTTTTGTGATGTCGTTGTATAAATCCAAGCTGGTCAATTCTTTAGTCCACAAACTATCTACACAGCTGGCCATTTCGTCGTGTACAAAACTTTGTTTGATAGAATCCAAATAAGAAAGCTTAGTTTCTATTGCAGCAATTCCCTTGCTTTCAGCTATTTCTTGCGAAAACAGGGGAATTGATACTAATAGAAATAATGATAAAGTGATCTTTTTTATAATCATATTTTTGTTGTCAACTTGCTTAATTTTAAGCGATTATGAAATCGTTTGTGCAAACTTAAGATGTTACAGCTAAATAAATCAATAAAAAATGTTAAAATTGTTATATTTTTAGTCTAGTATAGCTGCAATACCAGGTAAAGTTTTTCCTTCCAACATTTCTAACATGGCACCACCACCAGTTGAAACGTAGCTCATTTTATCTTCGAAACCAAATTGTTTTACTGCTGCAACTGAATCTCCACCACCTACAAGGGAGAAAGTTCCGTTAGCTGTAGCCGCCGCAATATAGTTCCCTAAAGCGATAGTTCCTTTGGCAAAAGTTTCCATTTCAAAAACTCCAAGAGGTCCGTTCCAAAGAATTGTTTTCGAATCCATAATTACTTTTTCGAAAGCTGCTAATGATTTTGGTCCGGCATCCATTCCTTCCCATCCGTCAGGAATATTAGCTACATCAACCACCTGAGTATTTGCGTTGTTAGAGAAATCGTCTCCGGCAACTACATCAACAGGAATGTGAACCTGAACCCCTTTTTCCTTAGCTTTTCTTAAAATTTCCAGCGCTAATTCCTGTTTGTCATCTTCGCAGATAGAATTACCAATTTTACCTCCTTGCGCTTTCACAAAAGTAAAAGTCATTCCACCACCGATAATCATGTGATCTACTTTGTCAAGGATGTTTTCGATAACTGTAATTTTAGAAGAAACTTTAGAACCACCAAGGATTGCCGTTACTGGTTTTTCACTGTCTTTTAATACTTTGTTGATGCTGTCGATTTCTTTAGCTAATAAAGTTCCGAAGCATTTGTGCTCTGAGAAAAACTGAGCAATAATGGTAGTCGATGCATGTGCTCTGTGAGCAGTTCCAAAAGCATCGTTTACATAAATATCTCCTAATGAAGCTAATTCTTTTGCAAAAGCAACATCTCCTGCTTCTTCTTCAGCGTGGAAACGTAAATTTTCTAATAATAAAACTTCTCCGGCTTGTAATTCAGCTGCGGCTTGTTGCGCTACTTCACCTACACAGTTTGAAGCAAATTTTACATTTACACCAAGAATTTCGCTGGCTGTTTTTAAGATATGTTTTAATGAATATTTATCTTCGGCTCCTTTTGGACGACCTAAGTGTGACATCAAGATAACACTTCCGCCATCGGCAAGAATTTTATCAATGGTTGGTTTTGCTGCTTCGATACGGGTAACGTCGGTTACATTAAAATTTTCGTCCAAAGGCACGTTAAAATCTACGCGGATAATTGCTTTTTTATTTTTAAAATCAAAATCGTTTAAAGTCTTCATTAGTTTAATTTTAGATTGTTTTTTTGAAAGTGAAACAAATATAGAAATTTTCTAGTACTATTAAATTTCAAAATTTCAAAAAAATCAATTTTTTGCAACGAAAACGATGTAAACTGACTGTTGTTTGAGTTATATTTTTTTATTTTAAAAAAATGGTTATAAAAAGTTAAATTTTATTCCTTTAGAAAGCAAACAGACAAATGCGTTTGCATGGCAAGCATAAAAGTTTCAAATTCGGTAGTGTCATCGGTGTTTTTTGAAAGCAAATAATGATTGTTTATTGTTCCTAAATAAGTAAAAATGGGGGAGTAAAAAGTAATCCCAATTTTGTGTTTGCCCATATCCGAAATATCGGTATTGATAATGTCCAGTCGGTAATTGATAAACGGGAAATAATTGTTGCCCAGAGCATCGGTTATCCGATACAAATTTCCTTTTAACTGTTGTACATAATTTGCCGCTGCAATACCCGCAAGGTAATGTAATTTAGAAGCTTTTTCGTTTTCAGCCAATAATTCTCGGAAGGTTTCTTTAGGATTTTCTTTCGAATTAAATTGTTGGTGTTGCAGTAAATATTCCTGAAAAGTATCTTCAAAAACATATTTGTCCCAAACAAAAGTGGAATTACTGTCAATTACTAAACGATAAGCGAGTTGTATTTTGGATTTGTAATTCATACTAAAGGTATTTCGATGAGTAAGAGCATGGCGTTTTCGGATAAGGCTTCCCATTCTACGGCTTCAATATTTTTAATGTTCAAAGCATCACCGGTTTCCAGAAGTCGGTTTTCAAATTCAAAGGCTCCCTGAATGATGTAAACAAAAATACCGCTTTGCTCTTTTTTTAATTCATGACAGCCTTCCTTTCGACCATCAAAATGACCAATAAAAGCGGTAGCAATTTGATTTTCAAATAAAGGAATGAGTTTGTTTTTTTCGGTAAAATCAAATTTTAACAGCTTACTTTCAAGAGTGGTTGTATGCGTTTTAAAGCCAATTTGTAAATAACTCACATTGCTGTTTAACGGGTTTGAAATTTCAAAAGCAGTTTCTTTATTGCTAACAATTTGTTGAACTGATTCTGTCAGAATAGGTTTTTCATTTTGTTGTTTTTCTTTGAAAAATACTCCGCCAAAAAGCGGTAAAATATAGTTTAAACCATTACTTTGAGCTGTCAATGTGGTTTTTTGATTTGGAGTTAAGACTTGGTAATCCAATTGAAATAAGCTTCCAAAGTTGTTTTTAGCTTCTTTCTGATAGTTACCAAAATTGAAGGTTGACCAACAATTTTGGTAATGTTCTCTTGCTGATGCCAGATAAATTTGTGCTGATTTTTGTTGTATCATCTGAAGCATTATTAAATTAACCTGCTACATTTATCGAATGTGTTAAAACAAATCCTGCTGCTACACTTCCTGTTACTGTTGCTAATTCGCTACTAACTCCGTCCGAAAACACATTGTCATTAGCATTGTAAGTATAACCACTCATTCCTTTGGTATAGCCGTTTGATGTGGATGCATTAACCAGAACAACAGCGCTGCCGGAGCCTTCCGGAAAGGCAATTTGGGTTACTAAAAGCGATGTGCCCGATGCATTGTAAATATGAACATGAATGTGTGTGGCTCTTCCGCTGTACCATCCCGGGAAAATCGAAGTAAAACTAACTAATCCGTTAGCATTGGTGGCTTGTCTTCCTCTTAAAAAATGTACCGAAGTAAAATCTGCCGATTGCATGCCTGTTCCGCCGTACTCAGAATAATAACCGTCTTTATCACAATGCCAAATATCCACTAAAGCGCCTGCCAAAGCGGCACAACTGGCATTTTTATTTTGGATTGTGATGTTTATCGTTAGCGGTACTCCGGTTCTGTCGCTGGTGATGTCCGATTTTACTAATGATGACGGGCTTTTGGTAGGGAACGGTCCTGCGGTTTCCGATGGTGTAACACTGCATGTTGTTGTACCTGAAGAACTTCCGGTGTCGGTTGCTTCTGTATTATCGGTTGCACCGGAATCAGTAGAAACATCATCATCACTGCCGCATGAGCTGATTATGGGCATTGCCACAGATCCTAATCCTACTAATCCTAATCCTCTTAAAAAATCTTTTCTTTCCATGATAAATGCTTTTATAAGTTACTGATATAAAAGTATTTTAATTGGATTTATTGAAAAAAATAATGAGGTAAGCGTCTGATTTTATGCGGTAAAGTAGTTAAAAAGAAATGGCAAACGGAAATTTTTAATTGCAAAAAAAGCTTATTCTTTATTAAGCAGGGCAAAAAAAGCAGCCTCATAACTCGCACTTACAGGTATTTCTTCTTCATTGATGTAAATGATTTTATTGCGGACTTTATCAATTTTAGAAACAGGTACAATAAAGGAACGATGTACGCGAACAAATTCCGGTGAAGGTAATTTTTCTAAAATGGCTTTCAGAGTCATGCGGGCCACTACGGTTTTTTGATTCTGAATGTGGATTTTTAAGTAATCATCTAATCCTTCGATGAACAAAATATCCGAAAACAGGATTTTTATCAGGCTGTAATCGGCACGGATAAAAAGATAAAGTTGTTCCGGATTTTGGTTTTGTAGTTTATGCTGGTTAATGGCTTTTTCGACTGCCTGTTTGAAACGGCTAAAAGAAAACGGTTTCAAAATATAATCGGTGGCACTCAGGGTAAAACCTTCTACGGCATATTCAGAATAAGCCGTAGTAAAAATGACCATCGTTTTATGCGGTAATTTTTTGTAAAAATTAATGCCCGAAACAGAAGGCATATTGATGTCTAAAAACAATAAATCTACGGGAAATTTTTTCAAATATTTAAAAGCATCTTCCGATTTGGTAAAGGTTTTGTCCAGACAGATTTCTTCCATCTGATCGCAAAAACTTTGTAACACTTCCAGTGCCAGAGGTTCGTCATCGAGGGCAATTGCTTTTAACATCCTACATTAATCTTTAATATAACCGTATATTTTTCGGGCGAATCATCAATGGATAATTCGTGGTTTTTAGGGTACAAATAGGTCAGCCTTTCAATGGTGTTTTGTAATCCAATACCGCTTTGTGAATGAATGGATTCGACTTTGTTATTGGATACAAATAGAGTTAAAAAATGATCTTCAATACTGATTTTGATATCGATCTCCGAATCCTGATTTGGGTTTATCCCATGTTTGAAAGCATTTTCAATAAATGAAATCAGGATAAGCGGTGTAATACATTTTCCATACCCATTTCCTTCGGAAACATATTTTATCCTAACGGTATTTCCTAATCTGGTTTTTTGTAACTGAATAAAATTGTCAATATAATTGAGTTCTTTGTCTAAAGCAATCACGTCGTCATTAGCATTTGAAATAATGTAGCGCATTAATTCAGAAAGTTGCACTATGGCATCGGCGGTTTTGTCGTCTTTTTTAATGGCTAAAGCGTAAATACTGTTCAAAGTGTTAAAGAGGAAATGCGGATTGATTTGTGCTTTCAGGAAAGACAATTCTGATTGCATTTTTTCTTTTTCAACATCTCGCAGGCGATTGTTGATGGCAAATAACAAACTGGAAACCACTCCGATTAAATAAACTAATATGGTATGACTGTATTGGGTAGGAGGGCCGAGCGGATGATGATTGTTTATTTTTGGAGGCAGAGGGAATTTCTCAGGACGAAATTCAGGATGTTTTCCAAAATCTAAAAAGTTACGTTCCGGATGATCAAAATAGCTTGAAATCCAGAGAAAGAAGAGTAAAAAAAGGCTGGTGATGCCAAAATACAACAGTTGCTTGTTTGAAAAATAAATTTGGGGAATGAGATAATAATAATTGAACAGAAAGAACAACAACAACAACGAATAGATAAAGAAATAAATCCGGTCGTGACCATTGTTTACCAGGTTCGGTAGTTGTAAAACACTTCCGGTTGCAGTAAACATATATGGCAACAGCATGAATACAATGCACACGAAAAAAACTAACAAATAAGAAGTAATATTTTTTTTCATGAAAATAAGTTAACTCATCAAAGTTAAGCTTCTTATTTTTAGCATTCTAATTATTGAGGTGAAAATCAGAAATCCTGCGATTTTCTTATGTTTTCTTTTTATTTAGTCATGAACCGGACTTTGGGTACAAGGGCAATTGCTAATTCCGGCAAAGAAATCTAAACCAATCGTTATCATGTGTGTCCCTGAATTATAAGACATCAACGGATTAAGCGTAACCTGATAAGAATAAGCAAAATAGAAATTAGACTTTTTAAAACCTGCCATTGGTCCTAAATTCAGTGGTTTAAAAACCTGATCATTCAGGAAGCGATAGGAAATTCCGGCCCAGTAGTAATCTTCATACTTGTTGTATTTTCGGTATTTTATGTTGATGTCGGTACTGGAACGTTTGTCACTGGCAAATAACTGATAATAAACCGAAGGTTCATATTCCACTCGGCTGTTTGCAGGTCCTTTAATTACATAACCGGAATAGATTTGATAATTTAAAAGTAAGTTAGGTTCAGCACCAAAGTATTTGTCAATATTTTTGGCTAAGATATTATTGGCATTAAGGCTTAAATAAAAGTTCTCATAGCGGTACAAAGCGCCAATATCGAAGTTGTTGTTCGAATTAAAACGGTTGTCTGTTACATTTGGGTCTAAAACAGGAATTTCATAAGTAGTGTTGAAATTTTCAATATCAATTTTAAAATTATTGATGTTGTAGGATATTCCCAGAGACAGATATTGTTTGGTATAATAATCCAAAATAAGATGTTGGGCAAATGAGAATTTAGCACCATTTTGTCGGGTATTTCCATTTTTATCATTATAAAAAGAAACTCCGATTCCGGAACGGTCGGCGATTCTAAAATCGGCATAAACGGATGCATTTCTGGGTGCATCTTTAATCCCTATCCATTGTGCCAATCCATTGGCTCTGATTTTAAGATTATCACCAATTCCGGCAAATGTTGGCGAAATCACAAAGTGGTTATCTGCCAAATATTGAGTGTGAACCGGCAAATTCATTTCCTGACAATAACTTTGGCTCATTGTCAGGAGAAGAAAGTATATCATTAATTTTTTCATTCTACTATTTTTAATTTGGGGCAATAGCTTTTTTCTTTTTTGACTATCTGTAAAGTGTAAAATGACCTACAAAATCCCGATTGTCTTTTGGATCGTTTAGTTTTAAAACAAACCAATAATCTCCTGAAGGTAGTTCCTGTCCGTTGTATTTTCCATCCCAGGTTTGCCCTAAGTGATAAGTAGCAATTTTTCGTCCATACCGGTCAAAAATGTCAAATGTTAAATCTTTATAATTTATAGTACAACCCGGAGCCCAGCCGTCGCTTATTCCGTCTCCGTTTGGAGTGAAGTAATTTGGAATACACACATCAATATATTCAAAATATCGGGTTGCTGTTGCGGTACAACCATTAGCATCCGTTACCTGAACGGTATAATCTCCCGATTTATAAATGATGTAAGTGTTTTTAGTTCCGTTGTATTCTCCGTTAAAAGTGTATTGATAACCTCCGCCACCGCCGGTTGCAGTTGCCACAATTTCGTTCAATCCGCCATCACTTAAAGTTAAGGTCAATGGATCTACCTGTAAAATATTGAAATTAGGCGTTCGTTTGATACAGCCGTTAGTATGTCTTACATCAATATAATGACCAGTACCCGGAGTAATATTTGTAAAAATATTACTTGACTGATAATTTCCTCCATCTAATGAATAATCTAAATCGGCAGGATTCGTAATACTAGGATCAACTGTTACTGTCACCGAATTAGCAGCTGCATTATTTACACAACTATAATCTACTAAGGCAACCGGATCAATTTTAACCGATTCTTCTAAAGGAACTTCTAATTCGTATGAACAACTATTGGCATCAATAATATATACAATGTGTGTTCCTCCTGTTATTCCTGTAAAATCAAAACGGCTCTGAGTAGGATCTCCGGTAGTAAAAGTACCGTTAGGGTCATCTAAAATAACACTATATGGCAATACACCACCCGCTATATCAATACTAAATGCAGCATCATTGTCACCGTAGCAAATTTCAGGAACTATTGAAGTTGGGTCAACAGTCGCACTGATTGGTGCTGGTTCAGTCATATCAAAATCTAATCGGACATAACATCCTAATTGATCCTGAACAATAACATCATAATGACCCGGTGCCAGATTTTCAAAAATACTAGAATCAAAAAACTGATTTAAATTAGGTGAAATAGCGTATTTAATAATGCCTGTTCCGCCAGAAGCAGTTACTGTATAAATACCATTATTAGCGCCGTTACAACTTACCGGCGTTATAGTGCCTGAGGCAGTTAACGGCTCAAGAGGTTGTGTTATTGTAATAACAGTTGAAGTAGTAGTACAATCGCCACTGTCTACTCTTACCTGATAATCTCCGGCATATAGTGCGGTGAAATTACCAGAAGTTGTTGGCCCTTGAACTTTGGCACCCGAACCATCCAGTAAGGTATAGCTGTAATTTCCTAATCCTCCCTGAGCTGTTGCCACAATAACTCCGGTATTATCTCCGGCACAATTGATAACCGCATTGGCGCTGTCAATGTCAATTGTCAGAGGAGGCAGAGGATCTATTTTAATTTGGTTCGAAATAACCGAAATACAGCCGTTAGCGTCTCTAACATAATAGGCGTAAGTTCCCGGAGGAACAGGGAAAGTTGTAGAATTGCCAGCCAAAGCAGTACTTGCAGTAAAGTTAGCATCGGTACTGTAACTATAAGTTCCTGTTCCGCCAGTTGCACTTAGAGTCAAAGTAGTTTGATTCAAACAAGTTTGCGTGCTGGCAACCACTAAACTGGCGTTTACTTTTGATGGTTCCTGAATTACTATAGGAGTAGATGTAGCGGTACAGCTGTAACCATCTGTTACGGAAACGGTGTAGGTTCCGGCTCCTAAACCTGAGAATACAGGAGAAGCTTGTGGGCCACTTGAAGTAGCAGGTGTTAAAGAAGTTGTATTTAATGTATAAATATAATTAGAACCCTGACCACCGGTGGTTGTACTAACCGTAATAGTTGCGTTTTTATCACCAAAACAGCTAACCATAGTAATATCTGAATTTGCGGTAATGCTAATTGGTGTTGGAACCACTAAAGTCACATTTGCGGAAGCGATACAACCTTTGCTATCTTTTACATTAACAGTGTAATTACCGGCAGTTAGATTTGTAAAAGTGCTTTGAGAAGAATAAGCCACATTTACCGGTCCAACTAATTCGTACTGATAACCACCTGGCCAACCACCAGTTGCAGTAGCTGAAATTGTACCGTCATTATTTCCTGAAATACAAGTAATCGCCGTATGGGTTTCGGAAGTTGTTAAAGCTGCATTTGGCTGATCAATTGTAAAGTTTGTAGTAGTCGAACAGTAAGGTGTGTTTGTTAATGTTGCTGTAACACTATAAACTCCTGCGGTTAATCCACTAAGAGTAAATGGTCCCGCTGATGGTGAATTTCCTGAACTTGCCGTTGGTCCAGTTACTACATAACTAAATGGACCAGCATCATTTGTTGGATTTAGCTGATTGTCTACAAGGGTTAATTGAACTGTTCCTTCATTTGAACCAAAACAGATTACATCGCTAGTTTTTACTGCTTTTAATTCGAATGTGTTTGGATTGTTTACGTAATGTACCGTTTGGATGCTACAAGTTGTTGTTGGGTTTGTCACCGTTATGATATAATCCCCAATAGGTAATCCTGTAAAAATTCCAGTTGTATTTGTTTGTGAATAAACACCACCAAGTACTCCTCCCAAGCTGTCTTCAACGGTGTAATTTAATACTGTAGGAGTACCTCCAATTGTAGTTGCTGTCACAGTGATATCTTCTTCGTTGGTCGTACAAGTAATTGCATTGTTTACTGCTACGTTGATTTTATCCAAAGCAATAAAAGGATTGATAGTAACTGTTGAAGCAGCAGTTCCCATACAACCATTACTATCATATACATTTACGGTGTAAGTACCGCCTAATAAATTGGTTTCTGTATACAAATTGTTTGGTCCAAATTGAACTACTGAACCGTCTTTTATAAACTCATAGTTATAAACTCCTGAACCGCCATTTACACCATTAGCAGTAATTGTAGCAAAATTATTGGCATTCGAACCCGAATTACATCCAAATTGAGAAACTGTTGGTGTTGGAACTATAATAACAGCTGGTTCATCAATAGTAATCGATGCTGTTGCTGTACATCCTCTACCTGATGTCACTTCTACTGTGTAAGTTCCTGCTGTTAATCCAGAGAAAACATTTGAAGTTTGGTTAGTTGCTCCTCTATCAATGCTATAGCTATAAACAGGGTTGTCATTTACTCCTGTGCCTGGCGTATCCATAGTAGCAGTTATGCTTCCGTTGTCGCCTCCATTACAAGTTACATCCGTTTTAGAAAGGGCAAAACCAGTTATTGGGGTTGCGGCTTCTAAAGTTACTGTTACAGAATAAGTACAAGTTGTTGTCATATCAGTAACCATAATGGTATGGTTTCCTGCAGAGATATTTGTGAAATCAGCTGAAGCTTGATTCCCACCCCCATCGATACTGTACTGGTAAGTTCCTGAACCTCCTGTTGCTAAAGCGGTTAGTGTACCATCTCCATCAGCACAACTTGGCAAGGCTGTAATGCTGGCTTGCAATTGCAAAGCCGGTAATATTGTTACTGAGAAAGGAACTGGATTTGTACAGCCATTAGCATCTTTTACTACTACATCATAGGTTCCAGCTGCGTTTACGGTGAATGTAGGACTACTTTGGAATCCTGCGCCAATGCTGTATTCGTATGGAGCGATTCCTGTAGTTACATCTATAGTAAAAGTATAAGTTCCTGTTGGACTAGGGCACTGATTTAATCCTGGAACGCTTATTCCGGAAGGAAGCGGATCAGTAGCAATGCTAATTGCCAAAGGACTTGAAATAACACAACCATTCGCATCTTTTACCCACACATCCCATGTGGATACCGCAGGGTCTAAAACAGCTGAAGGGGAGTTGGTGTAATCTGTTGCAACAACTGTTGTCCCATTTGGCACAAAAGCATAGCTATAAGGTGGAATCCCTCCGGAAGCGGTTACCGATACCTGAGCGCCAAAATTACAATTCGCATTGATGTTGGATGCTGGTGTTAATGTTAATAATGCAGGTTCTGAAACAGTTACCGAAGTTGTGGCTTCACAGCCTGTTGTTTCGTCTGTTACAATTATAGTATAGGTTCCAATTGCTAATCCCGGAAGTGTAATTGTAGCATTTGATTGTCCTGTAGCTGTTGGCGTTCCATTGATGGAATAACTATAAGTTCCTGTAAAATTAGTTACGGCAAATTGAACTGTTCCGTTAGTTCCTCCATTACAACTTACATCACTAATTAATTGTCCTGAAACAGTAATGTTAGTTACCGGATCTACTGTATAAGCTTCCTGATAGGTACAGCCGTTGTCATCTGTTACCTGGAATAAGTAAGTTCCCGGAGTTAAGTCTGTAAAGGTTCCACTTGAAGCTCCACTAACATTGGTTGTTGCGCTTGTTGGGAATACAATGGCATAACTTAAAGGCAATGTGCCATTTGTAGTAGTAAGTGTTACCGTACTGGTTTGACTGCTAACAGGCATACAATGAATATCAGTTCCATTGATATCTAAATCTGTTGGTGGATTTAAAGGTGGAATGTTAACTCCATTTACCAATTCAAAAGTACAACCATTAGCATCTTTTACCCAAACATTAAAAGTAGTTCCTACGAATGACTGATAGGTATTTGATGAGGTATAACTTGCTCCATTATTATAGCTATAGGTGTAAGGAGCAGTTCCGTTAATTCCGGTTACAGTTACAGTTGCTGCCTGAGCGGTATTTCCGGAGCCACAACTTAAAGCTGTGGTTAAATCTGATGAGGCAGCAAGAGGAGTTGGTTCCGTGATTGTTATTGGAGCGCTTAAGTATTCGCACATTTTACTGTTTCGTACAGTTACATGATAATTTGTTCCTGCAGTCAATCCGGTAAATTGGTTAGATGGTTGGTATCCATAAGGAACAGGACCATCTAATTTATATTCATAAGGACCTTCACCGGAAGTAACAGTTACTGTTATGCTTCCTTCATTACCATTATTACAGATCACATTGGTTTTCGAAGTGGTGAAAATGGTTGGTGTGATTGGGTCTAATGTCAGACTCGTTGTAGCCTGACAGCTTGTTGAATTATTGCTGTCAGTAACTCTGAAAGTATAAGTTCCTGCTGTTGATGCAGTAAATACATTAGAAGTCATTGTAGTCCAACTTATACCATCTGGAGAAGATTCATACGCATAATTTGCTGAAGGAGATGTATTTCCTCCGGAAACCGTTAATGTAATTTCAGCATTAGGAGATGTAGTACAATCTAATTCTTTTGTTAATTCGGCATCGATTTGCAATTGCGGATGTACTATGTAATTAACATTGGCAGTACAATTATTACCGTCTTTAATCACTAAATTATAAGTTCCTGAGGCATTAAAAGTAAAATCAGGACTGCTTTGGAAAGCACTTCCATTGACGCTGTAAGTTGCACCTCCAACAATATCCGGATCTACCGTTCCTGTAATGCTAATCGTAAACGGATTGCCATCGTAGCAAATTGAAGCCGGAGTATCAATTGTTGGAGCATCATCTGATAACAACTGAATAGGATAAGCCTGAATACATTTATTGGCATCCATCGCATAAACAATATAGTCACCGGTTTCTTTGTAAAAGGTGTTAGTCGTACCCCAATTTGAATCACTAGATGTCGGAGCGGTAGATGTATCCGGTAAAATTTGATATTGATATGGAATAGGAGTAGCTACCTGTGGCGGAACCGCTAATAAATCTTCCCGAGACATCGTAGTTCCTCCTTTGGCAATGGCTACAATCTGACCTGCATTAAGATTACAGTTGTCTTTTTTAGTAATCGTAGCTGTAACTTCCAATTCAGTAGCCGATTCGTAGATGTCAAAAGGAAGCGTTGCACTACTACAACCATCATTTGTTCCTCCGTTCTCGGTGATTACTACATAGTATGAACCAGGTGCGAGGCCACCAATTAAAGGCATTACAAAAGGATAAGCGCCTACCGCTATTCCTGATCCATTATTTGATGGAGACAAAGGCATATTGGTTTTTGAATCATACACTGCATAATCTACTGAATCAGGGGCAACATATCCTACAGGAGCAGAAGGATCTTTGTCTAAAGTAATCGAAACTGTTCCATCATTGGCTCCTTTACAGGTAACATCGGTTACGACTCTTAAAGTAGCCAAACTGGTTGCTTTAATTGTTGGAGTTGATGCCTCTTTGATATAGGAGCATTTTGTAACATCATCAAATACTATGAATGAGTAAATGACTCCTTGTAACAAATTGGTAAAAGTTGTTGATCGTGGGTTTAAAGGATCTTCTGCCTGAAAAGGATATTGAACATCTCCAGTCACAGGATCAAAAGTTGGAGCAGTAGGGTATAATCCGGTTACAGGATCTTTTTGGTAAATGGCAAAGTAAAAAGGGCCACTTCCTAATATTGCACCGGTTGCAGTAACTGTAACCGTTCCACCTGAAGCGCAGTCTGCAGTAGATTCTACTACAATATCCAGATTATCGGGAGGAGAAATTACCTTTGTAGTAGTTTTTAATGAACAACCATTAGCATCCACCACAGTAAGGTAATAAGTACCAAAGTTTAAATCTGAAAAAGTATGATTTGTTCCAGTAGCTTTTGCGACTGTGAGTGTTGGTTCGCCTACATTATTCGTTAAAATATAAGTATAAGGAGCTGTTCCTCCTAAACCTAGAGCATCTACATTAACTGTAATTGAACCTAAAGAGGTACTGGCACATTGAATCTCGGTTGTTGAAAGGGTGTATTTTAATGCAGTTGGTTCGTTAATAGTAAGATTGTAAGTGTCGGTACAGCCTTTACTGTCTTTTAATGTTACGGTATAGTTTCCGGCTGCTAAACTTGAAAAAACGTTTGAAGATTGAAAATTGGTTCCATCGATACTATAGCTAAATGGAGCTAATCCTACAGCGCTATTAATATTCACTCTAATAGAAGCAGTCGATTCACCATTACAATAAATATCCTGAGTTTGTGTATGATCAATTATATCCGGATTAACAGGAGCAGTTAATACAATCGGAGTTGGAGTGGTTGCTGTACATCCATTGGCATCGGTAACTCTAAAGGTATAACTTCCAGGAGTAGTAGTATTAAATACATTGGAAGCCATTGTCGTGAAATTAGTTCCATCTGTAGAAAAAGCATAAGTGTAAGAGCCATTGTTTCCGTTAGCTGCTGTAAGTGTAACTTGGGCTTCTACCGGAGTACTACAAGTGATGTTTTTATTCAATACAGCATTTAATGTTAATCTTGGGTAAATGATCGTTGGCGTGTTGCTTGGGGCGGTACAACCATTTCCATCAATAATAGTTACGGTGTAAGTTCCCGGGGTATTAACGGTAAATGTAGGGCTGTTTTGGTAAGTTGTGCCCCCGTTGATACTGTATCGTAACGGAGCTAATCCGGTTCCGGTTGCTGTAAAAGTAAATCCAGTTGCAACATCACATTGATTAGACGCCAAAACTGGAGTTGTAACCGTTGGCAAAGGATCACTTGCAATAGTAACTGTTGTCATTTCAGTACATCCATTCGCATCTTTTACATAAACGTCCCAGGATAAGTTGGCTCCTGAATTGGTGGCAACAGTAACGATGTTGCTAGTAGCATAAGTTGTTGGGGCCGAAGCACCTGAAATTACTGCTGCATAGCTGTAATTAGGAGTTCCTCCCGTTGCGTTTACACTAATCTGAGCGTTATCATTGTTACAATTGATGTTGGTTGCAGTAGCTGCTAAGGCTAAAGGAGCTGTAGGCTCTGTAATAGTTACGGTTGCTGTAGCATCACAAGAGGTCGTTTCATCAATAACAGTAATTGTATAGCTTCCTTCCGGTTGATTTGTTAAATCAATAGTTGGTGCACTGTATCCTGTAATTGCTGTACCGCTATTAATACTATAACTGTAAGTTCCCGAAAATCCGGAAACGGTAAATACAGCATTTCCCGAACTGTCTCCAAAACACAACACATCACTGCTTACATTACCTGCAACGGCAATTGGAGTTACCGGATTGATAACATGAGATTCCGTATAATAACAGCCGTTTTCATCGGTTACTTTAAAGATGTAAGTTCCTGGTGATAAATTGGAGAAAACTCCTGTTGTATTGGATGGAGCAGTTGAAGCCGGAGAGATGATTTCATAAGTCAAAGTTCCTACACCGTTAGTAGCAAAGATTGTTACATCAGTTGTTGGATTATTGCAGCTAATTGGTGCAGCTGTAAAACTTAAATCAGTAGGAGGATTTAGTTTGTTTAGAGTAACACTGCCAGGAAAAATACAACCATTGGCATCTCTTACGGAATAATTTATGGGTTGATCTGTACCATTATCGTTTACCGTTAGAACATTTGAACTGCTGTAAGTACTTCCGTTAAAACTGTAGGTGTAAGGCGCCGTTCCTGTTGTTGGAACTTCGATGGTAATTGTTGCGGATTGTTTGGTATTGGTTGTACTACAGCTAAAAGGAATAACTGTTGCAGTAGTCGTTAAAGCTGTAGGTTCAGTTAAAGTAACCGTTCCGGTGAAAGGGCAATTTTTACTATCACGAACTTCATAAGAATAAGTAATATTGGCACTTAATCCTGTATAAAGACTAGTAGTTGAAGGAGTACTTCCATCGAAACTATACGTATAAGGACCAACTCCTCCCGAAGGAATAATTTGAACGCTACCATTAGCATCTCCGTTACATAATGGATTTATGGTATTCAAAGTAGCATTTACAGGAACTAAAGGATTGATAGTCGCTGAAGTTGTCGTAACACAACCTTTCGCATCTGTAATTTCAAAGGTATAATTGCCGGCGGTTGCAGTGGTATAAGTAAAAGAGGTTCCGGTAACTGCGTTACTAGTGCCATAGCTGGCTGAGCCTTCTTTGACTTTGTAAGTAAAAGGACTGTTTCCTCCTGAGATTGATACTGTAATTACCGCTTCAGGACTTGTAGTACAATCTAATTCTTTGATGTTAGCGATTGTGGCTGTTAATTGTGGCGCAATAATGATATTGGCAATAGTCGCTGTACAATTATAACTGTCGGTTACTATGATTTCGTGAGTTCCCGGAGTTACATTGGTAAAAGTATTAGAGTTTTGAGCAGGAGCACCATCCAGACTGTAAACAAAAGGAGCTGTTCCGCCAGAAGCAGCCACTACTAATGTTGCCTGATCCAGACTATCATAGCAAAAGTCTGTACTTGGAGCTAAAGTAGCTGATAAAGTTGGAGGAGCAACTACTGTAATGACATTGCTGTCATCGGTGCAATTATTCGCATCGTATCCACGAACGATATAGCTTCCCGGAGGAACATCTGTAAATGAACCAGATGTTTGTGAAGGAACAATGTTAGTTGTTGCTGTGGCATTCCATAATTCGTAACGATAAGCAGGAGTTCCGCCTGTTGCCGAAGCGGTAATTGTCGCTCCTGTTGTACAATTAGCCGGAATACTTATGGTTGCAGTTGTAACTAAAGGAGCAGGAGCTGTAATTGTAGCAGTAAATGATTGCTCACAAGTATTGCCTGCAGTTGCACCATAACGAATTTTTAAATTATAAGTGCCTGGAGCCAATCCGGTAATGGTGTATGGAGAAGTCATTTGGGTATTCCAGGTTGCTCCGTTATCAAGAGAATATTGGAATCCGTTGGTTGTATCAAAATTAGTTGCAGCGATAGTAATTTCACCGTCATTAGGGCCGGAACAGTTTAGATTTTTAACATTTACTAAGGATGCTGTAAAAGCTTCATCTGTAGGGATAACCACTGTGAAATCTTTGGTTGTAATACAGGCTTTAGGCAATTGATAGACTTCGATATCATCAACGGCAAAATCGATTCCATTAACCTGAGCTATTTCTAAACGTAATACAAAATCTAATGTAGTGTTGTCTCCCGGGTTAATGGTTTTGTTGTATTCAATCCAACCATTCGTTTTTGGAATTCCTCCGGTAGATTCTGATGATAGTGCAACTCCAGAGGCATTTTGTAACTCAACTGTAAGGGATGCGTCAGGTTGGCCATTACCCACTTTCAATAAATTGGTAGCAAAAAAGCGCACCTGAATAGGTTGGTTAGGAATAATATCCTGAATGGTTTTTCTGTACACAACAGCATTATTCGGGATGGCGCTTCCGGCGTCAACGGCTAAATATCTTCCGGTTGCACTTCCTGCAGTATGGTCAACCGGATTGTGCCATCCGCTGTATATTCCGTTTTTAATGGTATTGGTAACGGTATATTCTCCGTTGTTCAGGGTTCCGTTTCCATCACAGGTTATGAAGTTCTGTCTTTCAAAACAGAATGCAGGATTAATTCCCGGGGAAGCCACTTCAGAACCAGATCCAAAATCTTCTTTTAATAAATTGCTATAGGTTGGCACAGTCAATAATTGGTACGAAACGCTCACGGTATGGGTTCCGGAAGCCACATTGGTGAACACATTAGGCGGAACATTAGTATTTGGAATTCCGTCAATAAGGTATTCGTAGCTATAATTTGCACCTCCATTATTGGTTACAGTTACCGTAGCAGTAGCGGTACCGTCGCAATTAAAAGCAGGGCTTTCTACCTTGATTGTAGGTTCAACCGGTACCGGATCTATCACAATATTAGACATTGGATAAATACAGCCATTAGCATCTCTGACATATACGGTGTAAGTTCCCGGAGCCAGATAAGCCTCATTGGTTGTGGTCCATGTTGTTTGGTTGTCAAAACTATATTGGTATGGAGCGGTACCTCCCTGCGGATTGGTAATTCTTATTTTTCCTTCTCCTGATGTTCCGCAACCTGCTAATTCCGAAACCCCTGCTGAAGCAGTTACTGCGGTATCGGGTTGAGTAATTATGATGCTTTGCGCGGTGCTAAAACAATCGGTTCCTGCCAATGAATATTTTACAATAGCGTTGTAAGTTCCGGCGCTAAGATTAGAAAAAGTTGGATTAGGGGTATAAGTAGCACCATTATCAATGCTATAAGCTAAGGTGTAACCGTTGGCATTACTTACGTTGAAATTGATGGCTCCGGTCGTATCATTATAACACAAAATATTTGTTTGACTGATGGTGAAAGCAGGAGGCGGAACGGCTGCTACTGTTATAGAGGTAGTAGCTCTGCATCCTTTGACATCTTCAACAATAATTGTATATAATCCTCCCGGAGGTAATGGTTCACTCACAACAATTTGTGGAGAATATTGAAAATTATCCGTTCCATTGATAAAATAAGTATATGGCGGAGTACCTCCTAAGGGATAAACGGTAATTTCACCATCCTCACAAGTTAAAGGTTTGGTAATTGCCGATGTAGCGGTAAGCAAAGGAGGGTCGGTTAATGTGATGTTTTCTGAATAGTCACAACCATCATCTGTCCATACCCGGGCGGTGTAGGTTCCGGGATTTAAATTTGGGAATTCATATTCGCTGGCTGTAATTGGACCTACAGTATTAATTAAAGTTGCTCCCTGATAAAGATTGTAATAATATTGCGGACGAATGTCATTAGCCGCCAGTTTAATACTGCCCTTGTCTCCATTACAAGAAGGTTGGCTAATAAAAGTTGAAACTGTAAAATTTCTTTGACGAATCAGGATGTCCGGAACTGTGAAAATACAGGGATTAGTAACAACTCCAACCTGGCGAATGTACACCGTATATGAGCCTGCAGTTGTTATAGTAAAGACATTTGAGGGTTGGTAATTTGTTCCGTTCAAACTGTATTCGTATCCGTTTGGAACACCACCTACAGTAATTTCTCCGGAGGTATTACAAATAATATCTCTGGAAGTTGCGGTAGGATTCAATACATTTTGATATACATTGAAATAAAAAATGCTGTAGCAACCTCCTGTATAATTGATTACAATTCGAAATTGTCCTGAAGTATTAACGGTGTAATTAGGGCCGGTTCCCACCTGATTCCAAGTGCAGGACGAACTTTCATTGGCGCAATTATCTACAGTAATGGCAGCACAACTGCTTTCGTCTAATTTTTGCCAACTAATCGATGTGGCATCACTAATTCCTGTGGTAATGGCACGGGTTGCATTGGCTCCGCATAGGAAAATATTAGGCAGAATTTTTCCGTTGTTAGGACAAATAGGTGTCGTGTCAGCAAAAGGAATAACCGGATTTGTAATAGTATTTCCGTACGGAATTACAGTTATTTGCTGGGTAATAGACTGACAGCCGTTAGTAGCTGTATTGTGTACATAGTAAACACCTGTTTGAGTAGCAGTATAGGTTTGTCCTGTTCCAATAACCGGACTTCCGGTAGAACTGGTGGACCAGGAATAGCTGTCATATCCGTCGGCTGCTGTTAAAACAACACTGGCACCACATAAAATAGCCGTTTGGGTAAATTGACAATTGGAAATATCAACTATAAAGTTAGTCGATTCCGGATTTCCTAGTTTACATTCAGTGGTAGCAAAACTTCCTTCTTCCTGAAATATGTCAGTATTGATAACGCCACTGTAAGTAGCGAAAGCCTGGTTCATAATGACGTTAGAACAGGCGTCGCTTAACATGTTGCAATCGGGTACTACCTGAATGTTTAATCGAATGGTATATTGAGCATCATTAATTTCTACTGAAGTACTAGGTATGGAGAAAATGATCGTTCTGGTAGCAGGGTCGTAGGATTGTAATGTTGCTCCTCCTGCATTACTATAGTCTATATTTGTAGTTGGATTAAAAACAATATTTTCAGGGAGGATATCTTTTATGGTAAAGTTGGTAACATTATCGTTACCTACACTTTGGTAGCTGATTTCATAAGTTAAAGATTGTCCTAAATTAACATTTCCTCCCCCAATGTTGGTTCCAGAAGTGTTTTTTACCAGTTTAGTCAAATCTATCTTTGGTGCAATAATATCTACGGCATAAGCGGAGAAAAAGGCAAATACGGGATCTGCCTGGCCTCTGGCTACCTGTAAGGTGAAATCTGTCGATGTTTGATTGTTTTTTATATATTCCGGGTTTGCTCCGTTCACTTCTAATAATCCTGTATCATAGCCAAGAGTATTAGATCCTGAAGGGTTTCTTGCGGTTTGTACACCATTAGTATTTTCAATAGTTGAATTAAAAAATTTGTTGGCCGGTCTTAAAGGAGTAGTAACTTCTTTAGTTCCAAATTCCAGTTTTGTTCCTCCTTTGGGTTTGTCTCCATCTAAAGCCGCATAGGCAAACTGTAGATCTACTGAACCCGATGTAGGGGTTATAAAACCTGTTACCGGAATTTTTTCGTAATGAGAATCATAAATATGGCTAAATCCATCAAATACGGTAAATGATTTCATGTGAAGTGTAGGGTCTTCATAGATTACAAAAAGAGTCCAACCGGCAGATAAACCGGTATCTCCGTTAAATCCCTGACTTGAAATTACATTAGCAACTGTATATGTTCCGCTGATATTAGATAAAGTACTCAACAAATTTGTTACATCGGCATAGCAGGCATAAGGTTTATTTGAATCTGGAGGGATAGGTGTGCTATTAGCATCATAGATTACTTCTCCGGTAATATCATTGTATGTTGATGAACCGGGAAGTTTTAGTTTTACTTTATTGATATCGGTTCTGCTGCCACTTTGAAGCATAGCGCCCCAGTAAAGTGCTGCATAAGATACTCTGTAACAGCTGCTTGAAGTTCCGTTTAATTGCGTAGGAGCTAATAAATCGGCGCTGCTGGAACTAAAGGTTGAAGCATCATTATCGATATCAATATATTTCATATCAATATCCTGATTGGATTTTGTATCATTGTTATATGGATTGTTGTCGTATCCCAGAATATTGTTTCCGGCGACCTCCATTTTTCCTCTAATATCAATTTGTTTTCTTATGGAAAAAGTTTTATAGGTTTGAGAATAGGTAGTCAACCCTAAAAAGAGCATGGAAAACAGGAGGACTGTTCCAAAAAATTTAGAAATGGTCAGGGATGCTAAATCTGTTTTCTTTTTCTTATCAGACCAAATTGATTTTGACCCAAAGAACATTGCTTTCGGAATAGTTACAAATGACAGATTTTCCGAAAATAATCCGGATATTATTAGTAGGTAGTTTTTTTTCATTCGGGAAAATTTATAGTTCCGTTGGTATATCTTTAAATACCATAATCCAACGGCACTTCAGGGGCGTAAAGTTGGGTTGGGTTATCGTATTGCTTTATGTTAAATCTATTTCATGTTCTAATTGTTTTCAATTCGTACTATGAATAATTTGCCGTTGTATGGCTTGCTTCCTTTTGCTTTTAACGCTCTTTTAGCCTCTTCCAAATCATCGAATTTTTCATAATAAATAAAATATTTACTCGTATTTACATCATAAAAGAAATCAATGTTTGTTTGTCCTAAGGATACTGCTTTTCTTAAAAAATCATCCCGTTTTGTCGTATCATTATGAACTGCCAGAATAAGATAATAGGCACTTTGAGTGTTTTTAATATTTTTGAGAATTTGCATCGAAGACTGTTCTTCACCAAAATCAAAATCTTCCGCTTTTAGAGGTACAGCACTAAACGGTGTTTTTTCTTTTATTTCATTTAAAACTGCTCTGTCTTTATCATATTTTGCCTGTTCATTTTCAAATGAGGCTCGTTTGATTCTTCTTTTCTTCTCAATTTCGGTTTCAGTATTAATTTTCTCTAAGGAAGCAATCAAATTCAGATTGGTTTGTACTGCGTTTGATTGTTCTGTTTTTAATTGGCTGATCGTACTTTGATACATACGGTTGAAAGCGTCGTTTTTAGTAGATACTTTTTTGTTTCTCTCAGCTGATAAAGCTTCTAATTCCTTAATTTTTTGGTTTTGTTTTAGATTGATGTCCGTGATTTGTTGACGTAACGATTCAATAGCTCTGTTTTCAGCAGAGGCACTTTTAAATGGTTTTGGTGCTTTGAAAATCCCTTTTTCACTTAAATCATTTTCTTCTTTTAAGTCTTTAAGGTCTTTTTCTTTAACAGCAACCATGTCATTAAATTTTTTCAATAATTCCTGTTGGCTGCGTCTTAGCTCTTCAATGGATTTTGCTAAATCTTCCATTTCTTTAGCATTAGCATCATTTGGTGTCGCAGCGGTTTGAGCGGCGAGTGCCTCGGCTTTCGCTTTATTTTCAGCGTCCAGTTTGGCTTTCGCTAAGGCGTCTGCTTTTGCTTTTTCCTCGGCAGCTTTTTGAGCGGCGAGTGCATC
>NZ_AUDK01000022.1 GCF_000425425.1 Flavobacterium daejeonense DSM 17708
TGGATTTTGTTCTCCGTATACTTTGGTTTTGTTATCAGCAGTAACAGTAACAGCTTTGGGTGATACGGTTACATTAACGGTTTGAGTTTCTGTTTCTGTACATCTGCCTTTTAAGATAGCACGATAAGTATAGGAACTCATTGCAACTGTTGGTTTAGTTATGTTTAATGTAGCAGTTGTAGCATTTGAATAAATAGTATTATTTGTAATATTTTCAAAACCAGAACCTTTATTTACTTGCCACTGATATGAAGTAACATCTGTTGCAGTAACTGAAAAATTAGTATTATCTCCATAAGTAATGTTCTGATTTATCGGTTCAGTTGTGATTACAGATTTAGGATGAACAATAACAGTAATTGCTTTTTTGTCACCAATACAAGAATTATTGATGCCTTCAGCTACATAATAAGTGAATTCTCCCGCAGTTGTTGTTATCGGAATTATGGATGCTTGAGGAGTTGAATCTAAGGAATCATAAAAATATAATGTATAATCAGGATTACTTGCAGTTGCTTTTAGTGCTTGAGCAGTATCGCCGGCACAGTATTCAACATTCTCAGTAGTAGGAATTCCTGCTGCCGGATTAATAGTTAAAGTAACAGCTGTTCGAGTTAAACTAGAACATATTCCATTTGATGCTTGAGCATAATATGTTTTAGTTCCTACTCCAATCTGAGTTGGTGAAGTTACTGGAGATCCTCCGGTTTCTGTAGTATACCAATTAACTGACGATCCTTGAGGAACAGTTGCTGTAGCGGTTAAAGTCTGAGTTGTAGTTCTATCAGAGCAAACAGTTTGATTACCGCCTGAAATCGGAGCAACCGGTGTTGTATTTATTGTTAGCGTGACTGCAGTTCGTGTTAAACTTGTACAAGTACCGTTAGGATTAGAAGATTGGGCATAATATGTTTTTGTTCCTACTCCTACCTGAGTTGGTGAAGCTACAGGATTACCTCCGGTTGCAGTTTCATACCAGGTTACTATTTGTCCTTGTGGCGCTGTTGCAGTAGCTGTTAAAGTATGGTTTGTATTCCCATTCCAACAAACAGTTTGATTGCCTCCGGAAGTAGGAGCATTAGGTGTAGGTGAAATTGTTGTTGTTAGTGTACCAAAAATAAACCCATATTGATCATTTCCCTTTGTTTCTAATTCAAAGGAAGTTATGTCATCTGGGAGATAAAAAAAAGTGTAACCATTAGTAAGGGTGTTACTTGGAGCACTACTTGGAGTTTTAGGATTAGACTCAAAAACAGTTCCTTTTTGTCCTGCAACAGGAGGAGTCGTATCATTAAAGAAAGAGTATTTACCCGTTTGATAAGCATCCATATTACCAATTACTTCCAATGGAACTGAGGAAATTACTTTACCTGCTACATTAGAATCGGATAAACCGGCAATACCTATGATATATCTGTAGGCATGAGTAGTAGTATTCAAACTTTTTGAAGTAACTTCATAATCAAGTTTAACAGTTCTTTCCAGCACCAGTGGATTAGTATAAGCACCAATTAAATCTAAGTATTTTGTCTTAAAAGTAGTTGGCACACCTTTTATATTAATTGTTCCTGTGAGTGCGGTAGGTTGGTATAATCTCCATTGTTCAGGACGTCTTGTGAAATTTTTGATTACTTCTACTTTAACTCCTCCATTAGGTAAATATGCAGGACCAGATGGCTTTACTGGAAACAACCCTTTACCTGTATCATTAAGACTTCTCACTAAAGCCTCGGTAGGTTCGGCAAGAACAGTAGTATACACATTACAGGTCTCGTCAATGTCAGGAGTGTTTCCGTCTAATTCTCTACATACAGCTCCTGAATTAATCTGAGGAGCCGGGCAGTTAGTACAGTTGTACATAACTCCCTGTTGAAAATTCATCGCAGAAGGATTATTAAACATTCCTGACAAATTAGAACTTCCTCCTGAATTTATTAAATTTAAATTAGGACCAATTTTTCCATTATTCATGGTAGCTCTTCCTCTCCAGGTAATATATCCTAATTTAGCTGATCCAACTTCAGGACCTTCAATGTTCCCATCGTTTTGAAAGCTTTCAGAAACTACAGTTGTACCTTCGTTATAATAAACACAACCTGTTCCTCCTAAATTCATTGACCCTTGAACGTTAACTGAACCATAATTTTCAAATCGAGCCGTTGAAGAACCAAAATCTACTCTGCTACTAGTTACTGTAAACTTACCTGTATTAATGACCTTTCCGCCTCCAAGGTTAAAACCAGCTGAAGAAACCATTTCACCGCAGTTTACAAAAACACTCCTATTGTTACAGTTATAACTATTTCTAATTAATAATTTTCCTTGGTTTCTAAAGTAACTTTTACCATTAATATTAATATTCGAATTAATGTTAATCGTGGCATTTGGTGAATTATCAAAAGTGTAAGTTCCATTAGAATTTTGAAGTTCTAATACGCCAACATTAAATTGACCATTATTTAGTATTGTATTTATCCCTGCACCATTTAACCTAAAATCAGTGGTGCCTGAACTTCCTGCTTTTAAAACACCATTTGTTCCTATCGTTAAATTAACGTTAGCATTGATGGTTACAGCTTGAGAGAACTGTAATGTACCTTCAATTTTCATTTCAATAGCACCTGAAGAATTAATGTTATTTTGGATGATGACAGTAACGTTTGGAGCAATATAAATTTTGGCACCATTTTGAAAAGTTACATCACCTAAAGTTGCATTACTATAAAAGCAAACTTTTTTATTGGATTGAAATGTATAATTACCAGAAGTAGATCCTGTAATATCACAATCATTCGATTGGGCTTGAATATCTAGGCTATTAAAAGTAAAAATCAGGAGTGTTTGTAAAAGAAGAGTAATTTTGGCTTTCATACTATTTAATTTGTGAAAACATTCATTCTGTGAAATTATTTTTTATAAGAATAAACGCTCATTTTTAATTATTTGGAGTCTAAAATAATCGAAATAAAATATTACAAATGAATAATATCTTCAAACAACTCATAAATTCGTTTAAAAGCATTATTTATGATTTTTATAAAAAATGCTTATTTCAATCACTTGTCACTCTCTTAAATCATAATCTAGTATCATTTAAAGAAATATTAATTTTTAAGACAACATATTGAAATCTCCTTCAAATCTTGTAGAAAATGGTTCGAAAACAGGGTTCGCATCGTCCTCTTTTATATTGTTGATTTTCGTGGGTAATGAGGGGTTCGAACCGACAAGTTAGATTTAATCTATTCTTTTAAGATCTAATAAAAGCTCCTAGTTTTCCCTCGTTAAGATCTCAAGGACAGCATGGGTTAATACAAGTAAAACAAGCCTGATCTTTAAATATTTAGATAATACTTCCCTAATTTTGTCCTGTACAGATTCCTGGCATAATGGTACTTCATATGTACCTATCCATCGATGGAATAGATAATTGATAAAAGTGTATAATATCAATTTTTTAAATTAATCAATTGAAATTAGATAAAAAATCTAAGTCTTCAAAAGTAGATTTTGAATGTTTATTTTTTTAATTCTTTCGAAAATTTAGACAAAACTTCCTCATCAGAATACACTTTATGCTTTCTTATCCATTCAACTATTTCAACTCTATCAAAGAAAAGGGCTCCATTGGTAGGTTTGTTGTGAGGAATCATTTTTTTAGCACTAAGTTTGTGAATAGTGCTATCTGAAAAGCCTGTATAAGCCATCAGGTCTTTAATAGTAAAAATCTCTTTTTGGAACTGATTACCTTTTGTAATCATCATTTTAATTTCATTTAACTGCTCAATAATTTTTTGTGGACTCATAATATTTGTATTAAAATTATGAGGCTAATCTACTGGAATGAAACGAAATGAAACGTGGGTTCGTGAGGCAGTAACGTATTAATTCGGAGAAATCACCTGATTTTAACACTATCATACAATTTCTTTTGATCTTCAGTATAACTAACTCTTGTTTTAGTTGAAAATGAATTTATGTTTATTGGATGATACATTTGATTATTCTTATACTTTATGAGTGAAGCAATCCCTTTTTTGGATACAACAACATCCTCATTTAATTCTTCTAAAAAAGGAACTAAAAATCCCCTAATAAAATAATGTGCCTCATAAGCACTAACTTCCAATTTAAAAACATAATTATCATTTGTTTTTTTGAAACAATTAGAAATTAAATTTTTAAAATCATCTATTGTAGTATCAAAATCAAAAAGTTCTATTCTTCTCAGTTCAAAATAATAATAAATGATTCTATCCTTGTTACTTTCTAGGATGTCCAAAATTAATTTCTCGTTAGCAATATCTCCACTAATCTCACTGATTTGAAATTGAGTTAAATTATTATTTGATTTTTCTCTATTATATCGATTAAAAATATTATCTCCTTTTAAAAAATATAAGGAAGATACTGTCAGTAAAAATGTAAAAATAATAGCCAAGCAAAAAATTATTGAATTAAATATGATGAAAGAATTATTGCTTATTTGGACAACACACAATATAGCAACTAAAAAAGGCAATAGAGGAGCAGCAATTAATGAAACCATCTTTGATTTAAATAGAGCATTCAATTTTTCAAATTGCCTATGAATAAAGAAGAAAACTTTTTCAATTCTACCTGCCATATTAGTAGTAATTTATTATAAAGAGTAAAAATACTAAAAAATATAGCTAATTGAAACAGAATGAAAAGTTTACTATCTTTGTAAAGTCCAACAATTTGTTGTACGTATGTTGTACTGATGAGAACAAAAAAGCCCTCACATTGCTGTGAAGGCTTGATTTTACTAGTGGTCCCACCTGGGCTCGAACCAGGGACCACCTGATTATGAGTCAGGTGCTCTAACCAGCTGAGCTATAGGACCGGTTAAGAGTTTGCAATATTACTACTATTTTTTGTTTGCTCCAAATATTTTTAGTCTTGTTTTACACATGCCAAAACACTTCATCTAAAAAGCGTTGATTATTAGAATTATAAACTTTGACACAATTCTATCAAAATGCCATTTGTGCTTTTAGGATGCAAAAAAACTACCAATTTATTATCGGCTCCTTTTTTAGGAATTTCATTCAAAACAACAAAACCTTCAGCCTTCAGCCTTTCCAACTCATCCGGAATACTTTCGACCTCAAAAGCAATATGATGGATTCCCTCCCCTTTTTTTTCAATAAACTTCGCGATGACACTATCTTCAACAGTCGAAGCCAAAAGTTCAATTTTACAACTTTCATTCTTAAAAAAAGAAGTCAAAACCCCTTCACTTTCCACCTCCTCCTGCTTATAAGGAGCAATACCCAACAATTTTTGAAATAACACATTAGAATCCGCCATATCTTTTACCGCAATTCCTATATGGTCTATTTTTTTCATCACTCACAAAGATTTTCAATCTGAAACAACAAATTCATAACACCTCATAAAGGTACTAATTTTACAATCTTAATAATTCGATAAAAAGTTTTAATTCCAGTAATTATAATTGTTATTTTGTAATTCTAAATTCTGAATTTCATGTTGAAAAACAAATTAAAATATATTTCGGTTGTATTAGTACTCATTCTGGCAAGTTGTGCCAAAAGAGGCAGCATCACCGGCGGATTAAAAGATACTATCCCTCCGAGTCTGAGAACAAGTTTTCCAAAAAACTTTAGTACAAATTTCAACGCCAAACAAATCAGACTGGAATTTGACGAAAATGTTATTCTGAAAAACCTCAGAAAACAATTGGTTATTTCGCCGCCAATGAAAAATGACCCACTTATCTTACCAACAAACGCGAGTAAATTTATCACGATTAAAATTTCAGATACTTTACAGCCCAACACTACTTACAGCTTTAATTTTGGACAAAGTTTAACCGATAACAACGAAGGTAACCCGTTGAACCAGTTTAAATATGTGTTTTCAACCGGCGATTATATCGACTCGTTAAAACTTAACGGAAAAGTAAAATATGCTTACGAAAAAGAAGCAGAAGCCTTCATTTCGGTGATGCTTTACGAAATAAACGACAAATACAACGACTCGGTAATTTATAAAGAAAGTCCAAGATACATTACCAACACTCTGGACAGTTTAAAAACTTTTAGCCTTGAAAATCTAAAAGCCGGAAAATACCGTTTGATTGCACTAAAAGACTTAAACAACAACAATAAATACGACCCAAAAACCGAAAAAATCGGTTTTATCAAAGAAACTATTTCAATTCCGAACGACACTTTATACGAAGTAGAATTATTCAAAGAAAACATCCCTTTTAAAGCCTTCAAACCCACTCAGGAATCCGGTAATAAATTATTCATGGGTTACGAAGGAAGCCTTAAAGAAACTCATGCAAAACCTAAAATCACATTAAAAAATAACAACGAAATTCTACCGAGCATCGTTAGCAAAATAACTAAAAAAGATTCGTTACAAATTTGGTTTAAACCAATTAAAACCGATTCTTTAAAAGTAGAAGTTGCTCAGGGAGATTTCAACAAAACATTTGCCATAAAAATCAAAAATCAAAAGAAAGACAGTTTAACTATAAGTTCCGTAAACCCGGCCAGTTTCTATGATTCTTTTGCTTTAGAAGCCACAACCCCTTTAGTGAAATTTGACGAATCCAAAATCAAATTAATTGATAAAGATTCTGCTGCGGTAAAATTCACCACCAATTATGATGAATTCCGTCAAAAATTATTTTTTGACTTCAAAAAAGAACCTGCTCAAAAATATGCTTTCCAAATTTTGCCTGGCGCTCTAACTGACTTTTTCGAACAAACTAACGACACTTTAAACTACCAAATAAGCACCAAAGAACTGGAAGATTACGGAAATTTAAAAGTAAAATTACAAAACGTAAAACATTATCCGGTTATAGTAGAATTAATAGATTCAAAAGGAGAAATTACTGCCTCTGAATATTTAGAATCGAATCGCGAAATTGATTTTAACTTATTAAATCCAGCTGTTTACAATCTTCGTATCATATATGATGACAATAAAAATAAAAAATACGACTCAGGAAATTATTTAGAAAAAAAATACGCTGAAGAAGTTATTTATTACTCGAAAGATATTGAAGATGTCAGAGCAAATTGGGATGCCATCGAAACTTTTGATGTAAGCATACCATATACACCACCAATTAAAAAAGACGACAAAAACAAAAAGAAGAAAAAGCCATAAAAATCAGAGCATTTTAAAAAGATCCTGATCTTTTAAAAAGCCCAATTCTTTGCGCGTAGCCAGCATACTTTCGCGGTCTAAAACCAATAGGAATACCCCTTCGGATTTTTTGGGTTCCAACAAATAATCTCCCAAACAATCCACCACTTGGGTATGTCCGGAATAGCCGTGACCGTTATCATCGGTTCCAATGCGGTTTACACCCACAACATAACTCATATTTTCAATCGCACGCGCCTTTAAAAGCGCATCCCAAGCCTGAGTCCTTTTTTCAGGCCAACCCGCCACATACAACAATAAATCGTAGTTTTCGACATTTCTGGAAAAAACCGGAAACCGCAAGTCATAACAAACCATCGGACAAATTTTCCAACCCAAATAATCAACAATTAACTTTTGCTCTCCGGCAGTATAAATTTGATCCTCTCCTGCAAGAGTAAACAAATGCCTTTTGTCATAATGCAAAATTTCACCTGATGGATAAACAAACAGCATTCGGTTATAAAAACAACCTCCGTCTTCAATTACCAGACTTCCTGTAACAGCCGTTTTTTTATCCTTCGCCAAAGCTTGCATCCACAAGACCGTTTCTCCCCGCATCGTTTCAGCAATTGCCGCAGGATTCATCGTAAAACCCGTGGAAAACATTTCGGGCAACACAATTAAATTGACCGACTCACTAATTCCATTAATTTTTTCTTCAAAATAAACTCGGTTAGCTTTTGGGTTTTCCCAAACTAATGACGACTGGATTAAGGCTACTCTCATATTCAATTATGGTTTTCCAATAAAGATAAATAAAAAAGCGCATTCAAATCAATGAATGCGCTTTTAAAATATATTGAAAAAAAATATTATCCTTTCAAACTTGCCGACATGTACTCTCTGTTCATACGAGCAATGTTTTCTAAAGAAATTCCTTTTGGACATTCAATTTCACAAGCTCCAGTATTGGTACAGTTACCAAATCCTTCTTCGTCCATTTGTTTCACCATGTTCAATACACGGTCTGCAGCTTCTACCTGACCTTGTGGCAATAAAGCATATTGAGATACTTTAGCAGCAACGAATAACATAGCCGACGAGTTTTTACAAGTTGCCACACAAGCTCCACATCCAATACAAGTTGCAGCATCAAAAGCAGCATCAGCATCTTTTTTGTTTACCGGAATTGTATTTGCATCGATTGTATTTCCTGAAGTATTTACCGAGATAAATCCTCCTGCATGTTGGATTCTGTCAAAAGAACTTCTGTCCACCACTAAATCTTTTACAACCGGGAAAGCAGCAGCACGGAATGGCTCGATAGTGATAGTATCGCCATCTTTAAACATACGCATGTGCAATTGACAGGTAGTTACTCCTCTGTCCGGTCCGTGAGCTTCTCCATTGATGAATAAAGAACACATTCCGCAAATTCCTTCACGACAGTCGTGGTCAAAAGCTACCGGCTCTTCACCAGCATTGATTTGTTGCTCATTGAATACATCAAGCATTTCAAGGAACGACATATCAGGTTCAATTCCGTCGATTTTATAATCGACCATTCTCCCTTTATCCTGAGCGTTTTTTTGACGCCATATTTTTAATGTAAGTTTCATATCTTTTTAGTTTGAAAGTCTTAAAGTCAAAAGTCGAAAGCCTTAACTTTAAGACTTTTGACTTTCGACTTTTGACAAAATTCTATTTGTAACTACGTTGTACTAATTTAATGTTTTCGTAATTCAACGGCTCTTTGTGTAATACCGCATCACTTGGTTTTCCTTTGTATTCCCAGGCAGCAACATAAGCAAAGTTTTCGTCATCACGAAGTGCTTCTCCTTCTTCTGTTTGGTATTCTTCACGGAAGTGACCTCCACAAGATTCATTACGATGTAAAGCATCTTTAGCAAACAATTCTCCCAGTTCTAAGAAATCGGCAACACGAATGGCTTTTTCTAATTCCTGATTGAATTCTTTATCTGTCCCAGGCACTTTTACATCTTTATAGAACTCTTCACGAAGTTCGGCAATTTCAACCATTGCTTCTTTCAAACCTTTTTCATTACGAGCCATACCTACTTTATTCCACATAATTTTTCCTAATTTTTTGTGGAAATAATCTACTGAATGCGTTCCTTTATTATTCATAAATTTAGCAATCAATTCTTTCACTGATTTTTCAGCCTCTTCAAATTCTGGTCTGTCAGTTGAAATAGGTCCCATTTTGATATCCGGAGCTAAATAATCTCCAATTGTGTAAGGCAATACGAAATATCCGTCAGCCAAACCTTGCATCAAAGCAGAAGCTCCTAAACGGTTCGCTCCGTGATCAGAGAAGTTAGACTCTCCAATTGAGAAACATCCCGGAATAGTAGTCATCAGGTTATAATCAACCCAGGTTCCACCCATGGTATAGTGAACCGCCGGATAAATCATCATTGGCGTAGTATATGGATCTTCGTCAACGATTTTGTAATACATTTGAAACAAGTTTCCGTATTTACTTCTTACAATATCAGTTCCTAATTTAGTCACTAAAGCGTTATCATTTTCATCCAATCCTTTAATATGTGCCTGCTCTTTTCCGTAACGTTGAATAGCCGCAGCAAAATCCAAGTAAACTGCTTCTCCAGTTTTGTTAACACCAAAACCGGCATCACATCTTTCCTTAGCAGCACGGGAAGCTACGTCACGAGGCACTAAGTTACCAAAAGCAGGATATCTTCTTTCCAAGAAATAATCTCTGTCAGCTTCAGCCAAATCAGTTGCTTTTTTCTTTCCTTCACGGATAGCCTGTGCATCTTCTAATTTTGCAGGAACCCAGATACGTCCGTCATTACGAAGAGACTCAGACATCAACGTTAATTTTGACTGATGATCTCCTGAAACCGGGATACAAGTTGGGTGAATTTGAGTATAACAGGGGTTTGCGAAGAAAGCCCCTTTTTTGTGGATTTTCCAGGCTGCAGTAGCATTAGACCCCATTGCATTAGTTGATAAGAAGAATACGTTTCCGTAACCTCCGGAACCTACAACAACAGCGTGAGCCGAATGTCTTTCGATTTCTCCGGTAATTAAGTTACGAGCAATAATTCCTCTTGCTTTTCCGTCGATGATTACTAGTTCAAGCATTTCATGACGATTGTACATTTTAATTTTTCCACGACCAATTTGACGGTTCATGGCAGAATAAGCTCCTAACAATAACTGTTGCCCTGTTTGACCCTGAGCATAAAATGTACGGGAAACCAAAGTTCCTCCAAAAGAACGATTATCCAATAATCCACCATATTCACGAGCCAATGGCACCCCTTGAGCCACACATTGGTCAATAATATTAGCAGAAACTTCAGCCAAACGATATACGTTTGCTTCACGAGCACGGTAATCTCCTCCTTTTACAGTATCGTAGAACAATCTGTAAACAGAGTCACCGTCACCTTTATAATTTTTTGCAGCATTGATACCTCCTTGTGCAGCAATAGAGTGCGCACGACGTGGAGAATCCTGAAAACAAAATGCTTTTACGTTATATCCTAATTCTGCTAAAGTAGCAGCTGCTGAACCTCCGGCTAATCCCGTTCCTACAACAATAATATCTAAATTACGTTTATTAGCAGGGTTTACTAAATTAATATGATCTTTATAATTTGTCCATTTGTCCGCAATTGAACCATTTGGAATTTTTGAATCTAATGCCATTATAATTGAATATTAATGATTGAAATGATGAAATAATGCAATAACTACGAATCCTAAAGGAACAACTACCGAAAACCATAATCCGAAGTTTTTCATTCCCTTTGTATATTTATTGTTTTGCCCTATAGACTGAAATGAAGAACTGAATCCGTGACGCAAGTGTAAAGACAACAAAATAAAAGACAAACTATACAATCCAGTACGAACCGGACTTACAAATTTCTCTGCTAATTCATGAAAATAACGGGTCTCATCAGCCGGATTGAATTCTATATACTTATAAACCATTTCCGGAAACCAGAAATCATAGAAGTGTAACGCCAGGAAAGCCAAAATAACTGAACCAGAAATAATCATGTTACGTGAAGCCCAGCTTGCATTAGCTGCTCCATTATAACTTGCATACCCAACCGGTCTTGCTTTTTTGTTTTGAATATCCAAAACAAATCCCATGATGAAGTGAAACACAACACCTACAATAAGAATAGGCTGGATAACAAACTGAATCAAAGGATTGGTCCCCATGAAATGAGAAATCGAATTAAAAACATCAGCACTAAATACTGACATCATATTAATAAAAAAATGCTGTGCTAAGAACAACATCAAAAAAAGTCCTGAAAGTGCCATAGCTACTTTTTTTGCTATTGACGATTTCAATAATCCAGATTTTGCCATAATATTTTAGAATATAATTTAAAAAAGTACACAAAAATAAAGTAATTAGCAACCAACTACAACCTTTTCGCTACTATTTAGAAAGATTATAAAGTTTGAAGCCCCAAAAGCTTTTATCTAAGCAATAATCATTTTAAATCATTGATTTATAATCATTTAATTGCAAAACAAAAAAACAATAACAATAAATTACCACAAAAAAAGAATCAATTATTTACATTTTAAGAACTTAAAAAATATAAAATCCATAATTTTAAGAATGTTTTACTTTCGAATTGACAAAAACACAAAAACCAACTATTTTGTGTAGTTAATAAAACTACATTTCTAAAGCATCATTTTATCTTTGCAATTCCAAAAAAAATTGAAAATGAAAACCGGAATTGACGCTATATCTTTTGATGTAGCAAAACTACATTTACCTATAAAAACATTGGCAGAAGCCAGAAACATAGAACCCGAAAAACTGGAAAAAGGTTTAGGATTAATCAAAATGACTTTAGCTGACACGCATCAGGACAGCGTGGTTTTTGCAGCCAACGCTTTAACCAAATTAATCCAGGACAACGCGATTAACTTAAACGAAATTGCCCGCATTTATGTAGGAACCGAAAGCGCCATCGACAACGCAAAACCGATAGCTTCATTCTTAATTGATTTAATGGAGCAAAAATTTGGCAAGAACACTTTAGCGGAATGTGATGCTGTCGATTTCACTTTTGCTTGTATTGGGGGAGTGGATGCGATGCAAAATTGCCTTGACTTTATTCAACTCAATCCAACTAAAAAAGCAATTGTAGTAACTACTGATTTTGCCAAATACGATTTAAATTCTACCGGAGAATATACTCAAGGAGCTGGTGCCATGGCAATGTTAATTACTGCCAATCCAAGAATTATCGCATTTGAAAATAATTGGGCGACAAATACCAAAGGCGTTTTTGATTTTTTCAAACCACACCGAACAATTTCTAAAGAAGCCATCACCGGAAACACAAATAACGAAAACTGGTTTGACAATCTGGAAGCCGAAATTGAAATCCACAAAGACCAACCTGTTTTTGACGGACAATATTCGAACCAATGTTATATGGACAGAACCCGTAATGCGTATTTCTCGTTCAAAAAATTAAAAGAAACATCAGCCACACTTTATAACAATTGGAACAGCATCATCATGCACCTGCCTTATTCTTATCAAGGTCGCCGTATGTTATCTGAAATCTACACTTTGGATGCTGAAAATTCGGTTATTACTGGAAATGAAACTCCGGCTGAATATCAAAACAAACTAAAAGAAACCAGTAAAACTCCTGAATACAAAAACTTTGTTCAGGAAAAATTAATGCCGGCCGAATTAGCCTCTTCCTTAATCGGAAACCTATATACGGGTTCTGTTTTCATGGGATTCCTTTCTACTTTGGCTCATTTTTATGATACCAACAAAGAAATTACAGGCAACACTTTTGGTTTCCTTGCTTACGGAAGCGGTTCTAAATCCAAAGTATTCGAAGGAACAATTCAGGACGAATGGAAATCGGTAATGGCAAACACAAAACTTTTTGAAACCTTAAAAAAAAGCTTCGAAATAGATTTTGAAACTTACGAAAGACTCCATAAAAAAGAACAAAAACAAAGCGTTCAAACTCCAAAAAACGAATGGATTTTAGACCGTATCGAAAAAGAAATCCCAACATTAATTGGCGCACGCTATTACAAATGGATTGATTAAATATTAAAACCGCGAATTCGCAAATTATTTTTTAAAAATTATCTTCTGTCCTTTGCGAAAAATCTTTGCAGTCTTTGCGGTTAATATATATTTTTCCGCATTAGCAGCTATTAAAATTTGCGAATTTGCGGTATTATTTATCTCATCACAAACTATGCTATAGTCTATTTAAACAAGATTGATTAGATTTGTATTTCAAAACTTTCCCCTATGAAATACCATCAAATTGACCGCCATTTATTTATAAAAAACCGCAGCAAATTTACGGCTCAAATGAAACCTAAAAGTGTTGCCATTTTCAACTCCAACGATATTTATCCTGTAAGTGCCGACAGCACTTTGCCTTTTGCGCAACACCGTGATATTTTTTACTTAAGCGGAATCGATCAGGAAGAAAGTATTCTGCTTTTATTTCCTGACGCTCCTTATGAAAATCAAAAAGAAATACTGTTCCTGAAAGAAACCAGCGAATTAATTGCCATTTGGGAAGGTGCTAAATTAACTAAAGAGGAAGCTTTTGCCGTTTCAGGTATCAAAACGGTCTATTGGCTACAGGATTTTGAAAAAGTCTTGGCCGAATTAATGACGTATTCCGAAACGATTTATATCAATACCAATGAACATTATCGTGCTAAAATTGAAACTGAAACCCGTGAAGCCCGCTTTGTAAAATGGTGGAAAGAAAAATACCCTGCGCATGCCGTTGCCAAAAGCAATCTTATTTTGCAACGTCTGCGTTCGGTAAAAGAAAGCGAAGAAATCGATTTGATTCAACAAGCCTGTAACATTACTGAACTTGGTTTCCGTCGTTTGCTTTCATTTGTAAAACCAAATGTGATGGAATACGAAATCGAAGCCGAACTAATCCACGAGTTCATTCGCAATCGTTCTAAAGGTTTTGCTTATACCCCAATTATTGCCTCAGGAAATAATGCCAATGTATTGCATTACATTGAAAACAACCAACAATGTAAAGAAGGCGATTTGATATTGCTGGACGTTGCTGCCGAATATGCTAATTACTCCAGTGATTTAACCCGAACCATTCCGGTTTCAGGACGTTATTCTAGCAGACAAAAAGACGTTTACAACGCTGTTTTGAGAGTAAAAAACGAAGCTGCTAAAATGCTGACTCCGGGAACGCTGTGGAAAAACTACCAATACGAGGTAGGTAAAATCATGACTTCAGAACTACTTGGGTTGGGACTTCTGGACAAAACCGATGTACAAAATGAAAATCCGGACTGGCCGGCTTATAAGAAATATTTCATGCACGGAACTTCGCATCATATGGGATTGGACACCCACGATTACGGACTATTGTACGAACCAATGCAAACTAATATGGTCTTTACCGTAGAACCTGGTATTTACATTCCCGAAGAAGGCTTCGGAATCAGAATTGAAGACGATGTGGTCATTCAGGAAAAAGGAGAACCTTTCAACCTAATGAAAAACATCCCGATTGAAGTCGAGGAAATCGAGAGCTTGATGAATTCTTAATTCTTCTTCTTTAGAGCAAAGAAACAAGAGAAAAGACGGTTTGCAGAAATGTGAGCCATTTTTATATTGGCTTGAGTTGGTAAAAATATTTTACCGCAGATTCGCAGATTATAAACTTAATCAATTATAAAAAAATCTGCGAATCTGCGGTTATTTTCATTTGTTAATTTTTTTATAGCACATCCCTTCGGGTCGGGCTGTACGCTATATCTTTTATCTCGTTCTTTAAAAACGAGATAAAAGGATGCCGCTTCCATCCCTTGTGCAAAACAGCATAAAATTGAAAGATTTTTACTAAATTAGTCGCTATAAATTTTATCAATCCAATAAAAATGAGAGCACACGAAATAGATTACGAGATTTTTGGCGAAGAAATGCAATACGTTGAAATCGAATTAGATCCTCAGGAAATAGTCATTGCCGAAGCGGGAAGCTTTATGATGATGGACAATAATATCCAGATGCAAACCATCTTTGGAGACGGTTCACAGGAACAAACCGGTATTTTTGGCAAACTGCTTAGTGCCGGAAAACGAGTTCTTACGGGCGAAAGTCTTTTTATGACCGCTTTTATCAATCAAAATTACGGCAAAGCCAAAGTATCTTTTGCTTCGCCTTATCCCGGAAAAATTCTCCCTATTGATTTAACCCAATTCAATGGAAAATTCATTTGCCAAAAAGACGCATTCCTTTGCGCTGCCAAAGGAGTCGCTGTAGGTGTTGAATTTTCAAGAAAATTAGGTCGCGGACTCTTTGGCGGCGAAGGTTTCATCATGCAAAAAATTGAAGGCGACGGAATGGCTTTTGTTCACTCCGGAGGAACGATGGCTATGAAAGAATTAAAAGCCGGCGAAATACTTAAAGTTGACACCGGTTGTATTATAGGATTCACACAGGACATTGATTATGATATTGAATTTATAGGTGGAATTCGAAATTCCATTTTTGGTGGTGAAGGTTTATTTTATGCCACACTTCGCGGTCCGGGAACCGTGTACATACAATCACTTCCTTTTAGCCGCCTTGCCGACAGAATCATTGCCTCTGCACCAAAAGCTGGCGGAAACAGCCGCGACGAAGGTAGTTTACTGGGAGGTTTAGGAAACTTATTGGATGGGGATAATCGGTTTTAAATTTTACAACCTGCAAGGTTTTGAAATAAAAAACTTTATTTTTGCCTCATAAAAAATTCTCCCTTGAATTCCATTCTCTATAAAAACACTAAAATCGCTTATACTGATTCCGGCAAAGGAACGGCAGTAGTTTTGCTACACGGTTTTTTGGAAAACCAACAAATGTGGGACAACTATATTGCCATATTTACTAAGAAAAACCGCGTCATTACCATTGATTTATTAGGTCATGGCAAAACAGAATGCATGGGCTATATTCACAGTATGGAAAACAATGCCGATATAGTTCATGCAGTTTTAAGCAAATTACACATTCGTAAAGCCATTTTTGTGGGTCATTCTATGGGCGGTTATGTAGCTTTGGCTTTTGCAGAAATATATCCTGATTATATAAAAGCTTTGGTTTTACTGAATTCCACTTCCAGAGCTGACAGCGACGAAAGAAAAGCAAATAGGGATCGCGCCATTAAAGCGGTAAAACAATCTTTTACCAATTTCATATCACTTTCGATTGCCAATTTATTCAGCGAAGAAAACCGTGAAAGACTCAAAGATAAAATAGAAACAGTAAAAAACGAAGCCTTAAAAACACCTTTACAAGGAATCGTAGCCTCGCTCGAAGGCATGAAAACCAGGATGGATCGTGAAGTAATTCTACACCTGACACCTTATCCAAAAATGCTGATTCTGGGTCAAAAAGACCCGGTTTTGAATTACAAAGAAAATCTGGAACAAACTGAAGAAACTGATGTACAACTTGTCACTTTTCCTGACGGACACATGAGCCATATTGAAAACGAAGCCGAATTAACTAAAGTTTTGTTAGACTTTTTTAAGAAAGTTTAATATAAACACAGATTACACAAATTAGCACAAATTAATCTTAGCGTGCTTTGCGTAAAACCTTTGTGTCCCGATAGCTATCGGGATTTGTTGTTAAAAAATTATATTTTCTCTTCAAACGGAACAGTTTCGTCTAATATTTCTTTTAACAACAACACAATTTGTTCAAGATAATTAGTCATTACTTCATCGTTAATAATTTGCTGAATGTCTTTATCCTCTTTGAATTGAAAAGGTAAAAATCCTGATTTTAAATTTTTAAACGAAATAATTCCTGCTTCAATCGGTTTTCCATTAGCTTCATTTTCATACATAAAAGCATAAGCCAAAACCTGAATGATTTTATCGTTTTTAAGCTCCTGAGTCAATCCGTTCCATGATTTCAAACTCACATTTCCTTTTTCGACTTTTCCTGTTTTATAATCAATAATTCGGATGACACCATTGCATTCTTCAATTCGATCGACATTTCCTTTGATTAAAACCGGAAACGGCAAATCAGGATGAATGAGTTCACGCTGAAATGTTTGTTCCAGCGCCATAATTTTAATCGCTTCATCAGCTTTTATACGCGCCAATTCCACTTTCAGGAAATTAAAAACATTGCGTTTAGCCACCTCAAAAGCCAAAAGATTTCGCCCTTTTTTGATTTCGCCTTCTTTGTAAACAATTTTGAACTGCTTTAAAACCTCAGCATCAATTAGTTTAAAACAATTCTCAATATCAGCCTCCGAAATGAATTTTCCAATGAAAGGCGTATATAAAGCCAATAAGGTTTCGTGAATAATCGTCCCCAAAGTATTCAACGCTATATTTTCCTCTACTTCTTCTACCTCGCGAATGCGCAGTATTTTTTGAAAATAAAACTGAATCGGATTCCTTATATAACTTGTTAAAGCTGATGGCGAAAAACCATCTTTGGCAATTTCAGTCAAACGCGTCATTACCGCTGCAGATTTTTCAACAACCATAGGTTTATATGCTGTTTCGGGCAAAATCGCATTATAAATTTCGTGAGACAAATTATGATTTGGCTGTTTTTCAACTTCTAATTGGGTAATAAAACGGCTTTTTTCACCGGCATCCAAACCTTCACTTTCGGTGTTGTACAGCAAATACACATTTTTAGCGCGTTGCAACAAATGATAAAAATGATAGGTATAAATCGCGTCTTTTTCTTTAAAGGTTGGCAATCCCAATTCTCTTTTTACATCATAAGGAATAAAGGAATTTTGCGATTTTCCGGCGGGAAATTTCCCTTCATTCATAGAGGTCACAATCACAGTTTCAAAATCCAGCACACGACTTTCTAAAACTCCCATAATCTGCAAACCACTTAAAGGTTCTCCTTCAAAAGAAACTTCGGCTAAATCAATAAGCTGTTTATAAATAGCATGCAACGTTTCAATTTTATCAATATGGCGATGTTTTGAATAGTACGTAATCAGTTTGTTAATCACTTTAAAAATAGCATAAACAAAGGCTTTAGTGATTTTTTCCTCTTCATTATCATTGCTTAAATTCTGTTTTACAGTCAATAATAATTCCGAAACAGATTGCAACACCGCTAACGAATTATCATCCCATTTGTTAAAAAGCAACAAGAACAAATCCGATGGACTCTGATTCAATTCCATCAATTTCTGATGGCTGATAAATGTATAATTATTAGTATTGATAGTATTAACCAAACGGGAGGTTTTAGCGTAAGGCTCTATCAGCGGATGCGTCAGAATATCCAAAACGTCTTTATAATAAAACACATAACTCGAAGATTTTCTCGACAAAGCATTCGTATGCATTTTAAATAATTTGGCAATCAAAATTTGAGCAGGATTATTTTTCCCCGAATAACCCATCGTGATATTCAAAGCCCCAACTGATGCAGGCAAAGAATACAACAAGGGAACCAAAAGATTTTCTTCGCCAAGGACAATAGCTACTTTATCTAATTTGTCCGAAGGATTTTGAGCAACAATTTGTTCAATAATTTTACCGGATATTTTAGCCTGACCAATACTTTTTGGAGTACCAATAATTTGAATATTTTTAGATTGCGAAAAATCATCCACAATCCATTCAAAAGGATTGAATTTATACTGTTTCCAATTTTCTTTAAAACGTCGTAAAAACAATCCGGCATCGTGATAAGGGTCATTTAAAAAGGTCTGATCGGCATCCCAAAAAATTTGAGCCTGATCATTGGCTAACAAATGTTGGATAATTTTTTCCTCAGAAGCATTCAAGGCATTAAAACCTGCAAAAACGAACTCCGCATCAACAACATTATTGGAAAAATGAGTAAGATTTGCCACCGCTTCGCGATAAATCAATCCCTGATAACCGATGCCTTTATTCAATAAATGCTGGTATAATGACTGATAATAAAGAGGTAATAATTTCCAAAAATCAATATACTTTTCCAATAATTGAGTTTTATTCTCCACGTCAATCCCCCATTTTTTAATGTCTTCAATATCTTTCAGATACGACAAAACATGAATTGGATCCAGCAAATAGCGATCTATTTCATTAAAATCCTGTAAAAGTGTTTTGGCCCAATTGGCAAACAATTCAAAAGATTGCTGATTTGGTTTTTCAGTAACCGATAAATAAACCTCATAAAATTCAAACAGCAATTCGATTGCATCAACAGTCCGAATTCCGGCAATATCCTGAACAAAATCTTCAATGCTAATAATTTTTGGAGCCAGAATATTGTTTGAAACCCTTTTCCTCAGAGCTTCCATCAAAAAAACTTTGGCTCTTTTATTAGGCAAAACTATTATGGTTTTAACCAGCCTATCCGAATATTTTTCAATTAAAACCTGAGCTATTTTATCTAGAAAAGTACTATTTATCATAGCATAAAAATAAAAAAACGCCCCGATAAACGGGGCGTTTTTCAATAATTATTTAGAAGAAATTATTTGATTAATTTCACTTCAGTTCTTCTGTTTAATGCTTTACCAGCAGCAGTTTTGTTAGTAGCAATTGGCATAGTTTCACCATATCCTACTGATTTCAATTTACTAGGAGAGATTCCTCTGTCTAATAAAGCATTTTTCACTACCGCAGCTCTGGCTTCAGAAAGTTTTTGGTTGAATGCTTCAGAACCATCGCTATCAGTGTGTCCTTCGATTAAGAACTCAGAGTTTGCGTAGTTTTTAAGCAATGCAGCCATAGCGTCTAATCTCTTAGGAACGTCAGCAGATTTAAATGTTGATTTTCCAGAGTTAAAGTAGATAAATCTAGCTTGAGATTTCAATTGATCCATAGCTTCTGGGGTTACTTCAGGACAACCTTTGTTACTAGCAGGCCCCGCAACTTCAGGACAAGCATCATCTTTATCAGCTACACCATCTTTATCTGTATCTGGCCAAGGACAACCTGCGTTTTCTTTTGGACCAGCTACGTTAGGACATTTGTCGTCTTTATCAGCTACACCGTCTTTATCAGCATCCGGGCATCCTTTTAATGAAGCCAAACCAGCTACATTAGGACAAGCATCTTCAGCGTCTGTGATTCCGTCACCATCAGCATCCGGACATCCTTTCAATGAAGCTAAACCAGCAACTTCAGGACATGCATCTTCAGAATCAATAATTCCGTCACCGTCAGTATCAGGACAACCGTTGAATTGTTTTAAACCTGCAACTTCAGGACATGCATCGTCTTTATCATACACTCCGTCACCGTCAGTGTCTTTTCCACCAAATTTGAAAACAACACCAGCTGTATGTTGGAAGTGAGAACGTTGCAATGGATCAGAACTATCAAATGCTTTTTTATAAGTAGTTCCTAATTCGATACCAACATTTTGAGAAACCCAAAAAGCTAATCCGGCACCTGCATTAACAGTTCCAAAACTACTATCTCCTAAGAAAGTATAACCTCCTCCTAAGTGTAAACTTGGATCAATAACTTGAGATTTGATTAGATTCATGAAACTATATTTCACTTTTCCATCAATTCCATAATACATTAAATCACCTGGATTAGTAACAATCATACCCCTACCATCGTGACCCGGAGCAGTTGGATCAAAAGTTACCAACTTATCAATTTTGTTAACAGAACCCTGAAGTCCTACTGTAAAATTGCTTCCCACGTAACGGGATACACTTAAATAAGATACTGAAGGCAGAATATTCCAATTGTTTTTCACATCAAATGGCTGAGAAAAATGACGATCTAACCAATTATTACCTCCGCCTGCACTAGTTCTAGTATCCACGGCATTTACTCCAAAAGCAATTGCCCATGGATTGTTACTGTCTTGCGCCTGAGAGCTAACCCCCATAGCCATCAGCACAGCAACAAAAAGTCTGTTAAGATGTTTCATACTTAATTTTTTTAATTACAATTTAGTTAATTACAGACAAAAATAACGCGTAATTTTTTAACTACAAAATAGAATGTTAAAAAAAAAGATACATGTAAGGTATTTTAAACTGACTAAATCCATAAAAATTAGTACTTAACAAAACAAATCCTCATAATTTTAACAACCAGAAACCGCAAAAAATCAAATTTCTATTTCAAAAAACACCAAAAAAAAAATCACAAATACACAACTTTCACTTCCTGACCGATAAACACCAATGCTTTTTGAACAACTTTTAAATCCATTAATTCAATCGCCAGTTGATATTCTTCTAACTGTTTTTGATATTTAGCCTGATAAGCCCCTGTTTTATAATCCAACAACAAAACTTCTTTATTTCTATCAATCACAATTCTATCCGGCTTAATAATCCTTCCTTCTTTTTGAATAATCGTTTGCTCATTTAACACTTCATTACCTTCCGCAAAAAAAGGCACTAACAAAGCATGATTTACCACTTTCAAAATTGTTTCCGACACTTTTTCTTTTTGCTCCACATGAATCAAACCATTTTCAACCGATTTTTCAACAGCCACATCCACATCCGATTTTGATTTCACAAAAGACATGATTTCATGTATCACATTCCCATATTCGATAGACTCCTGCTGATGCGTTCCCCACATTAAAGCTTCCTGTTGTGCAATTTTTACTTTCTTAGGCTCTAAAATTTCCACAACGCTTTCAATCGGTTTTGAAGCATCAACATGTTTAACCAACAAAGAAAGCTTTGTCTTTTCACCAAATTCGTATTCTAATTTATTCTCTTCAAATAAACCTTTACTGATTAAGTAATTAACAAAAAAAGAAGACATATCTCCCTGTTTAACTTCGCCTTTGTTGGTCAAATTCATATTAGAAATCAAATACAACTGCTCTTCGGCACGGGTTAAGGCCACATACAAAACATTGATGTTATCCAACAACTCTTCCTGTTTTTTCTGCCCGTACACTTTTTTGGCATTTTCCCCAAAACCTTCAATTGCTGCACTATTATCGATTAAAACTTTTGGCATCCCCAAGTCCATTTCATCAGTGTCCAGCCATAGTTTGTCTTTCGGTTTTCGCCCATAATCCTCTTCAGCAAAAGGCATAATCACCACCGGAAACTCTAATCCTTTTGATTTATGAATCGTCATAATTCGCACTGCATTATTTCCTTCGGGAGACGGAATACTGTATTTAGAACCATTTTTATCCCAAAAATCCAGAAAATCAGCAATTCCAGCCTGATTACGCACATCCCGTTCCAAAACAATATCCAAAAAGTATTGTACATAAGCACTTTGGCTTTGATCCTTATTTGAAATAAATTTTAAAACAATCAATTCTACCGCTTCATATAAAGATTTTTTTCGAATATTTTGAAACGAAAGTGAAATGTCAAAATTACACAACCATTGTTCAAAATCCTCTTCGCTTGTTCGCTGCATTCCCTGAGCAATAAAATCATGTTCCGCCAACTGTTCCGGAAGATTTTCAGCGATGTAATACAAGAAATAAGCCTTCGATTCTAAATCGGCATTATTTTTCAGGTATCTTAAAAAGTGAATCACAAAACGAACTTCGGTCGCATTTTGAATCATCAAAGTTTCCGATGACAACAACGGAATCCTTTCTTCGGTCAAATAATTCGCTATCGCAATTCCCTGATCACGTTTACGGGTCAAAATCACAACATCTTTATACTCAAAACCTTCCCGAAGCACTTTTTGAATAGTATTTAGCGTAGCCAAAAGATACAAATCCGTTTTACCCAAAACTTCTTCCTCATTTTCTGTTTCCTCTGTTTTTGGAATGAAAGAAATATTTACATAACCTCCTTTTTTAGCATTAGTATGCTGATGACTATGATTTTCATATAAATCTTTATAATCTTCCTGTTCAAACTCCGATGCAATTGACCTGAAAAAATCATTATTAAATTCAATAATCTGAGAATACGAACGGTAATTTTTATCCAGATGTTCAATTTTTTTATCCGGATTGTTAAACGGATTTTCGTCCTTACTCAATTCAATAAATTGTTCGGCTTTTCCACCACGCCAACGGTAAATAGATTGTTTTGGATCACCCACAATCATCAAAGTCCCTTTATTTCCGTAATCATCCTGACCGGAAAGCGCATTATCGATAAGCGGAATTAAATTTTTCCATTGCATTTCGGAAGTATCCTGAAATTCGTCAATAAAAAAATGACGGTAACGCTCGCCCAATCTTTCATATATAAAAGGAGCCGGCTGATTTTGAATTTCGCGCTGAATAATTGCATTAAATTCCGAAATAGAAAGCACATTTTGCTCTTCCTGAATTTTCGCCAATTCGTTACTTACCGTATTGAGTAGCGAAAGCGGTGTGATGTTTTTCAAAAAAGCTTTGTAGAAATTTATTTTTTCAAAAATCTTATAAATCTTATCCAAAAGTTGCAACAAATCCGGAATAATATTTTCAATCAACGCCCGGTCTTTAGCCGTTTTATTGATAGCAATATCGTCAAACTCATGAAACGTTTTATTCTTCGGATTAAATTTTCCATCGCGGATACTCGCCAAATGATTTGGAAAAGTGCCTCTGGAAAAAGATTTAGAGTCAATTCCGTTTTTTTCAATCAACAACAAAGCTTCCTCTGCCAAAACCACCGTTTCTTTTTCCAGTGTTTTACAGATTTCGGCTAATTTTTTCTTGATTTCAACAAATTCTCCAATAGATTTATCCTGAAACTGCACAATTTCGTTACGATTGTTTTCATTCAAAATCAATCTTCCTGTTTCGAGAATTTCACGGGAAACATCCCAGGACTTATCGTCATCGGTTTTTTCCATGGTAAAATCGACGAGCAAATTAGTCAAAACATCATCTTCTCCGGCTTGTGCAATAATAGCGTCAACTGCTTCGGTTAATAAATTTTCGGTATCCAAAGTCACCTCAAAAGTCATCGGTAAATTCAAATCGTGTGCAAAAGCACGAATCACCTTGTGCGTAAATTTATCGATGGTCGAAATATCAAAAGCAGCATAATTATGAATAATATGCTTGATGATTTGTTGCGATTTACTTTTGATTACATTCAGCGACAATTTTCTATCCCAATCCTGAGTGTCATTTACCAAATCCTGCATTAAATCTAAGGCTTTCTGCGAAGGTTCGTCTTTTGCAAATTCAGACAAACTACCCACAATCCGGCTTTTCATTTCGTGTACCGCCTTATTGGTAAAAGTAATCGCCAAAATATTACGGTAAGCATCATTTTTAGGCGAAGTGAGAATAATTTTCAGGTATTCTTTTACCAAAGTATAAGTTTTACCCGAACCTGCTGATGCGTCATAAATTGAAAAAGAATGTCTTTGCATTTAGATTTTTGATTGCTGATTAACAATTTTTAATTTCAAATGTTTCAGCAAAACTAAAAAGCCCAAAAAAATCAGAAATTATAAAATTGTTCGTTGAATGCTTAAAAGTAGTATTTTTGCACTATGGAAACAAACAGACAGAAAAAAATAGGCGGAGTTATTCAAAAAGATTTGGTGGATATTCTGCAAGGTGAAGTGAGAAAAAACGGAGTTAGTAATTTGGTTATTTCGGTATCCAAAGTTTCTGTAACCAGCGATTTATCTGTAGCAACCGTATATTTGAGTATTTTTCCTCAGGAAAAAGCTCAGGAAACTTTGGAAGGGATTAAATCAAACACTCCTTTGATTAAGCACGATTTAGCGCAACGTGTCCGCAAACAACTACGCCGTGTTCCTAATTTAGTTTTCTTTATCGATGACTCTTTGGATTATATTGAAAAAATTGACAATGCTTTGAAAAACAAAGAAAATCCAATTGAAAACAGAGATTTATTAGACCGAAGAAAACAATTTTAAGCATTTGAATTTTCCGCTTTACATAGCCAAACGCTACATTCGCAGCAACAGTAAAAACAATGCCATCAATATCATCAATCGTATTGCGAGCATGGGAATTATTGTAGGCGCGATGGCTTTGTTTGTGGTTTTATCGGTTTTTAGCGGACTAAAAGTTTTTAGTCTTTCATTTAGCAACAACATTGACCCCGACTTAAAAATATCGAGTACACTTGGTAAATCTTTTTTAGTCACTCCCGAACAAGAGAACAAAATCAAAAAAATTGAAGGTGTTGCGGCTTTTTCCAAAATTATTGAAGAACGCGTTTTATTTACCTTCAACAACAAACAGGAGGTCACTTACCTAAAAGGCGTTGACTCCAATTACAGCAACGTTAACAACGTTAACAAAATACTTTACAACGGCCAATGGCTTGAAAAAAACACTTATCAGGTAGTTGTGGGTTTTGGTTTTGTGCAAAAACTCTCTTTAGGCTTAATGGATTTCAATAACCATCTGGAAGTTTTAGTTCCAAAAGCCGGAAAAGGAAACATTGAAAGCGCCGAAGATGCCTTCAATTCATCTGAAATTTTTCCAATTGGGATTTATGCCATAAATGAAGATTTGGACTCCAAATATGTTTTTGCCGATTTAGGATTGGCTCAGGAATTATTGGAATACAAATCCAATCAGGTTTCCGGAATTGAACTCAAAGAAAAACCTAACTCCGATGAAAATGCAATTATTAAAGAATTAAAGAACATTTTTAACGGAAAAATCACCGTAAAAAACCGCGCGCAACTCAACGAATCCTTATATAAAATGTTGAACACTGAGAATATCGCGGTGTATTTAATTTTCACCTTGGTCATTATTGTGGCACTTTTTAACCTCATAGGAGCTCTGATTATGATGATTCTGGACAAAAAAGGGAATCTAAAAACCCTTTTTAATCTGGGAACAGAAATTAAAAGTCTGCGAAAAATATTTTTACTTCAAGGGACTTTACTAAGTGTTTTTGGCGGACTAATCGGCCTTGCTCTGGGAATTGTTATTGTGCTTTTACAACAACATTTTGAATGGATTATGATTACTCCAACGCTGGCTTATCCTGTAGTTTTTTCGATGGAAAATGTTGTAATCGTCATGGCAACCATTACCACACTGGGATTTATTGCTTCGCTAATTGCGAGTAGTCGTGTGAGTGAAAAGTTATTGGATTAAAAAACTACACCACTTCGTAATTCGAATAAACTTCTTTGATTTCATCCAAAACCGCAAATAATTCCTCCGGATGATCCAGAGTAACCAGCTTTTGTTTGAAAGTTTTAAACGAATGAATTCCTTTGAAATAATTGGTATAATGCGGACGCGTTTCTACAATTCCTAATCGCTCCCCTTTCCAGTCCATTGCCCAGGTCAGGTGATTGCGAACCGCTTCCACTCTGTCAGCAACGGCAGGTTTTGCCAAATGCTCTCCGGTTTTGAAATAATGCTTGATTTCGTTAAAAATCCACGGATAACCAATTGCGGCACGACCAATCATGATTCCGTCAATTCCGTATTCGTTTTTATAATGCAATGCTTTTTCCGGCGTATCAATATCTCCATTCCCAAAGATAGGCATTGTAATTCGTGGATTATTTTTCACTCTCGCTATGTGCGACCAGTCGGAATGACCTTTGTACATTTGCGCACGGGTTCGGGCATGAATACTTAAAGCTGCAACACCAATATCCTGCAAACGCTCGGCAACCTCATCAATATTGATCGAATTATCATCCCAACCCAAACGGGTTTTTACTGTCACCGGAAGATTAGTACTATCAATCACCGCTTTGGTCAAACGCACCATCAAATCGACATCTTTCAAAACTCCGGCACCGGCTCCTTTACAAACTACTTTCTTAACAGGGCAGCCAAAATTAATATCAATTAAATCCGGATTTACAGTTGTAACAATTTTAGACGAAAGCGCCATCGCTTCTTCATCACCACCAAAAATTTGGATTCCTACCGGGCGTTCGTAATCAAAAATATCCAGCTTCATTCGGCTTTTGATGGCATCACGAATTAGGCCTTCCGAAGAAATAAATTCAGAATACATCATATCGGCACCATGCATTTTACACAAACGACGAAATGGCGGATCGCTCACGTCCTCCATAGGCGCTAATAATAGTGGAAAATCAGGTAATTCTATGTTGCCAATCTTAATCATCTTCTCAAATTTGCTGCAAAATTACGTTTTTTAAACGAAATGATAAAAGAAGAAATAGGAAAGACTTATTACATAAGCAATTAGTTTACTAATTATACGCTTTGAACGTATAGAATTTAGCGTATATTTGCAGATTAATTGCCTTGTTTTTCGGGATTGTGTTAGGGGTTGCAGCGGCATCCTTTACTGCCGGTGTTCGGCAGTAAAAATAGAGCGTCCCGATAGCTATCGGGAAGCCCGACCCGAAGGGGAACGCCCAAAAGAGACAAGACAAAAAAAATGATACCAAGAAGAAATGAAACATATTAGAAATTTTTGCATTATTGCACATATTGACCACGGAAAAAGTACGTTGGCTGACCGATTATTAGCAGCTACGCAAACCGTTACAGCTCGTGAAGAAAAGGCGCAGCTTTTGGACAACATGGATTTAGAGCGTGAGCGTGGGATTACCATTAAGAGTCACGCCATCCAAATGGAATATAAATATAAGGGAGAAGAATACATTCTGAACCTTATTGACACTCCGGGACACGTGGATTTCTCTTATGAAGTTTCCCGTTCTATTGCTGCCTGCGAGGGTGCTTTGTTGATTGTAGATGCTGCTCAGAGTATTCAGGCGCAAACTATTTCTAACTTATATCTGGCTTTGGATAACGATTTGGAAATTATTCCGGTCTTAAACAAAGTGGATTTACCAAGTGCTAATCCGGAAGAAGTAAGTGACGATATTATTGATTTATTAGGATGTGACTTAGAAGATATTATTCACGCTTCGGGTAAGACCGGTTTTGGAGTTGAAAATATCCTGGCTGCCATTATCGAAAAGATTCCTCCTCCATCAGGAAATACTGAAGAGCCTTTACAAGCTTTGATTTTCGATTCCCATTACAATCCTTTCCGAGGAATCGAAGTTATCTTTAGAGTGGTAAACGGTGAAATTACCAAAGGTCAGAAAATTAAATTTATGGCTACCGGTAATGAATATTTTGCTGACGAAGTGGGAACTTTAAAATTAAATCAGGTACCTAAAAATAAAATTTCTACTGGTGATGTTGGCTATTTGATTTCCGGAATTAAAGAAGCTAAGGAAGTAAAAGTGGGTGATACCATTACCGATGCAAAAACGCCAACCAGCAACATGATTACCGGTTTTGAGGATGTAAAACCAATGGTATTTGCCGGAATTTATCCTGTTGACACCGAAGATTTTGAAGATCTTAGAGCTTCTATGGAAAAATTACAATTGAACGATGCGTCTTTAGTGTTTTCTGCTGAAAGTTCTGCTGCTTTAGGATTTGGTTTCCGTTGTGGATTCTTAGGAATGTTGCACATGGAAATTATTCAGGAGCGTTTGGAGCGTGAGTTCAATATGACTGTAATTACGACAGTTCCTAACGTTTCGTATTTGGCATATACCAAAAAAGAACCAGACACTCCAATTATCGTAAACAATCCAAGTGACTTACCGGACGCAACAAAACTAGACCGTGTAGAAGAACCATACATCAAAGCAACCATCATTACTAAAGCAGATTTCGTGGGTAATGTAATGAGTTTGTGTATTGAAAAACGTGGTTTAATCACCAATCAGACCTATTTAACTACGGAGCGTGTTGAGCTAAACTTCGATATGCCATTAGCCGAAATTGTATTCGATTTCTATGATAGATTAAAAACGGTTTCTAAAGGTTACGCTTCGTTTGATTACCATCCAATCGGAATGAGAGAATCCAAATTGGTTAAAATGGATATTTTATTAAACGCCAATCAACTGGATGCTCTTTCTGCTCTAATCCACGCTGATAATGCTTACACTATTGGTAAAAAAATGTGTGAAAAATTGCGTGAGTTAATCCCAAGACAACAATTTGAAATTCCAATTCAAGCTTCAATTGGTGCCAAAATTATTGCCCGTGAAACGATTAAAGCTCTACGTAAAGACGTAACGGCCAAATGTTATGGTGGAGATATTTCGCGTAAACGTAAATTATTAGAAAAACAGAAAAAAGGTAAAAAACGTATGCGCCAGGTAGGAAACGTAGAGATTCCACAAGAAGCGTTTATGGCTGTTTTGAAATTGAATGACTAATTCTTTTTTAGAAAAAAGAAGCAAGAATAAAGAATAAAGAGAAAACCTGATGATGAAAATTGTCAGGGTTTTTTTGTTTATTTTTAGAAGAAGAAAACTGCGTTATGGAAAAAATTACAGAAGTTGAATTTGAGAGTATTATATACTCAAAAGAATATTCAACTTCTAATTGTAGAATTGAATTTGATGAAATTACAAATTTTGATTTAGGAAAGATTAATTCTAAATTTCTTTTTGATAATATTGTTTTCGCAGGAAAAAGAATTAGTTTTTATAAGAACATTGAAAAATATCTCGAGATTTATTCATACTTAAAGTTAGTGATTTAGCATCTGAATATGGAACAGATTGGAAAAGAGCTATTAAATTCACACTATTATCTGGATTTGGTGCTTTTACACTTTTTTTCATCTTTGAAAACCTTGACAAGTCATTTAAACTTAAGCAACTGGGCAGATTTTATTTATGGTTATTTTAGATTCTTTTTAATCACTGATTTTAAAAATGAATATTACCAAGAAGGAGATAACATTTTGAAATTTAATTGCTTTCTTAGTCTAGTGCCGTTTATAATTGGAAAGATTGCAGTTGCCTTTGGCATTTATGAAATGATACAATCTTTTAGAAAATTTAAAGCTTAAACTTATACAATGAAGAAAATCAGCAAAGAAAAAAACATTAATAAGTCAATTGAAATTCCAATTGAGCATCAAAAAATTGTTTTAGATAGAATGGCTAAGGCAAAACTGAACGATTATTGGATTGAGATGAAGTCTCTAAATCACTATAAACTTAGTAACTTAGCACCTCCGAAACTCTAAAACTTCAAAAATAAAAAATGGACGAAACCCCAAAACGATTTGACCGAATTGTTGCTATTTTGATTCAGTTGCAATCCAAAAAGATTGTAAAAGCACAGGAATTGGCAAATCGTTTTGAAGTGAGTTTACGAACTATTTACCGTGATATTCGCACACTGGAAGCTTCGGGAGTTCCTATTTACAGTGAAGCCGGTGTGGGTTATGCTTTGATGGACGGCTACCGATTACCACCCGTAATGTTTACCCGGGAAGAAGCCAGTAGTTTTATTGCTGCAGAAAAATTAATGCAAAAATTTACAGATGTTACTCTGGGAAATCACTATGCATCGGCGATGTACAAACTAAAAGCGGTACTTAGAAGTGATGACAAAGATTGGGTTTCCAACATCGAATCGAATGTTTTAATGCAATCTTCCGAAAAGCTTTTTAATGACAAATCTCCCAATACCTTAGCCACCATTTTTGAAAGTATTGCCGAAAAAACACAAGTTATTCTTTCTTACGAGGCTTTCAATTCAGATGAAATTACAGAAAGAAAAATTGAGCCCGTTGGTGTTTTTCACGATAATAACAATTGGTATATGTTAGGTTATTGTCATTTGCGAAAAGACTACAGGCAATTTCGAGCTGATCGTGTTCACGAAATCAAAAAAACCGAAATTCCATTTTCGCTAGAACATGATGCGTTAGAAACCTATTTGGATAAAAGCAAAGAGATTCCAACTACTAAAATTCGGATTCTTATAGATAAGAAAATCAGCAAATACTTAACTTCTGATCGAAAATACTATGGCTTTGTTTCAGAAAAAGAAATAGGCGACAAAATCGAAATGACTTTTATGTCACGTGATACTATGGAGGGATTTTCGCGCTGGTATATGATGTTTGGAGATTATGCTAGCATTTTAGAACCGGCAAGTTTAAAAACCAGAATTCTGGAATTACTTGAAATCAACAAACAACGACTTTTATAAAAAAAAGCTCCTTAAAAAACATTTCAGGAGCTTTACTAATAGAGTGTACCTTTTTTATAAACCATTAAGAAATTAAGAGAATTTAGACTTAATTTATCTTAATCTCTTAATGGTAAGATTCAAAACATTAATGGTATTTATCTTTCCCAGAAAAAAGGAGGTTCAATTCCTAATGCTCTTAAATACACATAAGCCTGACCACGATGGTGCACTTCGTTATCAATAAAATATAAAATGTTATGAATAATTGGGAATTCATACTGACCGAAAAGATTAAAAGTTTCATTAAAATCTTCGATTGATAATTGTTGCCAATATTTATCAATCTCGGCAGTAGCTTCGTCCCATTTTTCAAGATATTGCGCTTTGAAAATCAATTTTTCTTTCCCTTCAGTATAAGGCTGAATATCGCGATTTACAATTCCTTTTAAGGCCGGAGCCGCAATTGCCAGTAGCTCATCGGCTAATTTTGAAAAAGGACGCATTCCACCAATTGAAAATTCGAAAAAATCTTTTTCCGGAAATAATTCAATTACCCGACGCGTTAAGGCGCGATGCCCTTGCCAGTGTTTCAATAAATCTTCAGGAGTAATAACTTGTGCAGCTAATGTTTTCATAATTTTATAGTTTTAATTTTTCAATACTTCAAAATTAAATCAGGCTGGTGACAACAGTTTGTCAGTAGGATTTTCATTTTTCAAAAATTTATTAAAAAGTAAAATCTACACCCCCTAAATAGATTGTTTTTAATTAGCCAAAACCTTTGCTCCCGAAGCTTCGGGATTGTATCTTTGCCACTTTGAAACTATAAATAAAAGAACGGCGATTGCTTCGTTCCTCGCAATGACTATGATTGAAGATAAAAACCCGCAACGTACCAGCATCGCTCAATTGGGCGAATTTGGATTGATAGAACATTTGACCAAACATTTTGAGATAAATCAAGCTTCTACTTTAAAAGGTATTGGTGACGACGCAGCTGTTTTGGATTTTAAAGACAAAAAAGTAGTGGTTTCAACCGATATTATGGTCGAAGGCGTTCATTTCGACTTAGCTTATATGCCTTTGAAACATTTGGGATACAAAGCAGTTGTGACCAATGTTTCTGATATTTGCGCTATGAACGCCAAAGCGACACAAATCACGGTTTCGATTGCGGTTTCCAATCGTTTTACACTCGAAGCTTTAGAAGAATTATATGCAGGAATTACTTTGGCAGCCAATGAATACAAAGTAGATGTGATTGGCGGAGACACCACTTCTTCTCAAAAAGGATTAATCATTAGTGTTACCGTTTTAGGCGAAGCTGATGAAGAAGAAATTGTATATAGAAATGGTGCCAAACCAACTAATTTATTAGTCGTTACCGGCGATATAGGTGCTGCCTATATGGGATTGCAGGTTTTAGAAAGAGAAAAGCAGGTGTTTCAGGTAAATCCAAATTCGCAACCTGACTTAGAATTATACACCTATTTAATTGAACGCCAATTAAAACCCGAAGCCCGCAAAGATGTTCGTACTTTATTGCATGCTTTGGAAATCAAACCAACAGCTATGATTGACATTTCGGACGGATTATCTTCGGAAATTATTCATTTGTGCAAACAATCTAATGTTGGCTGTAATTTATACGAAGACAAATTACCACTGGATCCTCAATTTATCAATGTTTGCGAAGAATTCAATATTGACAGCACAACGGTCGCTATTAATGGCGGCGAAGACTACGAATTGCTTTTCACGATTCCAATTGAAGATTTTGACAAAATTAAAGGCAATCCAAATTTCACTATCATTGGACACATGACCGAAGAAGCAGAAGGTATTCATTTAGTTACCCGAGCTAATACTAAAATCCCTCTAAAAGCCAGAGGTTGGAACGCACTCAGCGAATAAATCACACCAAACTATTACAATAAAAAAACCGCAAATTCAGGAATATTTATTCTAAGTTTGCGGTTTTAATTTTTACAATATTTTTAGAAAATCAAGCCTTTATTTTTAGCAGCTCTCACCAAATCGCTATCTTCTCCATCAACTACACCAAGTAACTCTTTTAGATTTTCCTTTCTGGATTCAATGGCATTTAGAGAAATTGGTACAAATTGAGGAATATCATGAATTTTGGTTCCTTTGGACAAATGAAACAAAATCTGTTTATCAAATAAATCTATTTCAATCGAATTATCATGCGAGCTTAACATTTCCAAAATAGATTTACTATAATATATTTCGTCCTTAATAACCTTATCAAAAGCAATTAACAATTCGTCAAAAGTCAAATCATTTTTTATCACTAAGCCTCTGGGACTAACATTATTTATCAAAGTTTTTAACTTTAAAAACTCCGTAAACATCGTTAGCATTACAATCTTGCAATCAGGCATATATTGCAAAATTAATTTAGCCAAATCTTCTCCGGAATACAGTTCTTTTTCCTCATAAGAAGGCATACTTATATCCAAAAAAGCAATATCAAAAACAGCTGTATCAGGATTAGTAATTAAATCAAAAGCCGACTGACAGTCTTTTGCCTCAGCAATTGCAAACTCATAAGCATTTGGATTATATCTTGTAATGGCATTTTTGTATCCCTGAATAATAAACGGATGATCATCAACAATCAAAATGTTTTTCTTGAGCTTGGTTTCAGTTGTCATTTGCTTTATCAAATATTAATATTATTCTAAGGGAATACTAACCGTAATTGTGGTTCCTTTACCAACTTCTGATTTTACATTAAAAGTTCCATTACACTCTTTAGAACGCGAAATCATATTTTGCAACCCAATTCCTTTCTTTTTAAGATTTACATTAAAACCAATTCCATCATCAGTAATGGTTAACAAAATACTATTTTCCTGTTTTTTCAAATCAACTTTAACAGTAGTTGCCTTTGCGTATTTATTAATATTCTGCAAAGACTCCTGAATAATACGGTACAAATTAATTTTTACCGAATTGACTGCTAAATCCCATCTAATAGTAGAATCGATACTCGAAAATAATTTTACTGAAAACGTCTTCCTTTGTTCCTCAAAAAGATTATCTACAATGGCAACGAAGTTATTAATTAATTCTGATTTTTCCCTGTTCAAGTCATGTGAAATTTCACGAATATCCTGTTCGATATTTTTCAATTCAGCCAGATAATCATTTCGCTGACTAACCGCTAAATCATCATTAAACGGATTCAAGCCTTCCAAGTTCATTCGCACCCCAAACATCCTGCCCAAAACACCGTCGTGCAATTCCTGAGCCACACGTTTTTTTTCCTGAACCCTGTTAGCTTCAATTGTATTTTGCTGGGAAATCATCAGGTTATAAATATCCTCATTAGCTTTCTGTTGCTGTTGCTTATACAAAAGTTCTCTATTCTTCGCCTTTTGTGATTTAATGATATAGATAAACATTCCTAAAATTGCAATCCCGGAGAAAAAATAAACCAGTCGCCTATTTTTAGCCTCTAAATCCGAATTTTCACCTTTTATCTGATCCGTTTCATATTCTATACGGGAAAATTTCTCTCCTATTTTTCGTTCTTCTTTTTGCAAATGTTCATTAATACGGATATATTCTTTGGTGTAAGCCGAAGCATTTTTAGGATCTAATGCCGAAATTTGATTCAAAGCTCTCATCACATCTCGCCCTACATTTGTACTTCTGGCTAAGGCTAGCGCTTCTTTAGAAAATTGCAAGGCTTTCGCAGTATCATGTTTCGAACTATAATATTCCGACAGATGCATTTTACTAATAAACACCCCTGAAGTTAATTTCAAACTATCTCTTAATTCAAGTGATTCATAAAATAAACCTGGAAGACCTCGCTTATCATTAAGCTTTAACTTAGCATAAGCTAAATTATCCAATAGTGAAGCATCGATAGTAGGATCTAAGTTATCTTTTTTTTTCTGTCCAATACCCTTCTCAAAATAATTTTTAGCAATACTATAGTTGTTCAAGCTAGCATACACCATCCCTAAATTCAAATAAGAAATAGCCATAGTCTGACTTTTACCAATTATCTGCATTTGTTCAAGAGTTTTCAACGCTTTATTATGATACATTATTGAATTTTCATATTCTCCTCTACCATTATAAACCATACCAAGTATATTATAGGCATCATAATTTATCTCATTAGCAACCTCTTGATTCTTATGATCCTTAATTATCCTTAAAGCTTTAAAAATCTCTTTTTCACTAGTAATAAAATCTCCCACTCTAAATAACAAATCTGCTTTATTTATGAGTGTTCTGGCTAACTCAAATTTATTATTTAGCCTATCATACATTTTCTCAGACTTATTATAAAATAGAAACGAAGAATCAGAAACTGAAATCACTCTGTAGTAATCTCCTAAATATCCAAATCCTTTTGCAAGACTTAAAGTATCTCCAACTTTTTCAGAATTCTCTAAAATTAAATTTACAGTTTTCTTATACCCTTTCCAATCATTAACATTAAAGTATCTATTGGCAATTTTAAAAAGGTTTGTCCTGTTAAGAGAATCATTAGAGTTTTGAAGAACAATCTCATTTGCTTTGTAAATATATTCTAAACGTTTCTCACGTGACAGATTAAAATCATTAGCTAATGTAAAATAATAAGAAAGACTATCATTCGAAACCTTAAGATATTTATCCCCTGTTTCTTTATGGTTACAACCAAAAAAAACAAACGACAGTAAAGCCAGAAGTAATTTAAAATCAATTGTTCTCAATAGTAATTTGAATTTCTCAAAAATACTAATTTTAAATTAACAGCATAAAAAAAGCTACCTAAATGGTAGCTTTTTTTATATTCAGTATAATAATTTTTTAATTATCAGTTTTAATATTTCTACTTCCTCCATCAATGTTAGCAATGTTATCAGTTTTAATATTTCTACTTCCTCCATCAATGTTAGCAATGTTATCAGTTTTAATATTTCTACTTCCTCCATCAATGTTAGAGATATTATCTGTTTTGATATTTCTACTTCCTCCATCAATTGAAGTAGAAGCTGTGAAAGAAGTTAAAACTAACATTAAAGAGAATAATCCGATTGTTACGATTGATTTTTTCATGACTTGGGTTTTTTATGTTTTAATATTTTTTTACTTATTTATTGAAACCGCTTTTGCGTTATTTCTTGATGTAAAATTACACAGCAAACCCTTATTTCATGAGTGTTTTCAGGCGTTTATGGTAGAATGACCCCGTTTGTGAGTGAATGAACCTCAAATCTGGGTAAACGTACTTATTTTGGAAATTCAAATGATTCCTCTTTAAAATTTCACAAAAAAGAGATCTATTTTCATTTGCAGGATACAAAAAGGAATACATACTTAAGAAGTCAATACATTACTTACCGTATTTCTAATAGGTTTTCTTGACTTTAAGTAATATTAAGTTAAAGCAGGCTGTGCTTTTTTAGATTTCTAAATAATTTCCGTTTGAAATTTCAGAAATAATAAGGTCAATGTTTGCCTTATATGATTTGGAGAAAGGAATTTTGGCAGCAGAATTTTTGATATAACACACTGCATTTCCGGTATGAATTCGGGAAATCAAATTACTATTTACAATATAACTGTTGTGAATTCGAACAAAAGGGAAAGACAAAACATTTTCAAAATGTTTCAACGTTTTAAAAGCCGTAACGGTTTCACCTGTACTTAAATGAATATCCGTTGAATTATTATCCGCCTGCAAATAACAAATATCTCTGGTATCAATATATCTATAATCTCCATAGGATTTAATACACAAAATAAGCGGCTCAGTAACTGTTGGTGTCTCATGCTCGGCTACAAAACTGGTTTTGGAGTCTTCTTCCTCTTTTAACTTTTCTGTCTCAACCACTTTTTCCAAAACTTCAGTAGCTTTTTTTAGTTTTAAGACCAACTTTACAAAATCAATCCGCGCTAAAGGTTTGAGCAAATAATCAGTAACCTGATACTGAATGGCTTCGAAAGCAAAATCCTTTTTAGAAGTAGTAATTATTATTTTCGGAATTACATTTAAATAACGATACAATTCGTTAATCAATGCTAAGGAGAGGTTGCTTTTCTTATTTTTAGGATCAATTTCAAGAAAAACCAGTTGAGGATTGTGCTCTAAAATCAAATTCAAACCTTCTTCGTAGTTATTAGCAGAGCCGACAAAGGTAAGTTCAGAAAAACCTTCAGCTACTGCTTTGGTTTCCATGACACTTTCTGGACTGTCATCAATAATAACGTACGAATAATTCATTTGAGGCACTTTCTAATATAATTAGATCGCACAACATTAGTTTAAAGTATAATTATATAGGTAGTTTGGGGAACTAAATCAAAAATTGGTTTTAGCAAAAAACAACAACTTTCAACTAGCTAAAAATAAACATTTAACTTATTTTTCACATTAAATAGCCTGAGAAATCGATAAAGTACCGATACTAGTTGATAAAGGGTAAATAAATCCGACCAAGAGCAATTCTGTTTTATTTTAATCTTCGTAATTCTACAATTATTTCATCTCAAAAACGAAAAAAGCCCTCCAAAAAGGAGAGCTTTCATCAAAATTGTATAAAAAAATTACATCTTCATTAACCAATTTTTCATCGAAACTTCATTTTCGATAATTCCTGCCAATTCAGAAATTTTAACACGATCCTGTTTCATCGTATCTCTATGACGAATAGTTACTGTTTGATCTTCAATTGTTTGATGATCTACCGTAATACAAAACGGAGTTCCTAATGCATCCTGTCTTCTGTAACGACGTCCGACAGCATCTTTCTCATCATAAGCCACATTGAAATTCCATTTTAAATCAGCAATAATTTGATGTGCAATTTCAGGCAAACCATCTTTTTTTACCAATGGCAAAACAGCCGCTTTTGTAGGCGCTAAAACAGCTGGTAATTTCAACACTGTTCTTGACGAACCATCTTCTAATGTTTCTTCCTGCAAAGAAGTTGCAAAAACAGCCAGAAACATTCTGTCCAAACCTACCGAAGTTTCCACTACATAAGGAACGTAGTTTTCATTTAGTTCAGGATCAAAATATTGTAATTTTCTACCTGAATATTGTTCGTGTGCTTTTAAATCAAAATCAGTACGCGAATGAATTCCTTCTAATTCTTTAAATCCAAAAGGGAAATTAAATTCGATATCCGCAGCAGCATTAGCATAATGCGCTAATTTTTCGTGATCATGGTAACGATAGTTTTCTTTTCCAAGACCTAAAGACAAATGCCATTTTAAACGAGTTTCTTTCCAGTGCTCATACCACTTCATTTCCTCTCCCGGACGTACAAAAAACTGCATTTCCATTTGTTCAAACTCACGCATACGGAAAATAAATTGTCTGGCTACAATCTCATTTCTAAACGCCTTCCCTGTTTGAGCAATCCCAAAAGGGACTTTCATTCTACCAGATTTCTGAACATTTAAAAAGTTCACAAAAATACCCTGAGCGGTTTCCGGACGCAAATACAAATCCATTGCATTATCGGCAGAAGCACCTAATTTGGTTCCAAACATCAAATTGAACTGTTTTACTTCAGTCCAGTTTCTGGAACCTGACTCAGGACAGGCAATTTCTAATTCTTCAATTAACGCTTTTACATCAGCCAAATCCTCATTCCCTAAAGAGCGAGCCATTCTTTCCAAAATTTCTCTTTCTTTAGCTTTATATTCTTTCACGCGGGCATTTGTAGCAACAAATTCCTGCTCGTTGAAAGCATCACCAAAACGAACACGGGCTTTTTCAATTTCTTTGATTGCTTTTTGATTTAACTTTTCAGCATAATCTTCAATCAAAACATCAGCGCGGTATCTTTTTTTCGAATCTTTATTATCAATTAACGGATCATTAAAAGCATCTACGTGTCCGGAAGCTTTCCAGGTAGTTGGATGCATTAATATTGCAGCGTCAAGCCCTACAATATTTTCATTCATCTGAACCATTGCTTTCCACCAATATTCGCGGATGTTCTTTTTTAACTCCACTCCGTTTTGTGCATAATCATAAACTGCACTTAAACCATCGTAAACTTCGCTTGACGGAAAAATAAACCCGTACTCTTTTGCGTGCGAAACTACATTCTTAAATATATCTTCTTGTTTTGCCATAGTGGTGCAAAAATATAAAAAGTGTATTTAAAAAAAAGAAAATAATTAAAGTTTGAACCCTTGATTTTTATAATTTTAGAACAAATAAAGCTTCAAACATGTTTAACAGCATCTTAAATCTTTTTTTTCCTAAAATTTGTCCGGGTTGCGAAGCAATTCTTTTAACTAACGAAAAAGTAATTTGCAGCATTTGCCGTCATAATATCCCGCTTACCAATCATCATTTATTAAAAGAAAACGAAGCTTATCAGAAATTTTACGGAAGAATTCCGCTTGAACATGCTTCGGCATTTTTATATTTTCACAAAAAAGGAATCGTACAAAACCTTATTCATCATCTAAAATACAAAGGGCAACAGGAAATAGGAGATGTTTTAGGTCAATGGTACACCGAAGACTTAGAAACTACCATACAGGCCTTAAGCGCCGACGAAATTATACCCGTTCCTTTGCACCCGAAAAAATTCAAAGAAAGAGGCTATAATCAGGTTACTAATTTCGGAAAATCACTCTCGGAAAAATTACAACTAAAATACAACGACGGCATTTTATTTCGAAAAGTCTATTCGAAAACACAATCTCAAAAAAACCTTTTAGATCGTTCTCAAAATATCGAATCTATTTTTGATGTTCAGTTCACCGAAAAAGACCATAACAAACACTTTATCCTGATTGATGATGTAATCACAACCGGAGCCACACTCGAAGCCTGCAGTCGTGCTTTATTAAAAATACCCGGAACTAAAATCAGCATTATTTGTATGGCAATGGCACAATCTTAACAAAAACAAAACATTGAAAATCAACAAAAAAAGGGATTAAAATCCTAAAAAGCAATTGATTTTTTCTCATAAAAAATAACAAAAAAACAGATTATATCATTTATTTAACGAACAAGTATTTCCAATTCCAAACTTAAATGTTTAATTTTGGATAAATTATTTATAAATCTTAAACAAAAAATATCATGGCTTTTGAATTACCTCAATTACCTTATGCGTACAACGCACTAGAACCACATATTGATGCACGTACAATGGAAATCCACCATACAAAACATCATAATGCTTACACTACTAACCTTAACGCTGCCATTACCGGTACTGATATGGAAGGTAAAACAATTGAAAACATATTAATCAACCTTGATATGTCTAATGCTGCTGTTCGTAATAATGGTGGAGGTTTTTACAACCACAATCTTTTCTGGACTGTAATGTCTCCAAACGGAGGCGGACAACCAACAGGAGAATTATTAGCTGCTATCGAAGCTGCTTTTGGATCTTTTGAAGAATTCAAAGCTAAATTCAGCAAAGCAGGAGCAACACAGTTTGGTTCAGGATGGGCTTGGTTATGTGTACAAAAAGATGGAAAATTAGACGTTTGCGGAACTCCAAACCAAGACAACCCCTTAATGCCAGGTGTTGGATGTGGTGGAACTCCAATCTTAGGAATGGACGTTTGGGAACACGCTTACTACTTAAACTACCAAAACAGAAGACCAGATTATATCGAAGCTTTCTTCAATGTAATTAACTGGACTGAAGTAGCCAGAAGATACGCTTCAGAAAAATAGTATTTTTAGATAAAAGAATACAGAAAATAGAGAATAGACAAATGACTAAAAAGTTATTTGTCTATTTTTTTTGTTTTTATTCCAAAGTTGATTTTATCTTTTTAGAACTTTATTCTAATAAAAAAAGACGAGCCAAATATATATTTCGCTCGTCTTTTACCCTATTTACTTTACTCAACTTTAATCCAATAAAAAAGGTGGAATTGCTTCCACCTTTTTTGCCCCAAATCTACCATAAACTTAACCTACTAATATTATGGTATGACAAATTTATCTCAGATATAACTTAATAACAAATATTCAGGACAAACGACACAAAAAACCGATAAATAACGTGATTTATCAATTAATATGCCCTGGCATCTTTACCTTCATAAAAATTCATGAAAGCGCGGTTCACCACACGGTTTCCTCCCGGCGTAGGATAATCTCCCGTAAAGTACCAGTCACCTAAATTTTTTGGACAAGCTATATGTAAATCTTCTACTGTTTGGAAAATAATTTTAACCTCTGCTTTAATTTCCGGAGAGCTTAACATTTCAGCAATTTTATCTGAAATTTCCTGATCGGTAAACGGTTCATAAATAGCCGACACATAGTTCACCACATCCACATCTTTGAAATCTTCCTGCGATTTACATTTTGCATAAACCTCATCCACAATATGATATAGATTTCTTTCTTTTAAAAGTGCTAATGCCGCTCTAAAAGCAACTAAACCTTCTAATTTAGCCATATCAATTCCGTAACAATCCGGATAACGAATTTGTGGTGCTGAAGAAACAATTACAATTCGTTTTGGATTCAAACGATCCATCATTTTGATGATACTCTTTTTAAGCGTAGTTCCTCTTACAATACTATCATCAATAATCACCAGATTATCTTCAGGCTTAATTACTCCATAAGTTACATCATAAACGTGAGCTACTAAATCATCACGACTATCATCCGCTGTAATAAAAGTTCTTAATTTAGCATCTTTAATCGCTACTTTTTCGGTACGAATTTTAACCTCTAATAATTCCTTTAAAGTTTCTGCAGTTAACGTATTTCTATTTTCTAAGATGCAATTGTTTTTTCTTTGATTTAAAAAATCCTGAGCCGCTTCAACCAATCCAAAGAAAGAAGTTTCCGCTGTATTTGGAATATAAGAAAATACCGTGTTGTCTGTATCCTGATCAATAGCTTTCAAAACTGCCGGCAGGATTAATTTCCCTAAATTTTTTCTTTCCTGATAAATTTCAGCGTCACTTCCTCTGGAGAAATAAATTCGCTCAAAAGAACAGGCTTTTTTAACCGTTGGAGTCAAAATTTCTTTCATTGAAACCGCTCCGTTTTTCTTGATAATCAAAGCACTTCCCGGATCAATTTCTTTAACTTCATCAAATGGGACATTAAAAACTGTTTGGATTACCGGTCTTTCAGAAGCCACCACTACAATTTCATCATCCTGATAAAAATAAGCCGGACGAATTCCAGCCGGATCCCTAAATACAAAAGCATCACCATGACCTAATAAACCAGCCATAGCATATCCTCCATCAAGATTTTTAGCCGAACGCGCCAAAATTTTAGCCACATCCAGTCTTTCTGCAATTACCGGAGAAGCCTCTTGTTTCGAATAACCTTCCGCTTTACAATCCTGATACAACTGCATTACTTCTTTATCTAAAAAGTGACCGATTTTTTCCATTACCGTTACGGTATCAGCCATTTCTTTTGGATGTTGTCCTAATTCAACTAAATTTTGAAACAACTCCTTAACATTAGTCATGTTAAAGTTACCCGCCAAAATTAGGTTACGATGCATCCAGTTACTTTGTCTTAAAAAAGGATGCACACTTTCAATACTATTTTTACCAAAAGTTCCATAACGCACATGCCCCAAGAACAATTCTCCTATATAAGGAATATTCTTTTTTTGCGCCGCCACATCATCAGCATATTCCGGATTAGCAGTCAACTCTTCATTAATTCTTTCATTAATCTGAGTAAACACATCTTGAATAGGCTGAGCCTGATTAGAACGAACTCGGCTAATATATCTCTCTCCCGGCTCCACATCCAGTTTGATACTTGCAAATCCGGCCCCATCCTGCCCACGATTGTGCTGTTTCTCCATCATCAGATACATTTTTTGTATCCCATAAAAGGCAGAACCATACTTTTCTTTGTAATATTCAAGCGGTTTAAGCAGTCTAACTAAAGCTATTCCACATTCATGTTTTAAAGCGTCGCTCATTGTAAATTTATTTGTAGTGTGAGTTTTTTACTAAACTATTAAAAACAATACTAATTAAAAAAGCCCCGTTTCCGAGGCTTCAAAGCATTATAATTCTATATCAAATTGTGTCAATGATTTAAATTGTTTTAATCGCGACACAACTTCTTCTTTATCTAAACTAAGCATTCGTTCTGTTCCAAATTTTTCCACGCAAAAGGAAGCCAAATTGGAACCATAAATAATTGCATTTTTCATATTCTCAAAAGAAACATTTTCACTTTGAGTAATAAATCCGGCGAAACCTCCCGCAAAAGTATCTCCTGCCCCTGTTGGATCAAAAACTTCTTCTAATGGTAATGCCGGCGCAAAAAACACATTGTTTTCATGAAACAACAATGCTCCGTGCTCTCCTTTTTTTATCACCACATATTCCGGCCCCATCGCCTGAATTTTAGCCGCAGCTTTCACTAAAGAATATTCTCCCGAAAGTTGTCTGGCTTCTTCATCATTAATAGTAATAACATCTACACGTTTAATAACGTCCAGTAATTCAGGCAAAGCACAATCCATCCAAAAATTCATAGTATCCAAAACTACTAATTTAGGCTTGCTCTCTAACTGATCCAAAACACCACTTTGTACTAACGGATGCAGGTTTCCAAGCATCACCACATCGGCATTTTTAAAATTTTGAGGAACCTTTGGCTGAAAATCGGCCAAAACATTTAGTTGCGTATCCAAAGTATCTCTTGAATTCAAATCATTGTGATAACGACCGCTCCAAAAGAAAGTTTTACCTCCTTGTACTACTTCAAGACCGGAAATATCAATATTTCTATCCGTCAGTAAATCAATATATTCCTGAGGAAAATCATCTCCAACAACAGAGACGATAGCTGATTGCAGGTTAAAAAAAGCTGCCGAAAGCCCAATATAAGTTCCCGCTCCACCTAAAATCTTATCGGTTTTTCCGAATGGGGTTTCAATTGCGTCGAAAGCAACAGTTCCAACAATCAATAATTTATTCATTTTATGAATTTCGAAATTTAAGCTGCAAAGATAATTTATCTCTTGCAAAGTTGCAAAGTTTTAAGCTCAGTTTATTACTTAGCAGCTTTTGCCTCCAGCTGACTCTTCATATTTCTAAAAGTGTAAAAAGGCGCTTTAGCTATCATCATATTAATAAAAAAAGCCGGAATATTAGATTCGGGATCACCATACAACTGCTGTGTAACCTGAGTATGATTAGCATCCAACTTTTTCAAAGTCCAAATCCCTTTGAATTTTGTTAACCGAACCACATCTTTTTTCTCCTTCACATAATCATTATAAGGCGTAAGCAAAACAACATAATCCTCTTTTCTTTTTTGAAGCTGAACTTTCGAAACATGATCCCGATCTTTCACTGGCCACTCCACATCATTATGGATATAAAAAATCCAGGTCGAGTCATTTATTTTTTTTACCAAATCCGACTCCGCTATCCTGTAACTCCAGTTTTTAAGATTTTTTATATCAAGAATTTTTTTCAGCACCGTATCAACTGGCGACTTAACCTGCATGGTTACCTTATATTCTTTTATTGCAACCGAATCGGTTTTTCGGGTATAGACCTTTATCCCTTCTTTATCAATAGCTAACTCCCACGGCCTTTGCTGAAAAACAAAACCGGAGAACATAAAAATGAAAATAAAAAAGAATTTAGTCATCTTGTGAATTTATAAAAAATCAAATCAATTTTCCGTCTTCATTTTCATAAAAAGCATCAATTGACAAACTCTTTTGGTTGGAAGCAAAAACAGCCAACTCATCACAACGTTCATTTTGAGGATGACTATTATGCCCTTTAATCCACTTAAAATCCACCTGATGTTTGCGATACACTTTTAAAAAGCGCTGCCACAAATCGGCATTTTTTCTTCCTGCAAAAGCTTTTTTTTCCCAACCTAAAACCCATTTCTTAACCACAGAATCCACTACATACTTAGAATCTGAAACAACCAGCACTTTCATATTCGGATTTTTTAATTTTTCTAACCCTACGATTACCGCCAACAATTCCATTCTGTTATTTGTAGTATAACGAAACCCCTCATAAAACTCTTTTTTATGAGTTGTCCCCACTAATTCCATAATGACTCCATAACCTCCGGGGCCGGGATTCCCCTTTGCAGCACCATCAGTATATATATGTACCTGATATTCCAATTTTACGATTTAGCCTTTAACAAATCAGCAACAACTCCCGGAAAATACTTTTGTTCCAATTCATGAATTTTTTCAGCCACTACCTCAGGCGTATCAGTCTCTAAAACGGTTAGCTGTTTTTGAAAAATAATTGCCCCTTCATCATAATGTTCGTTCACATAATGAATGGTAATTCCTGTTTCTTTTTCTCTGTTTTCTACAACCGCCTTATGCACATGCATCCCATACATCCCTTTTCCGCCATATTTTGGCAACAAGGCAGGATGTATATTAATAATTTTATCCGGATAAGCCTCAATGACAGCATCCGGAAATTTTAATAGAAAACCAGCCAAAACTATCAAATCAGGTTGAATATCATTTATTTTTTGTAATAATTCACTTTCGTTTAATTCTGATTTTGTAAAAATCACGCAAGGAACATTATTATTTTTTGCCCTGTCAATCACTTTTGCATTTGCATTATTAGTAAAAACACTTACTACTTCGGCAAGAGCCGTTCCTTGAAAATATTTAATAATATTTTCAGCATTTGTCCCAGATCCAGAAGCAAAAACAACAATTTTTTTCATATTTCATCTCATTTAAGTCACACAAAAAAAAGAATAAAAAACGAAATTAAATAGCTTTGATATCTCTTTGTTTAAAATTATTTTTTATTTTAGATGTCACATTTATCAACTTAATAGTTGTTTTAAAATAAAGTTTTTTATTTTTGCCACAAAATTAAATTCTAAAATTAAAGATTATGTCAGACATTGCATCAAGAGTAAAAGCGATTATCGTAGACAAATTAGGCGTTGACGAAAACGAAGTTGTAACAGAAGCAAGCTTCACTAATGATTTAGGAGCTGACTCATTAGACACTGTTGAGCTTATTATGGAATTCGAAAAAGAATTCGATATTCAAATTCCAGACGATCAAGCTGAAAACATTGCTACTGTTGGTCAAGCTATTTCTTACATCGAAGAAGCTAAAAAATAATAAATATTCACCCATATCTGAATTTTAGGTATGGGTGTTATTATTTTTTCAATTGAGAATTACAGATTGAATTTCAATCAAAAAAGATACACACAATCTAAATCACCCACTACTTTATAATTATACAGTAAAGAGAGTGGGTTTATTTGTTAATACATAACAAAATTTAAATGTATGGAATTAAGGCGAGTAGTTGTAACAGGTTTAGGAGCGCTTACCCCAATAGGTAATACTGTTGAGGAGTATTGGAATAGTCTTATTAACGGAGTTAGCGGAGCTGCACCAATCACTTATTTTGACGCGTCAAAATTCAAAACACAGTTTGCTTGTGAATTAAAAAACTTCAATGTTGAAAATTTTATTGATCGCAAGGAAGCCAGAAAAATGGATCGCTTTACACAATATGCAGTAGTTTCTGCAACTGAGGCGATGGAAGATGCCAATTTCGATTTAGACAAAATTGATGTTGACAGAGCAGGAGTTATTTGGGGTTCAGGTATCGGAGGTTTAGAAACTTTTCAAATAGAAATGCTAAACTATGCCGCTGGTGACGGGACACCAAAATTTAACCCTTTCTTCATCCCTAAAATGATTGGCGATATTGCTTGCGGGCATATTTCCATAAAATACGGTTTTAGAGGACCAAATTTCGGAACTGTTTCTGCTTGTGCTTCTTCTACAAACGCTATTATTGACGCATTCAACTATATCCGCTTAGGTCATGCTGACGTAATGGTAACCGGAGGTTCTGAAGCCGCAGTAACTATTGCAGGAATGGGAGGTTTTAACGCTTTACACGCATTATCCACAAGAAATGACGCCCCTGAAACAGCTTCAAGACCGATGGACAAAGACAGAGATGGTTTTGTTTTAGGTGAAGGTGCCGGAGCGTTAATCTTAGAAGAATACGAGCATGCAATTGCACGTGGCGCTAAAATCTATTGTGAAATAGGCGGAGGCGGTATGTCTGCTGATGCTCACCACATTACAGCTCCACATCCGGAAGGATTAGGTGCCAAAAATGTAATGCTAAACTGCTTGAGAGATGCCGGTTTAAAACCAACTGACGTTGATGGTGTTAACATGCACGGAACTTCAACTCCACTTGGAGATCAGGCCGAATCAAAAGCTATTTTACAAGTTTTTGGAGAACATGCTTACACCATGAACTTGAATTCTACAAAATCTATGACCGGTCACTTGTTAGGAGCTGCCGGAGCTATTGAAACAATTGCTTCTATTCTGTCTTTAAAACACGGAATTGTTCCTCCGACAATTAATCATTTTACAGATGACGAAACTATCGATCCAAAATTAAACTTCACTTTCAATACGGCTCAAAAAAGAGAAATGAATGTGGTTATGAGCAACACTTTTGGTTTTGGAGGTCATAATGCTTGTGTATTAGTGAAAAAATTAGGATTCTAATTTGATACTATGAGTATATTCAAAAAAATATTCAAAAAATCCCGTTCTCAAGAAGACGGGATTTTTTTTGATGCCATCCAAAAAATACTGGGATTTCCCCCTGGAAAACTGAGTCATTACCAAAAAGCCTTTACACATCGCTCCTCCGGAAAAACCGATGCAACAGGAAATCCTGTTAGCTATGAACGCTTGGAATTTCTTGGCGATGCCATGTTAAGCTCAGTAATTGCGGCACATTTATTTAACGAAGTACCACACGGAGACGAAGGTTACTTAACTAAAATGCGCTCAAAAATTGTCAGCAGAGAACACCTTAATGAATTGGGAAAAGATTTAGATCTGATACGATTTGTTGACAGCAAAGTTCCGGTGCAACATTTTGGTGAAAACATCCACGGCAATATTTTTGAATCACTCATTGGAGCTATTTATCTGGACAAAGGCTATTTTTTCTGCGAAAAATTCATTCAAAAAAAAGTAATTACTCCTTATGTTGACATTCCCCGACTGGAAGGAAAAGTTATCAGCTACAAAAGTTTAATTATCGAATGGTGTCAAAAAGAAAAAAGACAATTTCATTATGACATTTACGAAGACAACGCCATAGATGGGCAGCGTTTATTTGGAGTAAAATTAAGCATTGATGAAAAAGTAGTTGCAAAAGCACGTGCAACTTCTAAAAAGAAAGCCGAAGAAAAAGCTTCCCAACGCGCTTATTTTGCATTTCAGGAAAAAATGAACAAAAAATAAGACTATTTTTCTTTACTCTACAACGTTTTCGTTTTAAATTTAACGAATTCCTTGTATTTTCAACACTTAAACTTAGGGAGAAATAGTATATTTACATCTTTATTTTTAAAGAAGATGGCTGTTCATAAACTAAGTCTTGATGAATTTGACGAAATAGACTATAATCTAATCGCAATTCACACATCTTTAGACGATTATAGATTGGCATATTTTATCAATCAAAAACTTCCCATAAATCTCGCCAAGAGCGAAGATGAAGTTCATATAAATGTCAAAGAAGGCGAAACAATGTTTTCGAGATTTTATTTTTATGACGAAGAAAATACTGTGTCCTGGAATTTGGTTCAAAACAAAAATGAAGTTGTACCGGGCAATAACTTTCAGGCTCAGGATTTATTTTCAAACACAGAGGAAGGTATTTCAGCAAAAGCATATTTGTTGCCCGAATTAAAAAAAGCCGACTATTTTTTAAAAATAGACAACACCGATGACAGCATTGATGTAAATACAATAAAGACAATATTAAATACAATAGACAATATAACAGCAGTTTATACTGTTGAAACAAAACAAATAAAATCTAAAAACAATCTAATTTTTTAACGCAAATGATTACTACAAACAAGAAAACTAAAATTGTGGCTACTCTTGGGCCTGCTTGCAGCACGAGAGAAACCATAAAAGATATGGTTGAAGCAGGTGTAAATGTATTTAGAATCAATTTCTCTCATGCTGATTACAATGATGTAAAAAACAGAATTGAAATCATCAGAGGACTTAACAAAGAATTTGGATACACTACAGCCATTCTAGCAGACTTACAAGGGCCAAAACTTCGTGTTGGAGTAATGAACGACGGCGTTGTTGTAAACGACGGTGATTTGATCACCTTTACTACTGCCGAAGACATTGTAGGAACTGCCGAAAGAGTTTTCATGAAATACCAAAACTTTCCAAACGACGTAAATCCGGGAGAAAGAATCTTACTAGACGACGGAAAATTAATTTTCGAAATCGTTTCTACAGATAAAAAAACTGAAGTAGTTGCCAAAGTAATTCAAGGTGGTGAATTGAAATCTAAAAAAGGAGTTAACTTACCAAACACTAAAATTTCTCTTCCTGCATTAACAGAAAAAGATATCGCTGACGCTATTTTTGCCATTGAACAAAAAGTAGACTGGATTGCTCTTTCTTTCGTAAAAACACCACAGGATTTGAAAGATCTTCAGGATTTAATTGCAGAACACTCTGAATACAAAATTCCAATTATTGCCAAAATCGAAATGCCGGAAGCATTAGAAAACATGGACAAAATTGTAGCTTATTGCGACGGTTTAATGGTGGCTCGTGGAGATCTTGGAGTTGAATTACCAGCTCACGAAGTTCCATTAGTACAAAAAGACTTAATCCGCAGAGCTAAAACAGCCAGAATTCCGGTTATCGTTGCTACTCAAATGATGGAAACGATGATTAGTAGTTTAACCCCAACCCGTGCCGAAGTTAATGACGTTGCTAACTCGGTTATGGATGGTGCCGATGCAGTAATGCTTTCGGGAGAAACAGCTGCCGGAAACTACCCGGTACAGGTAATTAAAAAAATGACTCAAATTTGCGAAGCAGTAGAAAACTCTCCGTTAATTCAGGTTCCACAAAATACACCACAAATTAAAACGAATCGTTTTATCACTAAAACTATTTGTCGCCATGCTGCTGTAATGGCAAATTCTATTGAAGCAAAAGCTATTTCTACAATGACTAACAGTGGTTACACAGCATTTCAATTATCTGCCTGGAGACCTAACACTGCCGAAATTTTAGTTTTCACTTCTAACGAAAGAATCCTTACGCAATTAAACTTACTATGGGGTGTTAGAACTTTTTTCTATGATAAAGAAGAAAGTACAGATACTACTGTAACGGAAATCAACAATATTGCTAAAGAAAATGGGCATGTTCAAGCCGGTGACTACATCATCAACCTGGCTTCGATGCCTATTAAAGAAAGAGGAATGGTTAATACCTTGAGAGTTTCTGAAATTAGCTAAAAAACTATTTTCCTTAAATACTAAGTCCGTCCCGATTTATCGTGACGGATTTTTTTATTCAAAAAACTTTCAACGGAACTAAATTCATTTTTAAATAGCGAATAACAAATTTTATCTTCAAAATAATTCTTCAGGAATTATCCTGCGAAAATTTTAAGACTATTTAAACATTCAAATGCAAAATAAAATTTATATTTGACTAATATAAAATGAATGTATTATGAATTTTAAATCTAAAAATCCGTTTTTAAACAATAAAAGCTTTTCGTCAACTTCGAGAACCGAACAAGTACACGAAGCAACTGTAATTGGTTCCGAACAAGAAATGACGCTTTCAGGAACCATCAACAAAACCATTTTATTATTTTTATTACTTACAGCATCGGCAATGGTAATCTGGTGGTTGACTTTTAATGGAATGAACCCTATTATCCCCGCTATCGGAGGAGCAATAATCGGATTAATTCTGGTGGTTATTTCCTCTTTCAAACCGCAGTATTCATCTTATCTTGCTCCGGGTTATGCCCTGTTTGAAGGCTTATTTATCGGAGGAATTTCAGCTATTTTTGAAGTTCAATATCCGGGTATTGTTATCCAGGCTGTTGGAGCTACTTTTGTCACTTTTGCCGTTTGTTTAGGATTATACAAATATCAAATTGTAAAAGTTACCGAACAATTTAAATCGATTGTATTAGCCGCAACCTTAGCGATTGCAACTTATTATTTAATTTCCTGGTTGTTTTCTTTATTTACAAGCTTCCAGCCTGTACATTATGGAAATTCTTTATGGAGTATTGGCATCAGTGTTTTTGTAATTGTAATTGCAGCCTTAAACTTATTTTTAGACTTTGACCAAATTGAGCAAGGTGTTCAAAAAAGAATGCCAAAATACATGGAATGGTTTGGTGCTATGGGACTAATGATTACCTTGGTTTGGCTTTATGTTGAATTCTTAAGATTACTTTCCAAATTATCCAGCAGAGATTAATTTTGTAACAAAATATTCAATACTAACCCTTCTCACAAAGAAGGGTTTCTTTTTTTATTTAAAAGTCAAATTTTAATTGCACTGCAACCACAGCTTTTTTCACTTCAGTATTCAAATTACTCATTGAAATCCCCAATAAACGAACGGAATCTTTCATGCGCTCCTGATATAATAATTCTTTAACCGTTTCCAGAATCAAACCTTTATCAACAATAAAATAAGGCAAAGTTTTACTTCGGGTTTGCTGTGTAAAATCGCTAAACTTAATTTTTAAAGTCACTGTTTTTCCGGAAACTTTATGCTTTTTAAGTCTGCGCTCCAAACTATTCGCAATCAGTTCCAGTTGTTCCAACATAAAAACTTCAGAAGAAAGATTTACTTCAAAAGTATGTTCGGCAGCCACCGATTTTGCAATGCGACTGGGTTTTACCTCACTATTATGAATACCGCGCACTACGTTGTAGTAATAACTTCCTGACTTACCAAAGTGTTTTTCTAAAAATTCTAAAGATTTACTTTTCAGTTCCAATCCGGAAAAAATACCCAACTGATACATTTTTTCGGTCGTGACTTTACCAACTCCGTAAAATTTCCGAATAGGCAAAACTTCCAAAAACGGAATTACTTCCTCAGGAGTAACCGTTTTTTGCCCGTTAGGTTTATTATAATCACTGGCAATTTTAGCCACAAATTTATTAATCGAAATCCCTGCTGAAGCCGTTAATCCCACTTCATTATAAATACGATTTCGAATTTCCTGCGCTAACAAACTGGCACTGGGATTCCCTTTTTTGTTTTGGGTCACATCCAAATAAGCCTCATCCAGAGAAAGCGGTTCAATCAAATCAGTGTAATCTCGAAAAATTTTATGAATTTGATTCGAAATTTCCTTATATCGTTCAAAACGCGGACGAACAAATATAATTTCAGGACAATTTCTCTTAGCCAAAATCCCGCTCATAGCCGAACGAACGCCAAATTTTCGAGCCTCATAACTGGCCGCTGCCACCACACCCCGATTTTCGGCACCACCAACCGCAATAGGTTTTCCCTGAAGTTCAGGATTATCCATTTGCTCCACAGAAGCAAAAAAAGCATCCATATCGATGTGTATGATTTTTCTATTCGGATTCATTTCGGACATAGAACAAAATTAGGCTCAATTTTTCAAAATGAAATCAATAAACTCAAAATATTTGATACTTTTGAACATCAAAAAACCGTAAAAAACACCTTTTAAACTTATTTATAAAATGCTGGAAATAGAACGAAAATTTTTAGTCAAATCAGACGCTTATAAAAACGAAGCTTTTTCACAAAAACGCATTAAACAGGGTTATTTGAATTCAAATCCGGAACGTACTGTTCGCATCCGAATAAAAGACAATAAAGCTTATATTACCGTAAAAGGTAACTCCAATGCCTCCGGCATGTCGCGTTTTGAATGGGAAAAAGAAATTCCCGTGGAAGATGCCCAAAATTTATTGTTGCTTTGCGAAACAGGAGTTATCGACAAAACACGTTATGAAGTAAAAATAGCGAACCACATTTATGAAGTGGACGAATTTTACGGTGAAAATGAAGGATTAGAAATGGCCGAAATCGAACTTCAATCAGAAACAGAATCGTTTGAAAAACCCGATTGGTTGGGAGAAGAAGTAACCAATGACAAAAGGTATTACAATTCGTATTTGAGCAAAAATCCTTTTAAAAACTGGTAGTTATTTTATAACTTCTTCGATAGTTACAATAATAGAACCGGCTCCTTTATTTGATGCAATTTCCATAAATGCTCTCTTAGTCAGGTCTATTTCTCTGGATCTAACAAAAGGACCTCTGTCAATCACTTCTACAAATACCGATTTCCCATTTGCTTCATTAGTTATTTTCAGCTTAGTTCCAAAAGGAATTTTTTTATGAGCCGCAGTATAATCTCTATTGCTGAATTTCAATCCGCTTGCAGTGCGTTTTCCATTAAATTTATCGGCATAATAAGAAGCATGCACACTTTTTTTATACACTTTCAATTTCCCGATTGCTTCACCAAAAAGAGTATCAGTTACGACACCTTTTTTATCAACTGTAAAAGGAAGTTTTCCCGGAACATTATCTTCTTCCGGGCCGGCAACTTGTTGATTATTTACCTTTTGTTCGGAAGTTTTAGCACTTTGAGCGTTGGCAAAAACAACCGCAGCAAATAAAAAAAGTAGTGTTGTTATTTTTTTCATATTAACTTTTTAGTTCAAATCTATTTAAAACAAAAACCATACCTCGATAAAAAAAGTCCTAAAAAGGACTTTTCTAAGTTTTTATTGAAACCATAACGACCAAGGGATTCTACTTAGTATAAGTACTAATCCTAAACCGTAAAAAATAGTAAATGTTTTAAATTTAGACTCGCTTGTGGTTAATTTTTTATGTTTAGACCATCCAATTGTAATCAACACAATAGCAATGATGTTAATTAAAGGATGCTCTAATGAAGTTAAACGTAACATTTTGTCTGACATTTGCCCCAAAGAAGTAAACCCAAGCGGAGAAACAAAATACAATACCAATCCAATTAACAATTGTGTATGAGTTCCAATTAATCCAAAAATCGCAATCTTTCTGTCTTTGGCCGTAAACTCTTTTTTAGCCGTAAAACCTATAAAAGCGTTTACTACTGCAATTACTAACAATACAAGTGCTATATAAGCCCAACCCGAATGAAACTTTTGAATAAATACGTACATGTTTTGATATTTTTTTTAACAAATATAAACAAAAAAGACATAAAAAAAACCCCGTATTACTAAAAGCAAATCGGGGCTTTGTCATTTAAAATCAGTACTTTTTAAAATACGAACTGATAATCAAACATTTAAGCAAAAACCAGCAAAATGTTATTTATTTCTTAAAAAATGACTTAATAATAAAGCAGTTGAGCTATCATGATTTTTAACTTCATTCGCATTAATTTCATCCAGGATAGAATTAGCCAATTGCTTTCCTAATTCTACTCCCCATTGATCATAACTAAAAATGTTCCAAATGAATCCCTGAACAAAAATCTTGTGTTCGTATAACGAAATCAATGAACCTAAAGACTTCGGAGTTAATTTTTGAATCAAAAATGTATTTGTTGGTTTGTTTCCTGCAAATACTTTAAACGGTAATAAAAACTGTGCCGCTTCAGCCGATAATCTCTGTTTATCAAATTCTGCCTGTACTTTGCTCTCGTCTTTCCCGTTTAACAACGCTTCGGTTTGAGCAAAAAAGTTAGACATCAACTTATCGTGATGATTATTATCTCCGTACAACGACTGAACATAACCAATAAAATCGGTTGGAATTATTTTAGTCCCCTGATGAATCAACTGAAAGAAAGCATGTTGTGCATTGGTTCCCGGCTCACCCCAAATAATCGTTCCCGTTTGATAATCCACAGCCTTACCATCGCGACCTACACTTTTTCCGTTACTTTCCATAGTTCCCTGCTGCAAATAAGGCGCTAATTTTTGCAAATACTGCGTATATGGAATCAAAGCTTCACTTTCGGCACCAAAGAAATTATTATACCAAACGCTCAACAAAGCCAAAACAACCGGAATATTTTGATCAAAATCAGCTGTTTTAAAATGTTCATCCATTTCGTTTGCTCCGTTCAACAAAGCTTCAAAATTTTCAAAACCAACTGCCAAACTGATTGACAAACCTACCGCACTCCAAAGGGAAAAACGACCACCAACCCAGTCCCACATTGGAAATACATTGTCCGGATTGATTCCAAATTCAGTCACTTTTTGCAAATTGGTCGAAACCGCCACAAAATGTTTTGCTACATCTTCCTGAGTCGCCGATTGTAAAAACCATTTTCTGATCGTTTCTGAATTGGTTAAAGTTTCCTGAGTTGTAAAGGTTTTGGAAACAATAACAAATAGCGTTGTTTCCGGATTTAATTTTTTAATTACTTCATTTACATGGTCACCGTCAACATTGGAAACAAAATGAACATTCAACTGATTCTTGTAATATTGCAAAGCTTCCACCACCATTGCCGGCCCTAAATCAGAACCTCCAATTCCGATATTCACCACATCGGTAAATGCTTTTCCGGTATATCCGGTTTTTTTGCCCGAAACAATTTCGTTTGTAAAATTTTTAATTTTATTTTTTACCTCATATACCTCCGGAACAACATTCACACCATTTACATTAATCACCGCCGATTCTTTGGCTCTTAAAGCTGTATGAAGCACCGCTCTGTTTTCGGTTTGATTAATGATTCCTCCTTCAAAATAATCCTGAATTCCTTTTTTAAGTCCCATTTCATTAGCTAACTCAAGCAACAAATTCATTGTTTCCTGATTCACTATATTTTTAGAATAATCAATTAGAAAATCCTTCCACAGAATACTGAATTTTTCTGCTCTTGAAGCATCCTGTTTAAACATTTCCTGCATGGAAACATGTTGCAATTCTTCAAAATGTTTTTCAAGCTTCTTCCATGAAGCAGTAAGCGTTGGATTTAGTGTACTTAAAGCCATTTATATATTTGTTTTTAGTGTTTTTAGATGGTCGTAAAAATACTGAATTTAGTTCGAATAGCCGGAAAAATCCCCACTATATAATTTAAAAACCAACCAGTTTCTACATAAAAAAAAGAGAAGCAAGTTGCTAACAACTACTTCTCCTTTATATTTTCAGGGATTACCAATTCGCATTATAAATTACCAACACTGTCCAACTCTCTCTTAAGCGGCTCAATCGTTTTTAAGAATCTTGCTTTATTTCTGTTTTCCATTGGTGTTCCTGTAGGCAATTTCAACCTTAAAGCATCCACTTGTACTCCATTTTTCCAAAAACGATAACACACATGCGGCCCTGTTGCTAAACCGGTACTCCCTACCCTTCCAATAACATCTCCCTGATTGACATGTTGCCCGCGTCTTACCAGAATTTTAGACATGTGTAAATACTGAGTCGAGTATGTTCCGTTGTGTTTTACTTTAACATAATTTCCGTTTCCGGCAGTATAACCTGTTCTCTCAACAACCCCGGTGGCTGTTGTCATAATAGGAGTCCCGGTTGGAGCCGCATAATCAGTCCCTTTATGCGCTTTCCATTTATGCTGAACAGGATGGTATCGGTTCATAGTAAATCTCGATGTAATTCGACTAAACTTAATTGGCGATTTCAGGAAGAAATTTTTCATCGTCTTACCCTCCTCATCATAATAATCAACTTTTCCCGAAGCTTCATTCTGCACAAATGGGAAAGCGTACATAATCTTGCCTCTGTATTCAAAAAAAGCAGCTTCGACATCGCTTACTCCATTATAAATAGTGTCATTTATGTAGCGCTCGTTGAAAGCAATCCCAAAACGATCTCCTTTTTTCAACTTGAAGAAATCGATGGACCAGGAATAAATTTTTGTAATCTGACTAGCCAAATTAGCTGCAACCCCCGCATTCGATAAAGTTTCCGATAAAGAACCTTTCAAAACTCCGGTAATTAATCTTCTTTTAAAAGTAACCGGTCTGACTTTTTTGTGAGCCACCACCGCCGAATCCCGAAGATCAAAAATATAATAGGTTAAATCATTTGGCTGATATACAAAAACCTGAAGCTTATTGGTTTTATCTTTAGAACGCAACATCGTGTAAGCCTTATTAGGACGAATCACACGAACATCAAAAGTATCTTTAATACTGTTTACAATTTCATAAATTTTACGTTCTCCAATGTTTTGTTTACTTATAATTGTTCCAAAAGTATCTCCTTTTCTGACGGTATCCTGAATCACATTAAAGTCAGCAAAATTAAACCCAAAATCCGAATTGTCTTTTTGGGGAATTTCCTTCTTTACCAGTTTCTTTTTTTCCGTTTCTTTATCTGATTTTTTACAAGATACGACGAGAGTTAATGCAATTATAAATGTTAAAACGTATTTCAAACTTAATCTATTTATTCAATTCTACTTAAATTATTATTTTATTGTTCCTGTCCCCAATTTTCAATTTCATCCTTAGACCAAAGTTCCGGAAAAAATATCCTTTTTTGATATTTCGGATGCATGTATTTACGCCAGTCGCTTCCTCCGGTTGCTTCGCCATCTCCCATACCACTTTGATCAATATACTTAACCGCAACATTAAAATGCTGCATTACCCATTTAATATTAACAGTATAATCTAAATGACGCATCGCTTCTTTCAAACTTGAAGATTCCTGATCTTCTAAAGGAAGCTGTTTGTATTTTTGCCAAATATTAATTGTTTTATACTCCTCCATATAAGTCAAAAAAGCAGCCTTATATTTTTTTTCAAAAGAGCTTAAAGTATAAGATTTCGCATCTGTTTGCTGCTCTTTTCCGGCAGCCTGCCAATACAGCATTTCAAACGCATTTTCATTCGAAATAGTATGACCAAAAGTTGCTCTGAAACGACTATCTATTAAATTAACCAAATCGGTAGCACAAAATTCAATCAAACGATATTGCGCACTTTGAAATCCGCTAGCCGGCGTAAGTGTATTTCTGAATTTCATATACTGATTAACATCCATTCCGTTTTCCATAATAGAAAAAGAGGTAGTTAACATATCAAAATAACGGCTAATGCGCGCTAATCGGTCGGTAAAAAAATCAGCTTGAATATTGACTGCATGAGAGACTTGATTCATCTCCCAAAGAATCATTTTGAATATTAATTCATTAATCTGATGATAAACAATAAAAACCATCTCATCAGGAAGAACGGTTCTTTGAACCTGCAAATTTAATAATGCATCCGTTTGAATATAATCCCAATAATTTATTGGTTTAGACCACAGCAAGCCTTCAAGCTGAGTCTCTGTCTTTTGATTAATAGACTCGTACTTTTGCTCTATTTCTTTTAAAATAGCTGCTGTATTCTCATTAATATTCATTATTTCTTTATTTTAAAAGGAGCCTTCAATCCTTTAAAAGCATCCAAATCGGCCTTTAGTGAACCCACTGCCAAATCGGCTTTAATGCGCAATGGCAACCTGTTATCATCATCAGAAACCCAAACCGTTAAACTTTCTTGCTCTTTAAAAACCCTTCCTGATTGTACTAATGGTCTAAAAATCATAGCTGGAACGGATCCAAATTTAGTTGATATATTTTCACGCCCCATAAACTTTAACTTAAATTTTGTGGTTTCGTCGTCAAAAAACATATCGATTTCAATAGATTCTCCGGGTTTAATCTTGTCAATCGTAGGATAATTTCTCAGATAATAAAAAGCAGATAATATATCCTGAGTATTATCAGGAATAACAAAGGTTTTTTCAGTTTTCTTTTTATAATCTTTTACCGTAACTCTATTAGCTGACTGATTAAAAAAACCTTCCTGATTTTTGGTATAACCTCCTTCGTTTATTTTTCGGACAAATTGATACGGATTACCGGAATCTTTATCTATATAGCTTTCATAGAGATCTTCCACTTTGAAAAAAAAACGGGACAAACCTGTAGTATATCCTTTCCCTACAACGTGAAAAACTTTTTTTTGATTAATTACAGCATCCTTAACTTCCAGAGTGGCATAACCTGCATTTACAAAACCATAGTGAACTCGAAATTTAAACCATTCACCCACACCAAATGCATCGTCAGAATGAGAATCAAAACTTACGGTTAAAATCAACAACAAGAGTAATATTATTTTTTTCATAATTTACTAAATTTCTTTGTTTTGATTTAATTGGCAAATTTTGTTCCAAATATATCAAAACAAAAAAACCCAGTCAAATTAATGACTGAGTTTTTATGCTATTAACCAACCAAAAAATTATAAATTATTAAATTTATATAAACCAAAAGGAAACCACCCCTCTTGTTTTGATACGACAAATATACGGCAAGAAAATGCGATTTCTACAACAAAAATTCAGTTTAACAAAATTTTAAAACAAGATTCGGAAGGATTAGTCTTTTTTTTTGAATATCATAAAAAAAGTAATGATAAAAAATTAAACTCATAATTTTGGGTTTAGCTCAAAAATTCAAAAAACAGTTGATTTTACACTTATAAGCTTTTTTTAACTAAAAAAACGTCTGAGATTTGACTAAAAACGACCGTTCTCAATCTTTGTTAAATAATGATTTTATAGTTTTCGGGATTTAAAAAGGGAAACCAACACTAAACCAGGTATAACTTTTTCCGGTTTCCGGCGACCAGCTTCTTTTTATCTCTATAGGCCCAATAGCTGTTTCTAAACCATAACCTAAAGCATAGCCGGATATTTGCGGAATAGAAACCCAATCGACTGTTTGAAAAATATCCTCTCCAATATTGGCATAATTTGCCGTAAAATTAAGATGATTGTTTTTGAAGACTTCACAATCCAATGTCAGTGTTGATTTAATGTAACTATTGCCGCCCATGCTCAGAAAATCATAGCCGTAGAAATGGCTGAAATTATTAGAAACATTATACCCAAATCCTCCCAGAATAAAATTAAAGAAAGACACACTTTTACCTCCAATGGCAAATCCGGCTTCAGTTTGAAATCTTACCGTAGCCGACTTAAACAACTGAAACGCCACTCCAAAATCAGCCTTAGCAATCGAAAAAGGATTAAATTCCCCTGTATAATCGGAAGAATACAAATAGGAATGAATATCTCCTGAAAACGACCAACCTCTTTTTGGAAAAAATTTATCGTCCATAGAATCAAAATTCAAGCGACCAAAAACACTCAGATAATCACTTTTATCAATTTTAGGATCGGTATTCGCCAGCGTTTTAGAATTAATATTCAAATATTTATATTCCACACCGCCACCAATCAGGAAACGTTGGGCAAACATGGTTTGAAAATACAACTGATTTGTCAAATCAAACAAATCAACATTAAGAGACTGAATGCCTAAATCCCCAAAATTCAGATTACTAATTTGCCCTTCTACATTTCTGTTAAACTGATTTAAAAAAGATTTGAATCCCAAACTGATATTGTATCCGTTTTCGATATAATAGTCAAAATTATACCTGAAATTATCTCCCAAAATCACATCTAACGAAGCGACATCATTTTTAAAAAAGTTTTTCTTATGCGTTAGATTAATTAAAACCGAACTTTTATACAATCCATCATAATGCAAGCCAAATTTCAAAAAATTATTTATTGGATTTTCTTTTAATACCAAATTCAAATCGTCCTTTCCGTTATCATCCTCAAATGAATAATCGATGGCACTAAAGTTTTCCGTAGCATTCAGATTATTAATTCCGGTTTGCAATTGACGGTAACTGATTTTGGTTCCCGGTTTAAACCGCAACTTTCCATAGATATATTCTTTGGTATAATTTCTCAATTTGTTGCAGTTTATAGCAGCAATTTGCAAACTATCCGACTGTTGCTCTAATTTTGGTTTTTTATAATTTTTAGATTGAACACCTAATTGTTTTAATCGTTCAAAAACCGAAAAAGCAGCTTCTTCTCCTCTGCTCAAAATTACATCACCGCTGTCAAAAGACATCACCCCGTATTCTCTCACATCCGGACGAATATAAATATCCGTTTTCAAAATATTCTGCTTCATTTTATCAATAGAATGAAGGTTGGTTATTTGCACCAAAATTTTAGTAGCATCATTGAGTTCTTTTCTGTCCAGTAAATCATTTTGAACATCCACACCAATAATAATATCAGCTCCCAATTTTCTAACTTCATCTACCGGATAATTATTAACCACACCGCCGTCAACCAAAAAGCGATCCTGGTATTCAACCGGAGAAAACAAAGACGGAAAAGCCGAACTCGCAATCATCGCCTGAGCCAGATTTCCTTTGTTCAACACCACTTGCTCTCCTGTTTCAATATCAGAGCCTATACACAAAAAAGGAATCGGAAGTTTATTAAAATCTCTTACATGGCGAACATTTCGGGTGATTCGGCTTAGCAAATTAAAATTATACAAACCTTTAGAAAGCGCATCCGGAATACCAATTTTGTATTTGTTAAATGGCAAAACCAACGAATAAACTTCATCGTTACGTTTCTCATAAAAATTCTTCGTTTGCCGCGGAATATAATCACTCAACAATTCATCAAAATCAGTTTCTTTAAAAATAGAATCAAGCTGGGCAGCATTATAACCTGCCGCATACAAACCACCCACAACAGCCCCCATACTGGTTCCGCCAATATAATCAATCTTAACTCCGGCCTCTTCAATTACTTTAAGAACCCCAATATGAGCAAATCCTTTTGCACCACCGCCACTTAAAACCAAACCTATTTTAGGTCTGTCTTTTTTTTGGGAAAACATTGTTAAACCACTAAAAAAAACAAGTAACAAGAGGATATATTTTTTCATAAAACAAGATTCGGTTTTAAAAATTAAACGCCTTTACTTCTATCATTGTGCTGTGCTTTTGTAAAAATCGGTAATTTTTTTGGCTTTTGACACTCCTACCACCTCCGAAATTTCTTTTTCTGTAGCCAATTTCAATCTTTTAACACTTTTGAAATGCTGAATCAGCGCCAACATGGTTTTTTCACCAATTCCGGGAATCGATTCTATCGAAGAATTCAAAGCTCCTTTGCTTCTTCTGTCCCGATGATGCGTAATCCCAAAGCGATGCGCTTCATTCCGCAAATGCTGAATTACTTTTAAAGTCTCCGATTTTTTATCCAAATATAACGGCACCGGATCATCCGGATAAAACAATTCTTCTAATCGTTTGGCAATACCAATAATGCTTATTTTTCCGCGCAACCCTAAATCATCCAGACTTTTTAACGCCGAGGACAACTGCCCTTTTCCACCATCAATAATAATTAGTTGCGGCAAAGATTCCTTTTCGTCCAACAATCGTTTGTATCGACGATAGACTACTTCTTCCATCGAAGCAAAATCATTCGGTCCTTCAACAGTTTTGATATTAAAATGACGGTAATCTTTTTTACTTGGCTTTCCGTCTTTAAAAACCACACAGGCCGAAACCGGATTCGTCCCCTGAATATTCGAATTATCAAAACATTCAATATGTCGCGGCTCAACCGGCAAATGCAAATCTTTCTTCATTTGCGCCATAATTCTATTGGCATGCCTATCAGGGTCAACGATTTGTAATTGCTTTAATTGTTCTATTCGGTAAAATTTAGCATTTCGTTCAGACAAATCTAAAATTTGTTTTTTATCCCCTAATTGCGGCACGGTCACTTTTATATTCTCACCTAAATCCACGGCAAAAGGCACAATAACTTCCTTAGACAACAACTGAAATCGCTCTCTGAGTTCCACAACAGCCAATTCTAACAACTCTTCATCTGACTCCTGTAACTTCTTTTTCATTTCTAAAGTATGGGAACGAATAATAGAACCATGTGAAATTTGTAAAAAATTCACATAAGCCGAACTTTCATCCGAAACAATAGAAAAAACATCAACATTGGTAATTCTCGGATTTACAATGGTAGAACGCGATTGGTAATTTTCTAAAACTTCAATTTTTTCCTTGATTTTTTGAGCTTCTTCAAAATGCATTTGCTGTGCCAAATCCATCATCAGTTTTCGGAAATCTTTGAGACTTTCTTTGAAATTTCCTTTTAAGATTTCGCGAATAGCATTCACCTGTTTTTGATATTCTTCCAAAGATTCATAACCCTCACAAGGACCTTTGCAATTGCCAATATGATATTCGAGACAAACCTTAAATTTTCCACTTTTAATATTCGCATCACTCAAATCAAAATTACAGGTACGCAACGGATACAATTCCTTAATTAAATCCAAAATAGTATTCACGGTCTTGAAACTGGTATAAGGTCCAAAATATTCCGACCCGTCTTTCACCATTCTTCTGGTCGAAAATATTCTCGAAAAAGGCTCTTTCTTAATACAAATCCACGGATAACTTTTATCGTCTTTTAAATTGATATTATATCGCGGCTGTAAAGTTTTAATTAAATTGTTTTCCAGCAAAAGCGCATCGGTTTCAGTAGGAACCACAATGTGTTTTATCGTCACAATTTTTTTGACCAAAACATTCGTTTTAGCTGTATCATGAATTTTATTAAAATAAGAAGAAACCCGTTTTTTTAAATTCTTCGCCTTTCCCACATATAAAATTTTGCCATCTTTATCGTAATACTGATAAACACCGGGGCTGTCTGGTAAAGTTTGAATTTGAAGTTCGAGAGCTGTTTTTTGCATTAGAATTTAGTTTCAAAAAAGATAAGAAAATCCCAAAACAAGCTGTTTTAAGACCTTTATTTGAATTCTAATCAAATTTACGAATTACAAATAATTATTTCTACTTTTAACTTTTTAATTCCACGCATAAAATCAAACATGGGAAATACTAAAACAGAATTACGCTCCAAATACAAATCACTACGCAAACAACTTTCGGAAAACAACATCGAAGAAATGAGTCTGACCATTGCCAATCAATTGTTGAAACTCGATATTTGGGACAAAAATTATTTCCATGTTTTTCTACCCATTGCCGAACATCAGGAAGTGGATACCGAATTGATTTTACATTTACTTTCTGGAAAAGATAAAAACATCCTTATCTCAAAATCGGATTTTGAAACCCGCAAAATGACTCATTACCTTTTAACCGATAATACTAAAATCAAGAAAAATAAATACAATATCCCCGAACCGGTTGATGGCATAGAAGTGCCTTCGCAAAAAATAGAAGTCGTTTTTGTACCGCTTTTAGCTTTTGACAAAAAAGGACACCGCGTGGGTTACGGCAAAGGTTTTTACGATAAATTCCTTAGAGAGTGTAGGACTGGAACCATTAAAATTGGACTTTCTTTCTTTGAAGCCGAAGAATCAATAGACGATGTATATGAAGGCGATATCCAACTGGATTATTGTGTAACGCCAAACAGCATTTATACATTCAACTAATAAAAAAACCCGACATTATAAAATATCGGGTTTTGCTTTTATATCATTTCACTATTAATGCTTGTGAAAAGCTTTTTTATTAAAAACGATTAAGATTCCAACTCCGGTTGAAATGGCCACATCGGCAACATTGAAAATAGCATTAAAGAAAGTAAAATCCCTGCCGCCCCAAAGCGGTAACCATTGCGGTAAATTGCCATGCCAGAAAGGGAAATAAAACATATCCACTACTTTTCCGTGAAAATATTCTCCATAAGGCTCATTCGAAAACAAAGTTGCTAATTGTGAACTACTATCGTCAAAAATTACCCCATAAAAAACCGAATCGATAATATTACCAAAAGCTCCGGCCAAAATTAAAGCGATTGCTACAACCAAATAATTACTACTGTGTTTTCTCTCTACCGAATCCCATAACCAGTACCCAATTCCTCCCACGGCTACCAAGCGGAACAAGGTAAGAATCAATTTCCCGTAAGCTCCCGGAATTTGAGTTCCCCAGGCCATCCCTTCATTTTCTATAAAATGAATTTTAAACCAATTGAAAACGGCAACCTCTTCTCCTAATATAAAATTAGTTTTTACATATATTTTAGAAATCTGATCTACCAGTAATACGAGGAAGATAAGCAGATACGCTTTTCGTAATGACATTTTAAAAATTTTAAGTATGCAAAAATAGAATAAATTATAAAAAATAAATTCCAAACCCCAATAATTTTATCATTCTTACTGGCATTTGGAATTTATAGATAGGAATTTCGATATTTTATTTCTGTAGATTTTTAGCCTCAATGCTCATTGTTGCATGAGGAACAATTTTCAATCTCTCTTTACTAATTAATTTTCCGGTTACTTTACAAATTCCGTAGGTTTTATTCTCTACACGAAACAAAGCATTCTTTAAATCGCGAATGAATTTTTCCTGACGGATAGCCAATTGAGAGTTAGCTTCTTTAGACATCGTCTCGCTTCCTTCTTCGAAGGCCTTGAATGTAGGAGAGGTATCATCAGTCCCGTTATTCAAATCATTCATGTAAGCACTTTTTATCAAATCTAAATCCGCTTGGGCTTTCTCAATTTTCTTTTGTATTATCTCTTTGAACTCTGCCAAATCGGCATCTGAGTATCTTATTACTTCTTCCACCATAATCAATATTATTTTGTAATTGTTATTTTAGTTTTTATGTCATCAAATTCAATTTCTGTGCCATTCTCAATTTGCGTATCAAAAACCAATTCTTCTGTTAAGGTTTCTGATTGAATGTAACCTTTGTTCTCATTCACCGCCGCTTCTAAAACTGCATTGCTTTGCAAATACACTTTAATTTTATCAGTTACTTCAAATCCGGAATCTTTTCGAATATTCTGAATTCTGTTCACTAACTCCCTTGCAACCCCTTCTTTTCTCAATTCTTCAGAGATTGTGATGTCAAGCGCTACGGTAATTCCGTTAGAATTTGCAACCAGCCAACCTTCAATATCCTGAGATGTTATTTCTACATCCTCTAATGATAAAGTTACGTCTTTTCCTGCAATAACAATATTTATATTTCCTTCTTTATCCAATTGATTGATTTGTTCAGAAGAAAAATTTTGTATCTCTTTGGAAATCAAGACCATATCTTTCCCAAAACGTGGTCCAAGTGCTTTAAAATTAGGCTTAATTTGCTTTACCAAAACCCCGGAAGCATCGTCTAAAAGTTCAATTTCTTTCACGTTTACCTCTGCTTTTATCAGGTCGGAAACTGCCTCAATTTCGGTTCTCTGACGCTCGTCAAGTACCGGAATCATTACCTTTTGCAGTGGCTGACGCACCTTAATCATCTCCTTCTTACGCAGTGATAAAACCAGTGATGAAATCGTCTGCGCTTTCTGCATTTTGCTCTCTAACGATTTATCAACAAAGTTTTCAACGTATTTTGGAAATTCCGCCAAATGTACACTGTCAAATTTTTCCGATTGTGTTACCTGTGTTAAGTCTCTGTAAAGCTTATCCATAAAGAACGGAGCTATAGGAGCACTCAGTTTACTTACCGTTAACAAACAAGTATATAAGGTTTGATAAGCCGCAATTTTATCCTGAGCATAGTCTCCTTTCCAGAAACGACGACGACACAAGCGAACGTACCAGTTACTTAAATTTTCCTGTACGAAATCAGAAATCGCACGAGCAGCTTTGGTTGGCTCATAATCCGCATAAGCCTCATCAACTAATTTGATTAAAGTATGTAATTCTGATAAAATCCAACGGTCAATTTCAGGTCTTTCATTCAATGGTACTTCTCCCGAAACTTCGGGATTATCAAATTTGAAACCATCAATATTGGCATATAAACTAAAGAAAGAATAGGTATTATAAAGGGTTCCAAAGAACTTTCTTCTTACCTCAGCTACCCCCTCGATATCAAATTTCAGGTTATCCCAAGGATTCGCATTAGCAATCATGTACCAACGCGTAGCATCCGGACCGTATTCTTTTAAAGTTTCAAATGGATCAACGGCGTTACCCAAACGCTTCGACATTTTTTGTCCGTTTTTATCCAACACCAATCCGTTAGAAACTACGTTTTTATAAGCAATGTTATCAAAAACCAAAGTTCCGATAGCATGCAAGGTATAAAACCATCCACGAGTTTGATCCACGCCTTCGGCGATAAAATCAGCCGGGAATGATTTATTATTATCTATCAATTCTTTGTTTTCAAAAGGATAATGCCATTGCGCATAAGGCATAGCTCCTGAATCGAACCAAACGTCAATCAAATCAGCCTCACGTTTCATTGGCTTTCCTGAAGCAGAAACCAAAGTAATTCCGTCCACCACATTTTTATGCAAGTCAACCAAATCATAGTTAGCCTCGCTCATGTTTCCAATTTCAAATCCTTTGAATGGATTTGCTGATTGAACACCGGCAGCAATTGCTTTTTCAATTTCGTTGTACAATTCTTCCACCGAACCAATCAGAATTTCCTCTTGCTTGTCTTCCGTTCTCCAAATTGGCAATGGAATCCCCCAATATCTCGAACGCGATAAGTTCCAGTCGTTGGCATTTTTCAACCAGTTTCCAAAACGCCCTTCTCCGGTTGCTTTTGGTTTCCAGTTGATGGTTTCATTCAAGTCGAACATTCGGTCTCTCACCTCAGTGATTTTGATAAACCAAGAGTCAAGAGGATAGTATAAAATAGGCTTATCCGTTCTCCAGCAATGTGGGTAACTATGCACGTATTTCTCTACTTTGAACGCTTTATTTTCTTCTTTTAATCGAATAGCAATCTCCACATCAACCGAACGTTCCGGTGCCTGATCGGCATCATAATATTCGTTTTTCACATATTTCCCTGCAAACTCACCACCTACATGTGAAGTAAATCTACCTTGTAAATCTACCAATGGAACCGGCGTACCGTTTTCGTCCAAAACCAACATTGGCGGCACTTCAGGTGTAGCTTCTTTAGCTACCTTAGCATCATCAGCACCAAAAGTGGGAGCCGTATGTACAATTCCAGTACCGTCTTCAGTTGTAACGAAATCTCCCGAAATCACTCTAAAGGCATTTTCCGGATTTTGGTACGGCAATGCCCAAGGCAATAATTGTTCGTAACGGATTCCTACTAAATCAGCTCCTTTTGCTTCAGCTATAATTTGATATGGAATCTTTTTATCACCAGCTTTGTAATTTTCAAAATCAGCTGCTTCTTCAGTAGCGAAATACGCTTTCCCGAATTGTTTCCCAACCAGATTTTTGGCCAAAATCACATTGATTGGCTCAAAAGTATATTGATTGAAAGTTTTAACTAAAACATAATCTATTTTTGGACCAACAGTCAAAGCCGTATTCGATGGCAAAGTCCAAGGCGTAGTCGTCCATGCCAAAATGTGAATAGCTCCAAAACCTTGTAAAAAGCTTGGCAAAGTTTCCGTCAAAGTCTTAAACTGCGCTACAATCGTAGTATCGGTCACATCACGGTAAGAACCCGGTTGGTTCACCTCATGCGAAGACAATCCTGTTCCCGCTTTTGGAGAATACGGCTGAATGGTGTAACCTTTGTACATCAAATCCTTGTTGTAGATTTGCTTTAACAACCACCAAACACTCTCCATATATTTGGGTTTGTAAGTCACATACGGATCTTCCATATCAACCCAATAACCCATTTTTTCGGTCAAATCATTCCACACATCCGTATAACGCATCACCGTTTTTTTACAGGCTTCGTTATATTCGGCTACCGAAATACTTTTTCCAATATCTTCTTTGGTAATTCCTAATGCTGCCTCAGTACCTAATTCTACCGGCAATCCATGAGTATCCCAACCCGCTTTACGCTTTACCTGAAATCCTTTTTGGGTTTTATATCTGCAAAAAATATCCTTAATAGCACGAGCCATTACGTGGTGAATTCCCGGCAATCCGTTTGCCGAAGGCGGTCCTTCAAAAAACACGTAAGGTGTAGCGCCCTCACGGGTTGTTACACTCTTTTCAAATATATTTTCTTTCTTCCAAAAATCTAAAACTTCCGATGCTACTGTAGGCAAGTCAAGTCCTTTGTATTCAGTAAATTTTGTACTCATTTTATCCTTTTCTTAATCGAGCTGCGAAAGTAAGGAATTTTGTGAAAAAGTTTCACCCAAATGTGAATTCATTTCACATTTTTTAGCCATTTTATTGTTATTTAGAGGATTTTTGCTAAGGAATTGATTTAATAAAGCTGCATTATTAAAAACAATTGCGCAAAGCGAACACTTTGAGCAGCTGGATAGCGGGGCTTTATTGCACGGAGTTTTACCACAAAATGTCATCCTGACGAAGAAAGGATCTCATCAAACAACTCGACAAAGTTGCTCCTCTTTTTGGGCACGGATTGCATCCCGAAGCGTCGGGACCGCGCTATCCAAACGAGACATTCATTGTAAATCCGAGCGGTCGGGTTTTTTTATAAATGATACACTACGAAAACGAAAGACAAAGAGACACGCCCAATAAAAACCTCCTTTAAAACCTCCAACAATTTTGGTTTTTTAAACATAATGGGTTTGCTGTTCAATAAAAAGAACCAACAGGATGGAAAGAAATAAAAATACTTCATTCATTTCAAACCAGTTTTAAACATAAAATATTAAAATTCAATTTATTATGATTAAATTTGATATAAGTCCCAAATAATCAAAAAAACCTATAAAACAATGCGTTATTTAAGGCGATTTCTTGAAATTGCTCCTAAAAAGACAATGGATTAAAAGAGAATTTTATAACAAATAAAACTCAAATCATGTTGCAATGTTTCGTAATCATATTGTTCACCATTTCTCTTTATTCACAGTCTTACGTCGAAGCTTTACAGTTTAAATATACTAATGCGTTTCAAAATCAGCTATACAACAACTCCGTTATCAGTACTTTTGAAATCAACAGTGAACTCCCAATTGCCATCAACAAAGACAGTTATTTGTTTTTGAGTCCGTCTTATAGCAATCATCAAATCAAGTTGGATAATACCGAATTACAATTAGCCACAATCCATTCTTTACGCTTACCGATTGGGGTGATTACAGCAATAGGAAATTCAAAATGGTCGCTCACAGCATTAGGCATACTGAGTTCAAACGGAATGGAATTATTTAAGGAAAATAGTTTCCAATTTGGAACCATCCTTTTTACCACTTTTTCTAAAAATCCCAATAAAAAAATCCGCTTGGGCGTTTATGTCAATAAAGAGTTCTTTGGCTGGTTTGTAATTCCCGTTGCCGGGGTAAATTGGCAAATAAATAACTCCAATGCCATTTTTGGATTACTCCCCGGCCGACTAACATTTGAACATAAATGGAATTCAAAATTATATAGCGGACTGACTTTTCGTGCCCCAATGAACAGTTACCGAATAAACGACCAACGCTATATTACCCTATACGACAATCAACTTTCTTTGTTTTTAGATTATTACCTGACAAAGCCTATCTGCATTACCTTTGAATCAGGGTGGGGACTTTTTAGAAAAATCCGAACGAGTACCATAGAGAACAATATCAAAACAAACGAAACCAACAAAATTGACGGCACTTTTATCCGATTATGCGCAGCTTATCGATTAAAAATATAGCTTAAAACCAGGAGTATAATCCACTAATAAATCTTTCAAAAGATGAAACAAGTATTTGATTTTGTAATGATATCTGGAGTTCTGCTTGGAATTATTTTCATCATTACAACACTGTGCTTCAAAAAGAAAACAGATAAGGCTATCCTTTATCTCAATCTTGTTATTGCCTTTTTGATACTTAATAATCTTCAGGCTTTTTCTTTGGAAACTTTTTTAGCGGATGCCCCCTTTTTTATAAAAAGATTACAAATTCCCTGGTATGTTTTAATTGTACCTTCTTTTTATGTCTTTTTGACCTATTACCTGAAAATTGAAAAAAAAATTTCCTCCTATGTGTATATCTCCTTTTCGATTTTTATAATCGAAATATTGATTCGAATTGCCTTGTACCCGCATTATTATCATTTGGGACAAAATATGTTTATTGCAAAATATGTGCAAATAGAAGAAATCATCAATGCCTGCTACTCTATTTTTCTTTTTATAAAAACACTGTTAGTCTTATTTAAATACACCGATTTATATCAGCAAATATTAGTTTTTGACAATTTAAAATGGTTGCGAAATTTAATGTTTTTAGGAGCCATTATCATTCTCATGTGGGTTTGTGCCATTTTACTAAATCTGGACAAAACCTTAAATCCACAGGTGTTGATATATTATCCGTTGCGCCTCAGCACTACTACATTACTCTATTGGATAAGCTATCAGGGCTTTTATAATTATTCGTTAATGACGGAACGTATTGAATTACGAAAAGCAATCTTAACCGAAGAAAAAAACAAAGAATCAAACCTTGCGAATAATTATTCTAATGACAGTAAATTCCAACCCGTCAAGAATTATATCGAAAAAAACAAACGTTACATTGATCCGAATTTCAGCCTGGAAAAACTGGCTTCTGAAATGAACATCAGCACCAGCAAATTGTCCCATTTGATTAATCAGGAAAGTGGTTATAATTTTTCGGATTACATTAACTATTTAAGAGTTGAAAAAGCAAAAAAATATTTGAACAATCCTAACTATTCCGCCTACACCATTCTGGCGATAGGATTAGAATGCGGATTTAATTCCAAATCAACTTTTTATTCTGCCTTTAAAAAATTCACTTCTCTGACTCCTTCCGAATACAAAGAAAAGTAGGAATAAGTAGTCCTATATTTCCTTATTTATCCCAATTTCAGCAAAATACATAATCTGGGATAGCACTTCTTTTTACCCGTTATAATTTTGATACAGAAATTAAACTATCAAAGCTATGAAAACCTCTACTCCCTCTTTAACCGTAATTTCCTTCTTATTCAAAAGTTGTCATAGTCACAACCCCAACAATTCGAAAGAAACTGCTTTGTTTACAGAAAAAGATTGTTTCAGCAAACCTATACCGCTTTTTGAAGAATCCAAACTACAATCTGTAAATCACCGCTCCCTTATTGTGCTCAATCACAATATTCAAAAAAACATTCTTACAACAGAAATCAAAACACAAAACACCACAACATCCGAAGAAATTATAGCCATAACTGTTTCTTCCCTTTCTATTATTATCCCCATAACTACTTTAAACAGTGATTTTGTTTTTAATGATTACAGCTTTTCGAAAAATTAAATCCCGGCAATCATGTTAACGCTCATCATTTTTTCAATTTTAAAAAAATGTATGCCCCCAAATTTAACTGCGCCTTTTTTTAAAACAGCAACTCTCTTAAAAATTTTTGTTACTAAAATTCTAATTCGACTTTCGATAAAACTAATCACTTTTTTACCCATCATTTCCCTTGCTCAAAGCGAACAACTGGATTACAATATAATGTTTAACGGAACTACTATTGGCTGGCTCAAACTCGAAAAAAATGAGGTCGGGAACAAGTCTAATCTTCTGTTAACTTCTGAAATTAAAACCAATATTCTGTTTCCCATTAAAGTGTTTTCTAAAGAAACATCCACTTATGAAAATGGCAAACTAATTTATTCCTCACAATTCAGAAAAACGAACGGAAAAACAAAAATTGATAAAGAAATTAAACTCAATGAAAATCAATATGAAATCATTGAAAACAACAAAAAAACCAAACTCTCCTATCCTGTGATCGACACAAACCTGTTGAGTTTGTTTTTTCAGGAACCCAAATGCACTAAAGAAGTTTATTGCGACAATCAACAACGTTTTATAAAACCTATAAAAATGGATGATGGTGGTTACAAAATGAAATTTCCTAATGGTAATTGCAATAGCTATTATTACAAAGAAGGAATCTGTATTAAAGTTAAGGTTGAACATAAATTTTATGTTGCCGAAATAATTATCAAACCCTAAGCCATGCAAACCTCAACTTTTTTATTGTATCTCATCAGCTATTGTCTTTTTTTTATGTTGAATTGGAAACAAATAAAGAAAGGAAGTCAAAGACTCATTGATGAAAACGGAAATTTTACTTCCAAACCAATCCAGCTGATAAGCAATCAGCTTTCCGGAGCCATTCTTCTCGGCATTGCTGCCATAATCACACTAAAAAACAATGTTTTACAACTTTTATTTAATCCCGAAATAACCGCAAACACAATTACACTTTATCTTTTAACCTTTATTTTAATCCTGTTTCTGGCGTTCAAGCAAAGTAAAAATGCATTTAAAAACAGAAACCAATCCTCAGGAAATACAACACAGCTGTCAACACTTTTTTTCTGTTCTTATTTTATAAGCCGGGCACTTTTTCTTTTTGCTTACGAATTATGGTTAAGAGGAAGTTTACTCTTTGAAACTGCAAACAACTTTGGAATTTCTTTAGCGATTTTCAACAATGTTTTCCTCTATGTTTTACTGCACATTTTCAACAGCAAAAAAGAACTGCTGGCCTGTATTCCTTTCGGAATTTCCGTATGTATATCCAACTTAGCTTTTCAGGCTGTTTGGCCTGCAATAATCCTGCACATAAGCTTTTCATTAGCTTACGAAATTAACTTTTACCTATTGAATTTAATTCACTCCAAAACTCAAAGTCATGAAAATTTTAATAACCGGAGCTACGGGACAAATAGGTCATAAACTGGCTCTTACCCTGGCCGAACGAAATAACGAAATACACATATTGGTTAGAAATCCAAAATCACCCAATATTCCTGTACATAGAAACATCCGCGTTTTTCAAGGTGACATCACAGATGTATCATCTATTTCTAATGCCATTCAGAATTGTCATCAGGTGTATCACACTGCTGCTTTGGTAAAAATATTCGATTCCGATGCGACTCAATTTTACAAAATCAATGTTGAAGGGACTAAAAATCTATTAGAAAAATCATTAGAATTTGGCATACAAAAATTTCTTTTTACCAGTAGTTGCAGCGTGATTGGCCCGTCAGAAGGAAAATCATTAACCGAAAATCATTCTCGAACCACTCCTTTTATCTGCGATTATGACAGTACTAAATATGAAGCAGAAAATTTAGTAAAAAAATACGCTTCCGAAGGACTTCACGCAGTAATTGTTTCTCCGTCAAAAATTTACGGTTACAGTTGCACCGAAACAAAAAGTATTACTATGAATACTGTAATTCATAATTTTTTAAACGGCAAACTCACTTTTATTCCAAAACCCAGTCATTTAATAGCCAATTATTGTTTTATTGACGACGTAATTGAAGGTCATATTCTTGCTTTAAACAAAGGCCAATCGGGTGAAAATTACATTTTGGGAGGAGAAAATATCTCATATAAGGATTTTTTCAACACCGTAAAAAATGTTTCCGGAGCCAAAACCAAAGTCATTGAAATCCCGAAAACCCTCCTCAAAATTGTTTCTGTAATGCAATGGATCCGATTTTACACCACTCAAAAAGAGCCTTTTGTTACCAATAAAAGTATCCAACAAATTTTTTGCAACAAACTCTTTAGCAGCAACAAAGCTATTCAGTTTTTAGGATATAAAATCACTCCTTTTGAAGAAGCCCTGAAACAAACTATTCCTCATCTAAAAAATCAACGTCATGAATACTAAACTTTACACCCTGATAACCGGTTCCAGCGAAGGATTTGGAAAAGCATTAGCCATTGAATGCGCCAAAAGAAAAATGAACTTAATTCTGGTTTCATTACCCAATTCCGGACTTACACCATTAGCCGAATTTATAATGCAAAATTACAACGTCCATGTAATTCCTATTGAAAAAGACCTTTCGGTGGAGGAAAATTGCGCTTCCCTGTACAAAGAAGTGGAGCAAAGAAACCTTTCCGTAAATATGCTGATCAACAATGTCGGTTTGGGAAGCACTATGTTTTTTAAAGAAGGAACTATCGATTTTTATCAAAAACAGGTCAAATTAAACGTAATGGTAACCACATTGCTCAGCAGTTTGTTTTTAGAAATGCTAAAAACCAATCAGCCTTCTCATATTTTAAATGTAAGCAGTCTGAGTTGTTTCTTTTATCTGGCGAAAAAACAAGTGTATGGCGCTACCAAATCTTATGTCTATTCTTTTTCCAAAAGCCTGCGTGCTGAATTAAAATCCGACAATATCAATGTTAGTGTCATTTGCCCCGGCGGAATGAACACCAACCCAACAACTATTAAAACCAATCAGTCTAATCACTGGCTCGCCCGTCAATCCATCATGAATCCGGACAAAGTGGCTGTTATTGCCATTAAAGGCTTATTACATCAGGATGAAATTATAATTCCCGGTTTAATGAATAAGCTTTTTTTGTTAATCGACAAATTACTTCCTGATTTTATGATTAAAATGATTGCCAACAGTCATGTCAATAAATTCCAATCCTACAACATTGGAAACGGAAATCACGAGCAACAACTCCTTAATCAAACTTCCCAACCTTAAAACCAACTGTTATGAAAACAATTATATTCCTCATTGCTGTCCTAAGTTTAGGATGCAGCCCTGAATACTATGTTCCTAATTCACAAAATGTCCCAATTATGAAAGCCAAGGGGCAAACCAACTTTGGAGTGGCTTACAACGAAAGTGAATATACCAATGGATTTGAAATCCAAACCGCCCATGCTATAAGCGATTACATTGCTTTACAATTCAATGGTGATTGGGTAAAAAATGGCAATGGCGGATACTTAAGTGATTCCTCGGATGACTACAAAGCAACGGGAAGAATACTGGAAATAGGTGCCGGCTATTTCAACAAAATTGCTCACCATTTTGTATTTGAAACCTACGGATTACTTTGCTTTGGGAAACTTGACTTAAAAAATTATACTGATGAAAGCGGATATGATAATTTTTCAGCCAAATTTAATCGTATAGGAATTCAACCCAGTATTAGTTACAGCCGGAAATATTTTTCCACTTCTCTTTCTTCAAGACTTGTTCACCTAAAGTACAAAGACATCAATGGCGATGACAACGCAACTAATTATGATGTTGCTTATTTAAAAGCGAATAATGCTTTTTGGTTGTTTGAACCTGCACTGACTATTCGGGCCGGATTAGAAAATTTCAAACTTCAGCTTCAATATGTTTACAGTTTGAATCTTACGGATTCTTCATTCCCTCAACAAAAAGATATTATTTCTTTAGGCGTCAAAATAAATATCGATCCAACTAATCTAAAAAAATAAATCAGGCAAAAACCTCCTTCAAAACCTCTAGTGATTTAGGTCTTTTGAAACCATCCAAATGATAAGCATAATAATCAATGAGAATTTTTAAAAGAATCTGCCTTTCGATAACATGAAAGACTTTTTGGTCGTTATCGAATTTTAAAGCGATGAGTTTTTTGAACAAATTACTTTCATGTTCGGTTAAAGAATTAGTTCCGGAAAAAGGAGTAAAAACACCTTCGTTGATTTCAAAAAAAGGCATGTCGATATCGGAAATATCCGGGTAAAAACCGAGATATTTAGTCATTTCGAGCATTAGAATCAGATGAAAATTAGCAATCTCATCATGATTGTCTAACCAATGTAAAGCAGTTTCTAAAAAAGTAAAAAGGGTTTCGTTTTTTTCTTCTTCATGTATCGAATGATGCAGAATTTCAGAAATAAACATTACAATGGTACTCTTATAAATATCTGAATGAATGGTATGAAACGGAGAAGCAATTTTAATCTCTTTAAAATACTCCAAAGTGCCTTTGTTTTTATGCGTCGCTTCTATTTCCAAAATCGACATCGGTTGGAAATAAGCCATTTTTTGGGAAGTTTTTCTACTTGAAAAAGCATCCCTTACAAAGTACGATTTCAATCCATGCGACAACGTAAAGCACTTTACAATCAGACTTTTTTCCTGATATTTTAAAGCCGAAATAACAATTGCTTTGGATTTAATTTGCATGAATTTAGTGAGTTATAAATGGTGATTGGTGAATAGTGAGTAGCGAGTGTGAGTAGTGAGTGGTGATTAGTTTTTTTTATCCTAGCAATTAGTTTTTATAAAAGTATATAACTTTTATACCAAACACGAGGAACTATTCACTATTCACTATTCACTACTCACTATTCACTATTCACTGATAAAAAGCTAAACTACACCCTGAGCGAGCATGGCATCGGCTACTTTTACAAATCCGGCAATATTGGCGCCTTTTACATAATCAATATATCCGTCTTCTTCGGTACCATATTGCACACAGGCAGCATGAATATTAAGCATAATTGTTTTTAATTTTTTATCTACTTCCTCGGCCGTCCAACTCAATCGCAAAGAATTTTGGGACATTTCCAGTCCTGAAGTGGCTACTCCGCCGGCATTAGAAGCTTTTCCGGGAGAAAATAATATTCTGGCTTTGTGGAAAACAGCAATTGCCTCAGGAGTCGAAGGCATATTAGCGCCTTCAGAAACACAAATACAACCGTTAGCCACTAAAGTTTCCGCATCTTCGGCGTTCAATTCGTTTTGAGTGGCACAAGGCAAGGCAATATCACAAGGTTGTTCCCAGGATTTAGCGCCTTCGTAGAATTTTGCATTCGGGTATTTTACAACATATTCACTGATTTTAGTACGCAATTCATTTTTCAAATACATCATATACGCCAGTTTTTCGGCATCAATTCCGTCAGCATCATAAATATATCCTGTAGAATCCGACATCGTTACCACTTTAGATCCTAATTGTGTCGCTTTTTCTACCGCATATTGCGCTACATTTCCGGAACCCGAAACCGCAACAATTTTGTCTTTCAAATCCATTCCACTGGTTTCCAGCATACTCTGAGCAAAATACACCACTCCGTAACCGGTAGCCTCGGGCCTGATTAAAGAACCACCATAAGACATTCCTTTACCCGTTAAAACGCCCGTAAATTCATTTCGGATTTTTTTGTACTGGCCAAATAAATAACCTACTTCGCGGGCTCCTACTCCCATATCTCCTGCCGGAACATCCGTATAAGCGCCTACGTATTTGCACAACTCCGTCATAAACGATTGGCAAAAACGCATTACTTCGATATCTGATTTCCCTTTTGGATCAAAATCCGAACCTCCTTTTCCGCCTCCCATTGGCAAAGTGGTCAAACTATTTTTAAAAGTTTGCTCAAAAGCCAAGAATTTCAAAACACTTAAATTCACTGTTGGATGAAAACGCAATCCGCCTTTGTATGGACCAATTGCCGAATTCATTTGAACACGAAAACCTCTGTTTACCTGAGTTTGTCCTTTATCGTCAATCCAGGCCACACGAAAAATGATAATTCTGTCGGCTTCTACCATTCGCTCCAGGAGCATTTGGTTTTGGTATTTTTTATTTTTTTCGATAAAAGGAATTACTGTTTCGGCAACTTCTAAAACAGCCTGTAAAAATTCAGGTTCATTGGGATTTCTCAATATAACCCCATTCATAAAATCTTGAATAGCCTGAGACATAATATTTAGGTTTTTAACGTTAAAAAACATTTTGTGCTTCCTAACAAATATACATTTTTATACAAAAATTTCACCTAAAACTACTACCTAAAAACCAAAGAATAATTCTATTCTTATTAAGAAATGACAACAAAAACTTTAACTAAAAAGCAATTCATCTGAAAAAAATCCATTTCATCTAGTTTACTGATTATTTAAGTAGTTGAATAAGCTTTTTTATATCTTTGTTGTATATTGAATTGTACTAAAATGCTCAAAAATAAATGGATAAGCCTACTAGTTTTAGCAGTTTTATTTGGATTTTCCAATAAGACAAATGCACAGTTGGGTTTTTCACACGAAATTGGAGCTATTGCCGGTCCGGTTGCTTTTCAGTCCGATTACGGAGAAAGACACGATTTAAAAACCAATGCCGGCAATACCGGAATTGGAGTTGGAATTATCCATTACATCAACTTTTCTTATACGGCAGAATGTGACTGTTACAATCCCGAGACTTATTTTAACGACCACTTTAAACTTCGAAGCGAATTATCATACAACAAAACAAATTTTGATCATTTTGGCGAATGGGTTTCTCCGGAAAGAACTTCGCTCGAAGCTGACCAATTGAGAGCCATGAAAGGAAACAGCTCTGTAACCAACATTGGAATGCAGTTAGAATATTTCCCGTTGAGTATTCGTGATTTCACGGCAAGAATAGGAAGTTTAGGTCCGTTTGTGAGTTTGGGCGGTCAATTTAGCTACTACAACACCGAAGCCTATTCAACCATGGGACCATTAGGAACACCATTAACAACTTATCCAAAATACTTAACACCAACCGACAATCGTCAGTATGGTTTTTCGACTGAAGGCGGCACGGTATGGTCTATTGTTTCCAGTGTAGGAACCCGATACAAACTGGCTCCATTAAGCGATTTAATGATTGATTTACGTTTTCAATATTACTTTTCGGACTGGGTGGACGGCTTAAAACCCAACCCGGATTTATACAAAGAAAACAAGGCCAACGACTGGCTGGTTTGGCTAAACGTAGGTTACATTTACTACCTGCAATAAGCCTTAATTCCTTTTCTGATTTTTATTTTTGAAATCAAACTGCTATCTTTAAAGTCACTTCTTCTTTACAGGAAGGCATTTTTTACACCCAAAACAAAAGAAATTTTCTCAAACTTTTTTAAAATGAAATACAGTCTGCTCATTTTCTTACTACTTTTAATTAGCTGTTCCAAAGAATTAAATTTTGAAAATCAATCTTTTAAAAAAACGTCCTCTTTGGATTGTAAAGAAAATTGCCCAACTATCGAATTAAAAATCCCTGTTGCCATCAATTCCGGAATTATTGCTGACAGTATTAACAAAACCGTTTTTGAAACCGTAAAATCGATTATTGATTTTGGGGACAAGCCCAATACTAGTACCAATTACGAGCAACTGGCTACTTCATTCATCCAGGCTTATGAAAAAATAAAAAAAGATTTTCCCAGAGATCATTTTGGCTGGGAAGCCAATATAGAAGGAAAAGTAAAATACCGTTCCGAGAACCTCATCAACATCGAAATCAATCATTATACCTTTACCGGTGGCGCCCACGGCTATGCCGGATTACGCTCTTTACTTTTTGATCCCGAAACCGGCAAACAAATTCCTAACGAAACTTTGTTTAAAAACTGGAATTTATTTCAGGTTTTTGCAGAAACCAAATTCAGAGAAAAATTCCAAATCCCTAAAAACCAACCCATAAACAGCACCGGAATGCTTTTTGAAGATGATATTTTTCATGTTGCTCAAAATATTTTCTTTACCCAAAAAGGAATTCTCCTGCATTACAATCCTTATGAAATTGCACCTTATGTAGACGGATCAAGAGAGTTATTAATCCCATACGAAGAAGCCAATGACTACTTAATTAAAAAATAAAAGCTCCCCCTCTTGGGCTCGTCCCGATAGCTATCGGGACAAGAACCCTCTGATTAATTGGGTTTATTAACTGTATTTTAGTAATAGTTT
>NZ_AUDK01000023.1 GCF_000425425.1 Flavobacterium daejeonense DSM 17708
TAAGTTTGCGATGGGGTTTTTGACTTTTTCTGCAAGTAAAACAAGTAGTCCTGTACTTGTTCGGGATCTAATTCTGTGGGGATTTTGCCAAAATAGAGCGAAATAGCCGCCACGTGGCGAGAGTAATTATTAAAGGTACTCTCACTTCTACCCAAAACAGAGACGGTGCGTTCAAAACGTTGCAACAATTCCTCAAATCCGGGAACTTCTCGCTTGGCTTGCTGCAGAATTTTATTCTCTCTTAATTCATCTGGATGCTTTTTTTGTAGCCATACTTTACGATTTTTAATTATCTTCGTAAGGTACTAAATCTCAATAAGTGCTACCGAAGGTTTAGTTCAACAATGGCTATACGTAATGCGGGCGGAAGTACCAACCGAAAGGTCGATGCTTCTATTCCGCCAAAGCTCCGCTTTGACGTTTTATAGAAAATAAGTTAAAACACAAAGCGTAGTTTTGGCTACCGTCTGTGCCAAACCGAAAGTAAAGTGCCTTGAAATCCCGCACTACGCATAGCCGAGACCGTTGGCGGTCATTGTAACAGACAACACAGCAGACATAAAATCTATGGACAATCTCTTAAAATACATTCGTTCGCTAACAAGTTTTTCCGACAAAAGTTGGGAACTGCTGCAAGCTGCATTGACGACAAAAGTATTTAAGAAAAGAGAACTGTTACTAAAAGAAGGACAAGTTTGTAATTCACTATTTTACATTGACAACGGCTACTGTAAAAGTTATTACGAAATTGACGGAGTTATAAAAAACACAGGCTTTTTCTTTGAAAACGAAATCACGACAAACATCAACAGTTTTGGCAACGGACAAAAATCGGAATTTAACATTGTGGCTTGCGAGCCGTCAAAAGTCATAATTTTTGACAAACACAAATTGTTTCAAGCCACCAAACAAGCCAACGAAATAGAAACTTTGGGACGAAATTGCATACGATTATTTGCTACCAAGCAGGAAGAATTTGGGACTTTGTTCAAGCTATATACAGCACAAGAACGCTTAGAATATTTGGAAACAAAACATCCTGAAATTTTGCAACGGGTTTCACTTTCTCAATTAGCTTCCTTTCTTGGTGTCGCAAGGGAGACATTAAGCCGAATTAGAAAACGCAGAACGTTGGGATAATTATGTGATGATTATCACAGGTCTGACACCGAAACATTTTTGACCTTTGCTTAAAATATAGAAGTTATGCAAAAGTTGAAAAAAATTGATGAGCAAACCAACATATTGACTTGGTTTGAAATTCCTGTAACAGATATTGACAGGGCAAAAAAATTCTACGAAACTATTTTGGACATTGAAATGGTTAAACGAGCAGACGGAAATGATGAAGCGGTTTTCTTTCCGTTTAACCCAAATGTTATTCAGGCAACATCGGGACGAGTAACAGGTGTTTTGTCTAAAACAGAAAGAAACAGTCCGTCAGAAAATGGAACAGTTGTTTACATCAACGCAAGTCCAGACATTCAAATTGTGCTTGACAAAGTTGAACAAACGGGCGGAAAAGTGATTATGCCACGAACACAAATTCCAGCAGGCTTTATCGCTATCATCATTGACAGCGAAGGTAACAAAGTCGGACTTCACGCTGAACAATAAAACGACTAACAACAGCGACTAAAAGTCAGGTGGAACAAAGTGTTTTACTTGACTTTTTTGTTACATTTGGTCACGGAAAAACAACGAACCGCCAACATCGGTTTGGCAATATGGCGGGTGAAGTGCTCAAATTAAACGAATTGAACATTAACAAACATATCGCTAAACCGAAAGTGCAGTGCTTCTAATCCCGCACTACGTTTATACTTGACCGTTGTGCGTCATACTTGTGGACATCGGACTCAAACTGACTGCTATAAACGAAAAGAAAATTTTGGATATGGACAAGCTGAAAACCGAAAAGAATAAGCATCATAAAAAAACAATAGAAAAATGAACACAGGAAATGTTACTACCATCAACCCGGCTGACAAATCAGCTTTAAAACGGTTTATTTCATTGGAACGAAAATTAATGAAAGGCTACCCTTACTATATCTCTGAAATAGATGACGATGTAAAAAAGTTTCTAACCCGAAAAAATCTGATGGCTAAGGAAATGGAATTCGGACTATTTGTTGTGTCCAAATCTGGGGAAGAGGTAGGTCGTTGTGCAGCCATTATCAACAAAAAGTTTCAAGAACAGAAGCAAGCCAATGCAGGCTTTATAGGTTTTTTTGCTGCAGCGGACAATTGTGAACCGGAAGTGGCAGAATTGATTAGACAAGCAGAGGGTTGGCTGAAAGAAAGAGGTGTGACCATGGTAATAGCCCCAGCCAACGGAGGTGCTCCGAATGCCATGGGATTTTTAGTAACCGGATTTGACGAAGACCCCATGTTTCCTTTTTTATGGCATCCTCCATATTACAAAGGTTATATTGAATCACTGAATTATCAATCAACCTACCCCATGTGGTATTATGAAGTTGACTTTGCCAGCGAAAAATACAAAGCTGCAAAAAGCCGGTATGCAAACTATGATGCAGCAGTTATTCGGCCTGTTTCAAAAAAAAACTGGAACAAAGACATTGAAATTGTAACAGATATGCTTAATGAAACTTTTGTGAATGAGTGGGAATTTACAAAAATGAGTTACGCTGAAACCAAAGAGTTTATGGCTCCTATGAAAGATGCCTTAGCTCCCCAACAAATACTAATTGCCGAAGTTGAGGGAAAGCCAGCCGGTTTTTGTTTGGCTATGCCGGACTTAACCCCACTTTTTCGAACATTCAACGGAAAGGTCGGCTTGCTTGCCATTTTCAAACTGATAACCGGTGCTGCTAATAAATTCAAAAGGGCGGGAATTTTAGGTATCGGAGTTACTGAAGCACATAAAGGGAAAGGATTGGCTAAAGCAATTGCCATGAAGATGTATGGCTACCATGAATCATTGGGACTGAATAGTAGCTTATACTTTCCGGTAAATGAAAGTAACACGGAATCAAGAGGATTTGCTGAATCCATTGGCGGAAAAGGGCGAATGTTGTATCAGGTTTACAGCAAAATATTAAGTTAAAAGGACAATGGGGTTTGACATAAATCATGACAGACATTTTCACAGTAGAGAAGTAGCACGAACGCACAATCGAGTAAACGGCTCCGCCCCTTATGGAACGGAGTGCGCCTCTCAAATATTTATATTCACGAAAACCAATAAAAAACAATAGAAACCTGAGTACACCACCGAACCCTTCGGCTAACGCTCAGGATAAACCAAGCGGGTCATCCCGATAAAAATCGGGACAGACTGTACTCGGCGGTTCGCAAAATGATGGATTAAGTTCGATGTAAACATCAGTTAAAGATTGATAGCCAAGCTGTTTCAGGCGTTTCCCACTGGCTCGTTTGCAACGAATGCAAAATTACTACTATAAACAAATCACAGCGTTTATAACGCGGCCAGCTATTGCTTTTAAAAATCAAAATACTTATCTTTAAATCAATACTTAACTTTAAAGATAAAAACATCCTATGCAAAAACTACAATTCAAAATAACCATAAATGCCGTTGTCGGCAAGGTTTATGATATCATGCTGGGCATTAGCAACAAAGCAACTTACGAAGCATGGACAGCTCTATTCAACCCTACTTCTACCTACGAAGGCAACTGGAAAAAAGGAAGCAAAATGCTCTTTATCGGAACGGATGAAAATGGCAACAAAGGCGGTATGGTTTCTGAAGTTTTTGATTGTACCAATAACCGTTTTGTTTCTATTCGTCATTACGGAATTTTAAAAAATAATGAAGAAATCACAACAGGTCCGGAAGTGGAAAAATGGGCAAACGGATACGAAAATTATTCTTTTGAAGAAAACAAAGGCATCACTACCGTTACAGTTGATATAGACGTTACCCAAGATTTTTTAGATTACATGAACCAAACTTTCCCCAAAGCACTCGAAAAACTGAAAGAAATTTGCGAGAAGTAAAAGGAACAAAATTTTCATCAGTTAGGAGACTCAATAATTTAATTTTTAGTTAAATAAGACCATTTTATTAGGCATCAATAACGTTATATAAAATAATAACACAAATAAGTGTTGAACTAAATTCGTAATCTCATGGCAAACAATCAAGTAAAGCTGCATCGGGTATTTGCAGCCCCCATAGAAAAAGTTTTTAAAGCATTCACCGATGCTGATGCAATGGCGGCCTGGCTGCCTCCTTACGGCTTTTTATGCAAAGTACACCACATGGATTTTAAAATTGGCGGAACGTACCAAATGTCGTTCACTAATTTTTCCACCGGTAACGGCCATTCTTTTGGAGGCGAATACCTGGAAATCAAAACCAACGAACTCATCAAATACACCGATCAATTTGACGATCCGAATCTGCCGGGTAAAATGCTAACCTCCGTCGAATTCAAAAAAGTATTTTGCGGAACCGAACTATTCGTGACTCAGGAAGGAATTCCGGATGTTATTCCGGTAGAAATGTGCTATTTGGGTTGGCAGGAATCCTTAGACAAATTAAAACGTTTGGTAGAACCCAATATTCCGGATGCTTAATTTTTAGTTAGCAAAAAAAATAAAAAACGAGGAATTAACAGAAACAAAAAAGCCTCAAAATCATGGATTTCAAGGCTTTTTGTGATCGCAGAAGGATTCGAACCTTCGACCGTCCCGATAAGAATCGGGATGCGCTATCCAGCTGAGCTATGCGCCCATTTTCTTTTCTTAGCTTAACTTCCCACTAGCCCTCTTTTCAACTAATACCAACTTAAAATTTTGGAATACACGATGTTCACTTTCCAAAAAACACTCGAAAAACTGAAAGAAATTTGCGAGAAATGAGTACAAACAAAAAACCCCTTGAAATCAAGGGGTTTTAAGAGTGATCGCAGAAGGATTCGAACCTTCGACCGCCTGCTTAGAAGGCAGGTGCTCTATCCAGCTGAGCTATGCGACCATTATTTTAATTTCGACCTCCTGCTTAGAAGGCAGGTGATACAAAATCTGTCGGGGTGGCAGGATTCGAACCTGCGGCCTCCTGCTCCCAAAGCAGGCGCGATAACCGGGCTACGCTACACCCCGAGTAGCAAAATTTATAAGCGGAGAGACAGGGACTCGAACCCTGGCGACGGTTACCCGTCGACAGATTAGCAATCTGCTCCATTACCACTCTGGCACCTCTCCAAGCTCAAAGAACGTGTCTCGTTTTGCGGTTGCAAATGTAACACAACATCTCATTTCTCACAACTATTTTTACGCTTTTTTTTATATTTTTTTTTGATTATTTTAAAAAACACTAACAATCAAATAGATAGATTCTGATATTTTTTAAACTTTTTTTTCAAAAAGAGAATCCACGACCGAAAATATAAATTTAATACAAAAAAGAGTAAATTTGCTTGGACTATACAACCAAACCGCATTTAAAAATATGAGCAAAAAAGTAGTTATCGTTTCAGCTGTAAGAACCCCTATAGGAAGTTTCATGGGAGGATTAGCCAATGTTTCCGCTCCGCAACTGGGAGCTACCGCTATCAAAGGCGCTTTGGATAAAATAAATCTGGATCCTGCCCTGGTGGACGAAGTATTAATGGGAAATGTTATTCAGGCAGGCGTAGGCCAGGCTCCGGCACGTCAGGCGGCTCTTTTTGCAGGTTTGAAAGACATAGTCCCTTGTACAACTATTAATAAAGTTTGCGCTTCCGGAATGAAAGCCGTAATGATGGCAACTCAGGCGATCAAAACTGGTGATGCCGAAATTGTAGTTGCCGGAGGAATGGAAAACATGAGTTTAATTCCGCATTATACGTATTTAAGAAACGGAGTGAAATTTGGACCAACTTCCTTAGTGGATGGTATGCAAAAAGACGGCTTAGTTGATGCTTATGACAATCAGGCGATGGGTGTTTATGCCGACCTTTGTGCTCAAGAATACAACATTAGCCGCGAAGAACAAGACAATTTTGCTATTGAATCCTACCGTCGTTCGGCGCAGGCTTGGGAATCAGGGAAATTTGATACCGAAGTAGTTCCGGTACAAGTACCTCAACGCCGTGGCGAACCTATCCTAATTGCGAAAGACGAAGAATACACCAATGTTAAACTGGATAAAATTCCTTCTTTAAATGCTGTTTTTACCAAAGACGGAACCGTAACCGCTGCCAATGCTTCGACTATCAACGACGGCGCAGCCGCCTTAATCCTGATGAGCGAAGAAAAAGCAGCCGAATTACAACTAAAACCATTGGCATACATTAAAAGTTATGCCGACGCCGCTCAGGAACCTAAATGGTTTACCACCAGTCCGGCTAAAGCTTTACCAAAAGCCTTAGACAAAGCCGGAATAACATTAAACGATGTCGATTTTTTTGAATTCAACGAAGCTTTTTCCGTTGTAGGTTTGGCAAATATCAAAATTTTAGGTCTGGACAGCAACAAAGTAAACGTAAACGGAGGAGCGGTTTCTTTAGGACATCCACTGGGATGTTCCGGAGCCCGAATTCTGGTAAGTTTACTGCATATTTTGGAACAAAATGATGCCAAAATAGGTGCCGCAGCCATTTGCAACGGTGGTGGTGGCGCTTCAGCAATTGTTATTGAAAGAATCTAAAAAAATTGAATTAATGTTCGGAATCTGTAATTTAGCTATTATTCCCCTTCGATTTGAACCTAGTGACAAAAGCGAAATTGTTTCTCAGGTTTTATTTGGCGAACACTTTAAAATATTGGAAAAACGCAACCAATGGTCGCGCATTAAATTGCAATACGACGATTATGAAGGCTGGGTAGATGCTAAACAATATCAGGTGATTTCAGAGGCGAATTATGAGCAATTATCCAAAGAGACCATCATTCTCAATTCCGATTTAATCGAATACATCACTATTGCTAACAATCAGTTGATTCCTATTCCGTTGGGAGCCTCACTTTCGTTTTTGAACAACAATGAAATCAACACGCAGAATTACGAGTTTGAAGGAACTAAAGTAAACGGCGTCAAAGACAAAAGAAACCTCATCAATACAGCATATATGTATTTGAACGCGCCATATTTATGGGGAGGAAAAACGCCTTTTGGTATTGATTGTTCGGGTTTTACCCAAATGGTTTACAAATTAAACGGTTACAAACTTTTAAGAGATGCTTCGCAGCAGGCTACTCAGGGAGAAGCTTTGAGTTTTATCGAAGAAAGCGAACCGGGAGATTTGGCTTTTTTCGACAATGAAGAAGGCAACATCATTCACGTGGGAATTATTATGGAAAACAATTACATTATCCATGCCAGCGGAAAAGTGCGCATTGACCGTATTGACCATTTAGGGATTTTCAATAACGAAACCAACAGGCATACTCACAAATTAAGAGTGATTAAGAAGATTGTTTAATTTACAACAAGAATCGGAAATCAGTAATTGTTCTCGATACAAATTTTAATAAAAAGCTATTCGCATTTTCTTAAAATTTACTCGAACTGACGACTTTGTAGTACCATCACTTCGAGTATTTTATGAAGTGAATCGGAATAAAATGTATCGAGAAGTCTTTCTACATAATTCACTCAAACTTACAGTTACTTACACTCCCATTTTTCATTAGATAATTTATCCTTTAAACCGGATTTTAAATTGTAATGCCACCATTCGGAATCAAAAGAATTAAAACCGTTGGAAATCATCACTTCTTTAAGTAAAGCTCTGTTATCTTTCACTTTTTGCGGCAAATCTTCATAAAGATGTCCGGCTTCAGGACCAAAAAAATCAAAAGAAGTCCCCATTTTTAGTTCTTTTCCTCTTTTGTTGACCAAAGTAATATCGACCGCTCCTCCTCTATTATGAATCGAACCTTTGGACGGATCGGCAACATATTCTGGATTGGAAACAATCGTCCACATTCGTTTTTGAATATCCAGCGGACGATAACAGTCAAAAAGCTTAATACGTAAGCCTTTTTTCTTAAATTCCTCATTGGCCGCAATCAATGCCTTAACGGTTTTGTAACGTAAAAAACATTCGGCGCAATCATATACTTTGGCTTTCAAAAAATTATCATCGGTAGCATATTTCATATCATACACAAAATCCGAACTATAGTCTTTTAAGTTTACAAAAGTAGTATCGGTAATTTCTGTTTTGGATGTTACAATCGTCGACTGTGAATGACAGGACAAAAACATAAAAAAGAAACCAAGAGAAAAGAGAAATCTGAAAGTTGTAGTCATCTGAAGCATAATTAAAACCGTCTCAAAACGTTTTGAGACTTTAACAAATGTACAAAACCATCTCTAAAAAAAGCCTGAACTTCGGTCTCTGTAATCTCTTTTTACAAAACCTATTCAACATCAACCACTTTCATTTTGTTTAAAAAACTTTTTCGTCGATTTCATTCTTCTATTGAATTTAAAAATGTACTTTTATTTTTTGTTGCTAAAAGCGATACAACTTTTACCCATTAATATTAAAACACAACTTTAAAATGATTGTAGATTCATTAAACAATGCAGCGAAATACTACGGTTTACACCCTGCTTTCGAAAAAGCATTTCAATTTTTAAAAGAAAACGACTTAGCCAATCTGGCTGATGGCGTAACCCAATATACCGATGATTTAAAAATTATCGTGAATTCCGGGAACGGAAATTCTAAAGAACAAAGTTTGGTTCACTTTGAATGTCATGACAAAAACATTGATATTCAGGTGTGTGTAACCGGTCCGGAAACTTATGCCTGGAAACCGAGAGAAAAATGTGTGAGCCCAAACGGAGATTACAGCGATGAGAAAGATGTTCGTTTTTTCTTTGACCAACCCGATATGTTTTTTGAACTCAATCCGGGACAATTTACCATTTTATTTCCCGATGATGTCCACGCAGCAATGATAAGTAACGGAAAGATTAAAAAAATCGTCATCAAGGTGAAAATCTAAAAAAAATAAAATTTATGACAGCAAAACTACTTTTCGGAGTAGTTTTTGTTGTTTTAGGAAGCAAATGAGAATCATTTTATTCCAAAAAATAATCATTACATTTGAATCTATTGCCATAAAATTACATCCAAATGCTTAAAAACAAAGTCGTTTTTATTGTTACATGCCTTTTGTTATTTCAGTTCAGCAATGCCCAAAAGCCACAAAAACCCAATGCTGTTGAAATTTACAATCAAATTCAGAAATTAAACTTCTTAGGAAGCGTGCTTTATATTGCCGCACATCCGGATGATGAAAACACCCGGTTGATTTCTTATTTTTCGAACGAAATAAAAGCCCGAACAGCTTATCTTTCCTTAACCCGCGGTGATGGCGGACAAAATTTAATCGGACCGGAATTACGAGAATTATTAGGTGTAATCCGAACTCAGGAATTGATTGAAGCCCGAAAAATTGACGGTGGTGAACAGTTTTTTAGTCGTGCCAATGATTTTGGTTTTTCCAAAAATCCTGATGAAACTTTTGAAATTTGGGACAGAGAAAAAGTTTTGGCTGATGTGGTTTGGACTATTCGAAAATTCCAACCCGATGTTATCATCAATCGTTTTGACCATCGTTCGCCTGGAACTACGCATGGGCATCACACGGCTTCGGCAATTTTAAGCGTGGAAGCTTTTGATTTATCCAATAATCCTGAAAATTTTCCGGAACAATTGCAATGGTATGCGCCCTGGCAATGTAAACGTGTTTTTTTCAATCCGTCCGTTTGGTTTTATGGCAGTCAGGAAAAATTTGATGCAGCCGATAAATCCAATTTTATCAGTTTACAAACCGGTGTTTACTATCCGTCATTAGGAAAATCCAATCAGGAAATTGCCGCTTTAAGCCGCAGCTGTCATAAATCACAAGGTTTTGGCAGCACCGGAAGCCGCGGAAACGACACCGAATATTTAGAACTTATCAATGGAAATCCTCTTCTAAAAGAACCTTCGAATATTTTTGACGGAATTGACACCAGCTGGAATCGGGTAAAAGGCGGAAAATCTATCGGTGAATTGCTACATCGCATTGAGAAAAAGTTTGATTTCTCTAATCCTTCTGCCTCTATTCCAGATTTATTAAAGGCTTATAAAATGATTCTCGCTCTGGATGAAAATCATTGGAAACCAATTAAACTGGAAGAAATTAAAAACACTATTGCTGCCTGTGCCGGATTGTATCTGGAAGCTGTTACCAACGAAGATCAGGCGACTCCCGGAAGTGAGCTTAAAATCAAAATTGAAGCTATTAACCGAAGTGAAACACCTATAACACTAAAAAGTATCACCAGTTTCCCGGATCAGAAAAACACGGTTTTAAATCGTCCATTAAACAACAATACGGCCGAAATTCTACATATTAATCTACGACTACCTACAGACGTTCCTTATAGTCAGCCCAACTGGCTCAAAGAACGACCAACTGTGGGAATGTATCAGGTTTCCGACCAGAAAAATATTGGTTTGCCGGATATTATCAGAGACGTAAAGCTGAAATTTGAACTCCATATTAATGAGACAACAATTCCTTTTGAACGGTTGGTAGTTTACAAATTCAACGATAAAGTAAAGGGCGAAATGTACAACTACCTCGATATTATTCCGGAAGTAAGCAGCCGTATTGTGGATCAAATTTCTTTTTTCAACAGTGGAAATACCAAGAAAATGGCCGTTAGAGTAAAAGCCGGGAAAGACAATATTAATGGAGAAGTCCGATTAGATTTAGACGATAACTGGAATGTTTATCCTCCTTATATTCCTTTTAGTCTGGAAAAAAAAGACAGCGAAAAAACCGTTTATTTTGATGTAACACCACCAAAGGAAGCTTCTGAAATTACAGCAAAAAGTATTGTTGTTTTAGATAACAAAAAACAGGACAAAGAGCAATATATTATCAATTACGACCATATTAGCAGGCAACAGGTATTATTGCCTTCGGAAGCAAAATTTAAAAAATTAGATTTAAAAACAACCAAAGAAAAAATTGGGTACATCATGGGTGCCGGCGACGATGTTCCGGAATGCCTTAGCCAGATGGGATACAATGTGACATTAATTACACCGGAAGAAATCAACAGCCGTTATTTGAATACTTTTGATGTGATTATCACCGGAATTCGTGCTTATAATACGCTTTCTTTTTTAAAATTCAGACAACATTTACTACTCGAATTTGTAAAAAGAGGCAAAACTCTGATTGTGCAATACAACACTCCGGACAAAACAATACCTGCCAATATTGCTCCTTATCCCTTAACGCTTTCCAGTGACCGCGTTACTGATGAAAATGCGGCAGTTACGTTTTTAGCCCCTGATCATGCTATTTTAAATTATCCAAATAAAATAACCGAAAAGGATTTTAAAGGATGGACACAAGAACAGGGCTTGTATTATCCTAACGAATTTGATGCCGATTTTACGCCAATTCTTTCTTCACATGACAAAGGAGAAACACCTAAAAAAGGCGCATTATTAGTGGCAACTTATGGAAAAGGACAATATATCTATACCGGATTAAGTTTATTTAGAGAATTACCAATGGGCGTTTCGGGAGCTTATCGATTAATTGCTAATATGATTGCACTAAAAACTCCTGAAACCTCACAAACGGAGGAAACCCAAAAATAAAAACACGCACTATGGGATTAAAAAAAGAAAGAAAGTGGAAACCGGATTACAGCTGGGTTTTGGTAGCTAATGCGATATACATCCTGTTTTTTTATTTAATAATGAAATTATATTCTTAAGCCATGCAATTATTTGACTGGATTGTACTGATTATCACCCTGCTGTTCATCGTAATTTATGGCGTTTGGAAAACAAAGGGAAGTAAAAACGTAGAAGACTTTATTCTGGGGAGTAATGAAACGCCCTGGCACATGGTAGGACTTTCTGTTATGGCTACTCAGGCGAGCGCCATTACCTTTCTTTCTACTCCCGGTCAGGCTTATCACGACGGAATGGGATTTGTTCAATTTTATTTTGGACTCCCAATAGCCATGATTGTCATATGTTTGACCTTTATACCTATTTATCATAAATACAAAGTTTTTACCGCTTACGAATACCTCGAAAAACGTTTTGATGTAAAAACCCGTTCACTGGCAGCCATTCTTTTTTTATTCCAAAGAGGTCTCGGAACCGGATTAACAATTTATGCTCCTGCAATCATTTTATCGGCATTATTAGGTTGGAATCTGACCTACATGAATATCGTCATCGGAATTCTGGTTATTTTTTATACCGTTTCCGGAGGAACCAAAGCCGTAAACGTAACCCAAAAACAACAGATGTTTGTAATCATGTCAGGAATGTTTATCACATTTTTTCTTATTCTGCATTTTTTACCGAACGATATGACTTTTAGCAATGCGCTTCATATTGCCGGTGCTAATGGAAAAATGAATATTGTAGATTTCTCGACTGATCCGGAAGAAAAATATACTTTTTGGAGCGGAATTACCGGAGGTTTCTTTCTGGCTCTGGCTTATTTTGGAACCGACCAATCTCAGGTAGGACGCTATTTATCCGGAAAATCCGTTCGGGAAAGCCAAATGGGATTAATCATGAACGGACTCTTAAAAGTTCCGATGCAGTTCTTTATTTTACTGACCGGAGCAATGGTTTTTGTCTTTTTCCAATTCAATCCGGTTCCGTTAAATTTCAATCCGAACAACAAAACTATGATTGAAAAATCAAAGTATAAAAACGAATATCATGATTTAGAAAAGCAACTGGAAACGCTCTCGGAAGACAAAAAAGTAATCAATCTGTTGTACATCGACCAATTGAATCAGGATTATGATAATCCTATTTTAAGAAAAGAAATGGTGGCTATTTCGTCCAAAGAAAAAGACTTAAGAGACCGCGCCAAGGAAATTATTCACAAAGCCGACAGCGGCAACGAAACCAATGATAAAGATTATGTTTTCTTTCATTTTATCCTGCATTATTTACCCAAAGGTTTAATTGGTTTATTACTGGCTGTAATCATTTCGGCAGCAATGTCTTCTACTGCTTCCGGACTAAATGCTTTGGCTTCAACCACTGCGATTGACATTTACAAACGCAATGTAAAAGAAGACAAAACCGAAACACATTATTTGAATGCTACTAAATTCTTTACCTTTTTCTGGGGAGTCATAGCCATTCTCTTCGCCTGTGTTGGTACGCTGTTTGAAAACCTGATTCAATTAGTAAATATCGTAGGATCTGTTTTTTACGGAACCGTTTTAGGGATTTTCCTGGTTGGTTTTTATATAAAATTTGTCAAAGCCAAAGCTATTTTCTACGGTGCTTTTATCACCCAATTAACCATCTTTATCATTTACTATTTTGCCATTTTCATCTATCCAAGCGGTGAAGAAAAACTGGGCTATTTATGGCTAAATTTCATTGGCGCTATGATGGTAATTGTACTTTCAACATTATTACAGTCAACAATTTTTAAAAAGACAGAAAATATCGCTTAACAAAAAATCCCATTTACAAACTTTGCAAATGGGATTTTTTTATTTCTGAATCTGAAAAAAAGCTATCTGCTCCACTCTTCAATACTGGCTTTATTCATTTCCACATATTCTTTATTTCCGGCAGCTTCGGAGGCTGAAATAGACCATTTGGCTGTTTCAATAGCTCCTTTTTTATCACCTTGTTTTGCCTGAATTAAGGATTTTAGTCTTAAATAATAAAACGGAACATTTTTAGACATTTCTACTGCTTTATCGATATACAATCTTCCTTTGGCAATATCTCCGTTAGACTGATAATAATATTGTGCTGCTGTATAAAATTGCTCTGGTGTTGGTCCTGCCAAAGTTTTATCAATACTGGCAATGGCTAATTTGTTAGTTGGCACTTCAAATTTTAAGGAAACATACGAGTTCTCCCAGGAAATATCCAAAGTAGCCGAATTAGTCGTCAAATTATTAATAGCTAATGTAAAAGTCTCTACCGGTTTAGTCAACGCTTCTTCATCCACTGAAACTTTCAAAGCCACTTTAGACTCATCAAATTCTTTAGGAGTTCCCCAATTGTCGGTGGCAGTATAAAAAAGTACATCCCAGGTTTTCACATTTGGAATACTGTACAAAGCATATTTTCCTTTTTTCAGCGTTTTTCCATTAATTACAACATCGTCACTAAAAGAAATTATCGAGTTTTCGTTAGCTCCTGTTCGCCATAATTGTCCAAAAGGCACTAAATTCCCTAAAACCGACCTTCCTCTGGCAGATGGTCGTGAATACACAATTTCAACATCAGTTAAACCAACAACCTGTTTCACAACTGCTTTTGGACTCATTTCGGGAATTCTTACCTGAGCCTCAGCACCCAGATTCAAAACAATTAGGAAAACTATCAACAATACTTTTTTCATAATTCTGTAATTTTTTAATATTCAAATGTACAATTTCTATAACGGTACAGCTGTTAATTATTGCATAATTTAGAATCCATTTCTCTCACAACGGCATAATTTAATTCATTAAAATGATTCACTACAAAATCTGCCAATGATAAATCCTGATTCTTAGAATGCTCACTATTGTATCCTATACACAAAATTCCTGCCGCTTTTCCCGCAACAATTCCATTAGTACTATCTTCAATAATAATACAATTTTCTTTTGGCCCTACCGACAAACTTGCAGCATGTTCAAAAATTGCCGGATGCGGTTTAGATTTTGGAAAATCTTCACCACTTACCTTATGCGTAAAATATTGATGCAGATTAAAGCGATTGAAAATACGTTCGATAGTTACTTTAGAAGCCGAAGAAGCTAAAATCATCTGCACTCCATTTTGATGTAAATCTTCGATAAGATTTCTAACACCTGCTAACAATTCCAAATCTTCTTTGGTATCAAAAGCATCATTAAAAATACTACGTTTTCTCAAAATTAAATCTTCAACATCCTGTTCCAGTTGAAAAATATCTTTTAACTTTTGAAAAATATTTCGGGTTGAATTTCCGGTAAATGAAGTGTATAATTCTTCACTTACTTCGATATTTAACTCTTTAAATTGTTTGTAATAAGCATAACGGTGCACTGGTTCAGTATCTACGATTACGCCGTCCATGTCAAAAATTACAGTTTGTATCATTGTTTTAGTTTTTAGTTGATAGTTGTCGGTTGACAGTTTTAAATAGTAAAGAAGGTCATTAACTATTCACCTCTTTTCTCTTTTCTCTTTTCTCTTTTCTCTTTTCTCTTTTCTCTTTTCTCTAATCAAATTATTCCTTCTTCAAAAGATCTCGAATAACCGTTTCAGCCGCATGTAAGCCAAATAAAGCCGGCATATAACTGTTTGTTCCGTAAAACGATTTTTTAAAGTTTGTTCCATCGGTCATTTTTACACTGGTTTCATCCGGTTTTTCCATAGAAAAAACAGCTTTCACTCCTTTTTTTACACCCATTTTACGCAAACGCTTACGAACTACTTTTGCCAGCGGACAAACATCAGTTTTACTAATATCTTTCACGGTTACCTTACCGGCCTGCATTTTTCCGCCAGCCCCCATATTGGAAATGATTTTTACCTTTTTCTTTTTACATCCCACAATTAAATTCAATTTTGGCGTAATACTGTCGATACAGTCCAAAACATAATCCATATCTTCAGCAACCAATTCAAAAGCGCGTTCCGGAGAAAGAAATTCTTTTACTCGGGTTAAATTCAATTCCGGATTAATATCCATCAAACGGTCGCCTACAATGATTACTTTTGGTTCACCCACTGTAGAATGCAAAGCTGGCAATTGTCGGTTAACATTGGTAATATCCACAACGTCTCCATCCACAATAATCATGTTTCCCACTCCGGCGCGGGCTAAAAATTCGGCTGCAAAAGATCCTACTCCTCCCAATCCTACAACCATTACTTTTGCATTTTGCAATTTATTTAATCCTTCTTTTTTGAATAAAAGTTCGGCTCTTTCGGTCCACTTTGCCATAATAAATTCGTTTATTTGGTATTTGTTTATTTGATGTTATGTTATTTTTTAAAAACAGTTTTCACATTTTCAGAAATTAGCTGCTGCAAATCCTCTATTGAAATCTTTTTATATTTTGCTGCCAAGGCATAAACCTCACGGATTCCTTCTTCGACCATATCCGTTTCCAGAAAAAATCGGTCATTAGAGGTCTTGACAAAAACAGCTTCCAACTCAGGATTTCGTAATAAATTTTTTCCAAATGAAAGATAAAATCCATTATTTAGAAGTTGTTTCGCCAACTGTTCTTTTTTAGAAAATCCATGAATAATTATTGGTGTGGTAATTTTCAAACGGTTTTTTAATTCAACCAATTCCTGAAAAGCCAACACACAATGAATCACCACCGGTTTTTGGAATTTTTCTGCTAAAAGTAATTGTCTTTCTAAAACTTTCAATTGGATTTCAAATGCCGTTTCGCTGCGTTTATCCAAACCGCATTCGCCAATAGCCAAACAAGCTGGAGAACTTATTTTTTGTTCCAAAATTTGAAAATCACTTTCCAATCGATTTTCGTCTATAAATAAAGGATGAATTCCAATGGAATAATTTGAAATCGATGAATCAAATTCCTGCGGATATTGGTTTACCAATTCCAAAATTTCTGCATCATTTGTAAATTGATGCGTATGTAAATTGAAATACTGCATTAGTCGTGAAATTTTTTAACCCCTGCATAGATAGCTACTTTCAAATCGTTTTCCAAAGGAACTTTCGGACAGGAATAACGGTAACTGTAAGCGCAATACGGATTATAGGAAGTATTAAAATCGATAGCAATTGTATTGCCTTTTGGGATTTTTAAATCAATATATTTCCCGCCAATGTAACTTTCCTTTCCCGAAGTTTCATCGAAAAAAGGCAAAAACAAATCATTTTTATATTTTGGATTTTTAGAGAACTCCACATCCTGATAGACATTGAGTTTGCATTTTTTTCCATCAATTTCAAAATGCACTTCTCCGTATTTTTTAAAAAGCGGTTGTCTGTCGGTTGAAGTTGCCATTTTAAAAGCTTTTTCTTTTGGAGTACGAACTAATTTGGCAATCACAAAATATTTTTTACTTATTGGATAAAAATCCAAGGTTTTAAAAGTTGCTAAATCTTTTGCTTCCAGCGGACTGGTTTTAGAATCAGCATATTCTTTATTTAATTCCTGTTGGTACTTTTTAGCAGCCGTCCAATTGAATTTCTCCTGAGAGAAACCCAAAACACTTTGCAACCAAACAGTAAACAACAGAATAAACCTCATCTTCAAAATTTTAGGCAAAAATAGCTTAAAAGTTGCAAAGCTACAAAGCCTCTCGCTTATAATATTACAGATCATCAAATTGGAAAACTAAAATTTTAGTTAAATAACTATAAAAATAGTTTTAAAACTAAAAAAATAGTTATATACTTGTATTCAAATTAAATAACTATGGAAAAGTTAACCAACAAAGAAGAAGAAATCATGCAAATTTTATGGAAGCTCGAAAAAGCATTCGTAAAAGAAGTCATGGAAGAAATTAAAGACGACAAACCACATTACAACACACTTTCGACCATTATTAGAAATTTGGAAGAAAAAGGATATGTGTCTTACAATGCTTTTGGAAAAACCCATCAATACTATCCGATAGTAAAAATGGAAGATTATCGAAAAAAGTTTATGAATACTGCAATCGAAACTTATTTTAACAACTCTTACAAGAACATGGTTTCTTTTTTTGCCAAAGAAGAAAAAATATCCGCCGAAGAACTACGCGAAATTTTAGCTATGATTGAAAAAAAACAATAGTTATGGAAGATTTACTGCTATACCTCATCAAAGCAAGTGGCTTAATTGGTTTATTTTATTTCGCTTACATGCTGTTGTTACGAAAAGAGACCTTCTTTTCGGGAAATCGATGGTTCTTAATTTTTGGATTAATTAGCTCTAGTATTCTGCCGTTATTTTTTATCACAAAAATAATTTGGGTCGAACCAACAACAGATTCATTCGATTGGTCCAATATTCCCGTAACCGCTTCGGTAAGCAATCCCGAATCGAAAATCAATTGGTACCTAATTGGTATGTATACTTATCTCACCGGAATTTTAATTTCATTTATACAATTAGTCTTTGATTTTTATAGTTTGATGAAAGTATTGAAAGGAAAAAACATTCAACAAAATGGCAATTTTAAATTCATTGACATTGCCGAAAACATTGCTCCTTTCTCCTATTTCAATTACATCGTGTACAATTCATCTTTATATAGTTCAGATGAATTAAAAAACATTTTGGAACATGAGAAAGTACACAGCCAACAAAAACACAGCCTTGATGTATTGATCTCAAGATTGTTTTGTGTCTTCTTTTGGTTCAATCCACTGATTTGGCTGTACAAAAAAGCCATTGTCCAAAACCTGGAATTCATTGCCGACAGCGAAGCTTCTAAAAACATAACCGACAAAAAAGCCTACCAATTAACTCTTTTAAAAATAACCACACAAGACAATTGTGTTACCATTACCAACCATTTCTATCAATCTTTAATCAAAAAACGAATTATTATGTTGAACCAAAACCAATCTAAAAAATGGCATTCATGGAAGTACATCACCGTATTTCCAGCACTTATTGCTTTTGTATTTTTATTTCAAATTGAAGTTATTGCCCAAGAGAGAGAAACTCAAAAACCAGAAAATGAAACCAAATCAGAAACAGTTGATTTAAAATCATTTCAACTTGAAAAAGATTTAAAAACTTTATCTGAAGACAAAGAAATAATTATCAATGGCGAAAAATCAAGTCAGGAAGAACTAGATAAATTAGATCCTAAAGGAATTGAAAAAATTGATGTTGCCACAATTTCGGGCAAAAAAACAATTCTGGTTACTACTAAACAGCTATTAAAACCCGTTAAAATTACCGATAAAACAATTTATATTGATGGGGTAAAATCAACCAAAGAAGAGCTTGAAAAATTAGACAAAAATAGCATTGACAAAATGGATGTCAATACATTAGATAATACGGTTAAGATAACAACTAAAACAATTGCAAAATTAGATGATAAAAATGTTATTAGAACAATATCGAGCCAAGATGGAATAAAACCACTAATCATTATTGATGGTAATCAAGCCGATTCCAATTTCAAGATTGATGAACTTCCAACCGATCGAATTGAAAGTATAAATGTATTAAAAGGAATTCATGCTGTTACAAAATATGGAGAAAAAGCAAAAGATGGTGTTATTGAAATCAAAACTAAAGAAAAAACAACTCTAAATAATTTCAAACCTATTCAAAGAAAAACCTTTCAAGGATTTCAAATATTAAAACCAGAAGAAACTAAAAATATAGAAATTGAGAAAATCAATGAAAATCCAAACAAAAAAATAATTAAATCCTACCTTAAAGAATATTACATAGATGGTAAAAAATCGACTGCTTTTGTATATAGCAAACTAGACATAAACAACATTGACAAAGTCGAAACTGATCCTTTTAAAAAGAAAGTATTTATCACAACGAAAACGTCAAACGCACCAAAATCAACTATTATTTCAGAACAAAATGGCAACAATAACGCAATTGCAAAAGTAAATGCTGAAAACAAAAATTCTACTCTGCTAGATTTTACTAAAACTTTTAGTAAAGCCTTAGTTATAATTGATGGAAAAAAGAGTAATCTTGAACGCTTATTAAAAATTAAAAATAGAAATATCAAATTCACTAATGCTAATATATTTGAAGAATCGACCGATGAAAGCAAAAAGATTGTTTTAGCAACTTACGGAGAAAAAGCCAGAAACGGAGTTTTAGTAGTCGAGACATCACCCATTGAAAAATAATTCCTAAATAACAAAAGACGATCCTTAATCAAGACCGTCTTTTGTTATATCTTTAAGAAAAGTAAAAGTTATGTTCAAAATATTAGCTAAAATCAACAAACTCATTTTACCTAGTTTTACCAAGCAAGGATTGGATTTATCAAAAGCCAAAAAATGGCAATTGGCTATTATTGCGTACCGCTATTATGTAACTTCAAGAGCAGTGGACTAATAAGTGAGTGCAACAAAAATATCGTAACCATTTAATTTCTCACGACCGTTTAGAAAAGTCAATTCCATCAGGAAATTACATTGTACAATTTCGCCTCCTAATTTTTCAACCAATTCGCAAACCGCTTTAGCCGTTCCTCCGGTTGCCAGCACATCATCATGGATTAATACCTTATCTCCTTTTTGGATAGCATCTTTATGAATTTCTAAGGTATCTGTGCCATATTCCAAATCATAAGTTACCGAAACCGTTTCATAAGGCAATTTTTTAGGCTTTCGCACTGGCACAAAACCGGCATTTAATTCCTGCGCTAACAACATTCCGAATAAAAAACCTCTGCTTTCCGCTCCTACCACCTTATTAATCTTATGTCCGTTTACCGAATTTGCTAAAATTTGAAGACATTCTGTCCTAGCTTCCGCATTATTTAACAGCGGCGTAATATCTTTAAACAAAATTCCTTCTTTTGGAAAGTCCTGAATATCACGAATATAATTTTCTAAGTTCATTTTTTTTAGTATTTATTGAAATTTATGCTTGCAAGTTACACATTTATCCCTATATTTGCACCCGCAATCACGCTTTACAAAGCAACTGCAAAAGGCCTCGTGGCGCAACTGAATAGCGCATCTGATTACGGCTCAGAAGGTTACTGGTTTGAATCCAGTCGAGGTCACAAACAAAAATCCCTAAACACGTATTAAACAACGTTTTAGGGATTTTTTATTTTTATTTTAGCCGACATTTAGCCAACATAATTTTTATATCCTACGTATCTTTAATATTTTGTCTTTTGATGTCATATTTGAAAATTAATCAATCCTCCAAACTCTTCTTGTCTTATCTGTTTCTTTTTTTATTTTAAAAATTTTGTCTTTGATCAAAACTCTTGAAGAAATAAAATTTACATAATCTTTATTTTCTATCTCAAAAGATTCTCCAACTTCCAAAACACTCAACAAATTAAACATTCTATTTTGCTTGTTAAATTTGAAAAAATCTATATCTTTAGAAATATCTTCTTCCGATCTAATATTATCAATTTTTTTTATATGATTTTTTTTTATATATAATTTGATTTTTATTCTTTGATGGAATTATTTCAAGGAGAAAATCTATAGATTCTTCAAAATTATCCCTTAATAACTCAAGCTCTGTTTTACGGTACTTTGTTTTGACTCAATAACAGATTTACAGCATTCAATGTATCGATTATTTAAGAGCATCAATAACTTCTTCCTCATGAGTAATTTGCGACAAATTGATGGCGGTCTCAATTAAAGCCAGATGGGAATAGGCCTGCGGGAAATTGCCCAGTAGTCTTTTGGTTTTAAAATCAAGGTCTTCACTAAATAATCCCAAATGGTTGCTATAAGTAAGTATTCTTTCAAAAAGCATTTTTGCTTCCTGATACTTCCCAATTTTGTACAAGCTATTTATGTACCAAAAGCTACAAATGGTAAATGAGGAAGTAGGTTGCCCAAAATCATCCGCACTTTTGTATCGATATAGCAATCCTTCCCTGCTCAAATCCCTTCCTATGGCTTTTACTGTACTGATATACTTGGGATCATTCGCGTTAAGAATACCATAATCTTCCATAAGCAAAACAGATGCATCAAGATGAACAGACCCATAAGACTGGGTAAAGGCCTGAACCTCTTCATTCCAGGCTTTTTCCATAATATCTTTCCTAATAGTATCTCTCAATTTCTGCCATTTCTCAGCCTTTCTCTTTTTACCTATGATATCAGCCACCTTTACTGCCCTGTCAATGGCGGTCCAGCATAAAACTTTTGAAAAAGTAAAATGCCTGTCTTCTGTTCTAAATTCCCAAATACCTTTGTCTGTATCCTGCCAGTGATGCTCGACCAGCCAAGCAATTCCTTTGGTGATATCCCACATTTCCTCCCCATTGTCTATATCTGTACTAAAATGTACAAATTGATGATAAATCACATCCATGAGTATGCCATAAATATCATTTTGACGCTGAAGATAGGCCGCATTGCCAATGCGCACAGGTTTAGACCCCTCGTAACCACTTAAATGGTCAAGAATTTCTTCCGTCAGTTCTTTGTCTTTATTGATACTGTACATAATTTGAAGTTTCTCATCTTTGTCAGGTATCAGGTCTATAATAAACCTAAGATAATTAGAAGCAAATGTTTTATGTCCCAGAACCGAAAGTATCTTTACAACCATGGAGGCATCACGTATCCAGCAAAAACGATAATCCCAGTTTCTTACCTCGCCAATAGTCTCGGGTAATGAAGTGGTTGCAGCTGCCAATACGGCCCCAGTTTTTTCATAACTCAGTAATTTAAGAGTAATGGCACTACGCTGAATTTCTCTGTTATACCTCTGATAGGAAATTGTTTTTTCAGACCAATTAAGCCAATACACCTTTGTTCTTTCAAACTCTAGTTTAATTTTGCTTAAAGAAGGCTTGAAAATCTTTTCATTATATCCAAATAGAAAAAAACTGTCCTCAGTTAACTTTATTAGCTTTTCCGAATGAATAGCTTCTAAATCGAGGTTACTGTAAAAATAGAGAGAGTCAAACTTTTCGTTTCGGGTAAGGCTTACAATATGATCTTTTTTAACATAAGACACGGTCTCGCCCATCGCATATTCAAGTTTTGGGTTGTATCGTATCGAAAAACAGGGCGTGCCACTCTTGAGTTTTACGAACCTTATAATTTCAGGAGGAGTGTGAGAACTCCTGTCTTCTTTGAGGTATCGCGGCATAAAATCATATACCTCAAAAGCATCGGTTTCATTAGAAAATGTTGTAACCAAAATACTTGTATTATCATAGTACTGTTGAACAGTGTTGTAACTGCTGTCGGTAAGAATCTCAAAACTACCACCCTTTTCTTTATCTAATAACTTAGCAAAAATCGAAGACGAATCAAACTCTGGAAGGCAACACCAGTCAATTGAGCCGCTTTTTGATACAAGAGCTGCACTTCTACAATTGCCTATGATTCCATAATCCAAACTATTCATAAACCACTCTTTTTTAGATTTTTACAATATAATTGATTAAATTTACAAAAAGTTCTGCCCTTATCAAAGAAATTAAAATGACTAAAACGATTATTATATCAAACAGGCTGCCTGTCGATTTAAAAATCAAAGCCAAAAAGATAGAGGTCAGACCAAGTGTCGGCGGACTGGCCACCGGGCTAAGTACTGTTCATAGGCAGGGTAAAAGTATATGGATAGGCTGGCCGGGCTTGACAATAGAAGAAATAGGTACTGTATACAAAGAAAAAATAAAAGAAGCCCTGAAACCATTGAATTGTGTGGCTGTCCAACTTTCAGATAAAGATGTATCAGGATATTATTTTGGATTTAGTAACAAGTCCCTTTGGCCCTTATTTCACTATTTTCTCGAATACACGGAATATCAACCTGAACAATGGACAACATACAAAGAAGTAAATGAAAAATTTGCAGAAACAGTTCTAAATAACTGCAATGACGGTGACACGATATGGATTCATGATTACCAATTATTATTACTACCAAAAATTTTACGCGACAGAAATCCGACATTAACAATAGGTTTTTTTCTACACATCCCATTCCCTGCATTTGAAATCTTCAGAACTTGCCCCTGGCGTAAAGAGTTATTACAGGGGATGCTCGGTGCCAATCTTATTGGCTTTCATACCTATGATTATGCCCAGCATTTCCTGAATTCTGCAAAGCGCATTGTTGACATACAGCTACACTTTAATGAAATTACCTATGACAATAGAACTATAAAAGTCGATTCATTCCCAATGGGCATTGACTATTACCATTTTTATAATACTGCTCTGGATCATCTAAAAGGAAAGTATATCAAAAAATCCGACTTAAAACAACATCTTATGGAATACAGGAATAATCATCCTGATCGAAAAATGATACTTTCCATAGACAGAATGGATTATACAAAAGGAATTCCTAACAGAATCCATGCTTTTGGATATTTTTTAGAAAAATACCCCCAATACATCGGAAAAGTAAGGTTAGTTATGCTATCAGTCCCCTCAAGAGCCAATGTCCCTCAATACCGCAAACTTAAAAAGGAAACAGACGAGCTGGTGGGACGTATCAATGGCAAATTCGCCACTATTGACTGGACTCCAATATGGTATTTTTACAGATCAATGCCTTTTGAAAACTTAATTGATTTATACACAAATGCACAGGTAGCATTAATAACCCCCTTGCGGGACGGTATGAATCTGGTGGCTAAAGAATACATCGCTACACGAACAAAGAAGGATGGCGTACTTATCTTAAGCGAAATGGCTGGAGCAGCTAGTGAAATGCAGGAAGCAATTTTAGTAAATCCCAATAATGCAGATCAAATCGCTGAAGCTTTGCATACTGCATTAGAAATGCCGCTAAAAGAACAGATAGTACGCATGGAAGTGCTTCAGTCCAGACTTTCCAAGTATACAGTCGAAAAATGGGCTTCAGATTTTATGAAACAATTAAACGATTCCTCTATTCCTAAGGTGCTCAACTCCCCTAGTGAATTATTGGATAGGACAGCTTTAGAAAAAATGAAACTAAAATTTAAAACAGCTCCTAACAGACTCTTTCTTCTTGACTATGATGGCACACTGGTACATTTTAAACTAAATCCTGAAAATGCGATACCTGATCAAAAACTTTACGAATTGTTAGATGGGATAAATAAAAACAATAATACAGAAGTGGCAATTATTAGCGGTAGAAGTCGAAGATCTCTGGCAAAATACTTTGCCCATAAAAAATATACACTGATAACGGATCATGGCATATGGATTCGAAAAATTGATGAAGAATGGAAAAAGATTGAGAATCCTAAAACAGAATGGAAAGACTCAATCAGACCGATTATAGTGTGTTTTGTGGATAAAACCCCCGGTTCATTCTTAGAAGAAAAAGAATTTTCACTTGCCTGGCACTATCGCAAAGCTGAGGCTCATTTAGCTGAAATCCGTATGCGTGAATTAAGAATAGTCCTTTCCGGATTGGTTACAGATAGCGAACTTTCTATTCTTAATGGTAATAAAGTTCTTGAGGTCAAAAACAGTATCGTCAGTAAAGGAAGAGCAATTACAAATCTAGATTTAGATGCTGATAATTTTATATTTGTCGCAGGAGATGATTATACAGATGAGTCGATGTTTGAAATGCTACCTCCAAATGCGATTTCCATTAAGGTTGGAAACACTGAAACACTAGCTAAATACCATGTGCAAAATATTCTTGCCTTGCGCAACCTCCTTAAAAACTTTGAATCGCAATAAAGTATAAATTGTGCTATTCATTGCAAATTCAAAATCCAACACCTATTTAGTGTCGCTCTAAACAAACAACAATTAAATTATATTTCAATAAAGGCAACATCAGATTCCTTTACTTATCATTACTAGTCCAAATCTCAATACTCCTCTTTTTCGAAATCAAGCCCAGAACGAATTATTTCTTCAATATCTCGGTAACTAAGTGTAAATCTTAATTTGAAATATACCGCGCCTGAAGAATTATGTATTTTGGATAACAATGACCTTTAGTATTCATTTTTTGATCGGTTTAAAGTTATAAAGATAAAAGTTATTACCAGATGCGACAGAACCGAATATCCTGCATTGAATTTTATATATCTTCAAACTAATTTGGGCACCAACTTTCAATAACTAACATCACTTACTGAATATTTTATGATCAAAAATCAATCAAATTATTATTCCCTTTCAAATGCCATAAATCAAGTTTATTTATTAAAATAAAACCATTCTCCGAAAATATTTCTATTTCATCACTATTATTAAATTTAGGAAAAATTCGCGTGGTAAAAGCTTCTTTATCATTTATAAATCCTTCAATCACTGAGCCATCAATAAACAAATGTATCTTTACAGTTTTACTATTATTAATATTAATTTCTCCTATTTCAATTCTTTTAGGAACTAATTCAGTTTGACTTGATTTAGATTGATCTATTACTAATTGATTCTTTTTTAAATCAAAACATAATTTTGTTGCTTCTCCATTTTTTTGATTTTTACCAATATAGAAACCAAATTTACTTGATTGCTTTGGTAAAATTTCAGCAATTATTTCAACTTGATGACCTTGACCAATTTTAAAATTAACAGACTCATTAACACTTACTTTTTCAAACGTTTTTAAAGAATCCCTCAATTTATTTAAGGCCGGATGTGGCGTTTGGTAAATTTCACCATCTTTCAATTTCCAAATTCTTGGAATACTATACAAATGTGCCCAGCCATGTCGTAAATGCAATTCACTTGGAATTAAATCCGGAATAATTGCAATTGCAGTAGTATTGCCTTCTTTATCAAAAGAAACTGACGGGGAAAGTAGCCTGTTAATTACTTCTAACTTTTTAGGCAACTTACTATCAGGAACAAATTTTTCGTTTATAAAATCACCAGTCCAATATAAATTTATTGCCGGTTTACCATCATGTGGTGTAGGATTAACAGCTAAAATATATCTATCATTTATTTTCCAAAAAACAGGCATTTCCCAAAAAATACCTGAATCATCAACTTTTGGATTTCCTTTATATAAAAGATGTGAATACTTCCATTTCTTTAAATCAGTTGATTTATATAATAGTAAAGCTCCTTTCTCAACTCCATTTTCCACTATCCCATAACCTACTGTCATGTACCAGTATTGTTTTTCTTTCCAAATATACGGATCCCTTAAATCGGTACGACTGTATTGTGTTGGTGGTCCTTTTACAACCGGATTTTCTTTAAATTTTTTCCAATTAATCAAATTATCATCCTCCGGAAAAGCAAGACACATTCCGTTTACTTTTTCATTTCCGCCTGTATAAACAATTAACGGGACTCCTTGATCATCTTTAACAACATGTCCTGACCAAATACCAATTTGATCATAGGCTTCCTCAGGAGATAAGGCTGGTTTGTGCTCAGTCCACTGCACTAAATCAGGACTACTAAAATGTCCCCAATTTATTTGACCTAAAAATACATTTGCACCATTCTTTTGATTAAAAATATGGTATTTGCCTTTGTAATATACCAAACCATGTGTTTCATTTGTCCAATTTGCTGCAGGGAGTAAATGGTATTTAGGACGATTGAAATTCTTTTTAAATCTGGACTTAGGGATTGCTAAAACAGCCTTTAGATTGCTTCTGTTTTTAATCTCAAATTTTGTAATGTAATCAGAATCCAAAGCTTTATTCCAGAGTTTGACCTCATCTATAATACCGTTAATATGGGTTAAAGGATAACGATTATCTAAATATTTTTCTTTTACATTAGCTCCGATAGTCAATTCATTAAATCTTGTTTGACTATTCAAATCATTTACTAAAACACTAAGACTATTAACTCCATTCATAAACAATTGCAGCTTATCCTCATTTACAGTCATGGACACATTGAACCACTTAAATTTTGGAAAAATTTGTTTTGAAAAACAATGTTTTTCATTTCCATTAATGGATACAGTTATTACTGCGTTACCAAATTGATTTAATCCAGCTGCTATCCAATTTTCTTTATTATTTTCTAAAGTTAGAGAAAAAAAGCTTGCAATGTCGGTGGGATATGTTTCTAAAGCTACCCATGCGCTGATTGTGCTGGGGGTATTTAAAGACTGTGAAAGATTCCCTTTAATGGCTGTTGAATAACCATCAAAACGTAAAGCAGTGCCTTCAATCCCATTTACAAATTCCGGAGTCTCAAAATTACTATGGATTTTATAAACCGTTTTTGTATTTTTTTCAATTGTTGATTTTAGTTTATTGGCATTAAAAGACCATTGGTAAAGAGGTTTTGATTCTTTAGTACAGGAAACAAGCAAAATTTGAATTAACAAAACAGTTACTATTCTTATCATTTTTGTCAGGTTTAATTTTGAAAACAAAACATTAAATCATCATGAATTTCTTAATCTCTTTTTCAGATATTTTAGGATTTGCTCCTTCGCTGGCCGCTACTAAAGCACCAATTGCGCAGGCATAATTCAACGATTTTTGAGGAGATTTTCCTCTGAGTAAACGGATAATTAATGTTGCCAAAAAAGAATCTCCTGCTCCTACAGTATCCACAACATTTACAAAATAACCACTATTATAATAAAATTTCCCATTGCTAAATAAAACCGCACCAAAAGCTCCTTTAGTTACACAAATTTGAGTTGTACTAGTTTTTTCGGCTATGAACTTAATATTTTGTTCAAAAGAATTATACGGAGAATCCATTTTTTTACTTATTTCAAACAACTCTTCATCATTTAGTTTAATGAAATCGGCTTTATTCATTAATTCAATTAACACATCAGTGGTGTAATATGGCGCTCTTAAATTAGCATCTAAAATTTTATATTTTGCCTTATCCAAAAGAGCAAACAAACTTGCTCTTGAAATTTCATCTCTACAAATTAAACTTCCATAAACGAAAGCATCAGCTTCACTAACCTGCTGTAACATTTTTTCATTAATCGCGATTTTATCCCAGGCCGATGGATAATGGATATCATACGATGCATTCCCTTTTTCATTAATCATTACGTGAACAACACCTGTTTTATACTCTGAATCTTCCTGAATTAATTCAGAACTAATATTATTATTCTGAATATATTGAACTATTTCTTTACCGTTTTCGTCATTCCCAATTTTACTGATAATAGACGAATTAACCCCTAAAGACCTCATCCTTAAAGCAACATTTAAAGGCGCTCCGCCAATTTTTTTATGTGTTGGAAAAACATCCCACAAAATTTCCCCAAAACAAACTACACTTAATTTATATTTTTTTTCCATAACTTTAAATTAAAGGGCAGGTAAACCCTGCCCGATAAAACCACTAGTTAACCAAACTACTATTTAGAACCTAAATAATCAATAGAATTTTTGTAAATCGTTCTTACATTATTTGCATACGGATTTACTCTATTATCATTCATGTGCCATTCCATTCCACCAATTCCTAATGCGATAATATGTCCCATAAATCTACCACTAGGTTTCCAATAGACAATTCCGCCAAAACCTTGTCCATCAACAGCCCAATCCCATGCTCCAATTACCTCAGCATCATAAAGGTTTGTAAAACTTACAAATTTTGGATCATCCAAAGAACCTAAATTCCAAAGTGCATTATGGTCTTCTTTATAACCTGAATTGATGACATAAACCATTCTATTTGCATAAAATTGACAACCTTGAGAGATAATATTCCCTAATTCAGAATTAGCAAAACCTACACCCCAGGTATCCGGATTTGCTCCTCCAGTACCTGAACCTAAAATATTTCGTAGCCCCGACATATCTCTGCCTAATTCTTCGACAAGACCAGTACCATGTCCTCCTGCAACGATTTTACCTCCCTGAACAAAGAATTTTGAAATCACATTAAGATGTTCCAAAAGAGCGGCAGGTTGCGCAGTAGAACCTACGTTATCATACATATAAAACAATACATTAACACCATCTAACGATCCTTCCGTCAATTGATCATAAGGAATATAGATAAATTTATCACCATAAACTTGTTGTGCCCAAAGTCCAGCCTCTTTTACATCATCGTCTGAAATATCGTTAAGAGTTGCCCCGTCTCCTAAAAATGCAATTTTTGACGGTAATAATTTAGCTGAAATCAAATAATGTCTTGTAGTAACTCCATTACTAACAGCTAAATCTACAGGACTTGACAAATCCAGAGTTGTTCCTGTTTCAGGCATTACAGTCACGCCGTTTGGGAAAACGGCATCGAAAGCCACATTACTTAAATCGGTGTCACCAGGTAAACTAACAGAAATACTTCCTTTCAAATGATTTACCTCAGCATCTTTACCATTTAATTGCACTGTAGAAACAATGTCTAAAACCTTGGGGCCATCCGTATAATTTTCTCGTTCATCACATGATTGTAACCCCATAAACAGGGTCACAATCAGTAATGATTTTATAACTATTTTTTTCATGATAATTCTATTATTTGCTTAATAAATATTCAATTGCATTTTTATGTAAACGATAAATATTACTCTGGAAATCATTCACTGCTCCATTATTATCAGCCATACTCCATTCTAACCAACCACCTGTATTAACAATCATGGTTCCTTGGTAAACTCCTTGAGGTTTGAACTCAGCTAAACCAATTCCACATCCTCTGGCGTCTAACCACTCGTACCATCTTATCAAAATACTGTTAGTAGCTGCTTCAAATTCTAAAGCTCTGTCTTCTGAACATTGTGATTTTGTAAATGCACTATCATAAGTACCAAAATCAATTCCGAAATTTCTATCTTCTTTATACTTGGCATTGTTCATTGGATAATAATCTGTTGAACCTTTGGTTAAACCAACCAATAATGGATGATTGGCAGAAGCACTTGGCGAAGAAGCAGAATAAGAACCTCTTAATCCCCAGGCATCCAGATTTTGTCCGCCTACAACCCCAGTATTTCCTCCATTATTGGCAAAAACAGTACTTCCTATTTTAATACGACCAATTTCATCTAAAAGATTTATTCCAAAACCTTCTACTATCAATCCTCCACCCGCTTTATAATAATCGTTGATGATATTAATTTGACTTGAAGTTATACCTGATGGTGTATCCGGCATATTTTGAGTCCCTACATTATCCCAATACAATAACACAACTTTAGTATTAGCTAAAGATTGCGCTGTTAAATTACTAGCTTGCATATAAACAAAGTCTTCGGCATAATTTTGTTTCAACCATAAAGCAGCTGCCTTTGTGTCTGGTTCGCTGATACTTTCAACACAACTCGCACCACTGATAAAAGCAATCTTTTTTGTTGAGTTGATAATTCTAGCCGTAACTGCATAAGTTTTAGTTAATCCCTCAACGTTTGTAACCGTATAATTTATTGGTCCGTTAGCGAAATTTTGAACCACTCCTGTATTAGGTGAAATTGTTGATCCTTCTGTAACTGTAATAATCGGTGTTATCGCTGATAAATTAGATCCGGAAGGGAAATCCATAATAATAGTTGACGCATCATTATCTACAATTCCGGTAATGCTACAAATATCTGTACCCGTTTTAAAACTAGTTACATAAGGAGCTGGCAATTGTTTTACTTTTACATAATAACTTTTCCCTGTAAAACCATCATTAGAAACAATTGTATATTTTACCGGATTGGTGAAATCCTGAGCTATACCCGATTGAGGGCTTGCAGTAGTCCCTTTTGGAATAATGTAACTAGGCACTAATTTTTTAATATCTTCTGTACTACCTACAGTCACATCAATAGTTCCTTTGTCTTCATCGATAACACCTACATTTGTTCCAATAGAGAATGACAACATTTTTGGATCTCCATAAGCAGCCACATTTGCAGTATATTCTCTGGAAATACCATTGTTTGTTACAGTAAAAATTACCGGTCCGGAAGAAAAATCAACCACACTACCTGATGCTGGTTCTACCGTTGCTCCCTCAGGCAGGCTCATTTCTACCGGAACTGCAGTCAAATCTGTTCCAGCTGGCAGCGTAAAAGTAATAACCGCATTAGTATGACTTATATTAGCGGATTGTTCCCCAACTTTAAAATCTCTAATTATAGAATGGGTATAATCAGGAACATTGTCATTAAATTTAATTGTGTCCTCACAGCCTACTGTTGTAAGTAAAATAAATGATATTCCAAAAAAAAGTGTTGGAATCATTTTAATCATTTTAGATATATTTTTCATAGTATTTCCTTTTAATTGATACAACAAATAATTTATTAATATGGTTTTAATAGCCTGTTCTTTGTTTGTAAACACCTCCTGAGGCATCAATTTCTATTTGAGGAATTGGCAAGTATTCATCTCTGCCTTCCGTAAAGGTTGCACCACTATAGTATTTGCGTTTAGCACTTTCTTTAAGCATGTAATCATTAATCCAGGTTGAAGCGATACCCCATCTTACTAAATCATAAAAATGATGACCTTCGTTATGCAGTTCCAGTCTTCTTTCCATTCGCAAGGCCTTAACTGCAAAAGATTTTGAAATCCCTGTTGTTGGATATAAACCAATGGAATAGTTAGCTGCATTAATATTTTGATTATTAAAATCATATATATAAGGCGAATTTTTAGCTCTGTTTCGAATTTGATTGATAATGGTCATCCCTGTTCCAATATCATTCAATTCGATGGAGGCTTCGGCTTTCCACAGCATTACATCGCTTATTTTTATGATTGGCCAATCCAAAGCTCCTTTCGCCCAAGGGAAACCTCCGGAAGCTCTCAAATCAGAATAAGGATCTATTTGGTTTTTCTTTCTTAGATATAATCCATATGTTGCAGGATCTCTGCTCCAATTGGTTTGTTGTGGCATCGCTTGCCATTTTTTCCAGGTAATTCCCGGACGACCTATCGAAAGATCCAGTCGTGGATCTACAGGAGTTGTTACATCTGTAGGGGCTAAATCTGAATTATTATATGAATCTAATAATGGCAAACCAGCATTATCTACTTTGAAAGCATTCACAATATTTTGAGTTGGTTTATCAAAATCATCTCCGTTTAAGTAAGGATGATTAGGGTCATCTGATGGAGAATCAGGAGAGTTTATTAAATCTCCAAAATTTAAATTTCCAAATTCAGATCCGTCATTCACAGAATATTGAATAGCAAATACATTTTCGGGGTTACCATAGCCAGGAGAGGAATATAATTTTTCTAAATCACTCACTAAACTATAAGGCCCTTCAATAACCTTGTCAGCATTTATAATTACCTGATCCCATTTTTTTTGAAACAAATTGGCTTTTGCTAAAAAAGCATAAGCAACCAATTTATTAACTCGACCTAACTCCGTTTGCGTAGGTGGTAATACCGGAATTGCATCCGTTAAATCTTTCTCAATTTTTCCCCATAAAAATGCAGTATCAAACGAATTTTCGATACTAGTAACTTTTTCGATTGGAGTATTTTCATCGATATAAACAAATGAGCCAAAATTTTTCATTAACTCAAAATAAAAGTGAGCTCGCAACACTTTCATTTCGGCAATTCTTAGGTCTTTATTTTCAAAGTCAGAATTGTTTTTTAATGCTATAATGGCACTATTTACTCTGTTTATTGAAAAATAAAGTGCTCTCCAAAGGTTATAAACATTTTCGGAAGACGAAAACACCTGTTGGATTTCAAGACCGTGCATTCCTCCTCCCGGATTATCACCTACGCCTCCACCTCCTTTATAAGAATCTCCGCTTCTAATATCAGAAAAACACCAGTTAGAAGGAGCGTGATCAAATGGCCAGTTATCTCTAAACTCACCCGTATTAAATCGGTAATCTAAAGTACTATAAGCACTTACAACTAATTGTTCTAGGTCTAAATTATTTTCGGAAATAACATTTTCCGGAGCTACATCTAAAAAATCTGCCTGACAGGAGCCTACACCAAGTGAAAGCCCGACAATTACTATATAAATTTTTATTTTTTTCATCTTCTTAAAATTGTAAGTTAAATCCAAAACTGAATGTTTTAGTATGCGGATAAACACCCATACCGGCAATACCAATACCTGTTCTGCTCAATCCTGGTACTTCATAATCAAATCCAGAGAATGGGGTAATTGTAAAAATATTTTCTGCCTGTAAATAAACTTTAGCGGCAGATAATCCAATCGATTTTATTTTTGTTTGATTAAAACTATACGACAGATTTATATTTTTCAATCGGAAAAACGATCCGTCTTCAACAAAATAAGTAGATGCTCTTTTTTGATCATTAGTATCGGTGGTACTCAAAGCCGGAACATTTGAATTAGCATTTTCCGGTGACCAAGCATCAAGAGTATTCTTACCATGATTGAATCCAAAATAAGCAAAATCAAGCATCTCTCTCTGCGCATTGTACATGTCATTTCCTTGAACTCCATCAAAGAATAAATTCAAATCCCATTGTTTGTAACTGGCTGATAAATTGATTCCATAAGTAAAATCCGGATGTGGATTTCCAATAATAGTTCTGTCATCCTGATTAATAACTCCATCGCCATTTAAATCTCTATACCTGATGTTACCAAGGGCTTTTCCTGTTTGTTCAGCATGAACGGCTACTTCTTCCGGAGTTCTAAAAATTCCATCAGCAACATAGCCATAATAAGAACCTATAGGATGTCCAATACCAGTATATGAAATCCCATTTAAAATAAAATTATCTGAGTTATTTAATCTGGTGATTTTATTTTTATATCTGGAAAATGTCACTGTAGCACCGTATTTAAAATCATTTTGAGATTTTGAATTGTAGCCTAACACCATATCAATTCCGCGGTTCGTCATATCACCGGCATTGAAGAATAAAGTTTTTCCGGCTTCACCTAAAACACTAGGCTGTACTATTTGCAATAACAAATCAGAAGTTTTCTTTTCATAGACGTCAACTACAAAATTGAGTCGCTTATTAAAAAGATCTAAATCCAATCCTAAGTTAGTCTGATAAGATTGTTCCCATTTTAAATTTGGATTACCTACTTGATTTGCAGAAACTCCCGTACTTATTGGTCCGCTACCACCACCATTCAAATCATAATTACTATTTTCCAATGCATTATTAAAAATAGAATATTGGGCATATTCTAGGATATCGGCATTACCATTTCCTCCCCAGGAAGCTCTTAATTTCAAATTATCAATGAAAGAAGAATTTTCTAAAAACTTTTCATTACTTAATGTCCAACCAGCAGAAGCAGTAGGAAAAACAGCATAACGATTATTTTTACCAAAACGTGAAGAACCATCTCGACGAACACTGGCCGATACATAATACTTACTAGCAAAATCGTAATTCACTTTTGCAAACATGGATTCTCTCCTGCTATCGGGACCTATTCCATAGGCATCCAAAATACTGGAGTCGGCAATAATGTCGTATTGATTAATGTTTTCAAAATCTACTTTGGTGCCATAAGGAACCTGGATACGATAATAATTGTTTTCCTGATCTTTTTTGTACACTTCATACCCCGCGAAAGCATTTAAAGAATGCTCTCCAAACTTAGCGGTGTAATTCACCAAATTGGTCAATATAAATGTATCCGAATTATTTCTGTTTCTGGCATATCTGGCAAACTCCTCTCCTCCTAACAACACTCTATTTCCTAAAATACTTCCGTTTTGATTAAAGGCAGCTGTATGTTCATTATACTTGTATCTATTAATGTCAAAGTTTAATTTTGAGCTAAAAGTTAAACCTTCTATAATATTTAAATCAGCATAAACGTTACCAAAGCTTCTCCACGTTTTTTGAACATTATCTTTATTTATATATAAAATAGCAAGTGGATTCCATTTATCTTGTAAACCACTACCTGTAGGTCCACCCCAGGTTCCATCTTCACCATAAACAGGGATTAAAGGATTCTGCAACAAGGCATCTTCCATAGAATTTCCTTTTACCTCCTGAAAATTTACAACCGTAAGATTTTCTCCAAGAGTTAATTTGTCTTTAAACAATTTAACACTTGAATTCAATCTGAAATTAGCTCTTTCATAATAGGTATATCTAATTACCCCTTCATCTTTGGCATAACCTAAACCGGTAAATATTTTCCATTTGTTATTAGCAAACGAATACCCAAAATCAGTAGTTGTCGAAATAGAATTTCTAGAAATCACGTCAACCCAATTGGTATTTGATAATCGTAAATTTTGATTGGCATCTAAAAATTCCGGAAGTGGATTTCCTGGTGAATAAGCAAAATTTCCTGCTGCTACCGGTAAATTCCCTTGTGCTTTATACCGAATGTCCAACCATTCCTGAGCACTTAACACATTAAAATTATCTCGAATTTTATTAATGGTAAAACGACTGTCAAGAGTTATTTTTTGCACACCGGCTTTGGCCTGTTTAGTAGTTACAATAATAACTCCTTTGGCCGCCTCTGTACCATAAATACCGGCTGAAGCAGCATCTTTCAAAACCTGAATACTTTCAATATCATTAGGGTTTAATCCTGCCGGTGAATTCGTTTGAACTCCATCAATTACCCATAATGGTCCTGTTCCTCCAAATACCGAAGTAAGACCTCTTATCGAAATCTGGGTATCATTTCCACCGGGAACTCCGGAGGATGTAAATGTTAAACCTGGAACTCTGGATTGTAATTTACTAATCACATTAGGTGTTGCTACCTTATCTAAATCGGCTACAGCAACAATAGAAACCGCACCTGTGATGTCTTTCTTCTTTTCTTTTGAATATCCTGTAACTACCACTTCATTAAGGTCATTTGAAGTAGATTTTAAAGTTATTGTATAACTTTTTTTAGAGCTAATAACAATTTTATTGTCCGTAAATCCAATAAAAGAGACAACGAGTGTCTGTCCTTCATTGGCTTTTATTTGAAACTTCCCATCAAAGTCAGTCACCACACTTTTGGATGTTTCCTTTACAAGAACAGTTGCTCCGGGTAAAGGTTGACCATCATCAGCTAAAACCATCCCGCTTATTTGGGATTGTTGCGCTGAAACAAGAAGCCCAAAGAAAAATAAACACAAAGTGATTATACTTTTCTTGGTTTTAAAACACTTGATTTTCATACTTTTAATTGTTTTGGTTTTTAGTTAATTTGATTTGCTTTTTAGTTGTTTTTAGTTTGCTTGCTTTTATTCATTACTTAAATTGGTTTATGATTACGTTGTTTAGTTCAAAATTTGAATTTGTTTTAACAACCGAAAGCGATTCCATTGGAAAATCCGGGAAAAATATTTCAGTCATTACTGTTGTTCCATTATCATAAAATATTTCAATGGAGGTTTTATCAATAATTAATCTCACTTGAATGGAAGAGAAATCAGTAATTATGGGTGCCGTAGAAACTTTCTTTGTAAAGTCATCGGAAAAGGAATGCTGACTGACTTTTTTTCTGTCAATATAGAAGATGTTTTCTTTTTTATTAATTCCAAAATGCAGTGCATTATTCTGATTATTAGAAAGAACGAAATCATAATTATCATTCACTTTAATATCCGCAACTGTAAAACTAATATCCAGTTTAGACATATCCGCAGTAGAATTATCTACAATAATCTGATTCTCATTTACAACAATCTTATCTTTTTGAAGTGTTTTAGAAATATACTTATCCAATTCTTTTACCGGCAAAGAAACTATTCTGTAATGACCTTCATTTTTGATAAGCTTCAACTCTCTTGGAATTGTCATGGCACTCCTCCATACTTTAGTTGGAACTTTACTAGCATATTGCCAATTACTCATCCAGCCAATGAATAATTTTCGACCATCTTTATCCGGAATATTGGACCAGGTTACTCCTGCATAATTATCCTTTCCATAATCTACCCATAGTGCTTGAACTTTTTTCAAATCATTTAGAAAACTATTGTCAACAGAAAAAGTTTTTCCATCAAAATCACCTACAAAATATTGTGTTGCAGATCCTCCATTAGGCCCTCCGGGATTAATACTTTGTAGCAATACCCATTTTAATTCATCAGTTCCTTCTACTTTTATTGGAAAAAAATCAGGACATTCCCAAGGTGCCCCATGAACACCTAAATCTTTTCCGAAAGCAGAAGCAAATTCCCAATCAATTAGATTAGAAGAACGATAAATTTTAGTTTCAATATCAGCCGCAATAACTACAATCCATTGCTTATGAATTTCATCCCAAATCATCTTTGGATCTCTGAAATGTTTAAGATTTGGGTTCTTAATTACCGGATTTTTACTGTATTTTGTCCAAGTCATTCCTTCGTCCAACGAATAGGCAATTGCCTGCGTTTGATAATCCATATTTCCTTCTTTTTCGCTCTGAACATCATGATTGGTGTACATCGCTACAATTGGAGGATTTTGCAAACTGCCTAATCCCGAAGTATTATTACGGTCAACTACAGCACTTCCTGAAAATATATAACCTTTAGCATCCGGATATAATGCTATTTTTTGCTCATTCCAGGTTATCATGTCTTTACTTGTTGCATGCCCCCAATGCATAGGCCCCCATACGGTATCATCCGGGTAATACTGATAAAATAAATGGTATAATCCTTTGTAAAAAAACATACCGTTTGGGTCGTTCATCCATCCACTTTTAGGAGTAAAATGGAAATTAGGCCGGTATAATTCCTCATTTGAAAGTATCGAATCCTTTTTTAGTTGCGCAGTATTACAACTTAGCATAGCAATTGAAAACATAAGACAATAAATTTTCTTTAAAAACTCTTTGGTATTCATGTTAATACTTTTATTTGTTAACCAACACTTCACTAACTTCTTCTAAAGAGATTCCTTTAGTTTCCGGCATCATAAAAAGCACAAATAGCAATTGAAACACCATCATTATGGCAAAAAACAGAAACACATTTCCTACCCCGAAATTGGTAAAAAGAATAGGTACCATAGAAGGAATAATGGCTGCTAAAACCCAATGAACGGAACTGCCAAAAGATTGTCCGGAAGCTCTTAAATGATTAGGGAAAATTTCAGAAATAAATACCCAGATAACCGCTCCCTGGCCAATGGCATGTGCGGCAATAAAAACAAAAAGAAAAATGGGTACCGCCATTCCTGTCCATCCTAAATAAAATGAAGCAGCTACCATGGAAAGAGAGAAAATATAACCTATCGAACCAAAAAACATGAGCTTTTTTCTTCCCAATCTGTCTATCAGATAGACACCGATAAGAGTAAATAGTAAATTTATAAAACCAATACCGATACTGCTTAGTAAGGCGGTTTTTGCTCCTAATCCAGCTTCTTCAAAAATTCTGGGTGCATAATATAAAAAGGCATTAATCCCTGACAATTGATTAAAAGCGGCAATCAAAAAAACCAAAATCAATTGGAAGCGGTATTTTTTGATAAAAATATTTTCATGCGAAGCGCTATTAGAACTATTCTTTTGCAATTCGTCCATAATAGACTGAACATCTTCTTTAGAACCAATTTTGTCAAATATAATTCGGGCTTCATCTGCCTTATATTTAGTAAACAACCATCTTGGACTTTCAGGAATTGTAAATGCCATTACCGAATATAAAACAGATGGAAATATCTGTACTCCCAGCATCCATCTCCAGGCATTAACTCCTACGTCACTCAACAAATAATTAGATAAAAATGCACAAAGAATTCCCAGTACAATATTAAATTGATATAAGCCCACTAAGGTTCCTCTATCCTTAGCCGGAGAAATTTCAGAAATGTATGCTGGTGCTGCAATTGTTGAAACTCCAATACCCAATCCTCCAATAAATCTAAAAAAGGCAAACACAAATGGATTGTTCGCCAATGCTGTTCCTGCTGCAGAAATTGAAAACAAAATTCCTATAATTAGCAGCGTTTTCTTTCTGCCCAATTGATTCGTTGGGATTCCCCCAAAAATTGCACCTATAACAGTACCCCATAATGCCATTGCCATTACTACAGAACCATGAAAAAAATCACTCGAATGCCACAACTCTTGTAATGTTTTATCTGCTCCCGATATAACTACGGTATCAAAACCAAATAAAAATCCTGCGAAGGATGCAATAATAGACCACTTAAATATTTTCTTATTCATATTCAGATATTTTAATTATCCAAATATCCAAATCAAACATCAGGAAGCATTTTTGATTTGTTGCATATTTCTCCATTTTTGTTTCCAAAAACACAAACCCTTTGTTTGCAACACCTTAACCTAATAAAAAATGAAATTAAAAAATGAAAATTCTAATTTTGATACCAAAAAATATAGTATTCGAACAATAAAAAAATAATTAAAAACAATATCCATAATTTATTCTAATAAAAATTAAAGATTTCATTTTTTAAAACTTAAATATTTAGACAATTCCTGACTAATTCCACTCAAAACCATTTTATTTCGACTATAAAAAACTTTAATTTCACCGTGTTTTGACCAAATTTCAAATCGAAAAAAACTTTAATCTTTGCTTAAATGAATAAGTGCTTCACTAAAAAATATACTAATGATTTATTGGTAAAAAAAAGCGGATTATACCCTGTATAATCCGCTTCTACTAAACACTTAACTATTATTAAACACTACAATTTTAAAAAAAACTGTTTATAACCGTAAAACAAAACACTTTAATTGATAATAATTTTTGCATCAAACAACTTATTTCCGACAAAACCTTTTATCAAATAAACCCCTTCTCTGGCTTTCATTCCATTATCCGTAATCCCATCCCATTTCACAATATCATTTTCTAAGCTAAGCAGCTTCTCTATTTTTCTTATTGGAAACCCGTTAATATCGAATATATATGCTGCAACATATAAATCTTTTTGAACAGTATTAAATTTAAAATTAAAATCACTCGAAGAGGGATTAGGATAAACTACCGGATGCAGAATATCTTCCTTGGTATCATCAAACTTAGCCACTGATGCAGTGCCTCCGCCTTGAATATTGTAAATTTTTAAATCTTTAGCTACTGCTGTTCCTCCCTGAGCATATAAATCAATTTGATTACTGCCTTCAGAAGGAAAAGATCGTGTTGCAAAAGCTAATTCCTCATTTACAAACACCTCTATTACGGATGCATCCACAAAAATTCTCCATCTGATATCCCCTGCAGGTAATTCATAATTTGAACTTTGAATCGATTTAGGCACATCGTTCAAAATCGAAGATTTACTTCTGTCCACAACAAAACTTTTGGTAGTCATATCATAATAAACAAGTGTTTGCTCATTAATACTCAAATTAGACATCAACGAAAAACCTACTTTAGTAGCTGTACCCGGATCGATTGTTGCTACAATTTCATATTGGTTCCCGCTGGCACCGTTTAAGACGTTTGAACTACTTTGATTAAAAGAAACATTGGTAAAATTTTTTGAAATTCCTCTTAGACTTAATACGTTTGGATGGGGCACTTGTACAATTTTACCATTAACTAAAGTCCAAACTCTGGGTAAACTAAACACATGCGCCCAACCTTGTTGCTTGTTTTTTTCGGATGAAACATGATCCGGAATGATTCCGATGGCAGTTAATTTACCATTGGCATCAGGACAAATGGAAGGTGATAATAAATGATTTATAACTTCTAATTTTTGAGGCACCGGATTGTCTTTGATAAATTTAGAACCATCAAATGTTCCTGTCCAATACAAGGCATTTGCCTCCGGTAACTTATTCACTAACAAAACTGATTTGAAACCAAAATTATAATAAACCGGCATTTCCCAAAAATCTCCCGTTCCATCTACAGTTGGATTTCCTTCCAACATGGTTCCTTGTTGTGTCCATTGCTTAAAATCATCAGAAAGAGATTTGTATAAAAATAATCCACCTCTGGCTGTTCCATTTCTTAAACCTGTACCTACCATCATGTACCAATCTAAATTATTTTGAAATACAAAAGGATCTCTGAAATCTGCATTGGCAATAGTTGTTGGTACGCCTGCAATAATTGGATTCCCATTTTTAGTCCAGCTGTCATAAGGTGCATTTGAAGTTGCCAATCCTATTGCCGCTCTTGCTTTGTTTACACCTGTATAAAAAACATAAGGAGTACCATTTTTAACCACAGCATGTCCAGACCAAATACCCACTTCATCAAATCCTGGTTGTGGCCATAAAACTTGTGTTTTTTCTTCCCAGGAAACCATATCGCTACTTATATAATGTCCCCAATTAATATGTTCTAAATAAGGACCATTATAATTACGTTGGCTAAAAATATGGTATTTCCCTCCCACATACATTAATCCGTGCGATTCATTAGTCCAGGCTGCTGAAGGCACCAAATGATATTTAGGTCGGTGATTATCATTCGCATAACGCTCGGTAAGCGGAATTCTTAAATCCGGATCTGAAAGCGTCATTTTATTATATTCATTTAAAATTTCAGTATCTGTCAAATCTTTATTCCATAAAGCTACCTGATCAATAGCCCCTGTCAGCCCATTGGTATCAAAACCGGCAACCATTTTAGTTTTAGATTCTTTGCCTATGTAAACCGTTGCGTTTTTATCCCACAATAGATTACCAAACGCATACGTCAACGTTTTAATTTTACTTCCATTAAGATAAAGAGAAGCTGTTCCTGACAATGAATTTATATTTAATGCAATAAAACTCCACTTTTTAAGAGGAACTTGCTGATCGGAAACAATTTGAATTACTTCTGTACCTACTTTAAATTGCCCAATTATCCTTCCCCACTGATCAATTCCTAAAGCAGCTCCGGAATTACTGTATGGATTAACATTGGAAAATATGGAAGCATTGGTATTATCTGATAATTGATCTAAATCTTTTCTTTGAACCGGAAATGCAGCCGGAGCTACCCATCCGCTAATACAAACCTTATTACTTGGAAAAGTTACATTTACTTTTCCTGTAGCCCATCCGTAATAACCGTTAGTTCGTAATGCTTTGCCTTCTAAACCGTTAATCCGTTCGGCTGAACCAGACGGTCCATTAATACTAAACGAGGTATTTGTTTTACTTTCAGAAAGCGTTTGTCCTGTACTTTCATTAAATTTAAATAATAGTAACTCGCTGGTAGAATTTACAGGGGGAGTTACAGGAGGATCTGTGGTTGTGTCTCTTTTCGATTTACAACTAAAAATTAAAACAGCCGTTGTAACGACCAAAATATACTTTTTCATATCATTTTTTTTAATAAAAATAATGAAGAAGTCTATCTGCCTATTTAAGTATTGTTACTGAGTTTATAATTTAAAAAAACAAAATATAATTATTTAATTTACAATAACTTATAAAAAAAATTCCATACTTAACTAAAAGAAAAATGAATACTTTATAATTTTGTTACATCAAATTTTTATTATTTTTCGTTCCTAAAATCTTTAGGACTTACCGCATATTTATTTTTAAAAGAAGTTGAAAAATAATTTGGTGAAGCAAAACCACAGGAATAAGCTATTTCTGAAATATTTAATGAAGTAGTTTTTAATAATTCCTTAGATTTTTCAAGTCGGAAATTGATGATATAATCACTTATCCCAATTCCTAAAACAGCTTTTACTTTTCTATACAGCTGAACTCTTGAAATATTCAAACAACTTGCTAACTCTTCCACTGAAAAAGTCGAATTATCAAGATTCTTCTCTAACAAAATATTAATTTTATTTAAAAACTCTTTCTCAATTACACCTAGAGTACCTACCTCAATTTCGTCAATATTGTTAGTATAATAATAGCGTAATTTCTCTCTGTTATAAAGTAAACCTTTGATAGATTCTCTTAAAACTTTAAGATTAAAAGGCTTGGTTAAAAATAAATCAGCTCCTGCCTCCAGAGATTTAATATAAGTATCCTGATCATCAGAGGCGGTTAAAATAATAGTGGGAATATGGGATGTAAGCACATTCATTTTTAAAGTTTGACAAATTTCAAACCCACTTTTCTCCGGCAAATTCAAATCACACAAAATAATATCAGGCATCACTTCTAATGCTTTTTCAATAGCGTTATAACCATCAGATTTAATTACCTTATAATCAACACTCAATTTAGAACTAATGAATTCTAAAAGATCAACATTGTCCTCAATAACTAAGATTGTATTTTTCTTCTCTGATAATTCTTGGGTTACTTCCTGAGCTTCTGTCTCTTCTTCAAAAACATAATTATCATTTAAATTATCTTCTTCATAATGATCAATAATTTGTTTCTTGTTTAGGTGTTCTGTCCCTAAGGGTAAAGTAATCATAAATTCGGTTCCCACATTTGATTTAACTTCAATGGTACCATTATGCAGATCAATAAAACTTTTAGACAAATTTAAACCTATACCTGAACCATTCTTATAATTATTGGAACCCTTAAAAAACGGATTAAAAATCTCTTTAATTTCATTTTCAGGAATGCCTATCCCGGAATCTTTAAACTTAATTTCGACTGTGTTTTTTTCAAAGTTTTTATGAATAACAATTTCAATATTTCCTCCATCCGGAGTGAATTTAAAACTATTGGACAACAAATTATAATATACTTTGTCCATTAAGTTTTTATCCAAATAAACTTCAATGTTTTCATCATTTGTTGTAATCGTATAATTGATTCTTCTTTTTCTGGCTTCTCTTTCAAACTCTTTGAAAATATTCTTTGAAAACAACATTAGATTGGTTTTAGAAACTTTAATATTGAATTTTTTATTTTCAATTTTTCTAAAATCTAACAATTGATTAATCAAGCGTAATAATCGCATGGAATTATTATGCATGATGTCTAAATCTCTTTTTATATCCGTGTTTTTTGTTTTAAACTCTTCTTTCAAAGACTCTACACAACTTAAAATTAAAGTAAGCGGTGTTTTAAATTCATGAGAGATTCCTGTGAAAAAATTAATTTTTCCTTCGTTACTTATTTTTAGTTTTTCGGCAAATTTTTCAATTTGATTCCTTTGATTATGAATTTTTTTATTGGTAATCTCTAATTGTCTTTTCTTTTTTCTGATGGAAATAATTGAATAGGTACTAAAAATTGCTAAACAAAAAATGATTACTGAAAAAAAGCCTAATAATTTCATTAAATTATAGAGCGTTATATATTTTTTTTCCTGACTATCAATAACATTTAACTGTGTCTCAATATTGGTTTGCTGCTCGGTAATTTTATCAAACTGATTACTCATTATATCTGCATTTAATGAGTCAATTAATACCGTTGCTAATTTGTTATTTTTAGGAATAGCCTGCTTATTGGCAATTTTGATAGCTAGCCTAATGGCCTCACTTCCACCTGTAGGATATAAAATAGTCGCTTTTAACTTACCTTCTTTTACGGCCTGAATACCTCCATCCGGACCGTTAAGACCATCAATTCCAATAAATTTGATACTCTTTTCTTTCCCTTTTTGTTTTGCCACTTCCCATGCCTGAAGAGCAATAATATCATTAAAAGCAAAAACGTATTCTAAATTGGGTAAACTATCTAAAACATTACTAAACTTATCATTTAAAGAAGCTAAATTTTCAGCAGTTATACTGGTTTTTCTAATATTAGGATACTGATTTATAATTTGTTTAAATCCTAAACTTCTTTCCACACCCGGAGAAATATCTGTTGTAGCCTTAATTTCGAGAATATTTCCTCTGGCTTTAGACATAGAAACAATATACTTTCCGGCTATTCGACCTACTTCAACATTATCAGCTCCTAAAAAAGCGGTGAAATTGGAAGTGTTTACTTTTCTATCCACTATAATTACAGGAATCCCTTTTTGATTTGCTTTTTCAATTACCGGAACAATCGAATCAGAGCCATAGGGAGCAACAATAATAACATCTAAGTGATTATTGATCATTTTTTCAATATCACTAATTTGGTTTTTAGTGCTATTGTTGGCATTGTATATCGTTAAATCAACTTCCGGATGAAGAGAAGCTTCAACCCTCATAGTATTATCCATGGATTTTCTCCAAGTATCGTCTTCAGAAATACTTTGTGAAAAACCAATAGAAATTTTCCCTTTATCTTCTGAATAATGACTGCAGGAGTACAATAATAATATAAAACCTAATAAGAGTAATAGTTTACTTTTTGTTAGCATACTAATTTAAAGCTGAATTAAAAGTTATTCTTGAACTAAAAATTGAATTTTCAAATTTATATTTATTATTCCTTTAAAGTTACTTATTGTATTTTAATAATGATACAATTGTTTTGAATATGTTACACGATCTACCCAATAAATAATGATGAGCACTATATTGACTTTTTTTTTTAAAGAAATGTGATCGTGATTACAGTACAAACTTTCAATTTTCATTCTTCAGAAAGAAATATTTCCACGACAATTAAAACATCAGTTCTATCATTCCATTTAATTGCAATCAATCGGTCTCTCTCTGGTCGCTTGCTTTGTTCCGCTCGACTGCTCCAGTAGCCTTCTAGGCTTCCATTCCTCAGTCCGGTCATCTGTCTAATGACAACCAACTGTATAAAAAACAAAGGTGTTCGACAGTCGAACACCTCAAGGCTTTTTTATAAGGAATAATTTGTTTTTCAAAAAATTATATAATTAAAATTAAATATAAAACTCATAATTATAATTAAACAAAAGAGATCCAAAAACAACATAAGGGGTACTTCAAAATTATCAATAAACATAAGGTTTCACAAGCTATTTGTCTAAGTTATCTAAGACCATTAATAAATAGGTATAAGGTGTTCGATTGTAATCCACTTGACTCCACTTGAGACAACATATTAAGTTACTATTCCCCTTAAAAGGATATCCTAAGAATTCACAAAACAATGATTATTTATTTGTTCAAAGCTTAATATGTTGCCAAATTTCATTAAGCTGGCTCTAGTTTCAGCTTTTACACCTCAACCAAACATTAAACCAATATTTAAAACAAAAAACAAGACATATCTTACTATTACAGGTTAAAAACAAGCCAATTTCTTTAAATCCTGCATAAAATGGTTTGAAAATTGTATCGTAGGGGTCACTTTTAAAACCATTAAACACACTATTTATCAGTAGTTTAAAGATTTTTTACCGTAATACTTTCCAATTTTTCTTTTTTTAAGAATCCGTTATTTCATAATTGAATCATTTTTTTAATTCAACAAACCTTTATATTTTCTGTTCTAGTATCCGGAATCATTCCCACCTTCAATCAACACTATTTCTTCAAAATCATAAAACACAGATTTAAAAATAGTTACATAAAATATTTTATTTTTATTTAGAATAATTTAAAATAAATTTTGCTTAAACGATTTTTAGCATATACTTTTGTAGAATAATTCTAAATAACATTGCGAAAATGAAAATGATCTACCCGCACAAATTAATTTCTGCACTCTTCTTTTTAGTCTCTCTCAATATGATGGGGCAGAATTTTGGTAAAATAACCGGAAAAATTACATTAAGCGATAACGCTCCTGCTGAAAGTATCGCAATTGCCTTAAAAAATACCCGATACAACACCACGACGAATTTCAGTGGTCAATATGAAATAAAAAATATAAAACCCGGAAATTATATTATAAGCATTAATGGAATAGGAATTCAGGCAATTAGCGAATCCATAAGCATAAAAGCGAATCAAACGATTACGAAAAACTTCAAACTTTCTGAAAATAAAGAAGAATTGAACGAAGTGATAATCAAGAAAAACAAATACAAACAAAACAATCCTTCCCTATCGTTGCGTTTAAATACTCCGGTATTAGAAATTCCGCAAAACATACAAATTATTAGCGGTCAAACACTAAAAGACCAACAAATTACCAGCATGAGCGATGGCGTTATCCGAAACGTAAGTGGCGCTGTACGCCTGGAACACTGGGGCGATTTGTATGCTAACATTACGATGAGAGGTTCACAAATACAGGCATTCCGTAACGGTTTTAATGTAGTTTCTTCTTTCTGGGGACCACTTACGGAAGACATGAGTTTTGTAGATCACATTGAATTTGTAAAAGGACCGGCAGGTTTTATGCTTTCCAGTGGCGATCCGGCGGGGCTTTATAATGTGGTAACAAAAAAACCAACAGGAATCACCAAAGGCGAAGCCAGTATTATGGGAGGAAGCTTTGATTTTTACAGAGCCAGTATCGATTTGGACGGAAAACTAGATAAAAAAGGAAAACTATTGTACCGTTTTAATGCGATGGCTCAAAACAAAGGTTCGTACCGCCATTTTGAACACAATAACCGTTATGTAATTGCTCCTGTGATTTCTTATCAGTTAGATGATAAAACTAAAATTACAGCCGAATACAATTACCAAAGAGCTAATATGACTGAAGTAGGTTCCTATTACATTTTTGGTCCAACTAATGATGGTTATGGTACTATGCCAATTGATTTCACGATGACACAACCCGGCTTACCGGATACTAAAATTAACGATCATAGTGCTTACTTACTATTCGAACATGATTTTAATCCAAATTGGAAACTTACTGCACAAACTTCTTATTTCAAATATTTACAACAAGGATACAGCTCCTGGCCATCAGCAGTAGGACCGTATAGTATTGATACCAATGATGATAACATTCCCGATACCCAAGTATTGAATTCAGGAGAAATCATTAGAAATGTTGGAATTTGGGACGCCGAAAGTAATATGTATTTAGGACAACTATTCCTTAACGGAAAATTCAATACAGGAAGTGTTTCTCACAAAGTTTTAGGAGGAATTGATTTAGGAAGCAAAGATTACATGGCCGATTGGGGACAATCGCATGATTTAGATACTTTTGAAGATCCGTTTAACGTAAGTAATCCTGATTATGGAACGCCTGCTAACGGTTTGCCTAATTTTGACCGAAGCAAACCGCTTAAAGAAAGAGCCGGAGGTATAATGAACTCCGAATATGCCGCGGGATATATTCAGGATGAACTTGGTTTTTATGAAAACAAAATAAGACTGACTCTAGCAGCCAGATACACCTGGTTAAGTCAGACTAATTGGGGACAAACTATCGAAGACAGCCACATTACTCCCCGTGCCGGATTGAGTATTTCGCTTACGCCTAGCACTGCAATATATGGTTTATACGATCAGGCTTTTACACCACAATCTGGAATTATTAAAAATGGCGATGCTGTAAAACCACTTACCGGAAATAATGTCGAAATTGGTATTAAAAAAGACTGGTTTAACGGCTCCTGGAGTACTACCTTATCTGCCTACAGCATTTTAAAGAAAAACGAATTAACAGCCGATCCTGAAAATACCGCCGGACAAAATTATAGCATCGTTTTAGGCGAAAAAAGAGCCAGAGGTTTTGAAATCGATATCAGAGGAAAAATTTTGGAAGGCTTGAACATCATTGCTAATTATGCTTTCACCGAATCTGTAGTGAATAAATCGAATGTAGAAAATATCAAAGTAGGAACTATTGTTCCGGGTTATTCTAAACATACCGCTAATTCCTGGTTAAACTATACTGTTTCAAACGGAAAATTAAAAGGTTGGGGGGCTTCTATCGGTGGAACTTTTCTTGCCGGTCGTCAAACAGATACCTGGAGTACAGGATTAGAAAAATTACCTAATTATTTTAAAATGGACGGTGGATTATCATACGAAGCCGGAAAATTGAAATTCACAGCCAACATGTTTAATATTCTTGACGAATATCTTTACAGCGGTTCCTATTATTCCTATTTAAATGCCTATTACTGGCAAACGGAAGCACCGAGAAATGTTCGTGTAGGTGTTACTTATAAATTCTAAAAGCATTACTTTAAAAGTCAAAAAAGCTTGCAAACACAATGTTTGCAAGCTTTTTATTTTTTTCAAATTAGCAACTGATTTAAAAACTATCTTTTAAAATAGCGTAAACTAATTCTTTACTTGGCTTTTGATCTTTTAATTTTTCTCTTACCACATCAAAAGTCACTTTAAAATCACAACCCGATTTATAATCACTACAGCCGTAAGCCGTATTTCCTTTAATAATAGTTCCTTTTTGACATTTTGGACAGGCTAAAATATCCGGAGTTTCTTTTTTAACTGTTTTTTTAGGTTCTAATTTAAGTTTAAAATCGTCATCCAATCGAAGTAAACCTTCTATCACTCCTGCTTCGGTTTTAAAATCTTTTAAATTCACTGTGGAACCTTTTTGCAGCAAACGCAAATACTGATTCTCGGATATTTTTTTCTCTGCAAAAACAAAAGGCAGTACAAAATCACAACCCGATTTATGATTTCTGCAACCAAAAGCCGACTTCCCTTTAACTAATGTTGCATTTTTACATTTCGGACAAATCTCAGCAGTAATTCCTTCCGACTTGTTTTTCTCAACAACAGCTTCTTGTTTTTGAACACTTCCGGCATGTGAAATATTGGCATGTGTGGTTTCCATACGTACTTCATACACCAAAGTATCTACCATTCGTTTCATATTATTAATAAAAGCAGCGGCAGAATACGTTCCTTTTTCAATATCCTTCAAAAGTTTCTCCCAGGTTCCGGTCAATTCAGCCGATTTTAATAAATCGTTTTGGATGATATCAATCAACTGAATTCCTGTTGGCGTTGGCAATACCTGTTTTTTATTTCTAACGATATATTGGCGTTTAAAAAGCGTTTCAATAATATTTGCCCGGGTTGACGGACGTCCAATACCATTTTCCTTCATCAATTCGCGCAAATCTTCATCTTCCACCTGTTTTCCGGCGGTTTCCATAGCTCGTAACAACGAAGCTTCTGTAAACTGATTGGGCGCTTTAGTTTCTTTTTGCAAAAAAGAAGGTTGGTGTAGCCCTTTTTCTCCTTCAGCAAAATCTGGCAATAAATCGGGTTCTTTTTCTTTGGAATTCGGCTCCTCAAAAACTACCCGCCAGCCTTTTTCCAAAACGACTTTTCCGGTAGTTTTAAAAATTACATCGGCTGCTTTTCCAAGAACGGTTGTATTGGCTACCAAACAATCATCATAAAAAACGGCTATAAAACGTTTGACAATTATATCATAAACCTGTTGCTGATTATATGGTAAATTAATTTCAACACCGGTTGGAATAATCGCATGGTGATCAGTTACTTTTTTGTCATTAAAAACCTTTGTGGATTTCTTTATTTTCTTAGCTAAAACAGCTTCAGTCAAAGTAGCGTAATTATTCAGTTTTTGAAGAATTCCCGGTACTTTTGGATAAATATCATTGGGCAAAAAAGTCGTATCTACTCTGGGATAGGTAATTACTTTTTGTTCGTATAAACTTTGCGCCATTTTCAGCGTTTCCTCTGCCGAAAATCCGAATTTGGTATTACAATATACCTGCAAACCCGTCAAATCGAATAATTTTGGTGCAAATTCGTTTCCTTTCTTTTTTTCAACCGAAATGATTTCAAAATCACTTTCTTTTACTTTATTAGCTAAAGATTCTCCCTCTTCTTTGTTAAAAAAGCGCCCTTCTTCATAACTAAAAAGTGTATCCCGATACAATGTTTGCAACTCCCAATAAGGCTGTGGGACAAAATTTTCAATTTCTTTAAAACGCTCCACAACCATTGCTAAAGTTGGCGTTTGTACTCTCCCAATAGACAAAACCTGTTTGTAACCGCCATGTTTTACGGTGTACAAACGAGTCGCATTCATCCCTAACAACCAATCGCCGATAGCTCTTGAAAAACCCGCATAATACAAATTATCATAGTTGGTTGACGGTTTCAAATTCTCAAAACCTTCTTTAATTGCTTCGGTTGTCAACGAGGAAATCCATAAACGCTTGACTTGGCCTTTGTAATTAGCTTCATTCATTACCCATCGCTGAATGAGTTCTCCCTCCTGCCCGGCATCCCCGCAGTTGATAACCAATTCGGCTTTGTCAAACAAACTTTTTACAATATTAAACTGCTTTTGAATTCCGGAATTCTGAACCACTTTGGTTTCAAATTTTTCGGGAAGCATCGGAAGATTATTTAAATCCCAACTTTTCCAATACGGCCTGTAATCATTGGGTTCTTTTAAGGTACACAAATGTCCAAAAGTATAGGTTACAATATAACCATTGCCTTCATAATAGCCGTCACGCTTGGTGTTAGCACCCAAAACGGCTGCTATTTCTCTTGCTACACTTGGTTTTTCGGCAATACAAACCTTCATTTTATCCTATCATTTTGAGGCTGCAAATTAGGGATTTTGAATTTGGCACTAAAACTAAATTGCAAAGAGTTATAAACCATAATCAATTAGAAAATACATTTTGGCTGTAAAATAGTTTATATCAAAAAATTATACTACTTCACAACTTGGAAAATGTAAAATGGAAAAATTACAGGAATTGGCAATAAAACAAAGTTCGTTTGCTTTTTTATGTAAATCCAAAACTTCCTCCATTCTATCCTTTTGCCTGATGACAACTTTAGGATACAATCGAATTGCTGTAAAACGCCCGGAACCAGTATGAGAAACCTCTAAATCAGCTTCGGCATTATCCTGATAAGAAACCACCTCAATTCCGTTTTGGTTGCAAACATAGAGATAAGACATCATGTGACAGGAAACCACCGCACTCAATAACAAATCTTCCGGATTGTGTAACTCAGGATCACCTTTGAAAACTTTTGCCGCCGAAACATCCAAAATTTCTTTGCCTTCAATCGCAATTGTATGTGTTTTACTGTATTTTTTTGGACTTGAAATCCAATTTAATTTTGCTTTAAATAAATGTTTAAATGCCATAATTTCTTGAAAAAAACAAATATAGCCAAATAATAACAGCCGATGATAATTACTCTTCTCCTGAAAAATTAGGAATTTATAAACAGCGAAAGTGTAGCGCCTTCTTTATATTTGCAATAGCTCTAAATTTATTTCTCAAATTATCTAAAAAAATGAACATGAAAAATTATATCGGTCTGGGTATTTTATCAATCCTATTGTTTTCTTGTAGTTCCAATAAAAAAATAACTACGTCAAATCAACTTCAGGAAAAATACTGGAAATTAATCGAAATCAGAGGTCAGAAAGTCACTTCTGAAAATTATTTAAAAGAACCTCATTTTATATTAAAAGCTAAGGAAAATAGAATTACTGGAAACAGTGGCTGCAATTCTTTTTCCGGAACTTATGAATTAACTCCAGAGACGAATCGAATTGCCATATACAATATTGCAATGACCCGAATGGCTTGTATTAAACCAACTGTGGAAGAAGCTTTTATAAAAGTTTTAGAAACTGCTGATAATTACACTGTAAAAAACGATACCTTACAGTTAAATAAAGCCCGAATGGCTCCAATGGCTAAATTTGTAGCTGTCTATTTAAAATAATTCGCTATGCTAAACTGGAACGAGCTTATCAAATTTGCCACTCATGGCAATCCAACGCCTCCAAAAAGGGTTGAAAAAACGGCAAAAGAATGGGAGGCAGAATTGACTCCGGAAGAATTCTATGTAACGCGCCAACAGGGAACGGAAAGCGCACACAGCTCCGAAATGTGTAACTTGTTTGAAGCCGGAAAATATGCCTGCAAATGTTGTAAAACACCACTTTTTGATGCGACTACAAAGTTTCAAAGCGGCACAGGCTGGCCTTCATTTACTCAACCTATTGAAATTGAAAATGTGGCTTATCATAAAGACACTAGCTACGGAATGATTCGTATTGAATGTATTTGCAATATTTGTGATGCGCATCTGGGACATGTATTTCCTGATGGTCCTGAACCAAGTGGTTTGCGCTATTGCATCAATGCTGTTTCTTTGGAAAAAATAAAGGACTCATAAAATTATTTCACAAAGATTCACGAAGAAAAACGCAAAGATTCGCAGCGTTTTTTTTCTGATTTTGAAGTGTTAAAAGTCATTTTCTTTTTGTCCCATTACTGAATGTCCTTAAGTCAAGGAATTTGTTTTTTATTTTCACGCAGATTTTGCAGATTTTCAATCATAATCTGCAAAATCTGCGTGACATTTAATTTTAATATTCTTAAATTATGAACATTGCCTTTTTCGGTTTACTTTGTGTCCCGAAACTTCGGGATTGCGGTAAAATCTAAAACAAAAAAATCGCCTCTTTATTGAGGCGATTTCGTTTTATACAAATATCAAGAATAAATTATCCCATCAAAAACACGGTTAATCCTCTTGCTCCGTGAGCTCCCAGAACTAATGATTGCTCAATATCGGCAGTTTTAGAAGGTCCTGCTATAAAAGTCCCAAAACCATAATCTAAATTACTTATACGCTCATAAGCCTGTTGCATAGTTGGCACAATATCATTCTTATTCACAATGATAGCCAAATATTGAGTAATAAATGGAGAAACTCTTTGTCCTAAAATAGCATCGGTAACCCAAAGTCCTGAATTTTCAGCCACACCTAAATGGGCTTTTATAACAGCTAATTCTACATTTTGTAAACTATGCGGATCATCATTTGTCCACTCGGTTTCAGCAATATCAGCTAATTCCGAAATGGTAGTAATCATTCTTTTATCTGTTGGATAATGAGCTGCAATATAAGCTTTCACTTCGTCTAAACTGCTTACTTCTTCACAAAAACCACCAATACCTTTTAAAACCGTTTTATAGGTTTCAATAACGTCAAATTTTTCTAATCCCAAAACACTCAGATCAGGCAATTCATTGACTGAAGAAGGCTGATTGTTTTTTATCTTATTCAAAATACTATCTCTACTGCTCATTATTTTTTGTCTTTAGATTCTTTTTGCTTTTTAGCATACCATTCTCTAAATGATTCTTCTGGAGCTGCCGGCATTTCTCTTTGTTTGTACCAGACATTCATGCTGTTATTTACTATAAAAGGCATGTTTTTAACAACAAATCGACCTGCTTTTCCTGCAATTTTAAAAACCGTTGGGTTTGCTAAAACTGCCGACATTCCTTTCATAGCAACAGTTTTAGAAGTTGGTGTATAGCCTTCTTTTACTAATACCTGACGCCATTTGTACAACTGATCGTGAATATCAATTTTTACCGGACAAACATTGGTACAAGAACCACAAAGCGTACTTGCAAAAGGCAAATCGGCATTCTTTTTCATGTTTAAATTTGGTGCCAAAATAGAACCAATAGGACCTGCCACCGCATTATGATAACTATGTCCTCCACTTCTTCTGTAAACAGGACAGGTATTCATACAAGCCCCACAACGGATACATTTTAGTGAATTTCTAAATTCTTCACGTCCTAATTGAGTACTTCTGCCATTATCGACAATGACAATGTGCATTTCCTGCCCTTCTCTTGGTTTTTTAAAATGACTTGAAAAAGTGGTTATTGGCTGTCCTGTAGCACTTCTGGCTAAAAGTCTCAGGAAAACACCTAAATGTTTACGCTGAGGCACTAATTTTTCAAATCCCATACAGGCAATATGAACATCGGCTAGGTGTGCACCCATATCGGCATTTCCCTCATTGGTACACACTACAAATTCACCAGTTTCGGCTACTGCAAAATTTACTCCGGTTAAAGCCACTTTTCTGGTTAAGAACGTATCTCTTAATTCTTTTCGGGCGGCCTCAGTTAAATATTGCGGATCGTTATTCCCTTTTTCGGTTCCAAGATGTTCGTTAAAAGTATTACTTACATCTTCTTTTTTAAGGTGAATAGCAGGCAATACAATATGACTTGGCGGTTCTTTTCTTAATTGAACAATAAATTCCCCTAAATCGGAATCAATAACTTCAATTCCATTATCCGCTAAATATTCATTTAAATGACATTCTTCGGTAAGCATGGATTTGGATTTTACCATTTGGGTAACCCCATGTTTAGCAATAATAGAATGTACTATTTTATTGTGTTCCTCTCCATCAGCAGCCCAGTGAACGATGATTCCGTTTTCTTTTGCTTTTGCTTCAAATTCCTGCAAATAGTGATGCATGTTTGAGAGCACATTGAATTTGATATTAGACGCTGTCTCACGCAATGTTTCCCATTCAGGAATAGCATGAGCTGATTTATCTCTTTTTGAACGAACAAACCAAAGTGTTTCATCGTGCCAGTTGACACGTTCTACATCTTTGTTAAAAGTAGCTGCCGCTGTACTGTGATCTATTGTGTTTTCTTTCATATATGTGAAAGTTTATTTTTTAATTGTCATATATGGTATCGCCTTCCATTTATTAGGTATTTGTTTTCAACAAATTTTTTAATAGTGGCGATTTCATATTGAGTTTAATATTTCGGCAATGTGAATTACTTTAATATTGCTTTTTTGTCTTTTTAAAATTCCTTCCAAGTGCATTAAGCAGGACATGTCTCCACCGGTAATATAATCTACCTGGTGTGCTGCGTGATCTTTGATACGGTCTTGTCCCATTTTTACTGAAACTGCTTCTTCGGTAACGCAAAAAGTACCACCAAAACCACAACATTCATCTTTTCTGCTTAAAGAAACTAAATCTAAACCTTTGATTTTGCTTAATAATTGTTCCGGTTTAGAAAAAGGAGCCGCATTCAACTCACTCATTTGAGAAAGCTTTAATCCACGTTGGCCGTGACAACTTTGGTGCATTCCTACCTTATAAGGAAAATTTCCTTCGATAGATTCTACTTTTAATACATCGGTTAAAAATTCCGTCAACTCATACACATTATTTCTAATATGCGTAGCAGCAGCTTCATTCTCCTTAGAATGAAGGTGATCCTTCACATGCAGGGTACAACTTCCGGAAGGACAAACGATATAATCAAATTCCGAAAAATTAGCTACAAAATTACTATCGCATCCTCCTGTTAAATGAGCATAACCGCTATTAGCCATTGGCTGACCACAGCAGGTTTGATTCATTGGAAAACTCACTTCACATCCCAATTTTTGTAATAATTCTAAGGTTGCAATACCTACCTGCGGATAAAACTGATCCACGTAGCAAGGTATAAAAAGTCCAACTTTCATATGTAAATATTTATTTATATTTTCTATTTAATCAACCAAAATCAAAAGTAGTGCATCTACTTTTGAAATTCTAAATTCAATAGTAGTTTTATTAAAAAAAATGCCTATCGCTATTCTTTTTGGAATGATGATAGGCATCTTTTTATTAATGTTTGTAAAATTTTAAATCAATTAAATCATTCTGAATTGGTTTCGTATTCCAATTTTTATGAATGGCTAAGGCTGCTCCTAGTGAACTTGCCTGCGCCATGGAGGCGGCATACACTTCCATTGATGGATAGGCTTCGGCCAGCAGATTCATGTAAATCGAATTTTTACTAAAACCTCCATCTACAAAAATTTTCTTTACCGGACTATTGTGAATCACCAAGTTAGTTGAAACAATTTGCTGAGCAATTAAATCTAACATCAATTGGTGATACGCTTCATCGTAGTTTTCAAATTCTGATAAATCACGCTTGTTAAAAGGACAATCTTTCAAAATTTTACTATCTCCTTTTGTGTACTGTTTGAAATTAACACGCAATTTAGTGATAATATCTTTGTCGTAAAGAACGTGTTTGTAACTATCTACAGCAACATCAAAATGTTTAGCCAGTTTTACCGACTGAATTTCATGTTCATTTCCTGCAAACAAACGGGAAGCCTTAACCGGTTTTCCTTTATAATGCAAGAAACACAAACAGTCATTTTGCAATTCGTCAAAAGTTAACTTTTTGCTATTGAAAGGATTCATGGTAATTACCCATGTTCCTGTAGAAAGCAACACAAAAGGATCTTCAAAATTAATGATATAAGGTATCAAAGCCGAAGAACTGTCATGTAAACCAATACCAACTGCGGTTCCGTCTTCCAGCGTAATAGCATCTTCAGAACTATGGATTGGAGCCAACTTTTCAGTAATATTTTGCTTCTTAATCCACTTGTGGTATTTCATTTTATTGAAATTCCATAGATTCGTATGACATCCAATGCTGGTAATATCAGTAAAACCTTGTTGTGTCAAAAGAAAACTCATGTATTGCGGTAAATGCAAACAGTACTGTACCTTGTCAAAAATTTCCGGTTGTTCTTTTTTCAATCGGTAAATTTGCATCCCGGAATTCAAACTTCCTAAAACCGGAGAAGCTGTTTTCACTGCGAAAACTTCTTCTCCCTTGTATTTAGAATAAAATTTATTTTTAAGCTTTTCAGGATATGGCTTTAAGTAATTGTACAAAGGCGTCAAAGGATTTCCTTTTTCATCCACATATACAAAACTGGCTCCATAAGTACTGAAATTTACGGCTTTTAAATTGTATTGCGTTTGCGATTTCATCTCTTCCCAACAAGACAAAAACCAATCCTTAAGCGCTACAATATCTTCGCACGGAAATCCATCTTCATCAACTGTTTCCGGAAGATTCACCGAATTTTCCCAAACAATCTGATAGCTTTCATTGAATAAAAAAGCTTTTTTATTGGTTTTTCCAATGTCGAAAATGGCTACTGCATTCATCTAATATTGTTTTTATGACTGTCCGTTACTTATACCTATTTCTTTTTGCCACGAATTACTCCGTCTATTCGCTACCGCTCGGGTCACGAATAATCCTTTATATTATTACACAAATAATCAATTATTTTGGATTGTAATTAGTGAAATTTAAAGGCATCGAATTCAAAAACAATTAGTGAATTCGTGGCTAAAAAATGATGGTCTTAAAAACAGATAGTTATTTGTTTTTTATAATCCTGTTGCTACGGTTTTCAATCCTCTTGCTCCAATTAAGTTTTCACGTACTCCTAACTGACGGAATAAAGCAACCGGATTAAGTGCAGCACCGGCACGTAAACGAGCTTCAGCTACTAATGCACGAACATCCGTACGGAAAGCATTTTGTAAAATTTCCTGAGCTTTAACAACATCATTTTCTTCTTGTGCAATTTCTAATGCTTTTCTGTCCACAGAAAGCGCCTGAGCATACGCAATCATAATCGCCTCAACAGATTGTAATAAATCTTCCATTGGATCTTTTACGTTGTGAGAAGCATCGATCATCCAACCTAAATCAGTTGCATGGTTCATTCCTCTGGCATCCATTCCTTCAACTAATTCGTTGAAGATTAAGAATAATTGGTAAGGTTTTAAAGCTCCGGCAGTTAAATCGTCATCTCCGTATTTAGAATCATTGAAGTGGAAACCTCCTAATTTATCTTCCATCAATAATAAAGAAACAATTTGCTCAATATTAGCATTTGGAAGGTGGTGTCCTAAATCCACTAAAGTTTTAGCTCTGTCTCCTAATTTTTTCACGTAAGAATAAGATTGACCCCAGTCAGCTACTGTAGTGGAATAGAAATTAGGCTCAGCACATTTGTACTCTAAGAATAATTTCCAGTTAGAAGGTAATGCTTCGTATATTTCCTGTAAACTTTCTAAAGTGTTTTCATAAGCTTTACGGAAGTTTAATTGTCCAGGGAAACAAGATCCATCAGCTAACCATACCGTTAACGACTCAGAACCTAACTCAACACCTTGTTGGATTACGTCGATATTATGTTGAACTGCTTGTTTACGGATTGATTTGTTTACATTTTGTAAAGAACCAAACTTATAAGAATAAGCACTGTCCGCCTGATCCTGGAAAGTATTAGAGTTAACAGCGTCAAATTTCAAACCGTGTTGCGCTGCTAAAGCTTTGATTGCATTACGGTCAGTTGGGATATCCCATGGAATGTGTAACGAGATCGCTCCTGAAGCATTGTTTAAAGCGTGTAGCAAACCTACATCTTCGATTTTTTCTTCTAATGAACGAGGCTCTCCACCACCTGGAAAACGTCCAAAACGAGTTCCTCCAGTTCCTAAAGCCCAAGATGGAATAGCGATTTGGAAATCGATTAATTTAGCAATGATACTTTCACTTTCTGCAATTTCAGAAGCTGTGAAAACTAATTTATTTTTATGAGCTGAATAAAGCTCCTCATTGTGAGCAGCAATTTTATTAGAATCTAATATCATGATAATATAATTTTAAGGTAAATAAAAAACTTCTTTAAGTGAAACACTCACCGGTGAGTTGTCCGGATTAGCATCCATAATGTCTCCCATAAATTGCCACCATTTTTGCATCACCGGATGTTTCGGAAGCTCGTCTAAACGACTTGGATCTTCGGTTTTCAAAACACCAAAAAGGGCATGTGTGCCTTCGTCAAAAAAAATAGAGTAATCTTCTACTCCAACGCTCTTTAACAAATCGGCTAATTCAGGCCACAATTCATCATGTCTTTTTTGGTACTCCTGCACCTGACCCTGATGTAATTGCATTTTAAAAGCAACTTTTTTCATAAATTATGGTGATTTTAAGCAGCAAACATTAAAAACGACTACCGCCAAGTGGTTATAAAGAAAAACTTTTTTAAAAGGAGATAAAAAAACAAAGATGCTGTTTAAAGATTAAGAAAAATCTAACGCCCGAAACAAATCGGACGTTAGATCAATCAATCTAAAAACTAACATCTAAAATTATCTATAAAAGCCCATAGATACTCCACCATCAACATTTAAGGCGTTTCCTGTAGATTTGCTTAACAAACCTCCAACAAAAGCATAACATGCGTTAGCGATATCGTCCGGTAATATAATTTCATTTAATAAAGTACGCTTAGCGTAGTAAGCTGGCAATTCAGCCACAGTAATTCCGTAAGCTTTAGCACGTCCTTCAGCCCATCCACCTGACCAAATATTTGAATCAGAGATAACAGCATCCGGGTTAACTGTGTTCACACGGATTTTATCAGCTCCTAATTCAGCAGCCATCAAACGAGTTAAGTGAGCCTGAGCCGCTTTAGCTGAACCGTATCCAGGGTTGTTTGGTCCTGCAACAACAGCATTTTTAGAAACAATGTTTACGATATCTCCACCAAAACCTTGCTTACGCATTACTTCGATTCCTGCTTTAGAAACAATAAATTGTCCTTTAACCAGGATATCATATAATCTGTCCCACTCCTCTAATGAGTGCTCAGCTATTGATTTAGATATACTGATACCAGCATTATTTACTACAATATCAACACCTCCAAATGCTAAACAAGCAGCATCTAAAGCTAAAGCTGTACTAGCATCATCCGTTACGTTTAATAAAGTACTTGAAACGGCATCTTTACCAAAAGATTTGATAAAATCAGCTGTAGCTCCTTCTAAACGCTCTTCGTTAATATCATTGATTACTACACAAGCACCTTCTTCAGCAAATTTCTTAGCGATAGCCTTACCAATACCCCCTGCAGAACCAGTAATTAAAGCAACTCTTCCAGATAATGCTTTTGGTTTTGGCATACGTTGTAATTTAGCTTCTTCTAACAACCAATATTCGATATCAAAAGCTTCCTGACGTGGTAATGCAATGTATTCTGAAACTGCCTCAGCACCTTTCATTACATTTACAGCATTTGTATAATATTCAGCTGCCAAACGAGCCATTGTTTTATCTTTTGCAAAAGTAAACATACCTACTCCCGGATATAAAATAACTACCGGGTTAGGGTCACGCATTGCTGGTGAATTTGATTTTTTACAAGTGTTATAGTACTCAGTGTACATAGCACGGTAAGCTTCAAAAGCCGGAGTTAACTTAGCTTTAATAGCATCAACATCAGATAAATCTTCGTTTGGAGCCAATTCAATTACTAAAGGACTGATTTTAGTTCTCAAGAAGTGATCCGGACAAGAAGTTCCAAGAGGAGCTAATTTCTCTAAATCATTTGAGTTGATGAATTCTAAAACTCTTGCGTCATCAGTGTAGTGACCAATCATTTTACGCTCAGAAGAACAGAAACCTCTCAAGATTGGAGCTAATTTTGCAGCTTGTACTTTACGGGCATCTTCAGAAAGGCTTTCAATTTTTTGACCTCCAAAAACAGGACGTATTTTTCCGTAGTTAGACTCTAAATACTCCGCACATTTTTCAATTACTTCAAGAGTGTTTACATAACTTTCGTAAGCAGTATCTCCCCAAGTGAATAAACCGTGAGAACCTAACATGATTCCACGTAATTTTTTTCCGTTTTTTTCAGCTTCTTCTAAACAAGCTCTTAATTGAAGCCCTAAGTCGAAACCTGGACGTTGCCATCCAACCCATCCAATTTCACCATTGAATAATTCTTCAGTGATTTTTTTACCGTCTTTAGCAGCAGCAATAGCAATAGCAGCATCCGGATGTAAGTGATCAATGTGAGCGAATGGTAAGAAACCGTGTAAAGGCGTATCGATAGAAGGCGCTTTAGAAGCTAAATCGAAAATACAGTGGTTGAACAATTCCACCATTTCGTCTTCATGCTCGATACCTCTGTAAACATTTTCTAAGTTGCGTAATCTTTCTAAGTAAAGAGCAGCACAACCTGATTTTGTTAATGTTCCAATGTCACCACCAGAACCTTTAATCCACATTACCTCAGTAGCAGCTCCAGTTAATGGATCTTTATCGGTAATTTTTACAGATGTGTTTCCTCCCCCATAGTTCGTTAATCTCAAATCTGCTCCTAATAAATTAGAGCGATAAATAAATAGTGCTACTTCGTCCCCTGCTAATTCAGCAGCCTTAGCATCATCCCAAAGGTAACTTACGTGTTTAAAAGTCATTGAATTTGTATTTGACATTGTTTATATAATTTTAAATGTTATTCCATTATTAAATTGAGTTTCCAAAACCAACCAAAACGATTGATAAAAACATCAAAGCAATTCCGAAAAAGAAAACCTTATATGTTTTATCTGAAACTCCTTTCCATTCTTTTAAATAAAATCCCCAGAAATTAGCGGTCAAAATAATAGTTGACATGTGTAAAATCCAAGAACTTGCTCCGTTTCCTAACTTACTTTCTCCCATTCCGTAGAAAAAGAATTGTAAAAACCACATTGTTCCGGCAATTCCCGAAAACAAAATATTTCTGACAATTGGAGTATTTTTATTCGTGTAATCTCCAAAAGTTTTATTTTTAAAGTTTAAGTACATACACCATATAAAATTGATGGTCAATCCCCCCCAAAGTATCACGATATAAGTAACATTATTTTGAAATAACGGATTAAAACCCTGAGCAACAGCTTCATCAGCCATTGGTTTTCCTGCTTCAATTCCGAAATTGAAGAAAGAGCTTAAAATACCCGAAATAATTGCGATGATAAGACCTTTTACTAAGTTAAAGTCTTTATCCTTATCTTCATGACCTACTGCAAAATCTTTTTCTTTAAGCATTCCTGCTTTTCCTAAAAAAGCAATACCTATTATACAAACCAGAACTCCAAATAAAACCATTTGCCCCCCCGTATTATGTAACATGTCGGTAAAAGAAACTTTCCCTTCTGTTGGATAAAAATTATAATAAATAGAAGGAACTAACGCCCCAAAAGCCGAGCAAAAACCTAAAGTTATTGAATTCCCTAAAGACATCCCTAAATAACGAACTCCTAATCCGTAAGTCAATCCTCCAATTCCCCAAATCAATCCCATAGTATAAGTTACCGTTTTTATCGACGAATCTGTATTACTGATAATGTCGGCAAAGCCAGGAATAGTTAAATAAGCTGCGATTGGCGGTACAATTAACCATGAAAAAAATCCTCCTATAATCCAGTAGCTTTCCCAAGCCCAACCTTTGACTTTTTTAAAAGGCATATAAAAACTTCCGGAAGAAAAACCTCCAATTGAGTGAAAAAGAATACCAAGAATTGATTCCATAAATAATGTTTAAGTTTTAAGGTTAATTAATAGATAATGTAAAATAAAATAAAAGGAAATTGATAACTGTCCTGTACAGTCCTTGTCTTAACAAATTTTATGAAGATTTTAAACATTTATGACAGATTTTGCAATATTTGTTAGAAATCCATTAGAATAAAATTCAAAAAAAGTTAATCTTTCAGACCAAATCCAACCAAAACCGGAAGCATCTGCTTCATAAAAAAAAATTACAAAACGAATCAAAACTCTCAACACACAAATGATAACAACAATAGCTTTCTAAACAGTTTTGTAATGAAAATTTCAACAAAACCTTCGTATCCTATTGTTTTTCAAACTGAAAATCATTAAATTAGAAGTCAATTCTTTTCCTGTTTTTTGTAAACAGCATAAAAAATATACTTATCGAAGTATCTGAAAATCTTTTTTTCAAATACTAAAAACCATAAATAATACCATTAAAAAAGTGAATTTATGAGTGAATATATTAAAATAAAACAGGGATTGAATCTTCAATTAACGGGTGAAGCTACTAAGGATGTGGTAACGATACCTATTCCTGAAACATTTGCCATAAAGCCGGATGATTTTATAAGTCTCAGCCCCAAACTTCTCGTGAAAGAAGGCGAAACACTTCTCGCCGGAAGCCCTTTATTTTATGACAAAAACAATGAAAAAGTTCAAATCAGTTCACCGGTAAGCGGAGAAGTCATAGAAATTCGACGTGGTAACAAAAGAGCAATTACAGAAATCCGAATACTGGCTGACCGGACTATCAAACACCTCCAATTTGAAAAACTAAATCCTAATCTGTTAAATAAAGATGCAATTATTGAAAAATTATTGCTAAGTGGAATTTGGCCTTTCATTCGTCAGCGCCCTTACGGAATTATCGCTAATCCTACCGACGTTCCAAAATCTATATTTATATCAGCATTCGATACTAATCCTCTGGCTCCTGATTATGATTTTATACTCGCAAATCAGAAAATCAATTTTCAAACCGGACTGGATGCACTTAATAAATTAACCTCCGGAAAAATACATTTGAATATCAAAGCCAATGCAACTATTAGCTCAACCTTTATTCAGGCACAAAATGTACAAATCAACAAAATTGCAGGGCCGCATCCTGCCGGAAATATTGGAACTCAAATTCATCATATTGACCCCATAAATAAAGGAGATATTGTATGGTATATCAACCCACAGGATGTAATAATCATCGGTAAATTGTTTAATGAAGGAATATTTGACGCACACAGAACCATAGCGGTTACAGGTTCACAAATTGAAAATCCGAAGTATTATTCGATACCTATAGGCACAGCCATAAAAAACATTATTAATGATGCCGGTTTAAAAAATGGAGAAAACAGAATTATCAGCGGTTCGGTTTTATCCGGCTATCAAATACCCGATAATGGCTATTTGGGCTTTTATGATTCGCAAATAACCGTTATTCCCGAAGGAAATCATTTTGAATTTATGGGCTGGCTGGCGCCCGGATTTAATAAATTTAGTATTTCCCGAACCTTTTTTTCCTGGTTGACACCAGATAAAAAACACCTGCTTACAACCAATACTCATGGTGAAGAGCGTCCATTTGTTATGACAGGACAATATGAAAAAGTTTTCCCCATGGATATCTATCCCGTCCAACTCTTAAAATCAATTTTGATTGAAGATATAGACATGATGGAAAAACTGGGAATTTATGAAGTAGTTGAAGAAGATTTTGCTTTATGCGAATTGGTATGTACCTCAAAAATAAAATCACAGGAAATTATTCGGCAGGGACTTGCAATGATGCGTAAAGAGTTTGGCTAATAAAAAACTTCTTTAGCATATCCTGTCAAATATTTGCTTTTTGTTCATCCTTTAAAATTATTGAATTTGAAACCACTACGAAAATTACTGGACAACCTTAAACCTAATTTTGAAAAAGGCGGAAAACTGGAACGATTGTATCCGGCATTTGATGCGTTTGAAACCTTTCTGTTTGTTCCTAATCATACTACCAAAAGCAAAGGAACGCATGTAAGGGACGCTATTGACTTGAAACGCACCATGATTTTAGTTGTTCTTTCTCTTGTTCCTTGTTTATTATTCGGAATGTGGAATGTAGGCTACCAACATTATCAGGCTTTAGGAATTTCAAATACATCTATAGCCGACAATTTCATCTTTGGACTCAGTAAAGTATTACCACTTATTATTGTTTCTTATGGTGCCGGCTTAACTACCGAATTTATATTTGCTATCATTAGAAAACACACCATCAATGAAGGTTTTTTAGTCACCGGAATGTTAATTCCACTCACAATGCCTATTGATGTTCCCTTATGGATGCTGGCAGTTGCAACCATTTTTGCAGTCATTATCGGGAAAGAAGTATTTGGAGGAACAGGCATGAATATTTTAAATCCGGCGCTTACAGCCAGAGCGTTCCTTTTTTTTGCATATCCAACCAAAATGTCCGGAAATGAAGTATGGATTAATACTGAAACCGAAAAAGGACAAACCTTGGTGGATGCTTATAGTGGCGCCACAGCTCTGGGAGAAGCTGCCGCAGGTCATGCTAACAAAATTCCTGATATAACAGAATCTTTCATTGGCATTATTCCGGGATCTATTGGCGAAACATCTACCCTTGCCTGTTTAATTGGAGCTGCTATTTTATTATATACAGGAATTGGCAGCTGGCGCATCATGAGTTCAGTGTTTATTGGCGGATTTTTAATGGCACTCATTTTTAATCTGTTTGGGTTAAATACCCTAATGCAAATTACTCCTTTGCATCATTTAACTTTAGGAGGTTTTGCCTTTGGTGCTGTTTTTATGGCAACCGATCCTGTAAGTGCCGCCCAAACCAATACCGGAAAATACATCTATGGTTTTTTAATTGGAATGCTGGCCATATTGTTTCGGGTTTTTAATCCGGCTTATCCTGAAGGAATGATGCTGGCCATTTTATTTATGAATGTGATGGCACCTTTAATTGACCATTATGTAGTAGCCGCAAATATTAATCGAAGACTAAAAAGAGTAAAACCAATACAAAATCCAAATGAATAAGGACAGTAATAAAGCTACGTTTCTATTTTCCTCCATTATGGTAGTGGTGGTTGCCGTTATGCTATCGGTAACTTCCATAAGCCTTGCTCCCTACCAGTCAAAAAACAGCAGAATAGAAAAAATGAAAAACATTTTAAGTAGCGTTTCGATAATAACGGAAACTGCCGATACAGAACGCCAATTTGAAAAATCTATCAGCCAGCAAATTGTTTTAAACAGCAAAGGAGAAGAAGTAACCGGAAAAATTAAAGCTTTTGACATCGACCTGAAAAAAGAACTTGATAAAGCCAAAACAGCTAAAAAAGATGAACAATTATTTCCGCTCTTTATCTGTAACAAAGACGGCAAAAACTTTTATATAATCCCGGTCAGAGGAAAAGGTTTATGGGGACCTATATGGGGCTATATTTCTCTGGAAAATGATATGAATACGATTTACGGAGTGAGTTTTGGACATAAAGGTGAAACTCCGGGACTGGGTGCAGAGATTGAAACCACTGAATTTCAACATCAATTTACAGGAAAAAAAATCTTTGACGAAGCAGGCAATTTTGTTTCTGTAAAAACCATTAAAGGAGGAGCTTCAAACGGAGATTTACACGGTGTAGATGCCGTATCCGGAGCTACTATTACCAGTAACGGAGTTAATGAAATGTTTTACAGAACACTAAGCAATTACATACCTTATTTTAAAAAAATCAAGCCATAACATTTACTAACCCTAAATAAAAAGACGATGAGCAAAGAAACAACTGCAGCTCCTGCAAAAGAAAAAGTTCCAAAAGAGCCTTTGTTTTCTGCAAAAAACAAACGGCTTTTATATGACCCGCTCAATGACAACAATCCAATTACTGTACAAGTACTGGGAATTTGTTCGGCCTTGGCTGTTACGGTGAAAATGAAACCGGCCATTGTTATGGCTCTTGCTGTAATGGTCGTTTGTGCTTTTTCTAATCTTATTATTTCATTAATTCGAAATATCATTCCTAACCGCATTCGGATTATTGTTCAACTTACCGTAGTTGCTGCTATGGTTATTATTGTTGATCAATTTTTAAAAGCCTTTGTGTTTGATGTAAGCAAACAATTGTCGGTTTTTGTTGGACTTATTATTACTAACTGTATCATTATGGGAAGATTAGAGGCTTTTGCAATGGCTAATAAACCCTGGCCTTCCTTTTTGGACGGAATTGGCAATGGCTTAGGTTACGGAATCATATTAGTTATAGTGTCAATTGTTAGAGAACTATTAGGTTCTGGAGCGTTGATGGGATTTCAAATCATCCCTGAATCCTTCTATAAAATGGGATATTTTAATAACAGCCTTATTATCATGCCGCCTATGGCATTAATCATTGTAGGCATTATTATCTGGATTCAGCGCAGCCGAAATCAAAAGTTAATAGAATCCAAATAGACTAATTACAGTTTTGATAAAAAAATGCACTATGGAACATTTAAATATTTTTATAAAAGCCATCTTTATTGAGAACATGATTTTTGCCTATTTTCTGGGCATGTGTTCCTATCTGGCTATTTCAAAAACAGTAAAAAGCGCTATCGGCTTAGGACTGGCAGTAATATTTGTTTTATTTATTTCAGTACCAACTTGTTATTTATTAGAAAAATACATTTTAAAAGCTGGCGCTTTGCAATGGTTGTCATCTGACCTTGCAGCCATCGATCTTAGTTTTTTAAGCTTCATTATGTTCATCGCAACCATTGCTTCTATAGTACAATTGGTAGAGATGATTATCGAAAAATATGCTCCGGCACTCTACTCTTCTTTAGGTATATTTTTGCCTTTAATTGCGGTGAACTGTTCCATTTTGGGTGGAGCTTTATTTATGCAGGAAAGAGAATACGCTACTTTGGGAGAAGCCAGTGTTTTTGGTTTAGGTTCTGGTGTAGGATGGTTTCTGGCAATCGTGGCTTTATCCGCTATTCGGGAAAAACTGCGATATTCAAATGTTCCCGCTCCTTTACGGGGGTTAGGCATCACTTTTATCTTAACAGGATTAATGGCAATTGCCTTTATGAGCTTTATGGGGATTTCATTATAAATTGATAAAAAATGATCATATTAAACATCAATAGTACCACAATTATTTGCAGCGTAGTTATATTTCTGCTGTTCAATTCACTGCTGGTATATATCATTTTATATGCTAAGTCAAAACTAACTCCTTCCGGACAAGTAAAAATAACTATTAACGGAAAAGAAGAACTGGAAAGTGAAGCTGGTTCTTCGCTATTGGCAACTTTATCCAATAAAAAAATATTTTTACCCTCAGCCTGTGGCGGAGGGGGAACCTGTGGTATGTGCAGATGCCAGGTTGTTTCAGGTGGCGGGCAAATTCTACCTACCGAAACCCCATATTTTACGCGAAAAGAGCAACAATCCAACTGGCGATTGGGATGTCAGGTCAAAGTAAAACAAGACATGAAAATTATTATTCCGGATAAAGTAATAGGAATTAAAAAATGGGAATGCGAAGTGGTTTCTAATAATAATGTAGCTACTTATATCAAGGAATTAGTCGTAAAACTACCCGAAGGTGAATTTTTGGATTTTGAATCGGGTTCTTACATTCAAATAGATGTGCCGGCTTGTGAAATTGATTTTAAAAAAGACCTGCATCAAATTGATAATCAATTTCAAGAAGATTACGACAGATTTAATATCTGGGATTTAAAGATGATTAATAAAGCTCCTCTTTTCAGAGCCTACTCCATGGCTAATCATCCGGCTGAAGGGAATATCATCATGCTCAACATTCGCTTGGCAACTCCTCCCTTTGACCGAAAAGCAGGTGGTTTTATGAAAGTAAACCCCGGAATTAGCTCTTCTTATGTGTTTTCTTTAAAACCGGGAGACAAAGTAAACATAGCCGGACCTTTTGGAGATTTTCATATCAAACCCACAAAAAAAGAAATGATTTACATAGGTGGAGGCGCCGGAATGGCTCCTTTGCGTTCCCATCTTTTTCATCTTTTTCACACTGAAAAAGAAAGAGAAAGAAAAGTAAGTTTTTGGTACGGAGGAAGGTCTTCCAAAGAAGTTTTTTATACCAATCATTTTCTGGAAATTGAAAAAGAGTTCCCTAATTTTCAATATAACATCGCTCTTTCAGAACCACTTCCGGAAGACAACTGGACCGGATATACCGGTTTTATTCATAATGTTTTATTCGAAAATTATTTAAAAAATCATGAAGCCCCCGAAGATGTTGAATATTACATTTGCGGACCACCAATGATGACTGCTGCTGTTTTTAAAATGCTTGACGAACTAGGTGTGCCGCCTGAAAATATTGCTTTTGATGATTTTGGAGGATAAAAATAAGCCTATGAAAAAAACTCTAATCCCTCTTGTAACTTTCTTTCTTCTTTTAACTGCTTGTACTGATAAAGAAGTAATCAAGATTGAAGGAAATGCTCAGGGTACAACTTATCATATTAGTTATATAACTCCTGATAATAAGAATTATAAAAGAGATATTGACTCAATTTTAAAAATCATCGATTTATCCATGTCAACCTGGGTTCCGAATTCGATTATTTCTAAAATAAATGACAACGATAAAAACATTAGCGTTGATAATTATTTTGCAGAAGTTTTTAAAAAATCAATTGAAGTTTCAGAGAAAACAAATGGTTATTTTGATATCACCATTGCACCGTTGGTTAATTTTTGGGGATTTGGTGCTACCCCAAAAAAAACTATCGATAAGAGTAAAATCGACAGTTTAGTACAACTGGTAAACTACAAAATGTTGAAACTGGAAGGCAATAAAATCATTAAACAAAATCCAAAAATCCAAATTGATTTTAATGCCATTGCACAAGGATACTCAGTTGACATATTAGCTAATTATCTGGAAAGCAAAGGGATTGATAATTATTTGGTAGAATTGGGCGGTGAACTCAAAACCAAAGGAAAAAAAAGGGATGAAAACTGGAAAATAGGTATTGATACACCCAACGAAAAACCTACTGCTGAAAATCCTTTGAAAGCCACAATAATACTAGATAATAAAGCATTGGCAACTTCCGGAAATTATCGAAAATTTTATGAAGAAAATGGTCAAAAATTTTCTCACATTATTAATCCTAAAACAGGATATCCCGCCAAGCAAAATCTACTGAGTGCAACAGTTATAGCTAATGACGGCATCACTGCAGATGCTTATGCCACTTCCTTTATGGTAATGGGATTAGAACAATCAAAAGTATTTTTAGAAAAAAACAAAGAATTAAAACTGGAAGTGTACTTCATTTATGATGAAAATGGATCTTGGAAAACCTACATTTCAGAAGGATTAAAAAAATCTTTACAGGAAATCAATTAAGACTTGCATTTTTCTTCAGGCTTAGCGCCACATATACCGCAAACGCCTCCCTCTCTCTGAATTAAAGGATTATTACTACTGCATGTTCCGGAAAAACTTCCGTTTTTTTTAACTAACAATTTAATAGCAATTCCGGCAATTCCAAGGGCTAAAACAACAATTGATATTACAATGGTCATCATAAATATTTATTGAGCTTTTGTTCCGGCGATATAGGAATCTAAATAATCAATGGTATGTTTTTGATTCTCCATAATCATTTTGACCACATCACCGATTGACACGATTCCAACAACCTGATTATCCTCCAAAACAGGCAAATGGCGAATTCTTTTATTGGTAATCAAATCCATACAATAATCTAATTTATCTGTAGGTTTTACTGTAATCAAATCGGCATCCATGATTTCATGCACCAAGGTATCTCTTGAAGATTTGTTCTTCAGAGCAATTTTTCGGGCATAATCCCTTTCAGATAAAATTCCTTTTAGAACATTATCTTCAATAACTAAAACAGCGCCTACATTTTTCTCTCCCATTATTCTTAAAGCTTCAAATACTGTAATAGTAGAAACTATAGAATAAACATCGCTTCCTTTCTCTTTTAATATTTGATTTACTGTCATGATAGATATTTTTTTAAGTATCTTATAAATTTAACAAAAAAAAACGAAAGCAGAAAAAGTATCACGAACTATATACCATTATAGTTCTTCAAAAAATCATAAAACCTATTTTAAAAAAGTTTACAAAGACCCTCTAAGTATCAGTTTAAAAGGGTTTTCTATATGAGCTTTTGAATTTTCCAGAACCAAATGAGCTGCTGTCATTCCCATCATTTTAAAATCGGTCGAAATAGTGGTAAGTCCGTTCATAATATAATTTTTTAAGGGCGTTTCGTTATACGAAATCAAACCTACCTGCTTGCCTACGGTTAAATTCAGACTGATAATTTTGTCTAAAATCTTTACCAAATCCTCTTCCATCAAATTAATGTAAACCTCTCCTTCTTTTACCACTTCATCATCAAGGTTACTAATTACCTTAAAATGGAAAGCATAGTTGTAGCAAAAATTCTCAAATCCTTTTACAATTTCTTTTGGGAAATAACTATTTACCGGAAAAATAAGTTTTAAGGTATGGTATTTACTTAATGGTTCCAGGGCTTCGCTCAAAGCATTGTAAATATCCTGTTCAAAATTTTCATAGACCGCGGCAAATTCGCCTGTAATTCCACGGAGTTTTTTTCCTACCAAAACTAATTTGTCTTTTGGAATTTCGTCTATTAATTTGCGGTAAGCATCAGATTTTTCAATAAAGTGAGGAATAATTACATAATGAGTGTATTCATTTTTTTGTTGCTGCAATAATTTTTTAAATAAAGCATAATCATTATTATACACATAAAAGTCAATAGCGGCTTTATCACTCAAAGTTGCAACAAAGGCGTCATAAATTAATTTCTTGTGCGCACTGAGTTTATTGAACATCAAAAAAATTTTGATATCCTGAGACACATTGGTATTGGCAATAAAATACCCCTTACCATGATAGGCTTCTAAAATTCCCATTTTACGAAGAATATTATAACCTTTTTCTATGGTAACTCTCGAAATTTCATATTGAAAACTGAGTTCGTTAATAGAAGGCATTGCATCTCCTTTTTTCAAAACACCCTGCTTAATGGCATTCAATATAGCATTTACTAACTGTTGGTATTTAGGTGTAGATGAAAATTCATCTATAGTAAGACTTGCTATTTTAGAAGGTTTTTTCATGAATTATTAACTACTTGAATTAAATCTGCATTGCTTCTTTTTCTTTCGAAACAAAAAACGACTTACAAAGTTAGTCATTACGTTCTTTAACTCATAAATACCGTAAATTTATTTATCAATAGCTTCTTTTTAACCATTCTTCCGGAACAGGAATAATACAGATATTCATACTTCGATTATCTTCACTCAGCATCGCCGACTGGATTTCGATTTTAGTTCCATCCGGACTCATCGTAGGATGCGGATGATCGGAAGCTGTGACTTTATGTCCGGCAGAAAGCAATTTCATTTCATTTGTATGCCTATCAATTAAATAAATACTTCTGGAAAAATCATCACCTACTGCCCAGCGACCGTCGGGTGATCCACTTACATGCCACAAACCACTTCCGGAATCCGTTTGACCGGCAATTTTCATTTCTCTTGTGCGTAAATTAACAATGGCTAATCCGGTAGGTTTTTCTCTGGTTCCCGAAGGTCCCCAGGCTGCCTCCTGACCGGGATTAGCTCCGCTTACAGCTGTACCGGTACTATCAAACCCCTGAATTTTACGATGTCCCATAATTGCCATAGCCACTTCATCTTTACTAATCACCGCTTCATGCGTTACCCATTCGTACTCTGATTCGGGATATACGGGACGAAGACCCGTTCCGTCACTCATTACTGTCCAGGTACGCTGCGGAGATTTCCCTCCCGTTTCCCAACAAAAAACAATTTCACCCGGCATCCACGGATTCGTTTGGATATGCCCTATCTGAAACGGAACTGAAACCACATATTTAACTTCTCCGGTATGCACATTCATCGCTGCAATACCGGAAGGTCCGGCTCCCATCTTTCTGGGACCAAAATTTTCCTCCAATTTTGTACCTGAAGGCAAATATTTAGCTGCATATTCTTTTCCTACTCTAAAATAAGCCCAGTTTTCATCACCATCCAGGGCCAAATCGCCACCTGCACCCATTTCTGGATTAGTCGTTCCGCAAACATGTTGATAATAAGATGCTTTTTTAAGTTTTCCGGTCTCGCTATCTGCAAATAATTTGGCTAAATCAACTTCTACAATCTGCATGGATGATGGCTTAAATTTTCCGGATTTATCCTGCTTAATTTCTTTTGAAATGCTATCCCCTGCTTTTCTCATAAAAAACAGTTTCATACTGTTACGGGCTACATTTAGCATTCCTACATAACCTCCTTCGGTAACCTGAACTATTTCACCCGTTTTTTCATTAACAGCCATCGCTTCACGCGCTACTCTGTTTGAACGAAAAACAAGCCATTTTCCGTCAGCAGTCCATTGATTATGAGTTTGATAAATCTTAGAATCGCCCATTGGTGTACTGGTAAGAAACGTGAGCATCGTTCCAGTTACCGGATCTTTGACTATTTTTCTTTCCGATGGAAAGCGCCTGCCAATCTGAGCATTTACATTTGAAATAAAAAATAGAAAACTACTAAAAACCAAACCAAAAACAAACTGTTTCATATTTTAAATTATTTAAAATTGTTTATTTTTCACCTGCTCCAACTCCATATCTTTTAAAGAATCACTGTCTTTTATCGACAACCTGCTCACATTTTTCATCTCAATCAGTTTCTGATTGCTTCCTTTAGCTGCTGTAACATTTCTAAATTTTATTCCTTCTACATCATCTAATATCATGGCAGGACGGGTTTCTTTACCTAACAAATAAAGATTAACATTATTCAGTTCCATGTTTTTAGCATGACGAATAAAAAACCCATAAGCAGGAATCACACCAAATTTTTGTGGTTCGGGATATCCTTTTTCGAATTCCGGAACTTCTTGTTGAATATTCTCTTTTGATTCAGCATCCAACGGACGATACCAAATACTGATATTACTCAAACGCACATCTTCAACCGCATGTCCGGGAATACCGCTGATCAATGTTGCAAAGCAGGAATCAGCATTAAACACATTAATATTACTGATATTGATACGTCGTAATACACCTACCGGAGTTCCTTCTGGTGCTCGCATTCTTGCGCCCAAACGTAAAAAAATTGGCGAATTGATAATATCACGCATCGTAATATTACTGATGGTTACATCTTCTAACAAACCACCATCAACCGTTTCAAGGGCTAAGCCACGGCAATATTCGAAAACACAATTGCTGATGCTAATATTTTTAAAACCTCCGTTAGATTCTGTTCCGAATTTAATCCGGCCGGTAGGTCCTTCTTTATCGGGAACTAAATGAGCTTCATTGCGCTGATAAGTTCCATTATAAAATGTACCACGATCAAAACCGCTGACACTACAATTGGTAATGGTTATATTTTCGGTTGGTCGTGCAAAACCAAGAGCAAAGGAACTTTTTAGACAAATACCATCATCCCATGGAGAGTTGACTGTACAATTAGAAATTCGAACATTTTTACAACAGTCTATATCCATACCATCCCGGTTAGTATCTATCTTCAGATTATCAATCGTTAAATTATCAACTCCCGTAGCTAATATTCCAAAATGACCACCATATAATATGGTAAAATCTTTCAATGTCACGTTACGGCAAAGCTTCAAAGCAATGGCTTTATTGCCTATTGGGGCTCGCAATGGTCCATGTCTGGTCAAACCTTTTCCATGAATTATTCCTGGGCCAAGAATGGAAATGTCTTCTAAATTCTCGCCCCATATTAAGCTGTTATGCCAATGACTATGTCCAAAATCCTGAAAAGTGTCATTCACTGCTGTTTCAGGTGCATCATAACCCACATCTCCGGAAGGTGTTGCAGCCAAAATAACAGCCCCCTGATCTAAGTAAATTGAAATATGACTTTGAAGCCGAATGGAATAACTGAGATAAGTACCTGCCGGAAAATAAACAGTACCACCACCTGCTTTTGCTGCAGCAGCTATAGTATTATTAATAGCCTCTGAATCTAATGTAACATTATCACCTTTTGCTCCAAATGCTTTAACATTGAAAACCGTATCCGAAGCCGCCTGAAGACTGTTTAAAAATAACAATAAAAAACACCAACAAAAGTGATAATTATAAAACCCAACAAAGCCTCTGTCTCTTTTCATACCATTTGCATCTATTAAATCAGTTCCAGCAATTTGCAATTTTAAAATAAAAACTTCATCCTGTAGTATCCTGTTTAAAAAACTATTTGCTTAAAAAAAGAGGCTGTCCAAAAAGTAATTTTTCGAACAGCCTCTAAAAAAATATTAATAAAAAACAACACAATTCCGCAAAGTCAAAGACATTTGCGGTACTTTACTCTATAAAAACATTTCTAAAAATAAGTTACACTAAACGAAATATTCTGTAATTGATTTTGACTAAAAGTAAAAACAAATGAATTCCCTCCCTCTGTATCTTTCACAACACAAATATCAGGAATAGAATTTTTGTTAAACTTTTGTTCAAAAAGGCTCTTTGAAATACCAATTTGTAAATTATTATCTACAACTAAAGTCTGAGATTCAATTTTTGCTTCTTCTAAAATAGTATTTCCCCCACCTTTGTGAAAAACAATTTTATCTGTACTTGTATTATAAGTTATTAATGTGTCTTGTATACTGGTATTCATAGCATTTGGTACAAATTGTTGTGTAGGGACTACTCCACTATAAACAGATGATATATTAGTAATATTAAAAGTATTTTCTAAAGTTCTAAAAATGAAGCTGTCATCATAAATTACAAGTGTATCAACTAAATTAGAAAACAATTTGACATTATCTTTTGTATTGAGAAATTTAAGATTTTCTGGTTGATTATTTTTTTCCTTAGAAATACAGGAAAACGCTGCACAAATAATTATGACTAATAAATAAATCTTTTTTTTCATTGTATTAAAATTATTAAGGGTTTAAAAAATAGTTCAAATCTGAAGGTGCATATCTAATTGATAAATTTCCAAAAAAATCCTGGTTCAAACGGGGTTTTAGTTGTCACTATCACTTCATAATGTAAATGTGGTCCAGTTGTATTTAGTCCAGTATTTCCTGATTTTATCAATACTTCGTTAATATCAACTTGCTGTCCCTGAGCAACTAAACGACTCTCACCATGTGCATATAGTGTATAAACATTGCCTGAACCATGTTGATTTGATCCATGATTAACTATAACTGTATTACCATAGGTCGTTGAATAATATGATCTAACTACTGTTCCTGAAGCAGTAGATAAAACATTTGTCCCTTTTGGAACTGCATAATCAGTACCTCCATGTGTTGATGAACATTTGGCACATGTTCTAGTAGACATAAAAAGTGACGAAATCGTTGCTGTCCCAACAGGGGAGGATAAAGTTGATTTGGTTACACTTCCTTCTGAACCTCCTCCTGAACCACCTCCAGTACCTGTTGAACCTCCGCCCTCCTGAACCAGAACCACTTCCTGAACCAGTACCAGTGCCGCTTCCATCTCCATCAGGATTACCGTCCGGATCTCCATCAGGATCATCATCAGGATCTGGTGGATAATCATAATATTGAGAATCACATACCCACTCACAATCATTGGTAGCAACACCGCCTTCATTATCAAACACACAAGTTTCTACTTCGTAATAAGATAGATACTCATAAGTTGTAACACGATCTGGCTCACTACATATAACAACTTCATTACCATAAGGATCCTCCTGTCCATACACCTTGCCACTCTCCAAATATAAACCATCATTATCAAAAACAGGAAACAATCCTGTTAAAAACAATATTAAAAATACTATTTTTTTCATATTTATGATTTAATTACAATGGTTGATTGATGTTCTTTGCCGTAATTTACCTTTAAGAAATAAGCTCCTGAGGGTACATTTACTGTAATCGTATGACTGTGATTTCCTGCCGGGAGCACTAATTTTTCGGTATATAAAACCGTTCCTGTTAGGGTATGTAATGTAATTGCAACATCACTTTGCTCATTCAAACTAAGGTTAAACGAAAAACTGTTAGCAAAAGGATTTGGATAGACAACTAAATTATCTTTAACCACTACAGCTGGAGCAGCAACTGTATTCTTTCCCTTTTTCACTAAACTAACGTACATGGGCTTTTCAGGCTCATTTTGTCTAACAGACCACAGTTGTAAATTACCTGCTAAAAAAGTCGAGTCTTTGTAAACAACATTTTGTAAACGGGCATTTTTAAACAGGAATTCCGTTGGTTTTTTAGCACTGTAATGATCTGTTTTACTGTAAGCCGTATTGTCAAAAACCACTTCGGTATCGGTAACAATTCCCTGTAAATCCACAGCCTCTTTAGTATCCTCTGTCCATGTCCCCCTAAAAGCACCATTAACCTGTGATGTTAGTTCAACAGTTAATGCTTCTTTGGCAATAATATGCTGCCCGCTCCAGTCATAAGTTACTAAATAGCCTGTATAAGTTCCATCCAGTTTTTCAGTGCTTTTTAAACGATTAAACAAAAAAAGTTGTAGCTTTTTAACACTACAACTTTTTTACTTTATTTGTAATACAGTAAATAACTGATTACGATAGCCACACAAAGGATTCGTGCGGCAGCAGGGGTTTTTCCTCCCGGTATCCAGTTAACATTTGCACCATCTTCATTACCTGAAGGCATTTACACTTATGTAATAAAATTCAGTCAATTTTATAAAAAACAATTCCGCAAAAGTCAAAGACATTTGCGGAATTTAGTGCTATAAAAAATCCTTAGTTGGAATTTACTAGTTCATCAATTCTTTCCTAATATTATTTTTAACAAATCAATCTTTAAAAAGATTTTAGTCAAATCAAATGTTAAAATAACAAACCCTAACAATACTAACCAATTAGTAAAAACGTGTTTAAAAAAATTTTTTTTTGTCAAGATAATATATCTCAATTCTAATACTAGAAATAATAAAATCACAGCAAAATGTATATAAATAAACAACAATATGATACCAAAATCACTACAAAAGTGATTTAAAAAAATAATTAACATATATACAAAAATATTGATAATTCTTATTTTTTTTGTGAAATTAAAATTCCTAAGACCATCTAATTCTTTATATTCTTTCATCTTTTATATAGATTGAAAACCATTAGCGACTAAAACAGCATTTATCTGGTTCATTAGTATGGGATTAAATTCTTGCAAAGCCAATTGTAATTCATTTCTAAGTTTTAAATGAAGAATTGGAATATAGGGATTATACTGGTACTCTGTCATCGTTTGTTGCATTTGAGTCGCTGTAAAATTATTATTAAGTACTTGTATCGCTAAATTCTTAAATCCTGCATAATCCAAACTATCCTTTATAGCCTGCCAAACAGTGGCTGGCACTTCGGGTCTTTCGTTTGCTTTGCGATCAATAAACTCATTAGTAAAATGAGGTAATCTGGTAGAAACTTCAAGTCTGTTGTAATAAACCTCCGCAATGCTTGGCAATGTATCTGTTGTAGTATTAAATTCTAATGGTTTTGAAAACACATTGAATGCAATTAGTAAAAACAAAAAAACGATATTTTTCATATTATAAACATTTTTAAATTAATTATTATCAGGACAATCATTTTCATTGTATTCAAATCTTTCAGCATAAACCTTATTTTTGTCAAAAGGTTCAACCTCGGCACCAGTTTTTGCTTTAATAAACTTTTCTAAATTACCCATCAAATTTTTCCAAGTAGCATCGGCAGCTTTGTTAAATAACACATCGTCTCCCACACTATTAGCCGCATAATCCATCCATTGACCTAAACGATCAGCTCCTCTTAAATAAAACGAATAACTCCCATCTGCATTTGTTGCAATTCCAAACTGTCGGTGACCACTAACAAAATGTCCTAGATGATCTTGACTCCTAACTGTAGTAAAAGTCCAATTCATTTCATTATAATTATAGTCCGTACATATAACTGTAGAGGTATCCATAAAATTATCAAAATCCATAGCCGCTCCAACCGGATTACTAGAATTCCATTTGACATTGTCTGATGATGAATAACCCATCAAACTAACTTTAGTAACTAAATAATCTCCACCAGTTACAAAATCTGAAAAATTTGTCCTAATCTCTTCGAACAATTGCTGAGGTGTATATCCATTAGGCAGCTTACTTATATTCAAATTATAACGATCCAAATTAATATCTCCATATCCACTTTCGATTGTTTGTAAACTAAAAGAGTTAACATTTTGCAATAAACCATTTTGATCAATAATAAGTTGAGTTCTTTGATTTATCTCATTTGTCATTCCAGCAGAAAGTACTTTATGCCTTAAATCAGAATTCAAACAGGGGTTTATTACGCACTTACAATTTACAAGATCATATCCCGGAAAACAAGTTGTTGTGCAAGTGGGTGTAGTTTCCACTACCTCACCAGGATCAGAATCCCCTCCTCCTGGATAGGGATTTGGATTTGGATCTGGATTTGGATTTGGATCTGGATCTGGATCTGGATTTGGATCTGGATTTGGATCTGGATCTGGTGGATAATCATTATACTCAGAATTACATACCCACTCACAATCATTGGTAGCAACACCGCCTTCATTATCAAACACACAAGTTTCTACTTCATAATAAGATAGATATTCATAAG
>NZ_AUDK01000024.1 GCF_000425425.1 Flavobacterium daejeonense DSM 17708
CAGGTATTAATACCAAAAAACAATAAAGAAAAAACAAAATACAAACAAGAAGTAGCTAGAAAAAGATTTAGAGCAAGAGCAGCCATCGAACCTACAATCTCACACTTGAAAAAAAATCATTCTTTAGGACTAAACTTCCTTAAAGGCGTGACTGGAGATGTTCATAATGCACTACTAGCGGGAATTGGATACAATCTAAAGCTCAGATTTAATCAAATCAAAGAGCAAATTATTTTTTGGCTACAATTATTGTTCAACTTTTTTACTAAAAACAAAACCACTATTTTAATCGAGATTTAAAATAGTGGCTTTTTAAGGAATGACTAATTAAATAAGCCCTTTTAAAGAAAAGGGCTGAAAAATTTCGCCCCGCAAATGCTCTTTCTTATGGTCAGGCACTTGCGGGGCGTATTCATGCTTTTACAAACTACTATATTTTAAAAAAAAACTATTTCACACATCTAAATCCAATATGATTAGCCGATGATTTAATTTCCCCGTGACCTCTTGATCCTATTAAATATCTCGTGCAATATTCATCTGTACATAAAAAAGAACCTCCTCGATGTACTTTAGTCAAGGCATTAGGCTCTTGGAAGTATTTACTCTTTTCGGGTCCTTGCGGATTTCGAGTCACCTCAGCCTGGACTGCTAATTCCTGATAATAATCCTCACTATACCAATCATTAATCAATTCCCATACATTACCAGCCATATCATACAATCCATATCCGTTTGGCTTGTATTGAGCTACCGGAGCTACACCTACAAAACCATCTTCTGCTGTATCTCCTTTATCAACAGGAAAATCTCCTTGATAAATATTAGCTTGGAATTTCCCATCAGGCATCAAAACATTTCCCCAGATATAGGAAGCGCCTGTTATTCCGCCTCGGGCAGCAAATTCCCATTCTGCTTCTGTTGGCAATCGTTTACCTGCCCATTTAGCATAAGCAACCGCATCTTCATAGGCAACTTGTACAACAGGATAATTATCTTTTCCTTCAATCGAACTACCTGGACCTGTAGGGTGTCGCCAATCGGCACCGCCTACATATTCCCACCATGCCAAATAATTATTTAAATCAACCTTAATTTTTGTAGGTGTAAAAACGGCCGATCCGGCAATTAATTTAGATATTGGAACTCCTGGAAATTCCTCTGCAAGTGGCTTAATCTCGGCTACTGTTACATAGCCTGTAGCTTTTACAAATGCAGCAAATTCTTTATTAGTCACCTCAGTCTTGTCCATCCAAAAACCATCTACATAAACCCTGTGAATAGGTCTGGCATCATTAGTTACACCTTTGATACTACATAAACTCTCATCATCAAAATTACTTCCCATCGAGAATTCGCCCCCAGGAATCCAAACCATTCCTTTCGGAGTAATCTTAGGTTTGTTGTTTTTGTTTTCGATGGTTAGTTCAAACTTAGATTCTATTAATATTTTCTCAATTTGATTATTACCTAAACTTTTGTTTTTATCTATTAGAATGGAATAATAAATTAAAAAACATAAAAAACTTACTAAAGGAATAATTATAAAAACTACGATTCTTATTATTCTTTTCTCTCTGCTAATCATAATTATCTTTTATTTAAACTCTTTCCTACCAAACTCACTATGTATAAATTTAGATTGATTTTTAGATTTACTAAAGGTATACTACAAATTCAGAATGCTGTTATACATTCTAATGAATAATCTCCTTCACCTACTTTACCAGCAATTTGACAAAAAATTTAGTTGTTAACCAATTAGGATGAAATTAAATTCCTATTTTTATATTCAAAACTATTTACTTACAAAGTAATTTTTATATAAACGGGTAAGTGATCTGATGGGTAACGACAATTTTTTGAGTCACTTAAGACAGCATACTTCTCAACTAAAATATCTTTACTTAAAAAAATAAAATCGATTCTCCTAGTAACTGGTTTGTGAAATTCAAAATCATTAAAAGTTCCTGTTGGTCCAAATATGTTTTTAGCTATAGTTTTAGAATCATTCAATTTTTCAGAAATATATTTAATATTATTATCTGATTCTTCCATATTGAAATCTCCACTCAAAATCACAGAGTAGTCATGAATATTAATTTCTTTTATTTTTTTTAGGATTAAAATCGTACTCTTATTCCTGGCGACCATTCCAATATGGTCAAAATGAGTATTAAAGACCAAAAACTTTTTCCCTGTTACAATATCTTCAAACAATGCATATGTACAGACTCTATTGCAATCTGCATCCCAGCCCTTGGAAACTTTTTCTGGTGTTGGAGAAAGCCAAAAGGTTTCGGATTTCAAAACTTTAAATTTATCATTCTTATAAAAAATAGCTGAGTACTCGCCTACATTATTACCATCATCTCTACCTACCCCAACAAAACTATATTTAGGCAATAAACTATCTATATCTTTCATTTGGTTTGGCATGGGTTCCTGAACACCTAAAATATCGGGCTCGTAAAATTTTAACTGATCGATAAAAAATGGTTTTCTGTTTGTCCAACTATTATCTCCCTCTTTCGGATAATCAAGTTTAATATTATAAGTCATTATTGATAATTCTTGCGCTTGCAAACCAAGGAAAGATATAATAAAACTGAAAAGGATTACAAAATTATTCATGATATTCTATTTAAAAATAAAAAAATTATAAATGATTGCATTGTAATAATAATAATTACTCCACTACGTAGATTTTACTTTTTTCTGAAATACCATTCTCATTGAATGCTTCTATTGTGAAATAATAAGGGGTATCACGGTCTAAACAGCGCATAAAATGTTCATTGGTATCATAGACTAGCCAGGACTGATATAATTTATCAGGTGCAATTCCCCAACGTATATTATAACCTTGGGCCCCCTTAACCGGGTTCCAGGTAAAGCTTGCATCTCTTCTATCGGTTTCACGATTAATTGCAAATCCATTTACTATTTCTGGTTTTTGACCATTGCCTAAACCAAATACCCTGAGTTCAGACATGGCAAAGTGAGTACCTGGTACTTCCACGTTATTATAGCGTACATATTTGGCATTTATAGGTTTGTCAAGAACAATATATGCATTAGGTGCATCAATATTACTTTTGCTTCTATCGATAACAGTTTGCCAGTTTTTACCATCCTGTGAAACTTCAATCGTAAAACGATGTCTCAATCCTTCTGTTCGAGTATAAATTCCTGTCTCATGGTCATGAAAATTCAATTGAAAAGCATGAATTTTTCCTGAATTTTGCATTTCAATATTTATCCATTGTTTATCATTATTGGCTTCAGCCACCCAATATGTTTTTGGGTTTTCATCTGTTAATACTTTGGAAATAATATCACCATTTACATTCTTTTCTAATAGAATTTCAGAAACTTCAACTTCATCATTATTGGAAGTAAATTTCATAATCTGCTTTAAAGATGATGATACAATAACATTAGCTTTATAAGAAAGTAACATCCATCCATTATGCTCTCCTGCTTTGGTAGGATGATTTGGTGCGTAACGTGGATAATCACCGTAAGCAGTATTGGTATACATTAATCCCTCTTTATCAAAATAAGTAGGAAACATACACAAACGACGTTCCCATTGTGCATTAGAAGCAAGAGCCATTGTTGCAAAATGCCAGTATTGTCCATTGGTTTGCTTAACCGTAATACCATGTCCAGCCCCATTTGTAAAACCTCCTGGTTTAAAACACATTGGGTTATTTTTCATATATTCAAAAGGTCCAAGTGGAGAATCTCCAACGTAAACTCCATCAGCATAAACATTGAATTGCGTACCAGGAGCTGCATACTGCAAATAATATTTCCCATTATGTTTAGTCATGGAAGCGCCTTCCATATAACCTTCTTTTAATGTTGGATGATAATTATTTTCCCCAAAACGTTCCCAGCCGTGTTCTTCTTCCACTAAATTTATTAATTCCTTTTTAACACCGGTTTCCAGAAAACGATCGTCCTTATTAAGCATTTTTACATGAATTGGGTAAACATTAGACGAACCCCAGTATAAATAGGTTTTACCATCATCATCTATAAATAATTCCGAATCCTGAATATTGTTAGAAATTGAAGGTGTAGGTGACCATTTTCCTTCTTTTGGATTATCAGAATAAAGAATACTTCCGTAACCGGCAGGATTACCTGCAAAATAAACCAGAGAATCTTTATAGTTAAAGGCTGTAGGGGCATTGCAACCTTCAAAAAACCATTGTTGCGGTTTAATAAAATTCCAATTCACCAAATCTGAAGAATGCCAATACCCAAAAGAACGGGTAACAAACATGTAATATTCTCCTTTGAATTCAATTACAGCAGGATCTGCACCCGAACGATACGATTGATTTCTGCTCGAATTGTAAACCATATACGTATAATCAATATCTAAAGGATTACAATAAGTCTGCGAATTATTCTTAATTCTCTCAGCGTTTACAGGTTTCAAATTCTTATGAGCTGTATTTTTATTTTTGATAGAATTACATGATATTATTGATACCAGTAGGGATATTAGTATTAATATATTCTTCATCGTGCTATAGTTTTGTTTCTTTATTTGTTATAGGATCATAAGATGTACCTGTATTTCCTCTTATTTTTTCAAATTGTTTGAAGGCTTTTTGAACCTGATCCTTTGGTGCCTGTTCCATTTCTTTATCTGTTACCTCATACTGCTTTTGTAATTCGGTCAAACGCAATCTTAATTGAGATTCAATTCCATCATATTTAGGGTTATCAATTTGATTATGTATTTCTTTAGGATCTTCTTCCAAATCGTATAATTCCCAAGTATCGATATCATCATAAAAGTGCATTAACTTATAGCGCTCTGTTCTTATACCATAATGCTTTTTAACCATATGAAATGCCGGATAATCATAGTAATGGTAATAGACCGCATCTCTAAAATCAACATCTTTCATTTTGTTTTCTAATAATGGCTGTAAGGATTTTCCTTGCATATCTTTTGGAATTTCTATTCCTGCATAATCCAAAAATGTTTCAGCAAAGTCCAGATTTTGCGTTAAAGCATTTATTTCGCTACCCGCTTTAATATGTTTAGGATATTTCATTAGTAAAGGCATAGCCAATGATTCTTCATACATATAACGTTTATCAAACCAGCCTTTTTCTCCTAAATAAAATCCTTGATCTGTAGTATAAATTACAATAGTATTTTCTGCCAAACCACTTTTCTCTAAATAATCTAATATTTCACCAACACCTTCATCAACAGCTGCAATAGTGGCCAGATACTCCTGCAAATAACGTTGTCCTTTCCATTCTGCTAAAGCTCTGCCGGATAAATTAGCATCGTGAAATGCATCATTTTTAGGTTGGTACGCTTTATCCCATACCGCACGTTGTTCAGCTGTCATTCTTTCAAAATCAGTTTTCCATGGGTTCCAAGCTAACTCAGAACTACCCTTCTGTTTTGTTAATTTTAAATCATGTCCCTCATACATATCTTTGTAAATCGTTTGTAATTGATCTCTTGAACCTTTAGATCCTTCGTGGTGACTAAAATAGGTATCTGGTAATGGGAACTGTACAGAATCAAATTTATTGGCATGGCGTAACGCTGGCATCCAGTTTCTATGGGGTGCTTTATGCTGCAACATCAACATAAAAGGTTGTTTTGATTTTTTGATTTTCTTTAGGTATGCCAAACCTTCATTGGTAATAATATCGGTTACATATCCTTCCACTCTGGTTGTATCAACTATTTTTGTATCAACACGTTCTGAAATAAAATCCGGATTATAGTAATTTCCCTGATCGGTTAAAATATTCCAATAATCAAATCCCTGAGGCAAGGCATCTAAATGCCATTTTCCAATCACAGCTGTTTTATACCCAGCTTTTTGAAGTAATTTTGGGAAGGTTTGTTGATTTCCATCGAAATGATTTCCATTCATTTTAAACCCATTAACATGACTAAATTTACCTGTTAAAATAACAGCTCTACTTGGTCCGCAAATAGAATTGGTACAAAAATTATTTCTAAATAAAACACCTTCTTTTGCAATTCTGTCAATATTAGGTGTTGGTGCCAATTTACTAATAGGGTGACCATAGGCACTTATGGCTTGTTCCGCATGATCATCAGCCATAATATAAACAATATTAGGGCGTTTCATTTGGTGATTACTTTCTTTCTTAACCTCTTTAATTTTACACGATTGTAACAAAAGGATGAAACATCCAATATACACTAAGTATCTCATATTTTTTTAGTTTTTATAGTTTTGGTTTGAATTATTTCCTTATTCATAATTGTTTTTTGAAAAAATTGAAAAACCTTATCTAAATCGGAAAACGGTATGACCGACACTTCGTGCCTACCTCCTTTAACAATGTTAAAATAATAGGGTTTTTCCAGGATTTCTAGTTTATTTGCGATAACTTGAGAGCCATCTAACATCAAGTAACCCGGCTTTTCTGGATTGCAAAGATGATGAGAAGCTACCCCAAAGGGCACCAACTGATCGTTTGTTCCATGAAACAGTACACTGGGTACCGCATTAACTTCAGTAATATAATCAGCATTAACAACGGCTCCAGCACAAGAAAAAATACCAGCAAACTTTACATCTTTGTATTTTTCAAGGCTATCTGCAAAATGTTCGCGCATAAATACAGCATTTAAAGTACCCTCTGCTCCAGCGCTGCTACCTCCAGCAATAATATAATTAGTGTCTATTTTAAGTTCTTCCGCATTTTCAACTACAAATGCTGCTGCATCTAGGTAATCTATCACTACCTGCTTAAAGGTTTCTAATTTATCTTCTTTAGAACAATCGCATCCAAAGCCGCTTTCAGTACCTTTTCTTAGTAACCGGTATGAAATTGAAATACCTATATAACCATTATTTGCCGCATACGAACATAACTCAGCATCGTCTTTATAATCTCTTGAACCCACCGAAAAACCACCCCCATGCATCCAGAGTAAAACTGGTAATTTTTGAGATTTCTTGATTCGATTTGGTGTATAAACATCCAACTTTAAGGTATCATTTCCCTTTATAGCATATGTAAAAGTTACTTTATTTTGAGCAGATAAACTCAAAAAAAATAACACTAATATTAATAAACAGAAATACTTCATTTATTCTAATTTTTCTATTAATATACCACTAATCACTGTTTTTCCTTTAATGGGTTGCAATGCAATGGTCAGCCCTTTTTTATTATTTACTTCAACCACTGATGTTATCTTAACTCCATATTTTTCGGGATATCTTTCAGCCAGATTAAATTGTTTTTCAACTAACAATTCATTAATATAGATGTTAAATACTCTTTGATTTGTATTTTGTTCCTGAGACACAGAACCAGATAAATTATAAATATTTTCATCGGGTTTTATTTGTGGTTCGACAAAAAACAAGTCCACTTTATATAAACCATCCGGCACATCAACTTTGTAACTTGAGCATCCTTCCAGCATGGTCTGAAATAAGGGCTCTGAATTTGAATTTTTAATATTATGCGGGATACCTTGATTTTTATCCTTTGTCATACCAAATGGCTTACCATCAACATAACCAAACCATCCTTTTTTATAGGGTTGATCTGGTACAAAAGTGAATTGATGTTCTTCATCTGTAAAATAAAAATGTGCCCCCATATTGATTCCGAATCGCTTAAAATTTTTAAAATCTAAGTTTTCAATTTTTAGCACATTTATTAAACGTTCTTCGGAGATTTTACCAGACACAACCTTAACTACATTTTGTCCGTTTTTAAATGGCATTTCAAGAATAGCAACCCCGTTTTCAAAGCTTACAGTTTTGAATTTCTTTCCGTTTAAAAAAACGGCTGCATCATTTTGATTTGAAAATACATTTATGGCATAGGTTTCTTTTTCAAACAATATAAGTCCGGACAAATAATCAGAAGCAATATGCAGCAATGCTGTTTTTTTATCTAAAACCGATTTGTACCAATAATAAATATCTTTAGGTGTTCTGTCGTACTGGACGAGCCCTTTTTGATTAACATGTGGAATAGCATCACCTCTAAATTCTGAACCAAAATCGGCAAAATTCCAAGCGGTCATGCCAGACATAAAAGGCCTGCTATTGATTTGTTGGTAATACGATTGGTGTAATTTTGCCTGATAATCTGTTGAAAAATCAAATTTTCCAGGTGTCTTGGTAAAAATACGAACATCGGCTCCCGGTCCATATTCTGACAGCAGCATCGCTCTGTTAGGGTAGCGTTTATGCTGCTCATCCAGAAAAATTCCTAAATCTGAAATTTCTTTATCGTACCACCCAAAATAAAGATTCCATCCAAAAAGTTTTGGTACATCGGCAATACCCGTTTCGTTGTATACCTCATTCAAATGACCAGCCATAACCGTTATGTGATTTGGAGCCAACTTTCGGGTTAAATCTTCCAACTGTTGAGCCAGTTTCAAGGTCGTTTTTTTCTCCTTTTCACGCTCTTCGTTAGTTAGTTTTCCATTAAATGCCAGCCTTAAAAATATTTCATTCATATAACCAAACATTACCACTGAAGGATGGTTAAAATATTGTTTTACATGCTCATTTTGCATGTTTGTACTTACCTCAAAAAAAGCCTTCGAATCTGTTACTTTATTGACAATAGGAATTTCTGTCCATACCAAAATACCAAGTTCATCACATAAGTCGTACAGTTCACGCCTGTGAGGATAATGGGCAAAACGTATCACATTTGCGCCCATATTTTTTATCAGATGTATATCTTGTTTTTGAAGCTCAAGAGGCACTGCATTTCCATAACCCTCATAATCCTGATGTCGGTTTACACCAATCAGTTTTATAGGTTTTCCATTGAGGTAAAAACCATTTTGAGCATCGACTGAAACCCATCGAAATCCAACATTCGCATATTTAATATCTAAAACCTGACCATTAGCATCCAATAATTTTAATTGTAAGCGGTATAGGTATGGGCTGTCCGGAGACCAAAGCTTAGGATTTAATACTTCAGGTAATTTAAACTTTGTTTCTTTAGAAGCATTAGCAGGAAGAAGTAATGATTTAAGCAAATTTTGCACTTCCCCGCCTTGAGCATCAAACAATTTTACATTTAAAGTAGTCTTAATGTCTTTTGAATCTGAATTATTAAAAATAGCCGTAATTTCTACTCCTGCTTTGTCTTCAGATACATCATAATAATCGACATAAAACCCATCGGAAGCAAAATCAGAGATTGAGAAATATTGCTTTTCCAAAGTTATCAATTCGACATCCCGATATATCCCTCCATAAAATGTAAAATCAGCATCTAATGGAGGAATATCCAAATTATGTGAATTATCAACCGTGACCTCTATCAAATTATATTGGTCATAATTAATAATTTTAGAAATATCAAAATTAAAAGCGGTGTAACCTCCTTTGTGATTTCCTATTAATTTTCCATTTACATAAATTGTGGCCTCCTGATTTACAGCATTAAACTTTAAATAATGTACCTTATTCTTTTTTTCGTAGGGGATAAAAACCAGCTTTTTATAATAACCTAACCCACGTCTATAACCACTTTCATCGTCAAAAGCATCATTTGTATTCCAATTATGAGGTATATTAACCGTTTCCCACTTGATTTTATCTTCTGAAAATTGCCAACCAGAATTTATAACCTTAGATTGGGCCTTACCCTTTAAAGATAAAGCCAAACACAACGTCATTATTACATTTAGTATGGTATTTTTGGTGAATGACATAATCTTAATTTTTAATCAACTAAATTAAATTTGTGTTGAAATTTGAAGTTGGAACTCGGGGCAATAACAATTTCAAACTCACCCGGTTCTACATCAAATAGCATCTGGTTATTATAGAATTTTAAATCTTGGGCAGTAATAGTAAAACGCACTGTTTTACTCTCTCCCTGTTTCAAAAATATCTTTTGAAAGCCTTTAAGTTCTTTAACTGGTCGGGTAACACTTCCCACTTTATCGTGAAGGTAAAGCTGAACGATTTCATGTCCATCCATTTTGCCTGTATTAGTAATTGTTACCGAGGCCTCTATTTCTCCGGAAAATGTTAAAGTATCTGAAGATAATTTAAAATCGGAATAATTAAAATTGGTATAACTTAAACCATGCCCGAAAGGAAATAATGGAGAATTAGATACATCTATATAATTACTTTTATAATCTTCTTTCGGGTTACTTTCAGGGATTGGTCTTCCTGTATTCTTCATATTGTAATATATCGGCACCTGACCTACATTACGTGGAAAAGTTACGGTCAATTTTCCGGAAGGATTTACTTCGCCAAATAACAAATCGGCTACAGCTGCCCCACCCATAGTACCTGGAAACCAAACCTCTAAAATAGCATCAACCAATCCTACTTCTTCAGATAGATTTAATGGACGACCATTCATCAGTACTAGTGTTATTTTTTTATTTGGGTTAGCCTGGCGAATTTGTTTAATAAGTTCTGGTTGAATGCCTGGTATTTTTAAATTGGTTCTCGAAGCCGCTTCACCACTCATGTGATGCCCTTCACCCATCACCAAAACAATTTCATTTGCAGCTTTAGATACATTTATAGCCTCTTTAAAACCAGAGTTGTCCTCTTTTAAAATCTCACAGCCTTTTGCGTATAAAATTTGGTTTGATGTTAAGTATTCTGATATCCCTTCAAATACGCTGACAGCTTTTCCATTTCGGTCGCCTTTGGCCGCCCAATTTCCAATAATATCGTATTCATCTTTTACCAGTGGACCGATAAAAGCAATCTTTTTGGTATTTTTTGATATCGGTAAAGCATGATTGTTATTTTGTAACATAACAGAAGAGGCAGCAGCAATCGCTCTTGCTTTATCTAAAAAATCAGGTTTGTATTTGGTTGTTTTTTCACGCTCTTCATCAATATAGCGATAAGGATCATCAAAAAGACCTAATTTAAATTTTGCTAATAAAATACGTTTACATGCCTGATTAATTAATCCTTCATCGATTTTATTTTCCTTAACTAATTCTTCTAAATACAATCGATTAGCTCCGCTCATCATATCCATATCAACACCTGCCTCGAGAGCCAGTTGAGCAGCATGTTTTTCATCTTTGGCAAAACCATGAGGTACTAATTCATTAATCGCTGTATAATCCGTTACTACAAATCCGTTAAACCCCCATTCTTTCCTTAAAATATCTTTGAATATAAATTTGTTTGCGGTTGCCGGTACACCATTGATTTCGTTAAAAGCAGTCATAAATGTTTCAACACCTGCCTCAACAGCTGCTTTAAACGGAGGCAAATACACATCTCGCAATTCGCCTTCGCCCATATTTACCGTATGATAATCCCGTCCGGCTTGTGGTGCCCCATAAGCAGCAAAATGTTTGGCACAAGCCAAAATAGTATTGGGTTTAGATAAATCGTCTCCCTGAAAACCTTTCACATAAGCTTTAGCTATTTGGCTACCCAGATACACATCTTCACCTGCACCCTCAGAAATTCTTCCCCAACGCGGTTCTCGAGATACATCAACCATAGGAGCAAATGTCCAATGAATACCTTCTGCCGAGGCTTCTTCAGCAGCTATTCGGGCACTTTCTTCAACCATCTTTAAATCCCAGCTTGCTGAAAGTCCTAAATTTATTGGAAAAATAGTCCGGTGGCCATGAATAACATCATAACCAAATAATAATGGGATTCCAAGGCGGGTTTCTTCTACTGCTATTTTTTGCAAATCGTGTGTTCCTCTTACGGTAAAGGCATTTAACATCCCCCCCATATTACCTTCGCGGATGTACTTACCATTATTGGAACCTACAATTGGTCCTGTTTGATCCCAACTCCCACTATACATGACCGTTTGACCTATTTTTTCCTGAAGAGTCATTCGCTTCATTAGAGAATCAACTTTGGCTTCATAATTTTGAGCCATTGTACTGCTAAAGGTTAAACTTCCTATCAACAGCAGCCCATGCTTCACTATTTCAGATATTTTATTCATCATGCCTAATTTTTTAATTTTAAACTAACGGCAGTTCCTCCTCCTTTCGCCATATTTAACTGAATATATGATTTGTGAGTAACTGTTTTGGTAACAATTTGGTATGCTTTGGGATTATCTTTCCAATCAGCATTTTTACTATCTTGATAAATAGTCGCTACATATACTTGGTTTGGATCAAGAAAATCTAGTTTAATACTTGTCTTTCTGGCATTTTCATCAGTAATTGCGCCCAGATACCAGTTTTCAGAATTTTTATCCTTTCTAACTACCGTCAGATAATCACCAGGTTCAGCTTCCAGATAAATAGACTTCTGCCAATCTACCGGAACATCTTTAATAAACTGAAAGGCATCTAAATGATTTTCATAATTCTCTGGTAAATCTGCTGCCATTTGCAATGGCGAATACATAGTGACATATAAAGCTAATTGCTTAGCCAAAGTAGTATGTAGTTGATAATCTTTTTTACCTTCATCGTAAATACCCATTTTTGTTTCAAAAATACCCGGTGTGTAATCCATTGGACCTCCAAGCAGTCTTGTAAAAGGTAGAATGGTTTCATGAGCTGGAGGATTACCTATACTCCAGGCATTAAACTCATTACCTCTTGCTGCTTCGGCTGCAATGTAATTGGGATAGGTACGGCTATAACCTGTTGGTCTCACACTTTCATGAGAGTTTACTAATAGTTTATTCTCAGCCATACGCTGTGCTACAAAATTGAAGTGGTTTACCATAGTTTGACCATCGTGAAATTCACCCCGTGGAATAATTCTACCCACATATCCTGTCTTAACGGCTGGATAATCATATTTTTTCATCAGAGCCATAGCTCTATCCAGATGACGTTCATAATTAGCAACCGACCCAGAAGTTTCGTGGTGCATAATCATTTTAATACCTTTAGATTTGGCATATTCCATAATGGCTTCAATATCGAAATCAGGATAAGGAGTAGTAAAATCGAAAACATCTTCTTTCCAATTACCAAACCAATCTTCCCAACCAACATTCCATCCTTCAACTAAAACAGCATCAAAACCGTGCTTTGCGGCAAAATCGATATATCGTTTTGTGTTTTCGATAGTGGCACCATGCTTTCCTGTTGGTATCATGCGTCCAGTACCCGCATTTTGAGCATTCTGACTTCCGGCATAATCCCATGTAGATTTTCCAACGTGCATTTCCCACCAAATGCCTACGTACTTCATAGGTATTATCCATGAAGTGTCTTCAATTTTATTAGGTTCATTTAGGTTTAAAATCATTTTAGAACCAACAATCTCTCGGGCATCATCACTAACCATTATCGTGCGCCAAGGCGTGGTTGATGGTGTTCTTAAATACGCCTTGTCTCCTATTGCGTTTGGTGCTAAATTAGCCGTTAGTTGAAACGTTGACGTATCTACATCTAAGTGCATAACGGGGTAGTTTACAACCGCTGCTTCAAAAATATTGATATACAACCCTGCGTCAGATTTCAGCATTAAAGGCGATTGCACCCGGTAATTACTTTGAATACTTTTTAATGCTATCCCATTAGCTAAATCAAGTTTGGAATTATCAATTTCAGATAATTTGGTTTCATTATAAACATACTCCTGACTATCGTAATCTCCCGGAATCCAAAACGCTTTATGATTTCCAGTTAGGTTAAATTCTGTCATTTCTTCTGAAATTACAAAATATTCTACACTTTCGTTAAAGGGGAATTGGTATCTAAACGCAACACCTTCATCATAAACCTTGAAAACAATATCCAGTTTTTTATTGGTTTCATTTTGAACTAAATGAAATTTAATTTCATTATAATGATTCTTAATGTGAGACTCTTCTCCTAAAACTGGTTGCCAGATCTCATCAAATCTAGCCGTTTCTGATTTTACTATTTTAAATCCTTCAAATAAATCAGTCCCGTTTTTAATTTTTAAGCCTAAACGACTAGATTTTATAACTGCTTGACCTTTATATTTAACCTCATAGACAGCTGTTCCCTTATCATTTAGCGAAAAGATGAGTTCAACCTCCTTTGAAGGAGACTGCAGTTGTTGAGCATGTAAAAACTGCAAAATAAAACAGGCAATGATTATTATGATATTTTTGAACATATCGGTATTGATTAACTTAATTATTGTTTGCGATTAATTCGAAGGTTTTCATCAAATTCGTATCTGAATTAGTACCAACAAAAACCTGAAAAGTTCCTGGTTCAGCAATAAAATCGAGGTTTGAATTATAGAACTTCAAATCATTTTCGGTTATTTGAAAAGAAATCGTTTTTGTTTCTCCTTGCTTCAACAATACTTTTTTAAATCCTTTTAATTCTTTAACCGGACGGGTTACCGATCCTACCACGTCTCTTACGTAAAGTTGCACGACTTCTTTGCCCTCAAATGCACCAGTATTGGTAACATCTACAGAAACTGTAATGCTTCCACCGGTACTCATCGTATTTGAACTCAGATTTAAGGTAGAATACTGGAAGTTAGTATAACTAAGTCCGTAACCAAATGGATACAATGGCTCATTACGAACATCTATATAATTACTTTTAAATTTTTCAAACTTTCCTTCCTTATTTCCTAATGGACGACCTGTATTTTTATGGTTGTAAAAAACAGGTACTTGTCCCACATTCATAGGCCACGTTGCAGTCAATTTACCTGATGGGTTTACATCTCCAAACAACACATCTGATATAGCCAAACCAGCCTCACTTCCAGGGAACCAAACGTTAAGAATTGCCGGCACCTTTTGGTTTTCTTGCACAATAGCTAATGGTCTTCCTGTAAACAAAACCAAAACCACTGGCTTTCCTGTTTCCAATAGCGCTTGCAACAAATCCTTTTGCACCTGTGGTATTTGCAAATTTGTCACACTACTGCACTCTCCACTCATTTCTGCAGGTTCACCCAATGCCGCTACAATAACATCTGATTGCTTTGCAATGACTAACGCCTCATCAAGTAATTGCTTATCGGTTCTTCCATCACGAGGAATAGTTTTACCAAACATAGTAACCCGCTTTTCATATTCTAAATCATAATCGATGTTACTTCCTTTTGCGTATAAAATGGTTGCATCCTTACCAACTACCGTTTTTAAACCCTCTAACAACGGATTAGATTTATCTTGTTTCGTTGCGACACTCCAGGTTCCAGCCATATTTACTGCTGTATTTGCTAATGGTCCAACTAAAGCTATAGTTCCTGACTTTTTTAATGGTAAAACATTATTCTCGTTTTTAAGCAACACCATAGATTCAGCACCGACTTTTCTAGCAAAGGCTCTGTTTTCATCTGTAAAAATATCTTTTTCAGGTCTACTTAAATCACAATATTTATACGGATCGTCGAAAAGCCCTAGTTTAAACTTAGCCGTTAAAATGCGTTTTACTGCTTTATCAATGTCATCCATAGAGACTTTACCTCCAGCAACTGATTTTTTTAATGTCCCTAAAAAGCCTTCGGCTACCATATCCATATCCGAACCTGCTTTTAAAGCCTGAGCTGACACTTGTTGTAAGTCGCCTACCCCGTGATACGTCATTTCTTCAATACCTGTATAATCAGTGACTACAAAGCCATTAAAACCCCAATCTTTTCGCAACAAATCGGTAAGTAACCATTTGTTTCCTGTGGCCGGCACACCATCTATTTCGTTAAATGATACCATTACAGATTCCACTCCCGCATCAATAGCCGCTTTGTAAGGAGGCAAATATTCATTGTACATTCTTATTCGGCTCATATCAACCGTATTATAATCACGGCCTGCCTCCGGTGCTCCGTAAAGTGCAAAATGTTTTACACATGCTAACATTGTATTATTTCTTGAAAGGTCATCCTGTTGGTAACCTTTTACCATGGCAGCAGCTATTTTACTTCCTAAAAACACATCTTCTCCGGCGCCTTCGGACACACGACCCCAACGCGGATCACGTGATATATCAACCATTGGCGAAAAGGTCCAGTTAATGCCATCGGCTGTGGCTTCTTTAGCGGCCATTTGAGCTGTTTTTTCAATCAAATCCATATCCCAGGAACTTGATAAACCTAAGGGAATAGGAAATGTAGTTTCATAACCATGAATAACATCCATTCCAAAAATTAACGGAATACCTAATCGGCTTTTTTCTACGGCTATTTTTTGAACTTCTCTAATTTTAGCAACCTTTTTAATATTAAACAATCCGCCTACTTTGCCTTCCTGAATTTTTTTGGCTATATCAGAGCTTTGTGATGCCCCGGTGGTAATATCTCCAGAGGAAGGTAAATTTAACTGTCCTAATTTTTCTTCCAAGGTCATCAGTTTTAATACCGAATCTACTTTTTTCTCAAAAGGATTATCGTAAGCCGTACTATTAATTATTTTATGATTCGTATTACAAGCTACAATTAAGGTAGTTGCAAAGCCTACAACGGCATATTTTATTTTGATTATATTATTATTCATCTTATTTGTGTTTTGATTTTGAAAAAAGCCATGGTAACAATTCCGGCTCCGCAAATGCCGAATCCCAACTGTTATGATTATCTTTTGCATATAATGTAAAATTTGGCTTCCCGCCTGCCTTTAAAAAAGCACTGACCATGGCTACAGATAATTGCGGATTAACAACATCGTCATTAGCCCCATGAAAGACCCATAAATCTGTAATATTAGCATATTTCTTTACAGTTTTAGGATTGCCACCACCACAAATAGCAAAGGCTGCAGCAAACATTTGGGGTTTACGATAAAGAATTTCGAAAGTCCCCATACCTCCCATTGAAAGTCCTCCGACATAAATTTTATTCCTATCCACATATGGTCTCTTTAAATAATCTTCCATAAGTTCCATAACTAGGCTCAAGGACTTGGTTGGTGGCGCTTTCATAGGGTACTTCAATGTAATAGGATGCGTTTTTCTGTTTACTTTGGCATTCGACCAATAATCAGCATTTGGGCACTGGGGAAAAATTACTATCGCAGGAAAATTTTCTCTATTGTTATTATCTGCAAAAAGTTTACTTCCATGTATTAACTGTTTTGCATTATCATTACCACGTTCACCTGCTCCATGTAAAAAAAGCACTATCGGATATTGTTTGTTTTCTGAAAAATCCTTGGGTAGCAACATTCTATACTGAAGTGTATCATCATCTTTTACATAGTATTCTTTTGAAAATTCACTTTTCATCTGGGCTTCAACAAATTGTGCCGATAACAATAAAATGATTACTATTGCTTTGCCTAATTGAATCAAACTCTTCATAAATCAAGTTTTTAAATTTTAACATTTTCAAAAACAAACTCATGCTCTGGTTCTGTTCTAAACTTATTGAGCCAAGGTGAATACGTTTTTACCGAAATTGTTTTATGTTTTTTATCTACTTTAATAATTCGCAAATAACCAGAATCTGCTTTGCCTTCACCTTTTACATGCTTTTGATAATTAGCAAGCATCTGATAAACTTTATTACCCTTATCGCCTGTAGAAACAAGAGTTCCAACACCCGATTTTAAAACGTGTCCTGAAAACACAAACATGATATTTTTATATTTCTTGACCAATTTAGTCCAAATGTCACGACCATTATTAACAGCCTCACTACCAATATCTTTACCTACACCATAGGCCTGTGGTTGCCAATAATCATCGCCATCATGTAACGTATTGTCTTCATACATATAGGCGTGCGTATTAATGATTATTTTATGATGTGGGTGACTTTTAATTAAATTTTCTACCCAAACTAATGTTTTATTCCTAGGACCAAACTCTAAAGAAAATACCAACCAACGTTTACCAGCCAATTGATATTCACTACAAGTATTGTCAATAGTTCCTTTAGGGAAAGTTTCAATTGCTTTAGAATTGTTAATATATTCAGATACCGGAAAAACAGTATTGGCTAATGTCGTGTTTCGGGTATCGGCAAATTTTCCTGATTTGCTACCCATGTCATGATTGCCAAGAGACAAATTATAAGGTACTTTTTTATTTAGTAAGGATAATCCCGATTTTGCAACTTCCCATTCTTCTTCGGAATTATTTTGAGTAATATCACCGACATGCAATGCAAATGAAAATCTTTTTTTATTATTAGCTATCCATTCCATTTGTGCTTTGTAAACCTCCGGAAATTCTTCCACTAAAGTTTGTGAATCCGGTATAACAACAAATTCAAAACTCTTTTGCGCTGATGCAATATAGCTTATCAAACAAAAAAGGCACAGCGCTATTATTTTTAATCTCTTTTTAAATTTTCTTTCCATTGTTTTAATAATTAAATCCCAGTTTATCTAATCCGTTTTGAACCTCTTCATTTTGCATAAACAAATTCCAGAGCAAGCCCGTTCTGTAATTTTCAATCATAATAATTTGAGGGCCTTGGTCAATAGCCAGATATGTTTCGGTAACCCAATAATTATAATGCGGACTAAACGCATCGTAAAATCCGGCCGGCCCAAGTAACTTGGCCTTATTTTGATACAAATAGTGCATTAGCTTTAAAGATTCACTTGGAGTATAAGGCATAGAACTAATTCCTGCGGTTGGCGAAATAACTCCTTTATCGTTTGAGGGACTATGAGCAGAATATCCTCTGCTACCATCGGAATTACGGGAATAACTTGCTGTTAATCCCCAACAATTTTCCCCATAATCAACATATTTCTTTGGATTTTCAATACAATACTGTCTGTTTATTTTAGTATGGTTTACAACTAAATTCCAATAGTTTCCATATTTATCAGATACTTTTTTTGGGTTTAATCCTAAAAAAGAATAATGACTAAAGAACAAGGGACCACCATAGTTTGAACCACCTGCATGATTGAGTATTAACTGAAGGCCATATTGGATTTTTGAAGATGTTATTGCTCCATTATTGGCCCAACCTTCATCATAAACCTGAGGAGTTATCGAAAAATCCGGAGAAGCAGCACCTAAAATATAAGCTATCATGGTTTCATTATAGCCTCTTAATTTTAAATTAATATCAAAACCATAATTTGGACTCCAGTGCCAGAATAAAGCATTTTGATTTTGCGTATACCATGTCCACTCAATTCCTTTCCAGAGCGTATCGGCCAATCCAGCTAAGCCCTGTTCATCAGTCGGGCCTCCTTTAAAATACTCCTTTACACAAATTAACCCCTGTGCTAAAAAGGCTGTTTCAACAAGGTCTCCTCCATTATCTTTTGTGCTAAAAGGGATAACCTTGGCAGTATCACCATCAATCCAATGGGGCCAAGCCCCATGAAACCTATCGGCAGATTGAAAAAATGACAGGATTTTATGTAAACGTGTAACGCCCTCAGCTCTGGTAATATATCCACGTTCAATACCTACTAAAATAGCCATTAAACCAAAGCCGGATCCTCCGGTAGTGACAACATTTTTATTTAAATTAGGATTATCAGGATGAAAACGCTCACGAGCTGCACCTGAATTTGAATTTGCAAAATCCCAAAAATATTTAAAAGTCTCCTTTTGCACCAAATCTAACATTTCAGAATCAGTAAGCTTCTCAACAACAGGTTTGTTTGGTTCTGGCACATATGGCTCCTGATAACCCGGTCCATTATCTGAACTACAACTAACTAGTAGTAATGGGAAAACTAATAAATATAATATTTTCATTATTTATGGTTTTGTTGCTATTGAAAAACTTAATTTTCTTAAACCTGCATTTACATCTTCATTCTTCATAAATAAATCCCAAAGCAGACCGGTTCTATAATTTTCTATCATAACAGGAATAGGTCCCTGATCTATTGCCAAGTATCGCGGTGTAATCCATTTGTATTCTAAACTAAAGGCATCGTAAGGACCATATTTCCCGATTAAATCCTTATGGTTTTCATAAAGGTTTCTAAGCATTTTCATACTCGCTTCGGGAGTATAAGGAAATGACGATAATGCAGCTGTTGGAGCAATAACCCCTAAATCGTTTCCGGGTCTGTGCCCTGCATAACCTTTCATTGAATAACTAGATGTAAGCCCCCAAAGACTATCGCCGTAACCTTTATAGTTTTTAGGATTTTCCTTAGCATATTCATAATGAATAATAGCATGATTTTGTGTTAGCTTCCAATAATCTGCATATTGATCTTTTAATCCCTTTGGATTTAACCCCAAGTAAGAATAATGTGCCCAGAATAATGGTCCAATTGCGGCATTATCGTATTGGTAATAATCTAAAACCAATGGTTTATTGTAAAGCAAATCTTTAGACATAATAGTTCCGTTTCTAGCCCAGCCTTTCTCATATACTGATTTAGAAATAGAATGGGTAGGCGATGCAGCAGCTAAAACGTACATGATTAGACATTCGTTATACCCTCCAACAGCAAAATTCATCTCCCAGCCATAACTTGGTGACCAATGCCAATACAATACATCTTCACCCTTAGTGTACCAATCCCATTCTACCGACTTCCAAAGTTTATCAATTTTAGAGACCAATAGTTGTTCGTCTCCATTCCCATTCTTAAAATATTCAGAAACCGTTAAAAGTCCCTGAACTAAAAAGGCAGTTTCTACTAGATCACCGCCATTATCCTTCTTACTAAAGGGTAATACTTTTCCTGTTTCTCCATTTAACCAATGTGGCCAGGCTCCATGAAACCTATCTGCTCGTTCTAAAAAATCAACAATTTTAAGATAGCGCTTCAAGCCCTCCTGCTTTGTTATAAATCCGCGTTCTATTCCAACCAAAATAGCCATCAATCCAAAACCACTTCCACCAGTAGTTACGGTATTTTTAGGAGATGTATCATATACATCATCCATGTGTAATCGCTCTCTGGCCAATCCAGAATTAGGCTCTGCACCCTCCCAGAAATAGTTAAAGGTTTGACGCTGTATAGTATTTAATAATTTCTCGTCGGAAATTCTACTGCTATTTCGGTTATGTTCCTTAATTAGAAAAGATTTCTCACTATTCTTACAGCTAAATAAAAGCATGAGTATAGCTGTAAGGGATACATACCTAAGTTTATGATATAACATTGTAAAAAGATTTTTTTAATTTAGCTGCATCCGAAAATGCAGCTAAACCATTATTAACCAAATAAATAAAATAAACATTCACCAATTAAAACTACAAACCGGAGTTAGGTTTATAGTTTTAATTAGACCTGTTCATCACAGTTAGAATTTCAGCTTTAGAAAGTGCTCTGTTGTAGGTGCGAAGTTCATCCATAAGACCACCATCTGCTTTGTGATTCCATCCTGCAAAACGTGGTTCACCCGACATAATTGAAAGAATATCACAACCAGTCCAATCAATTGGCGCAGAAAGAGCAGCTTCTTTAACCAATACTCCATCTATATATACTGATGCTTTATTACTAGCAATACTAAATGCGATGAATCTCCATTTCCCATTATTGGTTTCGATATCGGCAGCGGCTCCTCCGTCAACCCATGTATCAGCTGTTCCATTTCCTACATTGAGTTTAATTCGTTGTTTTCCACTTGCATTCTCTCTGAATAATCTAAATCCATTTTTTCTATTATTCATAGCGTTTGGATTAGCTAAATCAGGTGGTCCAGCAACTAAAATACCTGCTCGGTCATCTCCCGCAAATACACCGGTTTTCACATTATACCAAAACGTAGCACTAAATTCATTACCCAAACCTAAATTACTGGTCGGAAAAGTTAAATAACTTCCTACTGCTCCAGCATAAGCAAATCCAAAATACCCTGCACTGGTAGTACTTGGTAATCCTACTACACTAGCATTAGTTTCACTAATTAACTCAATGTATGAACCATCAAAAAATGGCATATAGAATTTCTCGCCAGACATAATAGCTGAGTAAGTATTATCAACTTTAAAACTCATTGTCTTTGTAGTAAGTTTGCCATTAATATCTGTTGCAGCAATTGTTACACTATGATTACCTAACTGAAGAACTCCTACAGATAATTTTTTAACAAACCTTCTGTAGTCAATAAAATCTTTGAATTCTACAGGAGTTTTTCCATCAACTAAAACACTCACTTTTGCGATTTCAATATCATCCGAAACCGTAAAATCAACGTCTAGATTTGTTTGTGTATCTGTAAAAGGGATCACAATATCTCCAGACGGATAACTAATATTAACTACCGGACTTGCAGCATCTTCTCCAGGAGCTACTCTGGTAATTGGATCTATATTCTCGTTATCACAACTTACTAACAAAAATACTAGCAAAGTTGATAAACCAAAGTTTTTAAAAATATTTTTCATAATCTTAATTATTTTTTGTTTTGGTAATAAGCATTAAGGATATAGCTTTGATCCAATTGAGCTTGAGGATAAGGCAAATATGCCTTATTCATATCAAATGTTCTACCATCGTAACTTAACTCATTTGTTTTCTTTAAACGAATCATATCGTTGTATCGGATTCCCCATTCCATGGCTAATTCAGCAAATTTCTCATCCAATACATCTTCATTGGTTACACTAGATAATGCATTAAGGTTTGCTCTTTCTCTAACTTTATTTACAGCTTCAACTGCAGTTCCTGCAGTACCGGTAGCTCCTCTTGTTAAAGCTTCGGCATACATTAACAAAACTTCGGCATAACGGATTACTGTATAATTTTTATTTGTACCGTAAGAAGTTCTACCAGGAGTCAATTGGTTTGAAGGTAAATAATGTTTCCCACTGGCAAATAATGCTCGGGAATAATCTTTAATTACGTCTCCACTTCTTGTAGTATTTTTTACAAAAGCTGGCAAATTCGTATAACCTTCACTTTTTAATTCGTTAATTCCCCTATCGGTAAACAATACACTGGTTTCTAAGCGAATAGTCTCATTACGGTCTAGCATAAACTTAATATATTTTTTACTAGGTTCATAAAAGCCCCATCCAGCACCTGCTCCTGCAACTGCCGGTGTCCAGGATTGTGGACCATAAAATGCATATAGGTGTGAGATATTAAGACCTGAACCTTGTCCAAAATCAGAATATTGAATTTCCAAGATATTCTCATCATCCAATTTTCCAGGAATTTTAAACAAATTATAAAAGTCATTAGACAGTTTAAACTTGTTTGATTTGATGATTTCTCCGGCAGCATCAGCCACAGCCTGATAATTCTCATTATCAAGATTTGCCATTGCTTTTACGGTTAATCCAGTATATTTAGTTACTCCACCGCGCAAATCTGTTCTTTTATTTGGATGCATATCTACCAAATGTGGAATCGCTAAATCCATTTCATCTGAAATCCATTGCATCAATTCATTCTTTGGCAATACTTTAATCTGTGTTTGATCGGTACTTTCAATTTTATATACGTCTCCAAAAACATGAGATAACTCCAAAGTTATAAATCCACGCAATACTCTACATTCAGCTATATACTGATCAACCAATTCTGCTTTTACACCACCAGCTTTAAAGGCTTGTAACTGCTCCATTTGAGCTGTTATTTGCAATACATCCTGAAACCAAGTTTGCCAAAGGCTATTGTACATCCAAAAATTACTATCGTAAATATAATTATCAGTATCTGCAAATCCTTGTTGATCTCCTTTTCCTCCAGCGTTAACATCATCTCCACGTACAGCTAATAATGGAATTTGCTCCCAACCTACGTCCTGAAACTTTTGGTAAGCCCCGATAAGTGCTCCTAATGCAGCTTCTTGACTGGAATAATCCAGATCGTCTTGTACTACTACTAATTCTTGTTCTTCATCCAACTGGTCACTACAGTTTGTTAGCGAAAACATTGTCAGAACCATTAGCATTGATTTTACTATATATAATCTTTTCATAATTCTTTTTTTTAAAGTTTTACATTTACTCCTAATGAAACTACTGATGGAGTTGGGTATGTTTGTAAGTCTACACCATCAAAACCAACTTCTGGGTTAAATCCGTTAAAGCTCTTTGCAAAAAGGAAAGGACGATCTGCTGTTAACGAAAAACGCATTTCTGGTAATCTCTTGTCTGTAATTGTATAGGTTAATTGTATATTTTGAACTCTAAAGAAATCGCCATCCTGCAACCAGAATTTAGACATACGTTGGTTCCATAATTGTCTGTAACCTTCTGAGGAAGGGAATGTATTTGTTGTTCCTTCACCATGCCATCTGTTTACAGCAAGTTGAGCATCAACATTTCTTCCTTGTGTTCTAATAACCTCCGCACGGTTTCGGTTAAGAATGACATTTCCACCCTGACCATAAAATGCAGTGGAAAGTCCCCAGTTTTTATAATTTACCCCGATACTTCCCCCGTAATAGTAAGTAGGGATAGGTGACCCTAAATACTTTCTGTCTTTCGCATCTAAAACATCATCACTATCATCTAAATTTTTATACTTAAAGTAACCTGGCTTAATAACTGTTCCTTCATTAATAGCAGACTGAGCGACTGGATCAGCAGCGATTTCAGCATCGTTTTGATAAACTTTTTCAATATCCCATCCATAAAAAACATTAATTGGTTGTCCTACGACCAAGCGCTGTCTGAACTCTGCACTTCCACGATCTATATAAGGCTGTCCGGCCAAATCTGTAATTTTATTATCTATAGTACTAAAGTTACCTGATAGTGTATAATTGAAATCTTTTGAAATCTTTCCATTCCACGAAGCCTCAATCTCAATACCTTTATTACGAACACTACCTACATTCTGGAAGCTAACTTCAGTCCCTACTAAAGGGAATACAGCAATGGCTAAGTTCTTAGTATCTTTTACAAAATAATCAGCTTCCAATGATAATCTATTATCAAATAATTTTGAGCTTAATCCAAAATTTTTCTCCTCGGTAAACTCCCAATCTAAATTATCAGAGGCTAAAGTGAATTGAAAACCTGTAGTTAGAACATCACCAAATACTGTTGAAGTAGTTTCTGCACTTTGAGGAATACTTGCCGGCACAGCATCATTAGCTAATCTCCCCCAACCTGCTCTTAATTTAAAAAAGTTAATAAAATCAACATCCTTCATAAAAGATTCCTCTGAAATAACCCAACCTAAACCAAATGCAGGTAAATTGACATAGGTTTGGTCGTATTTGTTACTTCCTTCTGTTCTAAAAGTAGCATAGGCAAGATATCTGTCTTTGTATTTATATGCCAACCTTCCAAAATAAGAAAAACCATAATTTCTAAAACCACCATCGGAAGATGTTCTACTATCAATAGAAGTATTACTTAAATACCATGTTTTTTCATTATTACGAACAAATGCTGGAGATTCCGAATCGAAATTTCCACTGGTTTCGAAATTTCTACCATAATTATCTCTAAAAGACATCCCGGCAATAGCAGTAACATCATGATCTCCAAACTGATTTGTGTAGGTTAACACGTTATCCCATAAATAATCTTCATTTACTGAATTAGATAATGATATTGAAGACTGATTAATAGTACGCTGAAAATTATCCGAAACGTAATAAGGCAACAATACCGATCTACCATTGACAGCCTCGTAATTATATGCCAAACTTGTTTTAAAACTCAAATGCTCCGGCAATAATTTGAAATCTGCATAAAAATTAGCTGTTGTTCTTCTCTTTTCACTTCTTAGATTGGAATTATCTAATAAAGGAAAAGGATTTTGACTATCTCTATAACCAATTTCTCTTGCATCAGCATATGGTAATGGATCTGCATTTGTAAAATTAGAATCAAAAACAGGTAATATCGGTACGGCATAATAGGCTAATTGCCATGCCGATGCTTCGTCGTTATACTTTGTCGAATTACTAAAAAGCATATTACCCCCAACAGTTACCCAATCTCTAACTTTGGCATCAACTCTTGCTCTTAAATTAAAACGTTGATAACTATTTTTCATATTTAAAATACCTTCTTGAGAAAAGAAATTTCCTCCTACAGAATAGGCTACCTTCTCTGACCCTCCATTAATTTGAAGATCATGATTTGTAATAGGAGCTTCTTTTAGAACCTCTTTATACCAGTCAGTATTAACATTTGGTACATTAGGGTTCACTCTACTACGTCCAAAACGTTGCATAGCCTGATCAATACTTGCAATTTCTGAGGCAGATCCCGATTCTAAAGCAAAGGTTGTAAACTGCTCGGTATTAGCCATCTTTAATACATTAGACGCACGTTGAATACCATAATATGTTGAATATTCAATATCAGTCTTTTTATTATAACCTCCTCCTTTAGTGGTGATTAACACCACTCCATTTGCTGCTCTAACCCCATAAATAGCAGAGGCAGAAGCATCTTTAAGAATAGAAATATCTTTAATTTCAGAGGCATTAAGGAAGTCAATGTTACTGTAGAACATACCGTCAACAACAAATAAAGGCGCTGAATTACCATAAAGAGAGTTAAGACCTCTAATGTTTATTTGTGGGGTTTCTCCCGGACTTCCAGAACTACTTACCTGTACTCCGGCAACCTGACCTTGAAACCCTTGAACAATTTGAGCAGCCGGCGTTTTAGCAATCGCTTCAGGCTCAATTGTAGTGATAGCACTTGTCAAATCAGCTTTCTTTTGTGAACCATACCCTACTACTACAACTTCATCTAATGAGGACACGTCACTTTCTAATGACATTTTAATGATAGTTTGATTAGTAATGGTAACCGTTGAAGTTTTATATCCTATAAAACTAAATTCAAGGACTTCTCCTTTAGAAACAGCGATTGAATATTTACCGTCAAAATCGGTATTTACTCCACTGGAAGTTCCTTTAATAATAACATTAACCCCTGGTAAGGGCATATTATCTTCTGAGCTAGTGACAATTCCAGAAATATTTAATTTTTGAGAATATCCACTAAAAGATAATAGAAATAACAATAATAGAATTTTTGTTTTCATATAACTTTTGGTTAATTAATAGTATGTGCAATTTACCCCCACCTAATAATACTTACCAAAAATTTGAGTACGTAAAAAATACGTCAACTTTTAATATTTCATAAAAAATCGAATATTGACGTACTCCAAACCCGTTAAAACAGCCTTTTTCTAATACATCATAAACAAATTGACGTAGTAATGAAGTAGTAAATTAACTTAAATTCTTCTTAACAAAAAGGAATACTAGTTAAAATTTATCAAAAAATCACTTAAAGAAATTTCATTTTCTAAATTTAGTTTGCTTTTTAATCTATATCTAATAGTTTCAACCCCTCTTACTGAGATATTCATTAGTGGTGCAATTTCTTTATTACTTAAATTCATTTTGATGTAGGCACACATCTTTAGGTCTTTGGGTTTTAAATTTGGAAATTGAGCTTTTAATTTATCAAAAAACACTTCATGTACCTGATTGAAATTATATTCAAAAACTTCCCATTCATCTTTTTGCTCAATAGAACTGTCCATTTTTTTCATAAGCTTTCGAAATATGTAAGTATCTTCAAAAGCATTTTTTGCGTTTATCAATTCATTCTTAATATCCAAAATTGATTCATTTTTCTTCACTAAAGCCATTGCTGTATTAGCTAATTGCTTACTTTTTAGATTTAATTCGTTTTTTAATGCTTCGTTTTTTAATTGAATAATTCTTTTCTCATTTTCAATAGTCTTCTCTCGTAATAATTCTCTTTGCTTCCGTTCAAGCTCTAATTTTAAACGTCTTTGCTCATTAAACATCTTCTTTTTGTACAAAGAATACATAAAAGCTAAAAAACACATTAATAATACAAAATACAAGCTCCCCCCTTTATAGCTTTTGTACCAAGGAGGCATTATACTTACGGTAAGCTTTCGCAACTTTGAAATTTTCCCCAAAGAATTAACCGTTCTTAACTCAATGTGATAATCTCCGTCTTTTAAATTTGACAACTCTAATTTATTTGCTCTTAATTTAATCCATCTATTAGGGGTAAAATTTTGAATTCTATATTCGAAATAATGATTCTCTGATTTTGGTGATGAAACGTAAATAACAACACTTTCATTATAGGCCGCCTCAATCTCCTGATCTACAGCAATCACTTTCGATTTATTATTAATTTCAACTCTATCAAGAACTGGACTTTGCAGGGGCAAATTTGTATAATCGTAGTCTCTATTGATTAGCATAAAACCATCATAAAGATTAAGGGCATATATAGAGTTAGATATTTTAGAAATTCTTTCATTACCTACAATTAGTCTGTTTTCATAAAAATTTCTTTTCAGTGAAAAGGTATCATATTCATTTGAAAAACCACTAAAATTTATAACTTTTTCATCTGTCATATAGACTAAAAAATCTAAATTATCATCAGATATAATATTTGATTTTTTTCCTACTTTTTCATTAAGAAATTTATGTGGTACGATACTATCAAGGAAAGCTTCATATTTATACCAACCTCCATTTGTTTTGAAACAAATTTCATTTTTTATTTTGTAAACCCTTACGTTATAATCTGATTTCAAAAATTTTTTCCCATAATCCTTAATCGCAATAATTGAATCAAAATTGTCATCAAATTTAACTCTATAAAGTCCTTTATAAGCTTGTGCCGCCCAAATCGTATTCTTATCCTGAAATACAAAATATTTAATTGGCATAGTATTAAATTTTGGAGACAATGATGTTTTACTTATATGCTTTGCATTCCATTCATTATTTTTCTTTTTAAACTTAACAAAACCTATATAAGTACTTTGAATATAAACATTCGGAGTTTCAGGTGTTTTTTTAATAGTCCATCCTCCTGTATGATTTGATATCTTTTTTAATTTAAAATTATCAACAATAAATGTCCCTTCATTATGCCCGCAAAACAATTCTCCTTCAATTTCTTTTAAATCCCAAACCTGACCCTGAGAACCCTCTATAAATTTTAATTCATCATTTTTATTTAAATAAAACAAACCTGTATTACTTCCTATATACACAGTATTTTTATAACTAATAACATCATAAACAGCCCCTAATTTACCCGAAATGTCATTGTACAAATAATTAGTACGATCTAAATCAATATAAGCAATTCCATTATCTAAGCCCAACCACAGCTTATTATAAGCATCTATACTTTGACCTAATACAGTATTATTGTTTAATCCGTTTACTTTATTAATATGAAACAGAATTTCACCTTCAACATTAGTTACATAAACACCATCCTTTATGGTTCCAAATACCATTTGACCATTTTTCAACTTAGTAAAATCACTTAGTAAATGTTGTTGAATAAAACTATTTATTTTGAAATTTGCTAATCTTAATTCATTATCTATATAAGTAAAACAGCCTCCTTTTGAAGTAACAATTAATAGCCCTTTTTTATAATTAGTAATAGATACTATTTTAAATTTACTTAAATTCAAATCATAAATCTTTTGTTCTAATTTATCATTTCTCAATTCAAAAATCCCATGATTAAGTGTAGCAACATACATCTTTTCATTTACCGCACTACATGAAATAACTGCCGATTTTGGTGATATTTTTATTATTTGACCATTTGGTTTGTATATATAAATATTTTCAAAAGAGCGAAAAACAATATCTTTTCTATATGACAAAATTTGCCATATATCTTCATTATGAGATATTCGATCCTCAATAGTACTACTTAATGACTTATATGAAAACACCCCTCTTTTATCTTTCTTCCAATAACCAAATTCTGAATGAGACCCTCCGTAAACTAAACCATTATGGGCTAAAACAGATCTTACTACTGTTTTATTGGGAAGCTCAAATAAATCCCATTTTATACCATCAAACTCTAATAAACCATAATCATTTGCTACATAAACTCGTCCGTCCTTAGCTCGGGACACATCCCAGTTATGATTACCACCCTCGTAATCAGACAATAAAAAATTACGGATGCCAGGTGTAAATTGAGCTTTTGCATTATGAGCTACAAAAGGCATAAAGAAAAAACCAAAAATAATATTAACCCAAATAAATTTACTTACAGTCATTTATGTTTTTTTACCAAATATAAATTAAAATCATTATTTGGCTCTAATCACCATTCAAAACAATTTCATGAACTTGATTACAAGATATAAAGTTGGTTTGTATCTGTGAGATAGCAATACATTTTTATCATATTACTCGAGTTAGGACTTAAATTTTAACTTATAAAACAGGGAAGAAAAATTCAAAAAGATATTATTAATTTAAACCATTAACCAGTATGAAGAAAAAATACGGTAATCGATGCCCAAATAGAGCAATTACTTACCCAGTTTATGTATAATAATGTCTTATTAATCCAGTAATGATATTTCAGAACAAGACAAAACATATTATCCATCACTCTTTGTGTATTATTTCTCCATAGTAAAAACAAACTTTGTCCATTTTCCAATTTCTGATTCCACCTCAATTGTACCACCTAAGGCCAATACCAGTTTTTTTTTTTTTACTGTTGCAAGGCCTATACCGTTTCCAGATTCACCAAATTTATCATAAGTATCCAGTACCTCGAAAATTTCAAAAATTTTATGCTGATTTTCTTTTGAAATCCCCTGGACCGTTATCAGTCACTGAAATTTTATACTGCAATTCTTTGGACATGATGAACAATACATCTTCTCTTTTTAAACTAATCTTGAACTACTTTATAAACTGTATAATAAATCCTCCTTTAGGGACTAAATTATATTTCCAGTTTGAAATTAAGGGATATGATTGCATTTTAAATTCCATTAACGGATCTTTTCCTTCGGAGATAATCCTGAATTTTGAAAAACCCTTGCCATATTTTTTAAGGTCAATTGAAACCGGCATTTCTTCATTAGTTCCGTTTATCCCTACAATATATGAAAGCGATCCATTTTGACGATATAACACTATAGCCTCTCCTGGTTTAGCGATAATACTTTCCGTTCTATCCCAGGTAGCTGGCATTTCTTTTAATAGATTCTTAACTTCAATAGGAAGTGAATCAAAAACTTCTTTTGAATCAGCAAAATGAATAATTCCTGATGTTAGAGTCATAGCAGTGGCAAGCTCATGAATCGCTGTATTTAAACGGGGATAAGTTCTCATTGTTAGTGCAAAAGGAGTATAATCTGCAGGACCCGCCACATTTCTTGTAAAAGGTAATACTGTGTTTTGCTCAGCCGCTTTTTCAGGAAATCTCGGTTCATAAAAATAACTTTCAGTCCCTAATATAGCTTCGGCAGTCATAAAGTTAGGCCAGGTTCTGTGCCAACCTCTGGGAACAGTCGTTCCATGCAGGTTTACCAATAAATGCTCTTTAGCTGCATCCTCAAAAACTCCCTGTAAAGCTCCCATTACCTCTTGCCTATCTGAACACCAAAAATCTATCTTAACACCTTTAACCCCAATATCAACCAGCTGTCTGAATCTCTTTTTTCTAGCTTTTGGTTCAAAAAAAGCTGATGAATATCCCCATACTAAAGGCTTGATTCCCTTAGAAGCAGCATATTTAATGATTCCTGACTCTTGGTTAGCTTTTTCCCAACCAGCATCAAAAAGAGTATAATTAAATCCAAATGAAGCTGAAAGATCAGTAAAATCATTATACGTTTTAGCCGAAAAATCATCAGGATGAGACCACCATGACCATGCGGCCTTTCCTGGTTCAATCCATGAAGTATCTTCAATTTTAGAAGCAGGAGCCAAATCGGTTATTAAAGTCGAAAGTAAAATATCGCCGGCCTGATTGCCAGTAATAATTACCCGCCAAGGCATTGTCCATGGCGTTTTATACTTTGGTTTGGCATCTGCATTTTCGTCTATCGGAAGGGTGTATCTTTCATCCTGTTTTGCAAATTCAATGCTGTAAAGTCCGCCATGAGAATCGGCTGCTAAATGACATCCAGGAAAATTGCCATCCGTTCCGGATTCGGCTATAAGCACCCAATTTTTTTTATTATTTACATTAAAAAGTGCCGGCATACACCAACCAACAGACGGATTTCTAGCTTTTTCAATAGAATCGCCCGCAGTTACATGAAGATAAAAATCTTCGTATCCCGGCGTATATTTTCCTGCTTTATTATAGGGTTGCAACCAGCCTTTAGCTCCTTTCTCAATTTGGAAACCGGTCAATTCTTTTTCTACGACCTGAATTTTTCCGGATTCATCAGGTAATCGATACCTAAAAGCAACTCCTTCCTGGCCCGCTTTTAAATCGACTATAAGTAAAGCTCCATTTTTATTTTTAAAACTAATACTCTTAGTAGTAAAAAGATGATCGATTTTATTGTTGTTTCCAACTTGTAAGGAATAAACTTCTCTTTTTTCCTTAACATCCGAAACAGTAACAACTTCTAAACCTTCCGTAAAATTTTGATTCTCACAAACCAGTCCCAAAGGAGATTCGCCAATAACTATGGCATTATTTCGCTTTACTTTGTAAGCTAGTTCGCCTTTTTGATTTAACGACAGTATAATTTCGTTTTTACCTTCTTTTGAAACTAAATTTAGTTCTTTTTGCTTTAGTTGATGTTGCCCATACATTATGAACGGCAAAGCAAAAGCAATTAAAATCTTTTTAAAATCGGACAAAAAAATAGTCATAATCATTTATTTTAATAATTAATCTTGTTTTATTTCATTACAAAAACACAATTCAGATATTTTTATCTGTAATCACACCCTTTACTAAACTATTATATTTAAAACCTGAGTTTGAAAAACTTTGAAAAAAACTTTGACAACTTTTTAAAAGTTGTCAAAGTTGATACTATTAATAGATTTTTTCTATCTGTACTGCATTAATTACAGATTCTCCCTGATTGTTTTTAAAACTAATTGTAATCCCTTCTCCATTAGAAACCATTAGTCTTGTTTTTACATCATAAGCCCGGAATGATTTAAGATAGTTTTGATTTGAAAGTCCTTCGAGCAATAATTTACCGTTAATTAAAACATCAAAATCCCTTCTGGCAAATGATGGTGCATTTCCAGTTGCAGCTGCTAAATTATAGATTAAATTCTTTAATTGATCTTTTGTCAGCAATTCAGCAAAACGCAGTGTAACATCATAAACTCCATCTGGTACATCCGCTTTAAACGCATCCAATCCAACACGCTGGGTTTCATAGAGCGAATTGTTTACGGTTCCCAAAATACCTTTATTGGATCCATACCTTGGTTCGGAAGGATTCATTTTAAAAACCTTTCCTCCAACGTATCCCCAACTACCTGAAGTATATTCTTTTTCAGGAATCCAGGATATTCCGGTTTCGGAATCTAAATACATCCTTTGATCTCCCAAACTGACATTTAAAGCAGTAAATGGATTTTCTTTGGATTTTAATTGATTTGGTATTACCTGAAATTCTATTGCTGAAAAATCCTCTGTAGTATCGTCTTTGGCATACAGCAAATTTTTTCCGTTTTGGAAAGTCACCTGAAAAGTAGCCATTCCTAAATTAACAGGTTTTGTCCCTAGCTTTTTCCCATTCAAAAATAGTTGAACCTCTTTTGAACTACTAAAAACAGTTACCGGCTGTGTCGCTTGTATTTCGCTGGCTGCATCAGCTAGTTGTGCTCTTTTTACCCAATTTTGGGAAGCAATTTTAACAAAAGGTATTGTTGTTAAATTGGCTTTATAAAACCAATACGCATCTTTGGGTTTTCTGTCGTCGGTTAAAACCCCCTTGCTATTCATGTGAGGCACAACATCTTCCCTGAACTCATTGTTAAATTCGACTAAGTTCCACATAATTCCTCCCGAAATATAAGGTCTATCCTGAATAGCCTTTAAATAAGCAGCATGAAAATCTACATTGTACTCTTCGGAAAAATCGAAACGAACAGGGGTAAAATCATGCAGGTTTTGCTCTGAACCTGCACCGTATTCGGTTATCAATGTTGGAATGTTGGGATAGTCTTTATGGAATCTATCTATATAATTATCAAAGCCTGAAAACTCACCTACATACCATCCGTAGTACAAATTCCACCCGGCAATTTTCGGAATAGTAATCAGTCCTACTTTTTTATAGCGGTCGTAATCTCCATGAAAAGCGATTACCGTATAACGATTTGGGTCTTCCTGACGGCTAAGGTCTTCTGTTTTTTGTGCCAAATTTCTAAGGAAGGTATAATAATTTTCCCGTTGCGGAGTATTATCATTATATCTTGGATCTATCAATACTTCGTTCATATATCCCCACATAATGACGCTCGGGTGGTTATAATTCTGGCGGATCATTTCTTTTTGCATCTCCAAAAAATTTTTGGCAAATACTTCCGTTTCGGTTACACGATTATTTCCGGGAGTTTCTACGGCTGTTAATATTCCAAGACGGTCACAGGTTTCCATAATTACCGGATCCTGCGGATAATGGGCAACTCTAAGAAAATTACCCCCCATTTCTTTTAAAAGTTCTATATCTTTTTTGTGCAAAGCATCCTCCAAAGCGTTTCCTTTGCCTTTATAATCCTGGTGTCGGCTGGCACCCATCAATTTTAAAGGTTTTCCATTTAAAGTAAAACCAGTTGTAGCATCAAAATTGAACCAACGAAATCCTAAAGGCTGAACCGTTTTATCCAACTCTGCATGACTGCTTTTATCAATTAAAGTCGCCACCACTTTATACAAATAAGGTGAATCCGGGGACCATAATTTTGGATTTTTAATATTCTTAAAATCAATTTCAAAATTGCCTGTTTTGCTTATTTGCCCTTTATTTTGTTGCACCAATACGTCTTGTGCGTCTAAGACTGTCACTTGCAATTGGGTGTTTTGGTTAGAACCCGAAACACGACCTCTAACATGTACCGAAGCTTTTTCGGCAGTTACGATTGGTGTGGTGATAAAAACTCCCGGAGAAGTATATTGATCTATTTCAAAGTGAACAGGATTCACCACTTTAAGATATACATCTCTGTATACCCCTCCATAATAAGTAAAATCAGCACTCAACGGAGGAATGTCTTCATTATGTGCATTACTCACTTTAACCCATATCTCGTTGTCTCCTGATTGCAAATAAGAGGTAATATTAAAATTAAATGCCGTATAACCTCCTACATGAGAACCGGCTTTTTTCCCATTGATGAAAACTTCAGTTTCCTGATTGGCTCCTTCAAAAACAATAAAAATATCTTTACCTTTCCAATTGGACGAAACTGTAATCTTTTTTTTGTACCAGCATATTCCTCTGTAATAACCCGGTGTTTCATCCATGACATCTACAACGTTCCAGCAATGCGGAATATTTACCGTTTCCCAGTCTGTTTCTCCTGAATTATTGGGTGCTGCTACATCGCCTTTATGAAAACTCCAATCTGTGTTAATACTTTGCATGGCTTGTTGAGCATATAAAAGAACACTTGTAAACATACAAGATAATGCAACAATTATATTTTTCTTTAATTTCATTATGTTGTTAAATAATAGTATAGCAATAATTATAAATTTTGTAATTCCGCTTTAAACAAAAATGATTATTAAAATATTTTGCTATTGTTAATCGTTTCGATACTGAATAAAACAACTAAGCAATGATTTCTCATTGCTTAGTTGCTCATTTTTATTGTATATTAAGAGTATATATAGGACTAAAACTACTACTGGTTCCATCTGAAGATTTTATTCGCCAATAATAAGTTCCCGCATCCAACTGAACATCTAAAGAAGATGCACTCAAATTAGAATATTCAGTTTTAGGTGTTTGTTTTCCATCTACCTTATCTAAATATACAGTATAAGTTAAATCATCTCCATCTGGATCTGAACCTTCCCATTCCAATGAAACAGTACCCGTAGCTAGCGTTTCACCAAACTCAGGACTCAAAATTGTAGCAGGAAACGGTACATAATTTTCCTGAGGTTCACCCACAAAGAAGAAATTCCAAGTTTGACTCACAGCTGTTTTTTCTCCTTTAGAATTTCTGGATATCACATACCATGAATAAGCATGATTATGAACCAACTCCAATTCCTTTTTTGTTTTATAAATATCTCTATAAGTAATATAGTTTTCACCTGTTTCTAAATCGGTTACTACAATATCATATATTTGAGCATTTTCTGCTCTTTCCCATTCAAAAAACACTCTGCTTTTATCTCCAATAGTGTTTATACCTTCTTCACAACTTTGCCCTTTTAAAGGTGAAATTAAAGTTACAGCTTCAGGCAGAATATCCTGAACTTCGTCTTTGGTACATGAAAGAGCCAAAAACAAAGTCATCCCTAAAATTAATTTTAATTGATTTTTCATTTTTTGATTACTTTAAAAGTTTGATTAATGTCTCCATCTGAAATTTTAACCAGATAAACACCTGCTTGTAAATCACTCAAATCAACACTAAGAACATTTGATTCTACTTTCTCTTGTTCTTGCAATACACATCTTTGTCCAATGTCAAAAACCTGAACGTCCACAGATTTACTTTCTGTTTTAACAAAAATCTGAACCACATCTGATGTAGGATTAGGATATAATCTTAAACTTTCTGAAACATATATTTTTTCAAAATAAGATCCCTGACACTCTAAATCTCCTCTAACTGCTACACTGTTAGTACCACTTTGTAAATCTATATCGTACGAACCTTTTACATAAACCTTTTCTTCTCCATTAATACTAACATAAAATCGGTCAGCACCATTTAGTTCTAAATTTAACACTCCTGATTTATTATCAAATTTTGAACTTACATCAATAGTTTCCGGTTGAGTCACATCGATTTCAAAACACTGTTCGTAATCTGCAATACCGTCTATTGTAAAACATATATTGTAAGTACCCGAAGTAAGATCTTTAAATTCATAAAAACCAGTACCAGCAGGTATAACAATAGGATCACCCTCAGACATTTGAACCATATACTTATAATCTGTGTTTTTAAGTTCAATACTTATATAACCATCCGATTTTCCATTACAGCTTACATTTCGGGATAATATTTTATAATTGTCAGGTAGTGAAAAAACACAGGCATTTTCTCCGGGATTAAACTCATAAATGGCTGCATCTTTAGCACCAAGATTAACTGCCAAAGATCCATCCTTTAAAGTAAAACGACTTCCTGTAAACAATTCTCTTACACAGTAACCTCCACTAACTAAACCAAGACGTTCTATGTTAATTTGATAAGCTTTAGCTGCGTTTCCATAATTTAATACGACTAGATAGTTTTTACCATTCACTTCATTCACAAATAATTCACTTGCAGAGGTGTTAGAATTACCTTCCACAGGTGTAAAAGCAGTACCAACCTTAACTAAATCAAGTAAACTTTGGTTTTGCAAAAGTTTTTTTGCAGCATCAACCCATGCACCGCTTACAGAAAAATCATCTCCGTTAACAAAAGAACCATTTACAATTCCTGATGCCATTCTGGCACGATTTTCTCCTTCGGTAACTCCGGTAAAAACAATATGGTCTCCATCAATATAATCATATAATTTAGATTGCCACCATCCATAAGTGTTACTGTTTAGTGTGTATTCTGAAGAATTTATATCTGCCCATGCATCACAGGCAATTCTGCGCATATGTGCATATCTACCGGTAGCCATATTAGGTGAAATAGCCGCATATACTAACATATCATTACCAATTCTGTTCAACAAATATTCCATACCTTCTTTATAAGCCTGCATCCCTGTGGTTACATTGGCATTATAAAATTGATCTGCTTCAACAGCTGCGTGCCCAAGAAAATCCAGTTTAATCATTTCAAATCCACTTGCCTTGAATTTATCAATGGCAAAATTAATTCTGTCTTTAGTTCCCGGATGTGTCGGGTCCATAGCTCTACCTCCATCAATAATTGTAACGTTTCCATTAACCTTAGTCCAGGCTGCCGGATAGCGGTGACTGCTTCCTTCTATCTGTCTATCCCAATCTCCCCAATCAACAAAAGGTGTCCAATAAATTCCCGCTTTTAAATTATGCGCTTTGCAATACTGTACAAATTCATTCAACTTACTAAAATCACCTGTCAATCCTCCGGAAACCATGTTATCCCAATATGAATCCAAATCGATAAAAGCAGTATCTCCACTTCTGAACATTGGAATCTCATTTGCAAAAAATTCTGCATTCGCAATTGCTTTATCAAAAGTTAATTTATCTTTAATAACACCCCAACTATTCCATCCTATTGGGGTAGCCTTATTCCATTGTGCAATATATCTTGTATCTGATTTGCTTGTAGCCACGGCATAATCTTCCATTCCAGTACGCCAATCGTCATAAAACCCTATGAACACTTTTGGTGATTTTACACTACTTCCTTTAATTTTTCCATGTTCAATTTGATCTCTTGTTACATTAGAAGCTGTATAACCTCCCCAGATACGGAATTTAGACAAATTATTTCCAATACCTTCTGTTTCTACGCCAGTTTTCCATATATCATGTTCAACAGAACCTACAATGAAACCGTTTCTGCTGTTATTTTCATAAAACGCTGTAACCTCAGAACTAATATTACTTACAGTGCTAGACATTGATTTAGATTGATATCGTACAAATGCATCGTTATCAAAAGGAACAAATAACACTCTGTTATCTCCTGTCTTATCAATATTAACCTCTGAAGAAACCAAAGGAGCCATATAATTACTTTCTAAAGAAGTTCCTTCAATTGAAACATCCATTAAAAAATAAGGTTTCCCATCATAAACATAAAAAATTTGCTTCATTGGCGGATGTGTACCACCGGTCAAACTAACAATTACTTTATTTCCACTTCCTATATTATCTGAGAAAGTACTTTTATTAATTGTTCTTTGCGTATAATCTTTAGATGTATATACTGCACCGGAATTATTAGACAACTCCGAATAAGCATCTTTAATCATTAATTGATCACCCTGATAGACATTAATAACACCTGTTGTCGTATTATATGCGATTGTACCGTTATCTCCATACTCAAAAACATCACAATTAGCACAACTTCCGACAGCTCCTGAAGACAATCTCAATGAAAAGGCATCAATATTAGGTGCCCAACCACTATCATTAAAAAACTTTAAAGTATTAACTCCTGCAATCAAATCTATACTGACATCCTGATTAGCGTATGAATCCCAATTTCCTGACCAACAAGATAATTCGGCAGCAGTTCCACCATTTGCCGAAACGAACATAGTTCGTGGATCGCCTGAATTGAAAATCATTTTTAAGTTATAAGTTCCCGCTTCGGGAATAGTAACATCATAAGTCATGTAGCGGTCATAACCTAAATCGCCTACTTGCTTTCCTCCGGAACAACTAGTACAATTTTGGATAGTAGCAACTCCAACCAGTGTCGAACCGGTTTCTGCCTCATAATAAGTTGCCGCAGTAGGCAAAAGCTCCAGCGAAAATCCATCTATATTAGGTGCCCAGTCATTAGGATTATAAAACTTTATCTTATTGACACCTGATGCCAATTTTACCTCTACTTCACGATCTGATTTTGTATTCCACTCTCCATTATTACAAAGAAGTCGTGCCGGAGCATCATTATTGGCAGCAATAAAAATAGAACGATCCTGAGCTGTAGAATACCCAAATTTCAATTTGTAAGTTCCTGCCTGAACAACAGTAACATCATAAGTAAAATAGCGTTCAAATCCTAAGTCTCCCACCTGCTTTCCTCCTGAACAGTTACCACAATCCTGAGCACTGGCAACACCAAATAAAACACCATTCTCAGCTTCATAATAAGTACTGGAATCTCTTTCTTTTAACCTTAATGAAAAAGCATCAATATTAGGAGCCCAACCATTATCATTGTAAAACTTTAAAGTATTAACTCCACTAACTAAATTTACAGTCACATCCTGATTGGCATATAATCCCCAATCAGCTGACCAACAAGTAAGCATTACCGGACTACCATCATTTGCTGATATTGATACAGATCTCGCATCACCAGAATTGAAAACCAATTTTAAGTTATAAGATCCAGTTTCCGGGACTGTAACATCATAAGTCATATAGCGCTCATAGCCTAAATCATTCACTTGTTTCCCTGCTGAACAATTGCTACAATCTTGAACGGTGGCAACTCCATACAGAGTAGAACCCGTTTCGGCTTCATAATAAGTTGCCACATTAGGTAGAAGTTCCAGCGAAAAACCATCGATATTAGGAGCCCATCCATTAGGGTTATAAAACTTTATTTTATTAACACCGGCAGCCAATTTTATTTCTATTTCACGATCTGATTTAGTACTCCATTCTCCGTTATTACAAACAACTTGGGTTGGAGATTCTTCATTAGCAGAAATAAAGATAGAACGATCCTGAGCTGTAGAATAACCAAATTTTAATTTGTAAATTCCTGTCTGGGCAACGGTCACATCATAAGTAAAATACCGCTCATAACCTAAATCGCCTACCTGTTTCCCTCCTGAACAGTTACTACAATCCTGAATACTGGCTATCCCAAATAAGGTACCAGCCTCCGCTTCATAAAAAGTTTGCGCATTCAAATTACTGCTAAGAATGAGTAATATAAATCCAAAAAAAGTAATTATTTTTTTCATATTCATTATTTTTAATAATTAAAACGGATTCCCGACACTCATAAAAAAGTGTCGAGAATTACCTCAAATCTAGTATCCCGGATTTTGATCCTCTTCATTTATTGACTCATTTTGTTTAATTTCTGATTCTGGTATTGGAAACCATTTATGAAATTCAGCTATGGTACCTGATGCCTTAGCCCAAGGATTACGTTCCTTTATATAATTTACAAAATTACCTGTCCTTATTAAATCCATTCTTCTCCAACCTTCAAAACCAAGTTCCCGCATTCTCTCATCCATTATTTTCACTCTAAACTCTTCTTTAGACAAACTAGAAGACCATTCTTTTCCTGCCGGCAAAGTACCTCCATAAGCTCTTTTCCTCACTGTTGTATTAACTAAATTAACTGCCTCTGCCGTTTTTCCTAATTCATTTAAACATTCTGCTTTACACAATAAAATATCTGCCAAGCGTAAGTAATAAATTAAACCTCCACAATACCAAAAATTCTGCTTCCCCTGCGTTCTTATATCTTCAAATTTTTTAGTATGAGGCTCTAACTCATCACTTTGTCCGGTCCAGGTAATTTGAGGTACTCTGCCATCAGGCAACTTAAAATCATATCTTATACTTGCCGTTTTTCTGGTATCGCCATCCTCTCCTACCCAAACATCAGAATGATAATATTGTGTTGGAAGTGCTAAATCATAACCTCCAAAATAAGTATTTGAATCAAGATCTGCTACTGCTCTCGAACCGGCATGATGTTGAACCATGTTATTATCAGGCGACTGATTAATAAACTGAAATGCATATATCGATTCACTTGAATTTTGATTCAAAGTTGTATTAAACAAATCTGCATAATTAGGTAAAAGGGAATAATTTGGAATGACCATATCAAAATATGCAACAGCATTTTCATAATTTCGAACTCCTGACTCTACTGGTGCATATAGATAAACTTTTCCTAATAAGGCTTGAGCTGCACCTTTTGTTGGTATTTTCTTATTTTGCTGAGTTAGAGGCAAATGCTCTGAAGCAAACTTTAAATCATCTATAATAAATTGATATACATCAGGTAATGGTTGTCTTGATTCTCTCATATTCTTCAAATCAATAATCGGTATCTCTCCCCACAACATAACCAAATCAAAGCAGACAGATGCTCGAATAAAAGCTGCCTGCGCTTTAAGTTCATCTGATTTAGCATAATATACAGCCTTTGCTGCTGCACTTACTACTGGCCAACGTTTACTCCACTCTCCTGCCAAAGTACTATTACTAGCATTTAGTGCTCCATTATATTTATCTAAAGCTGCCTGAGTATTATTTTCCTGAATTTGTTGACCACCTTGTTTTCCTTCATCACTTCCCAAAGTAAAATACAAAGCACTTCTGTCCTGACGTGTATTTCTCCATTGTGTATATAACCCTGATATTAATAATTCAAGGTTTTCATCTTTTCCATAAACTTCTTCTTCTGTTAAACTTGTTTTTGGAGTTTCATCTAAAAAGTCTGAACAGGATGTAAATCCAAATAACAGTAAGAAAAGTATGTATATTGATTGTGTGATTTTTATGATTTTTATCTTTTTCATCTTCTTAAGTTTAAAAATTTATCATTAAATATTAAAAACTGATATCTAATCCAGTCACTATCATCTTTGCAGTTGGATACCAATCTCCATTTTCAGGATCATATCCTTTATATTTTGTCCAAGTGTATAAATTGTTACCACTAACATAAACCCTCAAATTAGACAAACCAGCTTTCTCTAACACGGATTTAGGTATATTATAAGACAAAGTAACTGTTGACAGTCGTAAATAAGAAGCATCCTGAAGTCCCCATGAAGTATCTCCGGTACCAAATCGCTGTGCATTATCATAAGTAACTCTTGGAATATTAGTATCAGTATTAATTGGCGTCCATCTGTTTAACATATCTTTATGAGCTGGTCCAAAACCATTACTATTCATTAATCCTTCATAATAACCACTAACTTTTGTAGCTCCATACGAATAAGTAAAAACTGCATTTAAGGATAAATCTTTCCACGAAAATTGAGATGAAAAACCTCCATAAAATTTAGGATCTTGTTTTCCAACAATCACCCTGTCATTTTCATCAATAATCCCATAACCCTCTTCTCCTTCTTTTTGTTGATCTTTTGGAAGTATATCTCCTGGTTGAAGTGTTTTCCCAGGAAGTTGTAAACTGTTTACATAATCCATATCTTCTTCCTGAATAATTCTGTCAAATTGATATGAATAAATTGAATTTAAAGATTTCCCCAGAAAAAAGTTACCTGTTCTTTGAATTTCCGTTCCGGTAAATCCTCCAAAATTATATATAGCATCCACATCGCCATATAATTTTGTCACCTTGTTCTTATCAGCTGAAATATTAGCAGATACATTCCAATTAAAATCATCATTAACAATTAAATCACCAGCAACAGAAACTTCAAAACCTTTATTGGTCATTTCTCCAATATTTTCGATAGCAGCATTATATCCGGTAATCGTACTTAGTGTTCTTCTCATTAACAAATCTGAATTGACAATGTTAAAATATTCAGCATTAACCGTTAAACGCTTATTGAGAAGTTGTAAATCCAGACCAACATTAAGTTGTTTTTGTTTTTCCCAGTTAAGAGCAGGAGTTCCCCTAACCCCTGAAGAATTAAAAGAGACACTTCCATTCGAATAAACTGGCTCATACAAACTGTAAAAAGAATAATTAGGAATATTCTGATTACCAACACTTCCGTAACCAAATCTTAATTTCATTAAATCAAACAACTGCTGATCTTTCATAAACTCTTCTTTGGCTACATCCCAAGAAACGGCAACTGAAGGAAAGAACCCCCATTTGTGTCCTTCTGCAAATTTTGAAGACCCATCATAACGACCTGTTAAAGTCAACATATATTTCCCATCATAACTATAATTCAATCTTCCCAAATAAGACATTAAAGTAGCGGTTGTAAAATCAGAGCCTAAACTAAAATTAGTTTTATCAAACGCACTTCCTAGATCATAATAGCTAAAATCATCTGTCGGAAAATCTCTCGCTAATACATTGGTATAATTGAAATTATCCTTACTTAAACTTGTTGAAAAAAGTGTTTTAAGACTACTTTTTCCAAAATTAGTATCATAGGTAATAGAGTTATCCCATTGATAATAATTAGAATGATCTAAATTATGTATAGCTCTTCCTAAATAAGAACCTCTCTTTGCCTGTTGTATATCACGAGGAACATATTCATAATATTCCTGATCAACAAAATTAATTGCAAAAGTAGTACGTGCAGTTAGTCCTTTCAACGGATTTATTTCAGCATAATTAGAAGATGCAATCATACTTCTTGATCGATCTTTTTTGATTTTAAGTGTATTCAAAGGATTTTCTGCATTAATATCCCAATTATTTCCCCATGCCAGATATAAAGTATCTTTATACCTTTCAATAGGCAATAATGGATTTGCTCGACGAGCATCTTCAAAAACATCCCCATCAACCTCTTTACTTATTGATTTTGTATAAGAAGTATTAGTCCCAACTTTCAACCAAGGTTTGATTTTACTATCAGCATTAATTCTACCTGTATATCTTGTGTTTGAAGAATTTTTCATCAAACCTTGATCATCAATATATCCTAAACTCATATAATAAGAACCTTTATCCGATCCTCCTGAAAAACTTAAAGCATGATTCTGTTCAACCCCATTTCTGGTCACTTGTTTTAACCAATTATAATTTTTACCCTGAGCATAAGTTTCCTTTTCATAGTCAGCAAACCAATTAGAATTTTCCCCTAACAATGCTTCATTTATAAACTGTTCTTTCGGAGCATTAGGATACTGCGAAAAATAATCATCCGCTACATGAGAATTCATTAAAGCATCAATCCTTAACTGATACATATCTTTAGCTCCCAACGTTAAGTTTTCATTGGTAAAATCTTTCATACCAACCCAAGTTTTATAAGTTATTCTACCTTCTCCTTTAGAACCTTTTTTGGTAGTAACAACTACCACCCCATTTGCTCCACGAGAACCGTATAATGCAGTCGCACTGGCATCTTTTAGAATATTAACAGAAGCCACATCATTAAGATTAGTTAAATTAAAATCTCCATCCATGATAATACCATCAACCACAAAAATTGGATTTCCGCCATATTGTAGTGAATTATTTCCACGAATTTTGATACTGGCATTACCGCCTGGAGAAGGATCATTCTGGATAAAAACACCCGCAGCCCTTCCTTGAAGAGCATCGTTAATACTAGTTACAGGACGTTCTTCAAGTGTTTTTTGATCTACATTCACAATAGCTCCGGTAAGATCTCCCTTTTTAACAGAAGCACCTACTATTACAATTTCATTCAATGATTCGCTGCTAGATTTCAAAACAACATCAATAATTGTTTTACTTGCTACTGCAACTTTCTTTGTTTCAAAACCTATATAACTAAAAATCAGAGTGGCTTCTGATTTCACTCCTTTGACTTCATAATTCCCATCAAAGTCTGTCACAGTACCAATGTTTCCTCCTTCAACAAGAACATTCACCCCTGGTAAAGGTAAATTATCCTCATCTGTCACTTTCCCTTTTACATTTTGAGAAAGAGCAAAATTAAACATCAACACCAATGACACCGTACAAAAAATTGTCATTCTATTCATCATTGTTTATTAAATTTTGGTTGTTAATTAAATTATAAAAAATTTACTATTCTATACTATACTATTTCATTGCAATTATACAAAATATTTTTTGTGTATAATCATCATATACATTAAAAAAAAAAAAAAAATGACATCTTTCTAATTAACCCCCTAATTGAAATAGAAAAATCCTAAAATTTAATAATATGGGTAAAAAAATTAGAAAAGAACTAAAACAAAATTGATTTAATTAGAAAAATACAAGTTGAATAACTTATATCAAAAACACTCTTACAATTTAACTTTAAGTTAAATTTTTAACTCAAATTAAATAATATGCAACACCCGTTAGTATTCAAACAAAAAATAAACACATAAAGTAATACATAAAATCCTCAACAAAAATTATTATTTTAAAATTCATATTTCTGAAAAACAATACACTCATGAATTGCTATTTTATTTTCTAAAAGTATATTTATTTACATCCAGATCTTTTACTTTCTGATAAAAACGTTCTGAAACTTCCTCATTTCCTAAACCACTGTGCCCCAAAGCCATCACATAATTACAATGCACCTGGTTACGAATGTCTAAATCATCTTCCCAAATAGCTAAATCCGGAAGAGAAACAGCGAAATAATCAATACGGCTTTTTTCAAACAAATACTTTTCACCGTGAGCCACTAACTTGTTAAAACGACTACGGGCTTTATCTTCATCACCTAATTCACGCCATGCCAATCCTTGATAAAATATCTTATCAGGCTGTTGATCATTATAGAAAAAAGCTTGTACCGGTTCCGGAGATCCAAGTGTTGCAACCATAAAATTAGCTTTGGCATTTTCTTCATCACCCAGCCCTCTATATGCCAAACCTTTATAATAAAACACTTCGTTTTCTTCGGCATTTTTTAATTTTCCTTCACCTAAATTATGAGGAAACACTTCTGTTTCTTTCAGTAATTGAATAGCATCTGCAAAACGTTTTTCTGTAATGGCGATTTTAGCCAATTCTACTCTGCACAATGTATATAAACCGGTTACTTTTCCTTCTCCACCTTCCCAAGGATGGAATTTTCGCGAAGCGATAAGGTTTTTAGCGATTTCATACTGTCCAATCTGACAATACAAACCAATACGTTCAATACATAAATCATCTCTTTGTTCTACAAGATCAGAATATAGTTCAAAAAAGCTTAATCTTTCCTCTGGAGATTTCCCCGTTTTTTTATACAATTGATCTAATTCCATAAAAATTCGGGAATCAGTTGTATCCAATTGAAATGCCTGTTCTAATACTTCCTGTGCACGCACTTTATTATCCAATTTATTATAATAAGCAAGAGCCAGGTTTCTTAAAACCGTTGGAAATTGATTGTCAATTTTTACTGAACTTTCCCAACAATCAATTGCATTATCATACTGACGAAACGCGTACCAAAAATTACCTAAATAAAATGACGCTTTATCATCTTCAGGATTCAATACAATAGCATCTTGCAGGATATTGACTTCTTCAATTCTATTTGGGAAACATTTTTCAGGAGATAATGCTGAAGCTTTTTTATACCATTCAATTGCTTCTTTTTTGTTTCCTTTCATAGATTCAAAATAACCAATTGTATAGAAAACCATTGGATAAACCGCAGTAACATCCAGAGTACATTCTTTTAAAAACTGAATAGCTTCTTCATACAATCCTGCTCCGGCAAAATCCAATGCATATTCGATATAAGCATGCGACCATTTACGCATAATTTGATTCATTTTACCCAATTCGGCTTTGCTATTCGTCAACAAATACTTTTCAAAACGACAACCCATATTAAAATGATCAATTTTGATTGATTCATTAACAAGAGCCAGCGCCTCTTCTGCTCTTCCTAATTTTCTTAAAATTGATGCTTTTAACTGGCGTGCTTTATGATTATGCCAATTACGAATTAAACAAGAATCAATACGTTCTAATGCTTCATTCCACTCGCCTTTTATACAGTCTATTTGCGCCAAGGCGAAAAATGCGGCATCCTGCCAGGCTGCATTCCAGATAGATTTAAAAAGCGCGGTATAAGCCTCTTCTAATTTCCCTTGAATTTTCAAACAAATCCCTAAATTATAATACGGTTCTCCATCATAAGGATTTGGACTGCGTTCGGTCAAAACTTCAACAGCAGTTCTAAAACAAGCTTCTGCTTTTTTAAACTGTCCTCGTCTTAACATTAACAAACCAACTGCATTATTACAACGAACATCTTTAGGATCTCTACTTAAAGCTTCTTCATAATAATCCAATGGATTATAGGTTGCATGACGGTATTGCTCCAAATGTAAACCTGTTAAAAACAATTGCTCGATGGAAGCTATTTCTTTAGGATCAAGAGCTGCTTTTGCAGGATTCGGTGCTGGTTTAATCTCCGGTTTTTCCTCCTGATAGGAAACAAGAACTTTCCCCTCTGCAGTATAAATGGAGAAAATTAAATTCTCAGAGGCAACATTTCCAATAACTACATTCTTTTTATACGGATTATGTGGAGAAATAGTAATAATTTCCTGGTGCAAAAGAGTCCCGTCTATATCTTTTAATTCTAATTTTAAATTTTCAAAAAGACTGGTTGTATATAAAATTAAATCCGCTTTGTCACCATCTACTTCAATGTTGATTATGGCATCTTTTGAAGCATTTTTAACATAACCTACTTCGGCATAAGGCATAAAATACTGCACCCATGATTTTTCCTCATAAGCTTGTAGCCAAGAAAAATCAGGTTGATTATCTGTAAAAACCCCTGTCATCAATTCAATATAAGGACCGTCTTTATCCGTTAAATTTCGATCCCAGGCCAGTCCAAAATCTCCATTACCCCAAGTCCATTGTTTTTTACCCGGAGAAACATGATGATTAGCTACGTGCAACAAACCAGCCTGAACTCCATCTTCATAACCACCAACAAAATTGTATTTAGAATGCACCGCCATATAGGAAGTAGGTACAGGAATGTTCTTATATTTTGAAATATCTACACCTGCAGAATAATCCTGTTTGTAATATTCACCGGTTGCAACTGGGAAATTAGAAACATCACGTTTTCCATGGTCGAACACAAAATTCACATCCGGCGGAAAAACTGACTTGTATTCATCGTTTACCACTACAGCCGGATTAGCCCACCAAAGAAATGTTTGCGGAAAAGCCGTTCTATTGTAAATTTTAACTTTAATTTCTATGAATGCTTTATCAGGATGCAACGTAAATCCCTGCATTCCTTTAGTTCTGAACATTCTTTCTACTTCATTACACCAAACCGTTTTACTACCATCAGCATTTTCTTCGATACTAAAATCAGTTGGTAAAAAAGTACTCGGACGGTGATGCTGTGGCCAGTTGAACTCAATTCCTCCTGAAATCCAAGGACCTGTAAGTCCTACTAATGCAGGCTTAATTACCTGATTGTAATACACAAAATGACGTTGTTTTACCTTATCATAAGCCATGTGAATACGACCTCCTAATTCTGGCAGAATCATTATTTTGATATATTTATTTTCGATAAATAAGGCGTGATACAATTTGTCTCGTTTTATATCGGATATTTTTTCAACTACCGGATAAGGATATACTGATCCGGAACTTCCCTGATAAACTCGTTTTTCAAGAAATATTGGATTCTTTTCTTCTTCACCAATTTCATAAGTTGGCAGCATAATATCTTCTTCCCATGCGCGAACTACACCATCTTCATTTACCGTAGATTGAATCAGGTAAGCCGTAATAGGTTCATCTGCCATTTCTGTATTTGGCATTTGAGAAGTTGAACTCAATTTACCTTCTTCAATTGTATCTGGTTGAACTGAAATTAATTTTTCCATCTTCATTCATTTCTTCAATTAATTATTTTGTTAATTCTGTTTCTATTTGTTCTAAGGATTTTCCTTTAGTTTCTGTTAGATATATTCTTAAAAAAAGATATCCTATAAAGCATACAAAGCCATAAAGCCAAAAAGTTCCATTGGCACCTAAACTTTTATTTAAAATTGGAAAAGAATAAGTCAATACAAAACAGGCTGCCCAAAGTGAAAAAGTCGCTACTCCCATGGCCATAGCTCTGATTTTTACAGGAAAAATTTCAGATAGGACTACCCAAGTCACAGGAGCTAATGTCATAGCATAACAAGCAATTGCTGCAATTACAAGAATTAAAACTACCGGACCAGTTATTGAATAGAAATAACATAAACCTAAAAGTATATAAATACCGGCAAGTCCAATAGATCCAAAAAGCATTAAAACTCTCCTTCCTAATCTATCAACCAATAACATCCCTACATACGTAAAAATTAAATTAGTCAAACCTGTAATCACGATATTGAATAAAATATCTGACACCCCATATCCTGCCGCTGAGAATATTTCCTGAGCGTAATTAAAAATCACATTGATACCACACCATTGCTGAAAAACAGCAATGAATATTCCCAATAGAAGAATCTTAGGCATTTTACCTTCAAGCAACATTTTAAAACCTACAGTCTCTTTAACAGCCCCTAGAGTTTTCTTTAACTCGTTAACCTGATCCAAGGCGAATTCCTGACCTCCTATTTTAGAAAAAATAGTAATCGCTTTTTCAAATCTATACTGACTGGCTAACCATCTTGGACTTTCAGGAATGATTAATATTAAAAGAAAAAATGCCACGGAAGGGACTGCTTCAGCCCAAAACATTACTCTCCAGCCTGATTGTACATTCCAGGAATTCAACAGAATATTTCCAGAATCAATAGGTTCTGCAACCAGCAGATTGGTAATTTGGGCTGCCAAAATACCGATTACAATAGTAAGTTGGTTAATGGAAACATATTTACCACGGGTGGCACTTGGTGCTATTTCAGCTATATACATCGGTGAAAGATTAGATGCTATGCCAATACCAATACCTCCAACCACTCTCCAAACAATAAACATTTCAATTGAATTTGCCGCTCCTGTTCCTATTGCTGAAGCAGTAAACAAAATGGCTGCAACAATCATTAAAGGTTTTCTACCATATCGATCAGACAAAGTACCCGATACCATTACCCCTAACAAACATCCTAAAATAGCACTTCCCATCACCCAACCCTGCATAGAAGGCGAATTAACTATATTAAAATATACTTCATAAAATGGTTTTGCCCCACCTATAACAACCCAGTCATAACCAAACAAGAAACCTCCCAGGGCAGAAACTAAAGCAATAAAAAGCAAATAGGATTTATTTTCACTCATAATTTTGAAACTTATATTATGAAGACAAATTTAGAAGTATAGCAGTAGTTAAAAAATGCAAAAAACAAACAAAAAGATGTACAAAACAACTATTTATAAACACACAAACACTTATTATTACATAAAATCTCACTATCTAAATAATTACTTATATTTTTTTTCAATATGTTTTTTTTCAATAAAATTAAATACAATTAACTATTTTTGGAACTAAATAATCTATAATAACATATTTTTAAATCAAAAAATTAAAAACAAAACAATATAAATTGTTAGCAAAAATGACTAAAACCTGTATTTTTTAACTTATTTACTAAATTTAAAGATGGAACATATAGCTGATGGTTTTAAAGATGAAAGAGCAATTGTATTACCTTATAGTATCCGTAATTTTCAAACAAATAACGAATTGACGAAATCATTATATGTAACCCATATCGGATATTATCCTAATGCAAAAAATCATTTTCGAAAACGTTCTAAAGGTGCTCTTGAAAATATTTTGATTTATTGTGAAAAAGGAATTGGAACGGTAACAATAGATGAAAGACAATTCAAACTAACAGAAAATCAAATCTTAATTATTCCTGCAAACAAACCTCATTCTTATGAATCTGACACCAATGATCCTTGGAGCATCTATTGGATACATTTTAGAGGAACTAAATCAGACATTTATTCACCTGAGATGGAAAAAATTATAAGTTTAAATGACGTAAGAATTGCCAATAGACTTGAACTATTTGAAGAAATTTATCAAAACTTAGAAATGGGGTTTTATGCTGATAATTTAGAATATTCAAGTATTTGCCTTAAACATTTTTTATCCAGTATAAAATATACGGATCAATTTATACGATCAAAATCAGAAAACATGTCTGATTTAGACACAGTTCCTATGAGTATAATATATATGAGAGATAATCTAACTAATAAATTAACACTAACCCAGATAGCTAAACATGTAGGTTATTCAGATTCTTATTTTCGAAATTTATTTTTAGAGAAAACCTCTTTTACACCTATTGAATATTTAAATAAATTAAAAATTCAGAAATCCTGTTCATTATTGCAATTCAGCAATATGAAAATAAATGAAATTGCTTACTATCTGGGATATTATGACCCTTATCATTTTTCAAAATCATTCAGTAAAGAAATGGAAATTTCACCACGGGAGTATCGTAAAAAATATAAAAACTAGTCAGTAATAAAAATAAATAACTCATTAATGAACATTATTTTAACTTATCTTCTTTTGATATTTGAAAAGGCTCCGGTTTTAGAAACCAGAGCCTTAATTCATCGGACAAACTTATAAACGATAATGTATATTTAGATTTTTCTTTTTAATCAAAAAATTTTGTTTCATGACTTTGCACATTTTCATTCCATTTTTTTCCTTTTCGTACTACTTTATGTTTCTATAAATCTCTTATTTCGTAAAGATCTTTTAGTCCTAAATCAGAAAAATTAATTTTAAAATTTTGATTATTGAATACTTTTAGAATAAACATTTTTAACTTTTCCGTTTATTTTAATTTTTACTTTCTCAGGTGATGGTGATAATATTTCATATTGGATTATTTTACCATTTTTCCATTTCATGTTTATAGTAAAATTACCTTCAGCTTTTAATCCTTTTACTTCTCCTTCTTTTAACCAAGCGTCTGGCATTGCAGGCAATAATTCGATAAATCCTGCATGGCTTTGTATCAGCATTTCTCCAATTGCTGCAGTTGCTCCAAAATTTCCGTCAATTTGAAAAGGGGGACCGGCAGAAAGCAGATTTGGATATACTCCTCCACCGGCTCCATAATTGATGTTAGTCGCCAATGTTGGTCTCAAAATGGCTTTTAGTAATTTATAAGCTCTGTTTCCGTCTTTTAATCGGGACCAGAAAAGCATTTTATAAGCAATTGACCAGCTTGGGCCATCATCTCCTCTAACTTCTAAAGTTTTCTTTGCCGCTTCTGCTAAATCAGGCGTACTTTCGGGAGTTATTAAAGAGGCTGGATACAATCCGTATAAATGAGAAATGTGACGGTGCTGCGGGTCTGGTTCTTTATACGGTTTTAGCCATTCCTGAATTCTTCCGTCAGTGCCAATAACTCCTGATGGCGGTAATAATTGCAGCCTTTTTTCAAAATCATTTCGCAAATCAGAATCAATTCCTAGTTTTTGAGAGGCTACTATTACACCATTAAACAATTCACGTACAATTTGATTGTCGATTGTCGGCCCCATGCAAACATGCGCATCCTGACCATTAGGAAGCAAAAATGAATTTTCCGGCGATACTGATGGTGAAGTTACTAACCATCCCGTTTCCGGATCTTTTACCAGCATGCTATTGTAAAACTTAGCTGCTCCTTTAATTATTGGGTAAATTTCTGCCAGATAGTTTTGGTCTTTGGTATATAAATAATGATTCCATAAATTGTTACACAGCCAACCAGATCCTGCTTTTGCAATTCCCCATGATGCGCTTTCTCCAGGTTCTGTAAATCCCCAGACATTCGTGATTACGTGTGCCACCCATCCATCAGCATTGTAATAGGCTTTGGCTGTTTTTTCTCCGTAAGGAATCATGCCTTTTACCAAATCTTTTAAAGGAAGATTCAACTCCGATAAATTTCCTGTTTCTAAGGCCCAATGATTCATCTGAACATTTACATCAAGATGATAATCGCCATTCCACGGAGTTTGTACCTGATGTGCCCACAATCCCTGTAAATTCGGAGGAAGCAATCCGACTCTCGTACTGCTGATACTTAAATAACGTCCGTATTGGTAAAACAAAACCGGAAGTTCCGTATCTGAATCGGGTTCTTTTAAAAAGGCATCCAAACGCTCGTTTGTCGGTAGTGTTTTTTGAACTGGTTTTCCAAAATTCAACACCACACGGTTGAACAGTTTTTGATAATTTTGAATGTGTATTTTCTTCTGATCTTCATATTTTTTTAACATTGTCACATCCAGAATTTTATCTATCGAAGATTCAAAATTTTTATCTTTAAAATCAGTTCCTGCTGAAATATATAAGATTACTTCCGTTGCATTTTTTATCTCAATTGTATTATTGGCATACAAAACACTTCCGTCTGTAGTTTTGGCTTTTACTTTAGCTTTATATTTCATTCCTTTTCCATCAATTCCGTTGTTCAATTGTCCTGTCATTACAAGAGAATTGTCCTTCCCGTTTTCAGTTTTAAAATATTCTGGACGGTCTAACTGAACTGTAAAATTCAATTTCCCTTTTTTGCTTGAAGTCAATTTTACAAAAAGAGCATCATCGCCAAAACCAGCAAAATATTCACGTTTATATGTTACACCGTCAATTGTAAATTGAGTTGAAGCAAGGGCAGTCTGAATGTTAAGATTTCTACTGTAATTTATTGGTTGAGATTTTGTTTTATAATCAAATTTCAGTGTCATATCACCTAAAACCTGATAACAGCCAAACTGGACATTAGCTCCATCACCACTCCCAGAACCTGGACCTGTACATACAAAATTTTCATTAATTAATTTCTCGGCATCACTGTTTTTATTATCCAACAACAATTCTCTTATCTGAGGGAGAAAAGAAAATGCTTTGTAATTATTGGCATCCTGCGGAGATCCACTCCAAAGTGTAATATCATTTAAAACCAATTTTTCGGTTGTCACACCTCCATCGGGCATAATTCCCAAGCGACCGTTTCCTAATGGCAATGTTTCTTCCCATTGAGAAGCTGATTTGTTATACCACAACTCAAGCGGACTCTTTTGAGAATAACCTAAAATAGGTATTAATATAAAAAGCAATACTTTATACTTTATCATCTTCATGGTTTATTTTTTTTCACAGATTAAAATGATTTTACTCTATGATGAACTTAATTGATGTGCTGTTACTAAATCTCGTTAGACCTACAAGGTTTTGAAAACCTTCCTTAATTTAAGTTTAAAATTTTATCGCCGAAACTAGATTTTTTCTAATCTACTTACGACATCGGAATTAAAAATGGTACCAGACATAACTGCTTATACCTAATCTGTATCTGAATGATTTGAAGTAAACATCCTGATACTATCTTTTCCAATTTCTGCATCAGATTTTATTTTCAAAACATAATAACTATTAAATTATATGTATGTTATTGCAACTCTCATATAAATAACTTTTAGTTAATAAAAATAGCTATTAAGCTAGCTTTTATTTTATTATTAATTATTTGAATCAAAAAACAAACCAACATATACTATACTACACTATACCACACACAAACATACTGATATTTTTGTTATAACCAAACAAAACGTTAAGATTATCCTAAACACTAAATAATTTCAGGTAAAAAACGGACAACACATTACAAGTAAAAAAAATGATTATCAGTATTTTACAATAAAAATCATGTTGAAATACATTTTACTAATACGATAAAAATGAAGTAGAAAAAGAAAAAGCAGAACTAAAAAACTAAGCTATACCCCACTTTGAAAAAAAAACGAAAACTCCAACCATTGCTATTATTAAAAATGCAAAAAACCAATAGCGATTTTTCCAAGGAGATAATTTAACCGATTCAAGTTGTACTTCGGTATAACTGTAATTTGGGTAAAATTTTGCTACAAAAAACATACTTACAGATGTTGTAACAAACAATAAAGCTAACATATGCAGATAATGAATTTTAACACTTAAAATGTAATTGAAAATAATAAAACTAAAAATAAAAAATATAATTCCAATCTTTGCCGCTTGTGGAGGTACTCGTTTAAATAAAACACCAATTATAATAATGGTAAAAATAGGCAAGCAAAACATCCCTGCAAGTTGCTGTAAATAGGTATAAAAACCAACTTTACTAAACATTATAAATGGAGCTGAAAGCATAGCCAAGAAAGATACAATTATTTCAAATTTACGTCCCGTAAACACTAAATGCTTTTCTGTAACTACTTCGTTTTTTTTCTCCTTCCACGGTTTATAAATATTAAGAACAAAAAGGGTACTGCTACTATTTAAACCAGCATTAAAAGTACTAATTGCAGCTCCAAGAACTACAGCAGCAGTTAATCCTATCAAAACACTTGGTAATGTATCTTTTACAACCAGAGGAAAAACCTCAGCTGTTTTATCTAGTTTAGAATACAGATGTACTCCTAAAATTCCGGGAAAATTAATCAAAAAAGGACACAAAAGCTTACCTAAACAAGCTAAACCCATACCTTTTTGACTATGAGATAAACTTTTTGCAGAAAGAGCTTGTTGAACAATGAATTGTTCCATTCCCCAATAATACAAATTCATAATAAACATACCTGTAAAAATTGTACTAAAAGGAACTTCATCAAAAGCCCCCCCAATAGAATTTAGATGTTCCTTATGATTAGAAAGTAAAATATGTGCACCTTTTAACCAATCACCATCCCCAAGAAATCTAAATCCAAAATAAGGAAAAGCAATACCTACCGTTAATAACCCTATACTTAAAACTGTATCACTTATTGATATAGCCCTTAAACCTCCCAAAACCGAATATGCACACCCTATAAAACCAATTCCCCAAACCATGATCCAAATATTTTGCCAATAACTTAAATCTAAAGGCTGCAAAAAATTTAGCATTCCAGTAAGAGCAACTGCTCCACCATATAAAACTGCAGGTAGTAAATTTATTAGATAACTACATAAAACTACAATTGACACCATTTTTTTTGTAGAATTATCGTATCGTTTTCCTAAATAATCTGGTATCGTCATGGCTCCAGTACGAAAATAAACAGGTAAAAAAAATTCTGCAACTAGCAACATTGCTAGCACAGAACTTACCCCCCAAGCCATAACACTCATGTTGTTAATATATATAGACTCATTTTCACCTATAAACTGATTTGCACTAATATTACTTAGCAACAAAGCTCCTCCTACAATAATGAAGTTATTACTACGGTTAGCAAAAAACAATTCATTTGTTGTTTTTACCTTCTTTTTACGAGCATTTATTCCTGAAATTAAAGCAATTAAACAAGTAGTTAACACAAAACTAACTATAGACATAAAACTCATAAATCAAAGCGAATTTCTATCAATCAGTATTGTTGGTATAATCTCCTGAATCTTTTTTCGCTTCAACACAAAATTGGCAGCTTTTCTACCCATTTCAGCAAAATCAGCAGAAAACGTTGTAACACCATCAAAAATGATTTCTTTAACAATGTCATCATTGTGAGAAATAAACCCAATATCTTTGCCAATTTTAAGCCCATGAACTTTAGAATCCTTAAGCATTTCCCATAATTCTAAGTTATGAATTGTAAAATAAACTTTGCCTTTTTCAAGTGATCCAGCAATATATTCTTCTTTTATTACGCCTTTAATTTCATAATCTTTCATGAATCTCTTAAAAGAATTTAATATTTCATTTGGTTCGGCGGAAGATGGTTTAAAGAAGAAAACTAATTCGTCATATTTTTTAATTTTATCTTTAAGCTGCACAAAAGCTTTGTAAGACGAATCTCCAAACTCTTGTGCAACATAATTATAATCTTCATCTGTTTCAATAAAACGATCTACTAATAAAACTCTATTTGTTGGAAGCTGTTTTAAAACAGTTGGTGTTTTTTTATTAGGAATTGGAGCAATAACAAACATTCCATATTTTCCTTTTAAACTGTGAATGATATTTTCGAATGTTTCAAAATTATTGTGATGAAAGAAAATATCCAATTGCACATTTTTACCAAGACCCTTTCTAAAATTTTCATAAAACGTTTCCTGAAATATATCAAATGCAAAGATTAACAAGGCAACTTTCAATTCCTGTTTTACGTCTTCAGTAGCAACAAAGTAACCTAATCTATTTTTGGACTCAATTATTCCTCTGTGAACAAGTTCTTTATAAGCCTTTGCGATTGTTTCTCTAGCAAAACCCAGCTCACTTATAAAAGTATTAACAGACGGAAGCAAATCGCCTTTTACAACTATCTTTTCATCAATGGCATTAATTATTCCCTGAACCAATTGCTCATGTTTAGATAAAGAATTAATAGATTCAAGATTTTTAATCTGTTGAATAATTTTCTTCATAAAAAGTTTTAATATGTACTTAAATAGAAAATATAGTATTACAAATATATACTAATGTTTGAAATTTAGCTTAGGCTTTAGTAATTTTTAAAACAACGCTGCTGTTAGATGCAGTAACATTTGGGTTAATTCCAACCTGCATTAAGAAATCTCCAGAATAAACAGCAGTTTCTACAACCGGTTTTTTGTCTGGATATACATTGATTTCTTCTACTTTATAATTTTGCCCTGCTTGCAATCCTTTTAATTTTATTGGAAGATGAGTGCCCGCTTCATATCTTGAATTAACAGAATAAGTAAATACTACTCCTTCGTTTCCATTTTTATTGACAAACATTACAGAAGCGGCATCATTACCCCACGGATTTTGTAGACGATATTGGTCTCCTTGCCAAATTGTATTGCTCAAAACATTATAGTTTTTAATAGCTTGCTGTGTAAAGGCAAGATCTTTTTCGTTTAATTCTTTTACCACAATATCAAAACCTAATCTTCCCATCATGGCAACATCTGTGCGGTATTTTATAGACTGTTTTCCCCAATCTGTTACGTGTGCCGCTATGGTAAGAGCAGGATAAAAATAAGAGTACTCATACTGCATGTAAACACGCTCTAAAGGATCTGTATTGTCACTTGGCCAGAATTCTGTAAAATATTTCAAAGCTCCGTAATCTACTCTTCCTCCACCACCAGAACAAAGCATCATTGGCACTGTTGGATATTTGACGCGAATACGCTCCAAAACTTTATAAAGTCCGTTTACATAATCAGTATAAAAGTTGTTTTGTTTGTCTTTTAAATAATTTGAATAGGCATTGTAAATTACCGCATTACAATCCCATTTAATATAAGCCAATTCTGGATTTTCTGTAAAAAGATTATCTACAACTCCGTAAACAAAATCTTGAACTTTTGGATTAGCTAAATCTAAAACCAATTGATTACGGAAATAATGTTCTGATCTTCCTTGCTGTTTTACAACCCATTCTGGATGTTTTTTATATAAATCACTTGCTGGACTCACCATTTCTGGCTCGATCCAAATTCCGAATTTTACCTGATTGTCTTTAGCAGTTTTTACCAAAGTTCCAATTCCGTTTGGCAATTTCTTTTTGTTAACGTCCCAATCTCCTAGAGCTGCATCGTCATTATTACGCGGATACGTATTTCCAAACCATCCGTCATCTAGCAAGAACATATCAACCCCAAGTTTTTTACTGTCAGCAATTAAAACTTTTAATTTTTCTTCATCAAAACTAAAATACGTTGCTTCCCAGTTGTTTAATAATGTTAAACGATCTCCTTTTCCGTCTAAGATTTTATAATTTCTAGACCAATCGTGAAGGTTACGGCTTGCGTTTCCTTTTCCTTTAGATGATAAAGTGTACCAAAATTTAGGGGTCGTAAAAACTTCATTTTTAGCTAGTTTATAAGCAGCAGCGGCGTTATTTATTCCTGAAATTATGCGAAGATTATTCAGCGGATCTAATTCTAAATCAGTTCTAAAGTTTCCTGACCATTCCAAACCTGCAAACAAAACTTTTCCTTCGTCTTCAGTAGCTGGTTTATCCAAAGAAATCATAAATACAGAAGGCAGAAATAAATTGGTACGTGATCCTAATTTAGTATCTAAAGTTTTAATTCCGTGAGTAATTTTAGTCTCTTCGGGCTGCATTTCTTTTGCCCAATCACCGTGATATTGATTTAGCCAGAAACTATTATATCCCTTTAAATACAAATTAGCCGAAGCATATTTGTTTAAAGTAATACTTCCTTTTTCGTTATGCTGAATCGTTGTCCACTGTTCAATAACATCAGTGTCAAAATAAGCCTGAATAAATAGGTGAACTTCTACAGGATATACAGGATCTTTTAAAGTGATTTCGGTTTGAGAAACTCCTGCGCTAATCGTATTGGTTTTGTGACTTACATATAATAAATCTAACGAAGTATTTCCGTCAGCATGCGTTACTGTAATTGCAGGTTCCAATAAATTTTTAGACCCAGAAGCAGTATAAGCCGCATTATAAATACCTGAATAATCGGTTCCTTGACGAAACTGACCTTGTATTTTAGCATAATCTGAATCGTTTGCCAGTTTTTCTCCCAAATAAATAGTGCTTAATTCTTTTCCTTTATTTACTCGTAAAACCAATGCATTGGATTTTGTTTTTACGGGAATGATTTCTTGTGCTGTTATTGAACTGCAATAACTCGTTAGAATAAAAAATGCTATCGCAAAAGACTGCCTTAAATTGATACTTTGTTTTTTCATTTTATTATATATTATTTTTTTATTTCTTTTCTTGTGTAATTCCTTTCCAAACATCTGTTCTAAATGACGATGCAGGAAGACCTGATATGTTTGTCAAATTTCCGTTTGGATTATCAGCCCAATTGTATCGAACTGAAACGGGGTTTGGAACACTCTGCGTATATACGACTACTTTTTCGTTTACGATTTTGGCTTCTGCCCAATAAAATTTCTGGTCAGCTCCTGCAATCGAAAATCCTTTCAGTTCTCCATTTTTGGCTTTGATATTAGTATTAAAATCAAAATCCAGTACAATCGTATTGTTTTCAATTTTAAACGATTTATAAAGAGGCCCCGAATATTCATCTTTGGTATTATACACTTTTGCCAAAGCTATATTTGCCAGACGATCACCAACATCTTGTTTATTTTTTGGGTGAATGTCTTCTCCGTTTCCAATATCCGTTGTAACGGCCATTCCAGTATTTGGCAGTTTTAAAGTCAGGAATTGTGCTTCTCTTAATTCTGCCCAATCTGAATCTCCAGGTTCTGTTTTTTGCTGTTTATAATTGGCTAACTGTACAAAGAAAAACGGAAGGTTTTTGTCTTTAAAATGAGTTCGCCAGTCGTTTATAAGCAGCGGAAATAACTTTTGATATTGATAGGCTCTTTCTGCATTACTTTCTCCCTGATACCAGATTACTCCTTTTATTTTATAATCTGCCAAAGGCGCAATCATGGCATTATATATCGAACTCGGCCTGTTTTGCCCCTGAGCCAGATAAGGTCGTTCAGGTAAATCTTTACTGTCTGCACCTATATTATATTTCCAATCTCCAGCTAATGAAATAGCTTCTTTATCTGATTTTAAAGCTATATTCTCTTCTCCATAAATACCTCCATTTCCTGCTCCGTCATACACTCTGACGGCAATAACATTTTCTCCTTTTTTCAAATATTCTGAAGGAATAATATAATGGCGTTCTACATTGTATTCTTTTGTTTGGCCTATATAATTTCCATTTACCCAAATTACATCATCATCATCCGCAAAATAACTTAGGTTGAAATTTTTACTGTTATCTGAAACGGTAAACTTTTTTCTGAACCAGACAATTCCGTCAAAATTTCCTAATCCATTACTGTCAAAGAAAGAAGGAACTTTCATAGTTTTCCATGCTGCATCATCAAAATTTGCTGAAGCCCAGATTGCTTTTTCATCCTGAAATCCTTTATCTAGATTAGCAAGATGTTTTTCCCAAAGGGCTAAATCGGCATTGTACTTTTTCTCTAGAGTTTCTCTGCTTGATTCCGATTTCATCGCTTCAATCTGAGTATCAAAATCATGAATCGTGCTTAACGCTCCAAGACTTGTCCAGGCTTCTATCAATGTTCCTCCCCAAGAAGAATGAATCAGTCCAATTGGAATTTTTTTTTCTTTATAAATTTTTCTGGCAAAAAAATAAGCTGTTGCACTAAAATCGGCTATGTTTTTAGAATCGCAGACATTCCAGCCATTGTGCTGTACTTTTAGCGTATTTAATGGTAAAGTACTTTCTACGTGTTCAGCCTGCAATAATCGAATTTCAGGATAATTAGCGTTTGCAATTTCGTCTTTATAATTCTCTATTTTCCCCCAGCCTTCAAGCGGCATTTCCATATTGCTTTGTCCGGAACATAACCATACTTCGCCAATTAGAATGTTTTTCAGTGTTTTTATTTCGCCGTCATTTATTGTAACAGTGTAAGGTCCGCCGTAAACAGGTGTTTTTAAAACTACATTCCACTTTCCATTTACAACAGTCGCTTTATATGTTTTTTTATCCCACGAACCTATAACAGTTATTGATTTCTGATTGCTTTCTCCCCAAAACGGAACAGCACTTTTTTGCTGCAAAACCATATTGTCAGTAAAAAAAGAAGGCAGTGTTACTGCTGCATTTGCTGTCGTCGAAACCAGCCATATCACCGCAAATAGGACATTATTTAAAAGATTTTTTTTCATTCTGAATCTATTATTGTTTTATAATTTTATACAAATAAGCATCTTTTAAACCAAGATTTACATTTAAAGTATTCTCTTTTATTTTGCTCTTTTGAGAAGTAAAAAGATCTTCTATCTGATAATTCCCTTTTTGGATATCTAATCTTTCTAATGGTAATGCGTAAGTTTTTGCTTCATTTCCATAATTGAAAACAGCGATATACCAATCGTTTCCAATTTTCTGCTGAAAAACCTCAGTTGTATGTTTTCCTGTATTTCCTTCTACCGGACGAAAAGCCACACCGTGAGCTACAATTTTAAGCAGTTCTTTATTCTGAAGCCATTCTTTTGCACGTTTACTCCAAATTCCGTCCTTACCGTAATCGTCTCCCGTAATTAAGGTTCCCGTGATTATTGCCGAAATTAATCTTGCACGGTTTTCTCCTTCTGAAACATCAGCAAAAACAACATGGTCTGCATCAATATAATCGTAAGTATAAGTCTGCCACCAACCGTAATTCACACTATTCAAAGTATATTGAGTCTGTTCGATAGTTTTCCAGGCATCGCATGCAATACGTCGCACATGTGCATAACGAGAAGTTGCCATATTGGGAGAAATTGCAGCGTAAATAAGCATTTGTCCGTCGAGTGCATTTACTAAATGTTCCATTCCCACTTTGTAAGCCTGCATTCCTGTTGTGACATTTTTATCGTAAAAAGAAGAAGATTCAGCCGCTGCATGTCCCAGAAAATCGATCTTAATCATTTTGAAGCCGCACGCTTTGAGTTTATTAATTACATAATCAACACGTTTCAAGGTGCCAGGATGTGTTGGATCAATTGCCCGTGCGCCATCAAAATCAAAATACATATTTTCGATTTTTGTCCACATTTCACCAAAAGTATAATTACTTCCTTCGGCTTTACGATTTGGTCCGTCTTTCCAGCCCCAATCTGTAAAAGGTGCCCAATAGGCTCCCGGTTCTAAACCTTTATTTTTACAGTAATCTGCGAATTCTTTTAGTTTACTGAAATCTCCCGTAAAACCGCCTTTTACCATATTATCCCAAAATGAATCAAGATCAATATAAGCGGTATTGCCTACTCGAAACTGCGGAATTTGATTGGCAAAAAAATCAGCAACTTTAGTAGTATTCTCAAAATTAATTTTCTCCATCAAAACTCCCCAACTGTTCCATCCTACCGGAGTCGGTTTGTCCCATTCAAAAACATATGGTTTTTCTACAATGCGATTGGTTTTAGCATATTCTTCCATTCCATTTCTCCAATCTGAATAATAACCAACAAAGAATTTTGGCGACGAAACTTTATTACCTTTCACCAAACCATGCGCAATGCTGTCTCGCGTGATTTCTTTTTCAAAAAAACCTGCCCAAGCCGAGAATAAAGGTTCATTATTTTCATGAATTGATTTTACAGCACTTTTCCAAACAGTATGTTCCAAAGAACCAACGATAAAACCATTCCTAGAGGTATTATTGAAAACTATTCCAACTTCTGCGCTTATATTACTTGAAATAGTATCTAATTTTTTAGAATTATAACTCGCCCAAGCGTCATTATCATAAGGGACATAAACAGTCTGTAGGTTTTCTACTTTATCGAAAGTAATTTTTCCTAAATATAATGGAGCAATATAATTGGTTTCTACCTGCTGTTTGTTACCTAAAATTTCAACTTGAGTTATAAAATAAGAATGATTATTATAAGTGTAGAAATTCTGAATTAGCGTCGGATTATTTTTACTAGTATAAGTCAAAATGTATTTTGTTCCTTTTCCTAATTCATCATTTAATGTTTCTTTTGATAAAACTGCTTCTGAATAATCATTAAATGAAATCGTTTTCCTACTTACAACCACCAAAGCTTTTGCCTCAGAAATAATCGTCTTTCCGGATTGGATTACAGAAATTGTCTTTTGTTTTAAATCATACAATATCATTCCATTATTACCAAAAGTCATTTTAATGTTTTTTTGAGCTATTAGAGAAATCGGCATACAACTTATAACAAAGACAACTAAAAGATTTTTCTTTAACATAATAAAAAAATTAAAACAACAAACTATACTATTCTATACTAATGCAAAGTAAAGCTAATTTTTTCTATACTCAAAAAATAAGGAGCATTTTTTTTAAATGCTCCTTATTTAATTTATTACTGTTAGGACTACATTACGAATTAATTTTTGCAGAATTAAAAAAAATAACAAAACTAAAAATTTCAATTTTAAACCTACAAAACTTAAGTTTCTAATATTGAATTAATTAGCTTCACTGTATTAGCTGAATTTAAACATATAATTCTAAAAATCAGGTTTTTAGTCAAATACAAGATTTTGATTTTGCTTCAAAAATCAAACGCAGTGTTTACAATAGAAGAAAACGACAATTATTTCCTTTCATTGAAGAAATCAGAATGAAGACGGTTCAAAATTTAACGAATTTGAAAATTATTTTATGATTGACAGTATGTCTTTAGAAATTTATAAAACAGCCCGTTGTTCAAGAAATAAAATATGTAAAGAAGAAGATTATACACAACCATATAAAGGATTTTGTACTTCTCAAAATTTACATTATTACGGATATAAATTGCACGTTGTTTGTTCTATTAAAGGAGTTTTTCATTTTTTTGATTTAACAGCTGTCTTGGTTCATGATATTCATTTTCTGAAAGATATAAGATCACAATTATCATATTGTGTGAAACATGGTGGCAGAGGTTATCTTTCTCAAACTATTTAATTTGATTTGTTTAACGAGGTAAATATTCAATTAGACCCAAATTTGAATAAATTCGTATTCAATAGAAAAATTAATAATCTAAAAATTAATTTAATTCAATAATGCACTACGGGTACTATAATAATCAATTTAAAAGCATCCGAACCTTTTGACAAGCCCTATTCCTTTTAACAAATCATTAAATACCTGATTTTCAAAACCCATCACCCCAAAAAACAAATCACATAAAAAAGGGGTGGGTAATATTGTACAATATTACCCACCCCTTTTTATATAGTACATATTGCTCCGGCAACCTAATCTGCCGAAAGCTCCATTTTTTCTGTCAACTTGTAAACCGTCTGTTCATTTTAATAATTTGCCTGACCGATTTCCAATTGATAGACTTTTCCGTCTTCATTTATAGAAAATTTGAAATAGGTCTTAAAATCGCCCCAGGTATCGCTGTGAAACTTTCCGTAAATGGAACGTCCGTTGTTTTCTACTTTATCGATAGACGTAAACCTTTCGTGTCCGATAGCTTCCGTTGCGAATTTTTGAAAATTGCGTGAATGACCATCATCATAAAGTTTAGCATCCTTCGTGAAATGCGACAGCCAAAGTGCTGCATCTCCTTTCTGCCATGCTTCAAAAGCAGATTTTACAATTTCGTTTGTTAATTTTCCTGTTTCCATTGCTTGTATTTTTGGATGTGAGTGATTCCCTATCTGCCCACATGCACTAAATAGGCAGAAGAGCAATAATAAATTCATCTTATTGAATGTGCTCCTTATCATTTTATGATGATTAAGAAAATATCCGCTTTTTATTGATTAGCTCCACCGTTGACCAACAAATGTTGCCCATTTACAAACGAAGACAAATCGCTGGCAAAAAACTCGGCTATATTCGCCACATCTTCTACTTCGGCCAATCGACCCATCGGGCAGCTATCAATTAACGATTTACGTAGCTCCGGATAAGCTTCATGATCTACAAAAATTCCGGAATGATCTACCGCAAATGGAATAATACTATTGACCGTAACACCACGATGTCCAATTTCTTTAGAAAGTACATCTACCATATAGCGTGGTGTGGTTTTACTTCCTCCATACACAGCCATTCCAGGAACAGGAAATGCCGTAGTACTGGAGGCAATGTAAATAATTCTTCCGTGGTCTTCCACCAGTTTTGAGGCCTGTTGCATCGTAAAATAAGCCCCTTTTGTATTCACCGAAAACAAACGATCGAATTGTTTTTCGGTAAATTCCGTTACCGGAGTTTCTACCATTTCGATACCTGCATTAGCTACCACAATATCAATTTTTCCAAAAACTGCCTTGGCTTCTGCAAATAAATGCTCAATATCGGCTACCTTGCTCACATCAGCTTTGACGGCAATAACCTTTGTTCCCATAGCCTTGATGTTGGAAACCACTTCTTCGGCAGACACCTTATCTCTTGAATAGTTAACTACAATATTAGCTCCCAATGCCGCATAGCGTTCTGCAATGGCTTTCCCCAAACCTCTTGCCGACCCGGTTATTACAGCCGTTTTATTTCTTAATGTATTCATTTTACTGTTTGTTATATTAGCTGTATTTTTCGTTTTAAAAAACTTCTGCTAACAAATTAGAATGTGGCTGTACCCAATTCCTGTTAGTTTTGTACTAATTTTTCAATCTAAGAATTAAGCCATACCACCGTTTACACCTATGTTTTGCGCATTTACCCATTTAGCCTGATCACTGGCAAGGAATACCACGATTTCGGCAATATCTGATGGTTCACCAATTCTTCCAAAAGGGTTTAAAGACGCTAAATGATCAATCACCTGTTGTGGTTTTCCGTTTACAAAAAGTTCTGTATTTGTAGGCCCCGGAGAAACCGAATTCACATTGATGCCTCTTCCTACTTCTTTAGAGAATACACGGGTAAGTTGTTCCACAGCCGATTTGGTAGCCACATAAGTACCATAAGTAGGTAACATCAATCGGTTTACTGTAGTTGAAAAATTGATGATACTACCATTATCGGCCAATTTAGCACTTGCTTCGCGAAGCGTATTAAAAACACCTCTTACATTAATATCAAATTGACGTGTAAAATCTTCATCTGTCGTATCTTTTAGTGGTTTGGTAATCATAATACCGGCATTGTTAACCAATACATCAATTCTTCCAAATTCCTGAATTGACTGATCAAATAAGTCCTTAACCTGATCTGCTTTGCTTACATCGGCCTGCACAGCGATAGCTTCGCCACCGTTTTCTTTTATGTTGTTTACCACATCTTCAGCAGCGGCTTTGCTTCCTGCGTAATTCACAATGACTTTAGCTCCGGCTTCTGCCAATCGTTTCGCTATTGCTGCTCCGATACCTTTGGAAGCTCCTGTAACAAGGATTACTTTTTCTGATAAATTTTTCATCTTACTCTGTTTATATTTTATTTATAATACAAAGGTAGAAAAAGAACCTCCTTCCGGTGTTGCGGCTATTACTGCATTAGTTGCAAATCTTACAGAAGCGAAAATTTGGCTAAAAATTAATGTTGTTTTCGATATTCTGCCGGACTTTGAGCGGTATGTTTTTTAAAGTAATTGCTAAAATGTGCTGTTTCCGAAAAACCCAGGCGATAACTTATTTCTTTTATACTTAAGGCTGATTTTTCCAAAAGCAACCTGGCTTCGGTAATGGTTTTCTCGGTAATCCAGGTGGTAATGGGTTTTCCTGTTTTACTTTTTATCACATTACTCAGATAATTAGGATTGAGATTTTGGGCATTGGCATAATCCTGAACCTTAAAAACCGTTTCTGTTTTACCGGTATTCAAATCTCTATAATGTGTTTCCAGCATCCGTTTAAAAACTTTCACAATATGCGAACTCCTGTTTCCTTCATAAATAGGATTATAATCTTTCCAAAAATAAGCTTTGATCCGAAATAAAAGCACCCCTAGCAAATGTCCTATGATTTTGCATTTATCATCACTATCACTCAAAAACTCCTCTTTAATTTCTGCAAACAACTTATCAACCTGCTTATAAAATCCCTGATTCATTTTCTGGGGACTGATGGTTTCGGTCAAAAGAAATGGAAAATCTTCAAAAATAGTACGTCCGACATATTTTTTCAAAAAAGCTTCATCGAAGGTAATCAGATAAACATCATTAATAGCTTTCCAGCTAAAAGTCCTAAAATTACTCGGATTTGTAAAATAAATAGTTCCCTGTTCTACCTCAAAGCTATGATCATCTATAGTATATTTTCCGGTACCATCTTTTACAAAAAGAAAAGAAAAATAATCCGGACGAAAAGAAGGCGATTCATAAGGAAGGTTAAACCCCGTATCCTTTAGGTTGTGTATGGTGAAACCTTCGGATGTTTGTATCCCTTTTGTCGGTAAGCCTAAATATCCGTAAAGTTCATTAAGTGATTTTGCCTGATGATTGCTTTCCAATATCCTTATCTTTATATTATATTGAATCAAAAGTACATATTTTCCTTTTGAAAACAGTTCCTTATTACATATTGGTTAGCCATAGTACATTTTAAGAAAAAGTTATACAAACTGCTAAAAGCAGTAAATTGTGGTTTCGACCTAACAATTAAAAATACAATTTTATAACAAATTTCGACAAAATTTTAGAAGTATTAGAACAATTTAGGTCTTAAAAGCAAAAATTTTCTAAAATAAATACGTAAAAACCAAGCTTTCTTATTTGAAAATAGCTACTAATAGGAGTTGAACCAATCTTTGACTATTTAGATTGTGTTAATTTTAAAAACTAAATAAAAAATACTTATTTTAAAATTTTTCTTAAAAATAATGCAGGAGCCATAGCAAACAAAAAATTATCCAACAAATTCTTTACACTTAGTCTTTTCGGCTTCAAAATTTAATTAAAATGAACCTATAAAAACAAAAACAGTACTAAATCTGAGCTTACTACTGCTTAAAAATTATACTTTTATTTTTCTTAATTCTGAATCAATTTCTCAGACTTACTTTGCTTATTTATTGTTTTATAACATTCTTCAGGCTAACATCATTCCCATTTATACTGCATAACACGGAAGTTCCTGATGGCAACCCTTCCAAAAATATTTCCTGTAAAACATTAGACAATACTTACAAAAAGTTCTGAAAAATCAATAAGAGATCATTTAGTTCTAATCAGAAAATGTTCAGAATTTTATGGAAGAGGGAGATGCTTTAAACAACTATCTTTTTACCAATGAATATTTCAAGAAGAAAGATTCTTTAATCTTCTCTGCTCGAATAGATAATACCCCCATAGAAACCATAGAGGTTTCTTTTTCTAAAATGAAAATTCAAAGCATCATAAAATAATTCTTAACCTTATGTACAAAAATCTATATCAAGTGCATTCAAGGTTAAAAAAGCTGAAACAAAAACTGTATTAAAAACCCCAAAAAAAACCAAAATAAATTTCGATTTTTTGGGGTTTTTAGAAAGGGAGACACAAAAATGTAATTTTGATCGGGATTCCAAAATACCATCAATAATGTAACTATTCATAAATTAAACAAAAAAGACTGTACAAAAATTTCTTTTTGAACAGTCTTTCTTAAAGAAAAATTGCTACAATAAACTATTATTTATTCAAGCACTATTTTTAAGTTATTTTCCCCATCAGCACTTAGTACTTTTAAAAGATAAATCCCTCTTACATGATTAGTCAGGTTGCATGAAACAACTTGCTTTCCATCTACTAAACTAACTTCTTTTTGCATTACTAATTGCCCAATAATATTAGTAATTACAATACTTGCTTTAGACGATTTGTAACCACTAAGTTGTACTGCAAACTCTCCTGTTGTAGGATTAGGATAAGCTAACACCTCAACCGTTGGTTCTTGCTTTTGTGATATTGTCGCACAAGACCCCAATTTACATCCATGAGCCAAATAAGCCTCAACAGCAGATGAAGCCACACACAAATCAACTCCGTTATGACAAATCAGTACTTTATCCCCTTTATTTCCACAACTAACATCTAAGACATTAATTACTATTGATGCTTCGGTAGCACACCCTTTCTCATCTGTTATAGTTACGGTGAAGGTTCCTGCACTACTTACATTGATGGACGAACTTGTTTCGCCTGTACTCCATAAATAGCTATATATCCCTGTTCCTCCTTGAGCTATTGCATTCAAAGAAAGAGATGTTGGTCCATAACCATGATATAATGTGTTAACCAAGTCAATACTTGGGTTCATTGCATATACATCAGGGATATTTACAGCTAAAGGAGCATTAACAGTCACAGTATTGCTGGCAGTACTTTGATTATCATGAATATCAATAACTGTCCAAGTGATGACAGATTCACCTACATTCAAGTTTCCGCTGGCATCATTACCATCACCGTTTCTGGAAGTAGCACCGCTTATAACATATCTTATTGAGGCAATACCACAATTATCAGTTGCAGCTAATGTTGGGATAACATAATTATTATTTTCATCATAACAGAACGATTGTGAAACAGACTCAGTTATTAAAGGTTTTTGAGTATCCTGTACAATTACCTTTTGAGTAGCTGTACTGCTGTTACCTACACCATCTTTAACGCTCCAGGTAACTATTGTAGTTCCTACCGGGAATGTATTTGGGGCATCGTTAGTGGCAGCTTCTACGTTGTTAAGATCACTGGTTTCAGGATTTGCTAAAACAATATTTGTTGCCTCACAATTTTCATTGTCTGAACTAACAATAACATCAGCGGCAGCAATGATACTTGGATTAGTATGATCGAAAGTAAAAATTTCACCATTTGTAAAACCTTCTGCCAAAGTAATATTGGCTTCATCAATAATTGAACTATTATCTGCATTAAGATCTAAACGTAAAGTTCCGTCTCCGCTAATATTATTTACGGTAATATCATATGATTTAGAAGTTACAGCAGTTACAGCAGCTATAGTTCCTGCAACGTTTCCGGTTGGAGTAAGAGTAAAATCATTTATATCAACTCCGGTTACATTTTCTGAAAAATTAACATGATAAACAACAGATTCTGCATTAGTTGTAGCGTTAGCAGGTGCTAATCTGTTTATAGTTGATACAGATGGAGGAATGTTGTCGATAACTCTAATATCTGGTTTAGGAGAACCATTTGGCAAATAGTAGCTTAAATTTGCTGGCTGATTGTAGCCAATATTTTGAGTAGCTACTTGCATTCTGTAGGCAGGATCATGCATTAAAGTATATACTTTATGCTCTGTAGGAATCCAAGATGAAAAAAGAACAAAGGCACTATTGTCAGATTTTACAAAAATAACTTCTTCTCTCCAGTCTCCTAAAATATCAGCTACTAAATTAGCATCTTGTTTAGTTGAGTGTATTGAACTCGCACCATAATACCAGGCTGTTAAAAGTCTGCCTCCATTATTCACATCATCAATTCCTGTATTATTTCTCAACTCTCGTTGAATATCACCATCAAAATAAACTGGCTGATAATAAGCATTATAATTATAAGTTAAAGGATTTCCTTTTACATCAAATACAGAACTTTGATCCGTCTTACCATTATCAATATAATCACCTACTACAGATATTTCAAAACCCGGATTATCGGCTGTAATATCTGCAGCCCATGCTCTACCTACGTCAGCAGGGCTTAAAATTTCCCAAATAATTTCTCCAGTTGCAGCATCACGAAATGAAACTCCATAAGTGCTGTTTTCGTGGGGTTGAAAATATTCCATACCAGGTCTGTCCGGATCTAAATCACCCAAAGCATGTGCATCACCATGACCTCTTCCGGTAGCATACAAACCTTTACCATCATTATCTATTGCACAAGCGCCATACATCAATTCATCAGATCCGTCACCATCTACATCTGCAACGGTAACACCATGATTCCCTTCTCCTCTATACAAACTATAATACGGTTCTGGTAATTTATTACTATCGAATTCCCATTCCTGTTTTAAATTATTTCCATCCCAAGTATAGGCTCCCATAGCAATTCTGGAATATATTCCGCGACAAAACACCACTAACGGACCTTTATCCTTATCGTACAAAACTGCTGACTTTATAGATTGTGCTCTTTTACCATAATTATCTTCCCAAGTCGCTTCGTGGTCTTCTCTTGGTCCTATAGGAATAGGATAATTAACTGTTGTCATTTCTGCTCCTGTTTGTCCATTAAAAACAGTCACATACGAAGGATCTTCCATTAAATGTCCTGAAATTCTAGGTATAATCATAGCATCATCATCAGTTGCTGCAGGACCTGTACTTAAATAATTCCCTAAACCGTCTTTAGTACCAGGAGCAGTTACACAAGCTACTTCAGATTTTCCATCGCCATTTAAATCGTATACCATAAAAGCAATACCATTATAAGTAGTATTAGGTCCACAACTTATTCTCCACAAACTATTTCCTTTTAAATCAATCGCTTCTAAATAGGCATTGTCAGGATTCGAGATAGGTTCCCATTCAAAAATCAGCTCATACTGACCATCACCATCTAAATCTCCAACAGACATATCTCCTGCAAAATAATCCGGGCCAGGAGCTGCAGGAATTGGAATTTCTAATCTTGCTAAATTTGGTCTTCCGGGGTCAATAGAAGGTGCATACGGCCATACTGTAACTTCTGGAGAAGTTTGATTTCCTGATGATGAAATTGCCTCTACTTTATATAAATCTGAAACTAATCCGCCAGGATCTACATAATTTGTTGATGAAGTTATTGGGCTTGTGTTTAATTTAGTTCCATTTTTATATAAATTAAAACCTATATCAGGATTATCTGAACCTACCATTCTCCAGGAAAGATAAACTCCATTTTTAATTCCTAAAGCAACTAAACCACGATCAAGATACTCCATTGGTCTTGTATTTGGACCACCTCCTTGATAATCATTTACAGTAACAGTAACATTAGCCGTAGCACTTCCTGCTATATTGGTTGCAGTAATTGTATATTCATTTTCAGCCGAAACAGCTCTTGGAGTTCCGCTAATAACTCCTGTTGTAGTATTCAAACTCAAACCTGCCGGCAAAGCCGGACTAATACTATAAGAAGCAACTGCTCCACCTCCAACTGTTGGATGCAATGGAGCTATATGCACACTTCTTGTAAACACATTTGGCGTAGTATAACTTAAATCAGCTGGCCTTGGAACATGAGATATAATGATATTTACATTTACAACATTACTATCAGAATTGCCATCATTAGCTTTATAAGAAAAACTGTCAGTTGTAGTGTTTGAACCATTATGAACATAACTAAATGTTCCATCTGAATTTAAAGTTAAAGTTCCATTAACTGGACTACTAACTAAAGCAGCATTTAAAATTTCTTTCTCTACATCAGTATCATTAGCTAACACAGATGTTTTCCCTCCGTCTAAAACAGTTGCAGTTCCATTAAGTGCTACGATAAACGAATCAGCAACCGCTACAGGAGCATTGTTTACAAATTGACCTGCAATAACTGTTGTTGTATTAGACTCAAAATCATACTTACTTGAAATGGGTTTTCCTGATACTAATGCTGCCCCTGATGCTTTTATTTTATTAGCATCAACAAACGCCTGAACCGCTATAGTTTGATCGCCAGGAATTACGATACTTCCGGCATCGATAGTAATAGAACCTGTAGTATTAATTGATAATGATGAAAAAGAAGAATAATTTACTTTGAATGTTCCGGAATTGACATTAATTACACCAGCATGACTACTGCTATATCCTACCGTTAAACTTCCTGCTGTACCCAAAGTTAATGTTCCCCCATTGATATTAATTGTACCTGCAGCAGACACACCTAAACGCCATACATTATTCCCAATCAAATTAGCCCCTGAATTAACATTTATAATACCCGGTGCAGATGATGAGTTCCCAACATACAATTTTGCACTATTAACGGTACCACTATTGATATTTAATGTCCCATTTACCGAAGTCGTAGCTGAACTTGGTGTTGTGATATTTTGAGTTACATTAAAAGTTACCCCTTTTCCTAAAGAAATTTGTCTACAGTTAATTGCTGCCGAGTTGATTATCTGATTGCCATTATTGCCCGTAGCGGTAATAGTGAAAACATCAGAAGTAGTAAAAGCCGATGGTACAGGATTCCAATTTTCAAAAGTTGAAAAATCAGAAGAAGCTGCACCTACCCAGGAATAATTTGTCTGAGCTGTCACACCATGAATGGCTCCTAAAAAGAAGACCATAACAATCCCCCGCAGAAGATTGTTTTTTAGTAATTTTCTATTCATAAAATAATTTTGGTTGGTTAATAATGAAACAAACTTAGATATTACAAGAGTTTATCAACGTATCAATAATTGCCAAAAGTTATCAACTATTGCCAAAATGGTATATTGTGTGCTTTTTTTTAACAAACTCATTTTAAAATCATCAATTGCCCAATTTAAAATTGAATTCAAATATCTGTTCTGACTAAAAGAGGATTTCAATAATTAAAGTCAATACCTTTTAAAACAAAAAACACTTGCAAAATCTTTTTTACAAGTGTTTTTTATTTTCTATTTAGTTCTTTAAATCTAACCTGTCTACAAATCTCTCATAGCGACTACTTTATATTTTTTCTCTTTTATAAAAGCAAAAATTTCATCTAAGAGTTCAATCGAAGTGGAATAATCTGGATCTAACACATCGGGAACGCCATGAAATGTTAGTACCAAAATTTCATCATTTTGAATATTTTTTAAACCATTTAATGTTCTCGCTTTGTACTTTTCTGAGTCAATAACCGTAAAACTCGGAATGGCAAATGGATTATCCGTTTTTGGATTATAGTTTTTGGCACCGCCTGCTCTAGCGTATTTATATCCCATTTCTTTTACAATGCGCTGCGAAATACTATCATTTCGATTTCCAGGATAGGCCAATGAAACTGGTTTCGGAATGCCAAATGCCTGGCATTTTTCATCAATATAGGCTATTTCTTTTTTCATATCGTCTGGCGATAATTTAGTTAAATTTTTATGATGCCCCGTATGATTTCCAATTTCAAATCCTTGTTGATGCAATTCTTTAATTTGTTTCCAAGTCATGTATTCATTTTCTTGCCCGGATTTTTTTATCGGAAACTCGCACACAAAGAAAGTAGCATTGAAACCATATTTTTTTAGCAGAGGTGCCACATTGCGATAATGCGTAATCTCGGCATCATCAAATGTGAGAACAATTTTGGGTCTTTTTTTTGAAGTTGCAGAAGAAGCTTCTTTTAATATTTTTTTCATTGCTTCGGCATATCGTTTTCCTAATTCTCTTGCTGAAGCACTATCAAAATGAAGCTGATCTCCTTTATCCACCAAGCCCTCTGAAGAAACTACTGCTGTATTTTCAACTTCCGTTGGAAGTGTGTTTACTATTTTGTTAATATAATCTGCTTGGTTAAAACGGCCAATTTCTCCCGCTATAAATGGAAGATTAGGAGCATTCAAATCCTTTCTGAAATTAGCAATCAATTCTTTTAATTTCTCGAAATATACTACTGATCTGGAAGCATCATTATCTGATTCTCCCTGATGCCAAAGAATTCCTTTTAACTGTCCTTTTTGCATCGCTATTTTCGCTCTTGCGATAGCTTCGTCATAAGGAAAATTTTCAAAATATTTCGCCCCAGACGACCAAACTTTAATGGGAGAACCGCCCCAGGCACAGGGAATTAATCCAATTTTTATTTTCCCTTGATCTTCTAACATCGCTTGAGCAAAACTTAACCCGGGACCAACACCAGCATAAGGTTTATCAAAATGCAGCGGATCTTTAGCAACTACCCAATTACCCGTTTTGTCCAGCGTTAGAATATTCTCTGAAGTATGCTGGCTTTCGTCATCAATAACTCCACGACCTGCCATATTTGACTGACCTATTAGTAAATATAAATCTAAAGTGTTGTTTGAATTTACTTTTTGCCCATAAAAAGTTCCAATATTAAGCAACAAACAAATCATTAATTCTAATACTATTCTCAATTTTATATTCATAACTATTAACTAATATCGATAGCATTTATAATCTCATCTTAATTCCCATCCGGTTTAGTTGTTTCGATTCTAACACTAGCCGGCACCGTCCATTCACTCGGCTGAGAAGGTTTTTTAGGATCATATTCAGATACTGTAGTTTTTATATTTTTGGCAATATTCAAATTCAAATCTCTAATTCCCTGCACCACACATTTAGCCACCTCATTAGCACCAAAACTACAAAAATGCGTATTATCGGCTAAAGCTTTTTCCTGATTTGGAAAAGTATTAGCAGGATAAAATACGAAAGCTTTTTTCGAAAGTTCGTCGCCCCAGCTTTCATACATGAATGTCGTCATATTAGTAACATCTATCAAAGGTACTTTCATTTCGGCTGCGACTTTACGCATGGCATCAGGGAATTCACCATGAGTAGGTTGCAAAGTTCCATCAGCATTAAAACGACGTCTTTGTGTAGGTGTTACCAATACCGGAATCCCTCCTTTTTCTCTGGTTCTTGTGACAAATTCTTTTAATAAAGTGGTATATTGTCCCCAGGCACCTTTGCCTTCGCCTTTGGCTTTTTCGTCATTATGACCAAATTCTATAAAAAGATAATCGCCCGGTTGCATCAGGTATAAAATTTTATCCAAACGTTTTCCGGATTTGAATGAACTCAAAGCCAAACCGGAACAGGCATAATTGGCCACTGACACATCTGTAGTCAAATAATTTGGAAAGTACTGCCCCCATGAACCCCAAGGCTCGTTCCCTTGATCGGTAACAGTAGAATCACCGGCTATAAACAGTGTTTTAATTTTTGAAACCGGAGTGATTTTAATACTTTGGATATTAGGTGTTCCCAAAAACTCCAAAGTCAATTTATTATCCCAGTTCAAACCATTGATTTCACCAGGTTTTAAACTAATTTTTCTATTTCCATTAAATTCTCCCGTTCTCACATTTACAATAAAACGTTCTGGTTTTGTCTCATTAGCAGCTGTTGGTATTTCACGTAACATCAATCGTCTTGATTCTGCATTTACTGTGGTTACAGCCTTTAAATTACCTCCTAAAACTACCTCAACACTATAATTCCCTTCAGGCAATTTTACTGAAAAATAAAACGGACTCTGAGCCGAAATTGATTTCTTATTAAAGGTTAGATTTTTATCCGATTGAAAATCGAATCCATAGCCTAAAATATCGGTATATTCAATTACTTTGTTTATCAATATACCTGAATTTCTTTTAAGTTTTTCTCCGAAATTGAATTCTAATGTTTCCTGTTTTTTTTGTGCATTGGCATTGAAAAATAAGCTGATAGCACAAAGCGACAAGAAGCTTTTCCTTAAGCTTTTCATAATTAATTTATTTTTGTTTTTTATTATAAAAGTTATAGCGTCCCATTTATTCTTTTCAGATTTTAATACAATTTGAGCAAAATCGCTGTAATTTTTAACTTCTCAACCGATATCAGAATAGATATTTTGGAACAAAAAAATTAAAATGAGAGACGATTATCCGTCATTTTCCTTTAACAATAATTTCTCCCCCATAAGGATCAAAATCAAAGAGAATTTTATCCGGTAAATTGCTTGTTTTTATTTTTTTACCTTGCTGCTTAACACTACAGTTGGATAAGATTTCTTTATTAACAATCATAGTTAAAGGAACATTAAAAAGTTTTTTATCTAATGGCAAATTAGGGACTATAATCCATTTTTCACCTTGCTGTTTTAGTTTTAATTGTATTGATTGTTGTTCTTTAGTATATGCTGAAATATCCCTAAAAGTCCCTACCCATATTTCATCTTCCAAAGCTTTTACCTGATCCAAATGATTCCATAAAATCGAAACACCCTTGAAAGCATCATAGCCATAGCTTATACCATGAATCATGGTGGCGTACCATTGATAATTTTTTAAAATAGTATCAATCTTCGCATTAAGTATTTCCGGAGTCGATTTACCTCCCCTTTGGAATTGTTCAATTCGGGTCCCAACACGATTTTTAGAAGCAGCCTCAATTACCTTACTGTTTTTGCTGTTATTTGGATAACAAAAAGTAATTGGTTTTATACCAATTTTAGCTTCTATAACACTATCATTATACTCTATTTCATAACGCATTTCTTCTGGAGTACATCTGGTCAATTGCTTATGGGTCCAGCCGTGATTAGATATTTCATGCCCTTTTTGAGCCATTTTTTTTAATTGGTTCCAAGTCGTTCTTGGTTTTTCCTTCATTCTGCCTGATTCACCCTCATTAATGGTATTTCCGTTCACCCAAAAAGTAGCTTTAAACCCTAGTTCTTCCAACTTTGGAAAAACCAATGTATAATGTTCCTCAAGCCCGTCATCAAAAGTAAAACTAATGGCACATTGCTTATCGGATTTATATTGAGCAACCGAAAATATCTTTTGCGATTCCTGACCAAAAACATTTATGACCAAAAACAACGCGGTAAAAACTATTTTCAAATTATTCTTAGTAAAGTGCATCGATTAAAATTATTTTTATGACTGTTCATTTTCAATTGCTTCCAGCTTTAGCAGAAGTTATAGTATTGAATGTAAATTGGCTTTAGCCGAAAAGCTGTATTTTTTTGGCTAAAGCCATTAAAGATCTACCAATTTTATCCCTCCAGCTAAAGCTGGAGGCAATCGATCCGTTGAAGACAAACTGGCTAAATAGTTACTTACACCTTTTATGATTACATAACAGTTTGTTTTTAAACCATTTAGAAAATTAAGACTTAATGAAACTTAACATTTCTTAATGGTTTAAATTTTTCTGTTTTATCTGCACAGACTACTATATCCATAATTGATATAATTTTTATATCTCATAACTATCCGTGATTAGTACCTAAAAACAAAATTTGCCATAGATTAAAAAGATTGGCACAGATTTCAACTAAAATTCAAATATAATCCATGGAAATCCGTGTAATCTGTGGCGAGAAAAATATTTGGTACCCTTTACGGATAGTCTTACCGTATTTTACTTTCTTTTCCCAATTGATAAGGCAAAGCTCCTTTATTGGTCTTCAAGACCATATAATCCAACACCACTCCAGAATCGATTCTGTAAATTTTCAATCTTTGCTTCCCCTGGTTTTTAATGGCAACTTTCATTTTGTTTATTGCCTTGTTAGTAAACACATTTTCTTTCCAGGTTTTGCTTCTTCCTTCGGTTTTGAAATCTAAAATTTTGATTGGTTCCTCATTCCATTGCACGGCAATTCTAACTTTCCCATCTACATCCAGAGGATGAGTAGGTATAGCTACCAAATTTAATTCGGCATTATTGGTAATAGTTTCAGCAAAAATTTCATATTCTAATACAGCAGTCTTTTCATAATCAGTAACCGGTAAACTATTTAAAGGCGTAGCCTGCATTGCTGTTTTAGAATGACCGAATCCTTTCAATGCTTCCCATTTTAGATTTTCAAAAGGCTTGTTATTTACAAAACTTTCTGCATAAAGTACTGCTAAACCATTCTTTTCTACTATTGCATTTTTTGGAACATTAGTATAACTATCGGAAACATTTACTAAAATCTTTTTCTCAAAACCGTCTCCCTGAATTACCAAATAATCCGAAGCAGGTTTTCCTGCTTTTTCCCATTTGCTCCAATCAACGGAAAGCGATATTCTTTCTTCCAACAGCACAGAATCATCAGGAAAAAAATGACCTGAAGAAGAGCTTACTTGAATCCAATTGGGCAATGTCTTAAATTTCCACTTCAACGAGGCATTTTGAGTTTCCGGAAAGTAAACATCTATAAAATGTGATTCTGGATCATTAACATAAAATGTTGGTACTTTATCAATTCCATTAACTTTTAAA
>NZ_AUDK01000025.1 GCF_000425425.1 Flavobacterium daejeonense DSM 17708
CCTTTATTCAATTACACAACACCTTTTGCAAACTATTTTTAAACTTATTTTTTAATACCCTGATAACAAAGCTTTTCTATTTTAAACCTTTTTTTTAGTTTGTAGGAATTTGGAAGAATAAAAAAGTAACTATAGTACAAATTCCTCGACAAGCTCAGGACAACAATACGAAATTTACAACTATACACACACTATACAATAGCACAAATTGCTCTTTAAAACAACTCCCTTAGCCCTGATAGTAGCGGTATCCTCCTGCAAAAGCGACAGCGAACACAAGAGATATAGCGGATAGCAGATCCCGATAGCTATCGGGATGCTTCTAATAAAAAAATCATTTTTATTTTAAAACATATACTATAATATATATTGTATGTATTTTTCTAATACTATATATTTGCACTCTCAAATAAAACAATAATAATGATTAAGATTACTTTGCCCGACGGGTCAGTTAGAGAGTTCGCTACCGGCGTTACTCCAATGGATGTTGCTAAAAGCATTAGCGAAGGATTCGCACGAAATGTCATTTCGGCTTCTTTCAATGGTACAACAGTGGAAACAGTGACTCCCTTGACCACGGACGGCAGTCTTACATTATATACATGGAATGATCTGGAAGGAAAAAAAGCTTTCTGGCACTCCACTTCGCACGTAATGGCGCAAGTATTAGAAGAAATGTATCCAGGCATCAAATTAACTTTAGGACCCGCAATCGCTAATGGGTTTTATTACGATGTAGATTTTGAAGACCAAAAAATCACTGAGGCTGATTTCAAAAAAATCGAAGACAGAGTTCTTGAAATCTCAAGAGGTAAACACGAATTCAAATTACGACCTGTTTCAAAAGCAGAAGCATTAGAAATCTACAAAGACAACGTATACAAAACCGAATTGATTTCCAATCTTGAAGATGGAACAATTACTTTTTGCGACCATGATACTTTTACTGATTTATGCCGAGGAGGACACATTCCAAACACAGGACTTATCAAGGCCATGAAAGTAATGAGTGTTGCAGGTGCTTACTGGCGTGGTGATGAAAAAAACAAACAGTTAACTCGTGTTTACGGAACTTCATTCCCTAAACAAAAAGACCTTACTGAATATTTAGCTTTATTAGAGGAAGCAAAACGTCGCGATCACAGAAAATTAGGCAAAGAACTAGAATTATTTGCTTTCTCTCAAAAAGTTGGTCAAGGCTTACCATTATGGTTACCAAAAGGAGCCGCTTTGAGAGACCGATTAGAACAATTCTTAAAAAGAGCACAAAAAAAAGCCGGTTACGAGCAAGTTGTTACTCCTCATATTGGACAAAAAGAACTTTATGTTACTTCCGGACACTATGCCAAATATGGAGCAGACAGCTTTCAACCTATTAACACACCTGCAGAAGGCGAAGAGTTTTTATTAAAACCAATGAACTGCCCTCACCACTGCGAAATCTACAACACCAGACCTTGGTCTTACAAAGACTTACCAAAAAGATATGCTGAATTTGGCACCGTTTATAGATACGAACAATCAGGTGAATTACACGGATTAACACGTGTACGTGGATTTACTCAGGATGACGCTCATATTTTCTGTACTCCGGAACAATTAGACGAAGAATTCAAAAAAGTTATCGACCTTGTATTATATGTATTCGGCTCTTTAGGTTTTGAAAATTTTACTGCTCAAATTTCATTAAGAGACAAAGATAACAGAGACAAATACATTGGTACTGATGAAAATTGGGAAAAAGCCGAAAATGCAATCATTAATGCTGCCCGTGACAAAGGACTAAACACTGTTGTTGAATATGGCGAAGCTGCTTTTTACGGACCAAAATTAGATTTCATGGTAAAAGACGCCCTTGGAAGACAATGGCAACTTGGGACTATTCAGGTAGATTACAACTTACCAGAGCGTTTTGATTTGACCTACAAAGGATCCGACAATGAATTACACCGTCCAGTGATGATTCACAGAGCACCATTTGGCTCTATGGAGCGTTTCATCGCAATTTTATTAGAACACACAGCAGGAAATTTCCCTCTTTGGCTAATGCCGGAACAGGCTATAATATTGTCTTTGAGCGAGAAATATGAAAATTATGCCAAAAAAGTTTTAGAATTGCTAGAAAATCACGAAATTCGCGGGCTAATTGATAACCGAAACGAAACAATTGGAAAGAAAATCAGGGATGCAGAGATTCAAAAAATCCCATTTATGCTGATTGTAGGAGAAGAAGAAGAGAAAAACGGAACCATCTCCATTCGTCGTCACGGTCAGGAAGGAAAAGGAAATAGTACCGTTACAATTGAAGAATTTGCAGCAATTGTAAAAGAAGAAATAGAGAAGACATTAAAAGTATTTACAGTTTAACTTAAATTTTAAAGCCATAGCAATAAGAAGCAACAGAGGTTTTCAACCTCGCGTAGAAAAAAAGGATGCCCACAGAATCAATAATAATATTCGTGGTTTACAAGAAGTACGACTCGTAGGAGAAAACGTAGAAATTGGGATTTATAAAATTTCAGATGCTTTGCGTAAAGCTGATGAGTTGGAATTGGATTTGGTGGAGATTTCCCCTAATGCCGAACCACCTGTTTGTAAGATTATGGACTACAAAAAATTCCTTTATGAGCAGAAAAAACGTGAAAAGGAATTGAAGGCCAAATCAGCTCAAATTGTAGTTAAGGAAATCCGTTTTGGTCCTCAGACAGATGAGCACGATTACGAATTTAAAAGAAAAAACGCTGAAAAATTCTTAAAAGAGGGTTCTAAATTAAAAGCATTTGTATTCTTCAAAGGGCGTTCAATTATTTATAAAGACCAAGGGCAAATCTTATTGTTAAGACTGGCTCAGGATTTAGAAGAGTTTGGTAAAGTTGAAGCAATGCCTGTTCTTGAAGGAAAGCGAATGATTATGTTCATTGCGCCTAAGAAAAAGAAATAATATCAGTCTGCAGAAAGCAGATTGAAGAAAATACAATGAGATTGCTTCGCGCAGCTCGCAAAGACAAGTAAGTAAGAATAAATTAAAAAACTAGGAAAAAATGCCTAAAATGAAAACCAAATCTAGCGCCAAGAAACGTTTTAAAGTTACTGGTTCTGGAAAAATTAAAAGAAAGCATGCTTTTAAAAGTCACATCTTGACTAAAAAATCTAAGAAACGTAAATTAGCTTTGACTCACTCAACGCTAGTTCACGAATCAGATATGAACAGCATCAAAAAACAATTAAGAATTATCTAATCGACAATTGTCAATTAAAATTCTTTAGGTTAAAACAATTTAATAACCTTGGAGTATGGCCAATAAGTACCCTTGATTAAATTCGGGTCGCCTGCTACAAAAATAAAAGTAAAAATTATGCCAAGATCGGTAAATTCAGTTGCTAAAAGAGCAAGAAGAAAAAAAATAATGAAACAAGCCAAAGGTTTCTTTGGTCGTCGTAAAAACGTTTGGACAGTTGCTAAAAACGCGGTAGAAAAAGCAATGCTTTATGCTTACCGTGACAGAAAGCAAAACAAAAGAAACTTCCGTTCATTATGGATCCAACGTATTAACGCAGGAGCCAGATTGGAAGGAATGTCTTATTCTCAATTCATGGGTAAAGTAAAAGCTAACGGAATCGAATTGAACAGAAAAGTTCTTGCTGATTTAGCTATGAACCACCCGGAAGCTTTCAAAGCTGTACTTAATAAAGTAAAATAAACGTTTTATCAACTCAATTTAGGATTACTTACTTATCATAAAAAACCCAGTCAAATGACTGGGTTTTTGTTTTCTAAAATTTAATATATAGAAATTAGATTATTACATTTGTATTAAACCAACAATCAAATGTATTCAGTATTTTTAGAACATATCCAAAAATTCATCTCATTAGAAACTTTTGAAATTGACATTTTAGAATCTAGTTTAGCTATTTCGAAAATAAACAAGAAAGAACATGTTTTACAAGAGAGCCAGGTTTGTAATACAATGTATTTTATAATCAAAGGATGCTTTAGGCAATACATAATTAACAATAAGGGAATAGAGCAGACACTCCAATTTGGAGTAGAGAGTTGGTGGATTACCGATTATTTAAGTTTTCACAATCACACACCCTCACATTTTTATATTCAGGCAGTAGAAAACTCTGAAATCATAGCAATTAAAAAAAACGTACTTGAATCATTATTAATTCAGATCCCTAAATTAGAGCGCTATCTTCGAATTGTATCTCAAAAAACATTTGGAGCTGCTCAAATGCGTATCAAATTTTTATTTACAATGTCAGCAGAAGAGAGATATCAGCATTTTAGTAATCTTAATCCAGAATTTGTTCAGCGGGTTCCTCAATATATGCTTGCCTCTTATTTAGATTTTTCAGCAGAATTTATGAGTAAAATACGAGCCGGAAAAGCGTAAATGCATTTCTTGAAGCAGTTCAAGTTTTTTAAAGTATACATGAATAACCTTTGTAATGAACTTTTAAAACATATAAAAATGAATTCAAGAATAGTTATTCCGCAAGTTGCTCCAGAAGCCTACCAAGCCTTAATGAATCTAGAAAAATACATTTCTACAACCTCATTAACTTCAACTCACAAAGAATTAATTAAAATTCGTGCTTCACAAATAAATGGATGTGCTTTTTGCATCAATATGCATACAGCTGATGCAAGAAAATTAGGCGAAACAGAACAGCGTATTTACCTTACCAGTGCATGGCGAGAAGCTGATGTTTTTACAGAAGAAGAAAAAGCAATTTTAGCTTTAACAGAACAAGTGACATTAATCAGTAATCATGTTTCTGATGAAGTTTATCATAATGCTGCCCGTCTTTTTGGCGAAAAATATCTGGCCGAAATCATTCTTACCATCATTACGATAAACTCATGGAACAGATTCGCAATCACAACTGGATTAAGAGCGTCCTAACCCAACTAGTGCATTAAAAAGAGCCTTTTTTACACATTAGCAAAAAAGGCCTTTTTTATATTTTATGTACACCTCACAGAATAATTATGTTTTTAATTTTTTCTTTCTAGCTGCAGGAAACAAAACATTATTTAAAATCAACCTGTAACCCGGAGAATTTGGATGTAAATCTAACATTGTAGGCGCATCCCCCACTTTGTGCTGATAATCTTCCGGATCATGACCGCCATAAAAACTAAACATTCCTTTTCCTTTTTGGCCGTGAAGATACCGAACTTCGCCATTCAACTCACAACTTCCTAAAATCAACATATTCGATTTTACTAATTTAGAATCAAATGCGGTAGTTTGCCCCATAAATCCCTTTATCAATTGCGTATGATTTTGACAAAGCATACTGGGAATTGGATCCCATTTTGCCGAAAATTCCATTAAAGTAAAATAATCTTTTTCCATAGGAACCGTTCTTTTTTCAGTCATATCAATATCTGAAAACTCATAACGTTCCGGTCGGCGTTCCAGAATAAAATCTTTAAAAGCAAAAGAATTTGAGTAATTCAATTTCGATTGATAATTAGCTTCACTCGGGTCGCCATCAAACATAGATTCACAAATATCAACCCCTTCAGCCGAAAGAGCAATATCAAAACTATCTGTAGCCGAACACATGGCAAACATAAAACCGCCTCCTATTACAAAATCTCTGATTTTTTTAGCTACAGCTGTTTTTTCCTGAGATACTTTTGAAAAACCTAATTGATACGCTAAATTTTCAGCTTCTTTTTTTTGTTCAATATACCAGGGCGCATTGCGATAAGAGCCATAAAACTTCCCATATTGTCCGGTAAAATCCTCGTGATGCAAGTGCAACCAATCGTATAAAACCAATTGGTCACTTAAAACTTCGGTATCATAAATAGGTGTAAAAGGAATTTCTGCATAAGTTAAAACCAAAGTAACCGCATCATCCCAGGGTTGTTTGCCTTTTGGTGTATAAACTGCTATTTTAGGAGCTTTCTCTAAAACTACATTTTCCATATTTTGCGAAGGGCTGGCAATTTCGTTCAAAATTGCCTGTTCATCAGCATCAGAAAGAATTTCAAAACTTACACCTCTGATTTGACATTCTTTACGAATTTCATTTGCATCAGGTAATAAAAAAGAACCTCCGCGATAATTTAGCAACCAACTCGCTTTGTATTTTTTATCCAGACACCAATAGGTAATTCCGTAAGCTTTCAGATGATTTTGCTGCGAAGTTTCATCCATTGGCAACAAAATAAAAGAAGCCTTAGCGGTGAAGGAATATAAAATAAAAATAAAAAGCGCTATATTTCTAAAAACCATTAGGAAAGTTTTATTTCAAATATAGCACTTTTTACCTTAAAAGGGCATATCATCGTCATCATCATCATTCAAATTGCTTCCGAAAGCTTCATGAGGCGATGGCAAATTTTTAGTAATAAACGAATTATCATCCTGATTCATCGATGACGGTAAGTCATCATCATAGCCTCCACTGTAATCATCCAAATTATCAAATTTTCCTAAATGTCCTAAGAATTTCAAACGCACATTTTCAATTCCCCCGTTACGGTGTTTGGCAATCATAATCTCAGCCTGACCGGCTGTTGGAGCTGCTTCATCATCATCCCATTCGTCAATTTTATAATATTCCGGACGGTATAAAAACGATACAATATCGGCATCCTGCTCAATCGCTCCCGATTCACGAAGGTCGGAAAGCAACGGACGCTTACTGGATCCACGGGTTTCCACCGCACGCGAAAGCTGAGAAAGAGCAATAACAGGTACGTTCAACTCTTTGGCCAATGCTTTTAGGTTTCGGGAAATTGTCGAAATCTCCTGCTCACGGTTTCCTCCTCCTTTAGTATTTCCACCGGCAGTCATCAACTGTAAGTAGTCAATAATAATAATTTTAATTCCGTGTTGGGAAGCCAAACGTCTGGCTTTGGCACGTAAATCAAAAATAGAAAGTGAAGGTGTATCATCAATAAACAAAGGCGCTTTTTCTAAGTCCTTTACTTTTGTACTCAACATCGTCCACTCATGCGGTTCTAATTTTCCGGTACGTAATTTTTCAGAAGACAAACCTGTTTCTGAGGAAATCAAACGGGTAATAAGCTGAACGGATGCCATCTCCAGCGAAAATATAGCTACTCCGTGTCCGTAATCAATCGCCATGTTTCGGGCCATCGACAATACGAAGGCTGTTTTTCCCATCGCAGGACGTGCTGCGATAATAATCAAGTCACTCGGCTGCCAACCGGATGTTAGTTTATCCAAATTAGTAAACCCGGTTTCAACTCCACTCAAACCTTCTTTTTTACTAATTTCTTCAATTTTCTTTTTGGCTTGTAATACTAAACTTTGTGCGGTTTCCGAGCTTCGTTTAATATTTCCCTGAGTTACTTCATAAAGTTTGGATTCGGCTTTATCTAACAAATCAAAAACATCGGTAGTTTCATCATAGGAATCTTCGATAATTTCATTGGAAATCCGAATCAAACTACGCTGAATAAATTTCTGAAGAATAATTCTGGAGTGAAACTCGATATGCGCCGAAGAGGAAATTTTTTGCGTAAGCTGAATTAAATAAAAATCACCTCCGGCTAAATCTAATTTTCCGTTTTTCTTTAACTGTGCAGAAACCGTAAGCAAATCGATGGGTTGCGTTTCGGTAAACAATTGCACAATGGCTTCAAAAATATGTCGGTGGGCTTCTTTATAAAAGGCATCTGGTTGCAAAATATCAATTACATCATCTACCCCTTTTTTATCAATCATCATCGCACCCAGCACAGCTTCCTCTAAATCAACAGCTTGAGGAGGCAACTTCCCTTTTTCCAGGTTTATTATTGTAGCTTTATCAACCTTTACCGGCTTTACATTCTTGAAATTTTCCATAGCACGAAAGTAGCATAAATTTTAAAAAAAACACAGTTTAGTTATTACAACAATATGTTTATAACTAACTCCAATTTGTTTATAACCTCCAAAAAAAAATCCGAAACGGTAAGGTTTCGGATTCTATATTCGTAAAAGGGTTTATTATTCTTTAAACTCACCCATTTTAGTGTACTTATCCATTCGCTGTGCAATTAAGTCAGCTGTTGATAATTTTTTCAACTCCTCATATCCTTTCAAAATGTATTTTTCAACGGTTTTAAAAGTAGTTTCTCTGTCATAATGAGCTCCTCCCAGAGGTTCCGGAATTACATCATCCACCAATTGCTGTTTTTTCATATCGGCAGAAGTCAATTTTAAGGCTTCAGCAGCTTTCTCTTTGTATTCCCAGCTTTTCCATAAGATAGAAGAACAAGATTCCGGAGAAATAACCGAATACCAGGTGTTTTCTAACATATAAACACGGTCTCCAACACCAATTCCTAAAGCTCCTCCTGAAGCTCCTTCTCCAACAATAATGGTAATTACAGGAACTTTAAGCAAAACCATCTCGTAAATATTTCTGGCAATCGCTTCTCCTTGTCCGCGTTCCTCAGCTTCTAAACCTGGATAAGCTCCCGGAGTATCCACTAAAGTAACAATTGGAATCCCAAACTTTTCAGCCATTTTCATCAATCGTAAGGCTTTACGATATCCTTCAGGATTAGCCATCCCGAAATTTCTATATTGACGTGTTTTAGTATTGTATCCTTTTTGTTGACCAATAATCATAAAAGACTGACCTCCAATTTTCCCTAAACCACCTACCATGGCTTTGTCGTCTTTAAATCCTCTGTCTCCGTGAAGTTCTAAAAAAGTATCTCCGCAAAGTCCTCTAATATGATCTAAAGTATAAGGACGGTTTGGATGTCTTGATAGTTGTACACGTTGCCAAGCCGTAAGATTTCCATATATCTTCTTTTTGGTCTCAATCAATTTATCATTAATTTGATTGCATGTATTGGTAACATCAACCTCTGATTCCTGTCCAATAACCTGACATTTTTCTAATTGCTCTTCAAGTTCTTTTATTGGAAGCTCAAAATCTAAATATTCCATAGGATTTGTGCGTTATTATTTTATTTGGAAGTGCAAATATAAAATATTAAATCATTTACACCCGTTAATTTTTTTATTTTAGTCTATCCCGACAAAGATACAACCAATTATACTATTCTTAGACAAACTTCTGCTAAAACCTCATCTTACTGAAAATCAAAACGTAAAATATAATTATTTTACTTCTTATTTTTCATTCTGTATTTTCGTTCCTTGTACAAATAAGAAGCTGTGGTAACATGAGCCAAAGCATCTTTCGCCATTTTTTTATTCAATTTTGTTGGTATTAAAACCGTATCGTTTTTCATTTCAAACTCCAAAAGTTCTTTATTCGGTTGTAAAACGACTACCTTGTTTTCAATTCTAAATGCATCATTATCATGAAACTGCATGATAGCTCTTCCGGGAACATTTGAAGCAAGATGCATTAAATTTATTCCCGGCATTGGATCACTGATATCCATACTTATAAAATTCAATACCGTTGGAGCAATATCAATCTGACTGCATAATTTCTCGTACTGACTGCTTAATTTCTCGTATTTTTTTTACCTTTAGGAATATTCGGATCAATCAACAAAGCCCGAATATGAAACTTGTTTATCGGTACTAAGTTTTACCGTAAGTTCTGGTACAATGATCGGCAATAACCAGGAAAATGGTATTTTTAAAATAGGTTTCTTTTTTAGCCAATTTAAAAAACTTCCCGATTGAAAAATCGGCATATTTCATAGCATTATGTACGGTATTTTTCTTTTTATCATACAACTGAATTCTTCCGTCGGGAAATTCAAAAGGCTCATGATTAGATGTTGAAAACATCAGAGAGAAGAAAGATTTATTCCCCATGGATTTAAAATATTTATTGGCTTTTACAACTAAATCTTCTTCAGAATATCCCCAGTTTTCTTTAAATGCTGCTTTAGATTTATCATAATCTTTTTCGTCAATGATTTTACTAAAACCGTTTCCGTTAAAAAAAGCAGCCATATTATCAAAATTAGCCATTCCGTCATAAATAAAACTTGTTTGATAACCTTTCTCCCTAAGATTTTCAGCAAGCGTATAAAATCCTGTTTGCGAATTACTCAATTTTACCACACTCTCCGAAGGCGAAGGAAGAAACCCCGTCACCACGGCTTCTATACCTCTTACACTACGCGTTCCGGTACAATATAAATTAGTAAACAACAAACCTTCTTTAGAAAGTTTATCCAATTCAGGAGTCAAAGGTAATCCTCCTAAGCAACCAACATACTCAGCACCTAAACTTTCCTGTAAAAAAACCACAATATTATAAGGTTTTTCAAGAACAGTATCCGCTTTTTGCAAATGCATCAATGGTAAATTAGCATCCGTAAAATTTGATTCGGGAACATTCATGTATTTTTTAACCCGCCTGATTGCTTCTTCAGCATCCATTTTACCATACATTTTTGCTGCATTTCCTTCGTTTTTAAGTGAATACAATGCAAAACCTACGGTATATAAAGAATTCACTCCTAAAGTATTTGTCAATTGATTGGTTGAAAAAATAGCATTACTGGCATTTATTAGGTCTTTTAGAGACCAAGCTTGATCTTGCCCCAAAAACAACAGAAAAACCACCAGAGGAAACAAAAACAACTTGGTACGATAAGCCATATTTTTTGGGTAAAACCAGGAAGCAGCATTTTTAATTACAAAATAAAGCGCCAACCCTAAAACCAAAAACGAAACCACCATAGAAGTCATATAACTTTTAATCAAAGTCCCCACAACTTCTTTAGGATAAATTAAATAATCAATAAACAATTTATTGGGACGTGTATCATATTCATTGATAAAATCATAGCTGGCTAATTCCATGAAAAACAACAAAAAGAAAATAAAGTAAACGCTGAAAAGTTTCTTTATTTTTTGCAAATAATTATCCGGCAAAACCGACAATAATAATGTTGGCAAAAATGAAATATAACCCAGCAAATGATATCCATTCAAACCTATTGGAAACAACATCCAATAATCCGGTGTTTGCATTACACGTTCTTTAAATACTAAAAAAGAGCCAAACGACTAAGCGTTGTAATCAGTAAACCAATAAAAAAGAAATTCAGTACTGGTTTGAAAAAATTAATATTCTTTATTTTATTTACTTAATTATAAAAAAATCACTATAATTATTTTTTTAAAAAACTCTTAACTGCTGTTTTTTGTTTTCAACTTCAGCTTGCGTTTGTGCTTTAAAATTCCGTTTAAAATCACCACTAAAAGAATAATCAGAGCACCCGCATAAAAAGAACCACTCATTTTTTCCTTATCGCCAATAATAAAATAAGCCAAAAGAATTCCGTAAACCGGCTCTAAATTGGTTGTCAGCATAACCGTATAAGGACTCAATTGTTTCATCACTTTTACCGAAGCCGTAAAAGCATAAGCCGTACAAACCGAGGACAAAACCAACAGCAACAACCAATCATTAGCTGAAACACTGAAAAAATCCAGACTAAATTTATTTTGACCAATAAAATAAATCGTTATAAAAAGAAAACCTGCTACAAATTCATAAAAAGTAATCACTGCCGAATCATGTTTTTGAATCAATTTACCATTAAACAAAGTAAACAAAACCCCGAGAATAATGGCAACCAAAGCAAAGAGCATTCCTTTAAAATAACCGGCCTCAACCTGCATAATTACAGATAAAGCCGCTATAATAACCAACCCAAAAAACACTTCATACCAAAGGACTTTTCGTCCATAAAACAAAGGCTCTAACAGGGATGCTAAAAAAGCACCTAAAGAAAACACAGATAAAGTTATCGACACATTAGAAATATGAATGGCATGAAAGAAAAAAATCCAATGCAGTGCTATGAGCAGCCCTACAAAAGTCAACTGAAGTAAAGCGGTAAATGGAATTTGGAAAGACTTTCTTGAAAAGAAAATATAAACCGCTAAAAACAAAGAAGCCATCAGCATTCGATACCAAACAATCACGTCGGCAGCAATAGTAATTAAAGCGCCAAGTATGGCTGTAAACCCCCAAATAAAAACAATCAGATGGAGATTGAAATAACTTTTAAGTCTAACGTTTGGCATTGCGCAACAAATAAACAGCCAGAATTCCAAAAACAAAATTAGAAAACCAAACTGCTACAAGAGGTGAAAAAGTCGATTTTTCGGCTAATACGCCAAATATCTTATCAAAAAACACAAATCCAAAAGCTACGGCAATCCCGATGGTTAAATTCATTCCCATCCCTCCTCTTCGCTTCATCGAAGAAACCGCCACAGCAATAATGGTCAAAATGAAGGCCGAAACCGGAATACTGAATTTTTTATAGAAAACCACTAAATAAACGTTGATATTAGACGAACCACGTTTCCTTTCCTTATCAATAAAATCAATTAGTTTATCCAGTCGCAGCGTCTCCGCGATGTAAACTACCGGAGTTAAATCTTCGAGTTCAAATTTAAATTTCACATTTTTTTCAGGCAAAACTTCTATCTTATCGCCCAGTTTACCTACAGTTCGCTTAGTATAGTCATACAAGGTATAAGTACTGTCTTTTTCGTTGTATTTAATTCGGCTGGCGGTAATTTTGGAAACCATTTTTTCTTTTTCAAATTTTTCCAAAGCAAAATTAAACGCCATTTTCGACGTTGGATTAAAATTACTTACATACAGAAATTCCTTGTCATTCAACTGCCTGTACACATCGGTATTATCGCCCCGCATTCGTTCTTTTCCGTCTCTACGCAAATAAGTATAACGGAAATTATTAAAGCCCTCACTCGAAACCGGAACCACATAAAATCCCATCAACAATACAAAAATCGAAATAATGGTTGCCCCGATAAAATAAGGTCTTAAAAAACGGCTAAAGGAAATTCCCGAACTCAATATGGCAATGATTTCGGTATTATTAGCCAATTTTGAAGTAAACCAAATAATCGATAAAAAGAGAAATATCGGAAATAAGGCATTGGCAAAATAAATTGTAAAATGATAATAATAGATAACAATAGCCAGAAAAGGAACTTTATTCTCAATCATAAAATTGATTTTCTCCGAAACATCAATAATAATCCCAATTGGAATAAACATTAACAACATGGCCGCAAAAGTGGCCAAATATCTTTTCAGAATGTACTTATCTAGTATTGTTAACATAATAGCATTAATTGATTTTTTGTTTAATCGTTTAACCGAATAAACGATTAAACAAATCAACATATTTTAAAGTCTTTGACTCATGTTTTTCACCATCATTTCTTTCCAAACTCTGAAATCACCGGCTAAGATATGCTTTCTGGCTTCGCGAACCAACCACATATAAAACCCTAAATTATGAATCGTAGCGATTTGTTTCCCTAAATACTCATTGGCAGCAAAAAGATGACGCAAATAAGCTTTTGAATATTCGGTATCCACAAAGGTGATTCCCATTTCATCAATTGGCGAAAAATCGGCTTCCCATTTTTTATTTTTAATATTGATAGTACCATTAGCTGTAAACAACATCCCGTTTCGGGCATTTCGAGTAGGCATCACACAGTCAAACATATCAATTCCCAGAGCGATATTTTCCAAAATATTAATTGGCGTTCCCACCCCCATCAAATAACGAGGTTTGTCCTCCGGCAAAATTTCAGTCACCACCTCAGTCATCGCATACATTTCTTCGGCTGGTTCCCCTACTGAAAGTCCGCCAATAGCATTTCCTGCCTGACCGGAATTCGCAATATATTCCGCCGACTGACGTCGCAAATCTTTATAAGTACTCCCCTGAACAATTGGAAAAAAGGCCTGATCATAACCATATTTTACCGGAATTTTATCCAAATGATTGATACAACGATTCAACCAACGGTGCGTCATGTGCATCGAACGTTTGGCATAATGATAATCACATGGATAAGGTGTACATTCATCAAAAGCCATGATAATATCAGCTCCAATAGTACGCTGAATTTCCATTACATTCTCCGGAGTAAAAGTATGATAAGAACCGTCAATATGCGATTTAAACTTTACTCCTTCTTCCTTAATTTTTCGGCTATTGGAAAGCGAATACACCTGATAACCTCCAGAATCTGTCAAAATATTACGATCCCAATTCATGAATTTATGCAATCCTCCCGCCTGCTCTAAAATTTCAGTCTGCGGACGCAAATACAAATGATAAGTATTTCCAAGAATAATATCCGGATTAATATCGTCTTTCAATTCTCTTTGGTGCACTCCTTTTACAGAAGCTACCGTACCTACCGGCATAAAAATAGGCGTTTCAATCACACCGTGATCAGTGGTAATGCTTCCCGCTCTGGCTTTAGAAAGTGGGTCTTTTTGTAATAAATCAAACTTCATACTGGTTTCTCTACCGATTGTTTTTCCGACTATTCGGGAGCGCAAAGATAGTTTAATTTAGAAAAAAGCTACATCTTTTTAACAGCAAACTAACGCTTTAAAAAACATTGTTTTTCACCATTAAGAAATTAAGAATCATTAAGTATAAATTTTCTTAACTCCTTAATGGTAAAATTGAAGATTTATAGTGGTATTAATATTTGTAACTTTGTATTATCAATAATTACAAATACAATGAAAATCAACATTCAAGATACTTTCAACAAAGAATTACCCGCCGACCCAATTACCGAAAACTACGTCAGACAGGTCGAAAACGCTTGTTTTTCATTTGTAACACCTGTAAAAACGGCCAATCCTGAAATACTTCACGTTTCTCCGGAAATGCTCGAAAACTTAGGATTATCACTAGAAGATGCTCAATCCGAAGAATTCAAAAATATTTTCACCGGAAACGAAGTTTTACCAAACACCCAGCCCTATGCCATGTGCTACGGCGGACATCAGTTTGGAAACTGGGCAGGACAACTAGGCGATGGCCGTGCAGTCAATTTAACTGAAATCGTTCACAATAATCAACGTTGGGCTATCCAACTCAAAGGCGCTGGAAAAACACCATATTCCAGAACTGCCGACGGATTGGCAGTTTTGCGCTCTTCCATCCGCGAATATTTATGCAGCGAAGCCATGTTTTATTTAGGTGTTCCTACCACAAGAGCATTGTCTTTAGCTTTGTCAGGAGACGAAGTTTTAAGAGATATGCTCTACAACGGCCATCCGGCTTATGAAAAAGGAGCTATTGTAAGTCGTATTGCACCTAGTTTTTTACGTTTTGGAAACTACCAAATCTTAGCTGCACGTAAAGATGTGCAAACTCTAAAAACACTCACTGATTATACCATCAAACATTTTTACCCGGAATTAGGCGAGCCTTCTAAAGAGAGCTATCTGCAATTTTTCAGAAAAGTCGCCGAAAACAGTCTGAAAATGATTATTCATTGGCAACGGATTGGTTTTGTACACGGCGTAATGAATACTGATAACATGTCCATTTTGGGACTCACCATCGATTACGGTCCTTATGGCTGGCTCGAAGGTTACGACTACGGTTGGACACCTAACACCACCGACTCCCAACACAAGCGTTATCGTTACGGCAACCAACCCAACATTGTCCTTTGGAATTTGTACCAATTGGCAAATGCTTTATTTCTTTTAATCAACGAAGCTGAAGGTTTGGAAAAAATCCTGGCTGATTTTGGTACCAATTTCGAAATCCAATATTTAAACATGATGCGTTCTAAAATTGGACTTTTCACCCAAAATGAGAACGACCAAAAACTCATTCAGGAATTAGAAAACAATTTACATTTAACCGAAACCGACATGACCATTTTCTACAGAAATCTAAGTCAGTTTCAAAAAGAAAAACCGGAAGAAGGATTAAAAATCATTACTGTTGCTTTCTACAATTCCATTGAAGAATTTCCAAAAATCAGCGAAGCCTGGAACAATTGGTTCAACCAATACAGCCTGCGCCTGCAATTAGAAACAATAACTAATACTGAACGTGCCGAAAAAATGAACAGCGTCAATCCAAAATATGTATTACGGAATTACATGGCACAATTAGCCATCGATGCTGCCGACAAAGGCAATTACAGCCTGATTGACGAACTTTTCAATCTATTGAAAAATCCGTATTCTGAACAGGAAAATATGACGAAATGGTTTGCCAAACGTCCGGAATGGGCCAGAAACAAAGTAGGTTGTTCGATGTTGTCTTGTAGTTCTTAATTTTTACAATCATTTTCAATACAAAAAACTCACTCTAAATAAATCATGAAACATACCTTATTAATAGTTCCCGGTTTAGGCGATTCCGCAACCGGACATTGGCAGGACAATTGGTTACAGCATTTTCCAAACACAAAAAAAGTAGTTCAGGATAATTGGAATCAACCGCAATTACAGGATTGGTTAAAAAATCTGGATGCAACTATAAATTCTATTGAAACGCCTGTTGTTATTGTAGCACATAGTTTGGCTGTTTCGTTAGTAACACATTGGTCACAACAAAACAATACAAGTAAGATAGCAGGAGCTTTACTCGTAGCTCCCGCCGATGTAGAATCAGCTGAACATACTCCGGAGGAAATCTGGAACTTTGCTCCTATTCCTTTAAATAAACTAAATTATCCTTCTATCGTAATTAGCAGTTCTAACGACCCTTATATTTCGGTTGAAAGAGCGGAATTTTTAGCCAATCAATGGCAAAGTCATTTTTATAATGTAGATCCAAAAGGACATTTGAATTTTGAATCTCAACTGGGACTTTGGGAAGAAGGCCAGCAAATTCTGGAATCTTTATTGCAATCCATTACAAAATAAGACAACATTAAAAAAACCTCCTAATTTTTTTACACTACCTGCATTGCTTTAGTAAGTAATTTCATTATGTTTGTATAACTAACAAAAGTTATACATTATGGAACTACTGGAAAATTTGCCTGTATTACTCAAAACCTTTTGGTACATTGCTATTCCTACAACATTAATTTTTGCCATCCAGGCAGTAATGACCTTTTCAGGTGTTGATTCCTCAGACGGTCTTCAAGCCGATTTTGATGGTGACCTTAATGGTAGCGACTCTACTTTTCAACTGTTTTCCCTTCGAAATCTCATCAACTTTTTATTAGGTTTCAGTTGGACCGGAATTTCACTCTACAACAGCATCGAAAATACAAACCTTTTAATAGCTCTTGCAGTAATAATAGGTTGTCTGTTTGTCTTTGTTTTCTTCCTTATTATTAAACAAGTGCAAAAACTGGAAGAAGACAATTCCTTTAAACTCGAAAAAACCCTTCACCAATCAGCAGAGGTATATTTAACTATTCCGGAAAACAAATCCGGAAAAGGGAAAATTATGATCTCTATCAATGGTGCTTTTCACGAATTGGATGCCATGACGGAACATGTCGAAAAAATTGCTTCCGGAAGTACCGTAAAAGTAGTAAAAATTGAAAACAACAATATTATTATCGTTCAACCTATTTAAATCCAATCCATGACACCAGTTTTAATTATTGCGGTTGCCGCAGTTGTCTTTTTTGTAACTATTTCAGCCTTAATTTCCCGTTACAAAAGATGTCCTTCGGACAAAATATTAGTAATTTATGGAAAAACCGGAGGTACTTCGGCCAAATGTGTGCACGGCGGAGGTGCTTTTATTTGGCCTGTTATCCAAGATTATGCTTTTTTAGATTTAAAACCACTTTCTATTGAAGCAAATTTAACTAATGCTCTGAGCCGACAAAACATTCGTGTGGATGTTCCTTGTCGTTTTACGATTGCTATTTCTACGGAAGCTGACAGCATGAATACAGCTGCAGAAAGACTATTAGGATTGACTTCGGAGCAAATTCAGGAATTAGCCAAAGATATTTTATTTGGGCAATTGCGTTTGGTAATTGCTACGATGACCATTGAAGAAATTAACTCCGACAGAGATAAATTTTTGGACAATATTTCTAAAAATGTGGATAGCGAATTGCGTAAAATTGGTTTGAAATTAATCAACGTAAACGTTACCGATATCAAAGACGAGTCCGGTTATATCGAAGCTTTAGGAAAAGAAGCTGCTGCCAAAGCCATCAACGAAGCGAAAATTTCGGTTGCCGAGCAGGAAAAAATCGGGGAAACCGGAAAAGCCTTAGCCGACAGAGAAAAAGACACTCAAATTGCCGAAACACATAGAGATCGTGATGTAAAAATTGCTATTACACAAAAAGACCGTGAAATTAGTATTGCCGCTGCCTCAAAGGATGAAGCCATTGGTAAAGCCGAAGCCGAAAGAGACACCCGAGTAAAAACTTCTGAAGCCAATGCTATTGCGATAAAAGGAGAAAATGAGGCTAAAATTGCCATTGCTAATTCGGAAGCTTTGCGTAGAGAAAAAGAAGCTGAATCTTTACGCGTTGCCATTGCAGCTGAAAAAGTACAACAGGCAAAAGCCTTGGAAGAATCGTATATCGCAGAGCAAAAAGCAGAAACAGCCCGATCTGAAAGAGAGCGTTCTACCCAAATTGCTAACGTAGTGGTTCCTGCCGAAATTGCTAAACAACGTGCCATTATCGAAGCTCAGGCTGAAGCAGAAAGAATCAGAGAAAGTGCCAAAGGAGAAGCTGATGCGATTTATGCTAAAATGGAAGCCGAAGCGAAAGGTCTTTATGAAATCCTTACCAAACAAGCTGAAGGTTACAAACAAGTGGTGGAAGCTGCCGGTGGCGACCCAGGACAGGCATTCCAATTATTGTTAATTGAAAAATTACCTGAATTGGTTAAAACGCAGGTAGAAGCCGTGAAAAACATCAAGATTGACAAAATCACCGTTTGGGATTCCGGCAATAATGAAAACGGAAATGGCTCTACTGCTAATTTTGTTTCCGGAATGATGAAAACCGTTCCACCTTTGAACGATTTATTCAACATGGCAGGATTAAATTTACCTAGCTATTTGAAAGGAGAAAATCAAACTGAAACTGAGATTATCAACCCTGATAAAGAAGAACCTAAGAATTAATTTTCACCAAAAAACTTTAAAGCCTTGCAGTGAGCAAGGCTTTTTTATTTAATTTTTTGTTGTGTAACTAAAGTTACTATCCGACTTGTTTTCTTAAAGTAGTTTTACATCAACAAAATACAAAAACAATGGATTTACAAAAAACAATACAGGCAAACGAAGGAACTATAATCGATGTTCGTTCCTACGGTGAATTTATGAGCGGTCATGTTGCAGGTTCGGTAAACATTACCTTAAATCAAATTCCGGAAAGAATTGAAGAAATCAAACAACTCCAAAACACCTTTAATTCTTTGCTGTGCTTCCGGCAACCGAAGCAGTCAGGCGCAACATTTTCTATCGCAACTCGGAATCAAATGCTATAACGGCGGTTCCTGGCTAGACGTTAATTATTATCAATCCAAACAAGAATAACATGATCAATTTATTAAAAAAAATATTTGGCAGCAGCCCTAAAACCGATTTTGCAAGCTTAGTAAAAGAAGGAGCCCTAATTTTAGATGTGCGAACTCGGGCTGAATTCAAACAAGGTCACATTAAAGGCGCGATAAACCTGCCGTTGAATGAACTAGAAAATCATATTTCGAAATTAAAAAAAGACCAAACCATTATAACCTGTTGTGCTTCGGGAATGAGAAGCACTTCGGCTGCCCGAATTTTAAAATCTCATCATTTCACCCGAATACATAATGGCGGCGGATGGAACAGTTTAACCAATAAAATAGCCTAAAAACAACCAAAATAACATACTTATGGAAGCAACTTACCATGTAAATTTAAACTGGACATCTGAAAGACAAGGAATTCTTTCTTCACCTGAACTGAATCAAAATATAGAAGTAGTCACACCTCCTCCTTTTCCACACGGAACAGAAGGTATTTGGTCGCCGGAACATTTATTAACCGCTGCTGTGGTGAGTTGTTTTATGACTACTTTTTTAGCCATAGCCGAAAATTCGAAATTAGAGTTTCAAAATTTCAAATGCGATTCCAAAGGAAAAATGGAACAAATTGATGGAAAATTTCTAATGACTGAAATAATTTTGGAACCAACTTTAGAAATTAATTCTGAAAACGATTTAGCTAAAGCGCAAAAAGTATTAGCAAAATCAGAAGCTGCCTGCTTGATTTCAAATTCGATCAAATCAAAGGTCGCAATGAATTCGAGAGTAATTATTTCGGAAATTGTTTCTTAAACAAAAGAAACAAACATCAATATCTAAAACCTCAAAAAAAAGTCCTATTTCGGACTTTTTTTATGCCCTTATTTATTTAATCCTAAACAATTCTTAAAATCCCTTGTCTTACGGAAAAATAAAATTTACATTTGCAGCAGTTTAACTATTACACTAAAAATGAAACCTAACACTCAACAATTAAACGATTTAATTATCCAAGTAAGAAGAGATATCCTTCGAATGGTTCACGCTGTTAATTCAGGTCACCCAGGAGGTTCTCTAGGTTGTACCGAATTTTTGGTAGCCTTATATCAAAACATTATGGACCGCAAAGAAGGCTGGGACATGGACGGAATCGGAGAAGATTTATTCTTCTTGTCAAACGGACATATTTCACCGGTTTTTTACAGTGTTCTTGCACGTAGCGGTTATTTCCCTGTATCTGAATTAGGAACTTTCCGTTTGTTAAATTCAAGATTACAAGGACACCCAACTACTCATGACCATTTACCTGGTGTACGTATTGCTTCGGGATCTTTAGGTCAGGGATTATCAGTAGCTCTTGGAGCTGCTCAGGCAAAAAAATTAAACAACGACAAACATATCGTTTATACACTTCACGGTGACGGAGAGTTGCAGGAAGGTCAAAACTGGGAAGCAATTATGTATGCTTCGGCTAAAGGTGTTGACAACATCATTGCAACTGTGGATCTTAACGGAAAACAAATTGACGGAACTACTGACGAAGTTTTATGCATGGGAAGTCTTCGTGCTAAATTTGAAGCTTTTGACTGGGAAGTGATTGAAATCACTAATGGAAACGACGTAGAAGCTATTATTGGAGGAATGGCCGAAGCGAAAGCCAGAACAGGAAAAGGAAAACCTGTTTGCGTATTACTACATACCGAAATGGGTAATGGTGTAGATTATATGATGCACAGTCATGCTTGGCACGGTAAAGCACCAAATGACGAGCAATTGGCAAACGCTTTAGGACAAAACTATAATACTGGAGGCAATTCAGATTATTAAGAATTAAAATTGCAGATTAACGGTTTCTAATTTAGAATCCACTAATCTTTCAATTTTTTTTAATCTTTCAATTTAAAAAAATAATGAAAAAATATACAAATACAGGAAGCAAAGATACCCGTTCAGGTTTTGGAGTGGGAATGGCTGAATTAGGTCAAAAAAATGAAAATGTAGTAGCACTTTGTGCGGATTTAATTGGTTCGTTAAAATTTGACGAATTCAAAAAAAATCACCCGGAGCGTTTTTTCCAAATCGGAATTGCTGAAGCAAACATGATTGGAATTGCTGCAGGTTTAACTATTGGTGGAAAAATTCCTTTCACAGGAACTTTCGCTAACTTCTCTACAGGAAGGGTTTACGATCAAATTCGTCAATCAGTAGCTTACTCTGAAAAAAATGTAAAAATCTGTGCTTCTCACGCTGGTTTAACTCTTGGAGAAGACGGTGCTACTCACCAAATCTTAGAAGATATCGGTTTGATGAAAATGTTACCTGGAATGACTGTTATCAACACTTGTGACCACAACCAAACTAAAGCGGCTACTATTGCTCTAGCAGATCACCACGGTCCGGCTTACTTGCGTTTTGGTCGTCCGGTTGTACCTAATTTCACTCCTGCTGACGAACCATTCATCATTGGAAAAGCAATCCTGTTAAACGAAGGAACTGACGTAACTATTGTTGCAACAGGTCATTTAGTTTGGGAAGCTTTAATTGCTGCTGAAAAACTAGAAGAAAAAGGAATTTCTGCTGAAGTAATCAACATCCACACCATTAAACCTTTGGATGAAGAAGCTATTTTAAAATCAGTTGCTAAAACAGGATGTATTGTTACTGCTGAAGAGCACAACTACCTTGGCGGACTTGGAGAAAGTGTTGCCGGTGTATTAGCTTTAAATAACCCTACTCCACAAGAGTTTGTTGCTGTAAAAGATACTTTTGGTGAATCTGGAACTCCTGAGCAATTAATGGAAAAATACAAGTTAAACAATCAAGCGATTGTTGAAGCTGTAGAAAAAGTAATGGCCAGAAAAAAATAATCTGACTCTTTACCATATAAAAAATCCCATCTTGTTCTAAACGAGATAGGATTTTTCCCTTATGGAATATCGTCATTTAATCGAAATAAACCTAAAAAAGTCGATTTTCAAATTTTGAAAATCGACTTTTTTATTAAATCTCACCTAATATCTTTGAAAAATCGGGTTTAAAATAATTAGGGCCTTTCATCACTTTTCCATCTTCGCGATAAATAGGTTTTCCATCTTCGCCCAGCTTACTCATATTGCTTCTTTGAATTTCATCAAAGACAGCTTCAATTTTATCCTGAAGTCCGTGCTCTATTATAGTTCCACACAAAATATACATCATATCTCCCAGAGCATCCGCAATTTCAACCAAATCATTATTCTTAACCGCTTCCAGATATTCTTCATTCTCTTCTTTCATCAAATGATAACGAAGCGTATTTTTAGTTTCTCCTAAATCGGCAATTGGCTCTTCGCTATGTCCTATCCCGAATGCTGTATGAAATTCTTTAACAGAGTTTATTTGCTTTTGCATAATTATTATTAATTAAATGAATTGCAAATTAGCAACTAATCCTAAACAATTGATTATTTTTGCAATAAATTTTTCAAATTATGTTTAGTCAGGGTCAATTAATTTTTGCAATTTGTTTTCTAATCGCTTTTATCATTGTTATGATTTTTTCCTATCGAAAAGACATTAGCACGCATAAGCTTTTTTATAAAGGAAATTACAAAATCTTAATCGGCTTCTTTATTTTCATCGGATTATTATTTGTTATTAAAATATTTTTAAAACGATAAACAAATAACAAACTAACAACCAATAATTTAAAACCTAAAAATCACTGAATTATTAAATTTCCTAATTCAGAAACTGTTGCTTTTTTTTTAGAATTTATTAAAAATTTATTGGTATTAATTCAACAAATTATCTCTTTTTATATTTTTTATACTCATAGTCTTGCATATTGATAAAATTTCTAACTTTACATCAGAAAATAATCAATGAATTATGAGAATTATAAAATATATCTTTCTTTTATTATTACTTAGCCTTGTGGCTTTATCGATATTCATCGCTACACAAAAAGGAGATTTCCTGGTTGAAAGAAGTAAGATTATTAATTCTCCCGTAACTTCGGTTTACAACTATGTCAATGATTACAGAAACTGGAACGACTTTGGTTCCTGGACTACCGAAGATCCTGAAATTAAAATAAATTACGCTCCAAGCACCATTGGAAAAGGAGCTTCTTATTCCTGGGAAGGAAAAGATGGTCAGGGACAAATTCGCACCATTGCCGTAAAAGAAAATGACAGTATTGCTCAAGCTCTGGATTTTGAAGGAACCACTTCTACCATAAGCTGGCATTTTAAAGACACTATTGGCGGTACAAAAGTAACTTGGAGGTCAAAAGGAAAAATGAGTTTTTTCTTCAAAATTTATGCTGCTCTAAATGGCGGAACCAACAGAGTAATTGGTACTATTTATGAAAAAAGCCTGGCTAATCTGGATAAAGCTTTAGACTACGAAATCAACACTTTTTCTACCATTGAAAATGGATTGGTTCAAAAACCGGCTATGAACTACATTGGGCAAACTTTTACCAGCGAACTGGCTAAAGTGACTAAAAATTTCAAAATTGTTATCCCAAAACTGAAAACTTTTTGCGAGAAAAACAATATCACTATTAACGGCAAGCCTTTTATTCTTTATCATACTTATGACACTGAAAAAGGACTCACCCGAATTACTATTGGAGTTGGTATTCAAAATGCCATCTTTTTAAGCTCCGGCAGCGACATCTCGTCAGGTAAAATTGAGGCTTTTGAAGGTGCCAAAACAACTTTAACCGGAGATTATTCGCACTTAAAAGCGGCTTACAACAAAACAGTTAACTTTTTGAACCAAAACAAATTAAGTCCAAATCCTGTTTTTTCATTTTTGGAAATTTATTCAACCGGTAAAAATGAAGTAAAAAATCCGTCAAAATGGGTTACGGAAATTTACATCCCAATTGTTCCTAAAGTAGCTCCGGCTCCGGTAGTAAAAATCGCTCCGGCAACAAATCCGAATCCGCATCAGGAAGAGCCAAACACAAAAATTGAAGAAGAATTCCAGTTTTAGCAACTTTCTTCTTTAAACCTTTGCACCGCTATTTTATCTAATTCAAAAAAAAACTTTGCTGGACGAAAAGGAATTCATACAACAATTATTAAATCCGAAAACGCAGAATGACGCTTTTCAGAAATTGTTGCATCTGTACCAAAAGCCACTTTACAACCATATTAGAAACATCGTTTTAAATCATGACGATACGGATGACGTTTTGCAAAACACCTTTATAAAGGTATTTCAGAATATTAAAAATTTTAAAGGAGAAAGTAAATTATTTTCCTGGATGTACCGAATTGCCACCAACGAAGCCATAAGTTTTTTAAACCAAAAAGCAAAAAAAAGCGGCATCTCATCAGAAACTTTGCAAAACAACACCATAGAAAAACTCAAAGCCGACGTTTATTTTGACGGAAATGATATTCAAATCGCACTACACAAAGCCATTGCAACTCTTCCGGAAAAACAACAACTTGTTTTTAAAATGAAATATTTTGAAGAATTAAAATACGAAGAAATCTCAGAGATTCTGGGAACTTCGGTAGGAGCCTTAAAAGCTTCTTACCATCATGCCGTAAAAAAAATAGAAGCATTATTAACAACTAATTAAACCTTTTGCCTTTTATTTGGTCTAATAACTATCATGAAAGAATTTAAATTAAATAATAGCCCTAAAATCAGCTCCGGATTAAAAACGCCGGAAGATGCTTATTTTAACAAATTCTCAGCTAATTTATTAAGTCAGTTACCTAAAAACGAGCCTAAAACAATTTCATTATTACAAAATAAAAGAAATATAATAATGATGGTTGCCGCCGTTTTTGTTTTTGCGTTAGCAATTCCTGTTTTAATAAAAAATGCCAGTCATTCTAACGAATTAGATACCACAACACTTGAAAATTATCTGAGTTATCAGTCCACTATCAATCAGGATGATTTAATTAATGAATTAGACCTAGAAGAGATTGACAAAATAGACACCGATATTGTGCTGAAAGACCAAACTATAGAAGAAATTTTAATAAGCAATAATAATTTAGAACATTACATAATAGAATAATATTACCAAAAAAAGAAAAGATGATGAATTTTAGAAAAATTTTACCCCTGCTATTATTATTCGCTTGTAGTCTTTATGCGCAAGACAATATGAAAGACAAAAAAGAGCAGGTAAAAGCTTTAAAAGTTGCTTTTTTGACTTCCGAATTAGATCTTAATACACAAGAAGCCGAGAAATTTTGGCCACTTTACAATGTTTATGACGACAAACAATTTGAAATAAGACATCAAAAGATGAAAGCTTTCAAAAACAGATTAAACAGCGAGTCTTTAAACAAAATAAGCGAAAAAGATGCCAACATTTTACTAACTCAAATGGAAGCTGCCGATGAAGAGTTATTTTATCTGCGAAAAAAATTCAGCAAAAGTCTCAGAACAATTTTACCCGCTTCAAAAATCCTGAAACTTAAAAAAGCCGAAGATGATTTCTATAGAAAATTACTCCAACAATACGGTGACAGAGGTAAAAGAAGATAAAACAAAACAAACAGATAATTGAGCCGTTCTAATTCATTTTGAAACGGCTTTTTTTATGATACTACAAGTTCATTTTTTACGTTGTTAAACTTCGGCTCCAAAAGAAGTTTAATTAATTGGCACAGTAATTGAATATGACCAATTATGAATGCAAAAAAAACAATTATCATGAAAAATACAATCCTAATCCTGAGCATGATTGCTGCTGTTTTTACGACTTCGACAGAAGCCCAAAACAGAACCACAGTAAATGCGATGAGTAATGAAATTAGCGACAACCTCGATTTAAGAGCCGTTGCCTCTATTTTTGGAGACTCCCGAAACTTAGAAGACTTTGAAAGACGTCTAAACGACCCTGAACTTCAAATTTCTAATCTGGATCTTAACAACGATAACGAAGTAGATTATTTACGTGTAATTGAAACCGTAGAATACAATACTCACGTGGTGATTATTCAATCGGTTTTAGACCGTGATGTTTATCAGGACGTTGCAACAATAGACATTGAAAGAAATAACAACAATGTTCAGGTACAATTTATTGGTAACGAATACATTTACGGACCCAATTACATTTATGAACCCGTATATTATACCACACCTCTAATATATACCTCTTTTTGGGTGAACAATTATCGTCCGTATATCTCTATGTGGTATTGGAATTACTACCCTTCTTATTACTATGCCTGGAATCCGTATCCTTTGTACAGATACCAAAACAACATTCATTTGTGTCTAAATTTCAATAACAGATACAATTATGTAAGTTACAGAAGAAGTAATTTGGCTATTTCTCTTTACAACGCCCGTCGTTCTAATGCATACGAAAGACGTTACCCTAACTATGCTTTTTCAAGAAGACACAGCAGCTATACCAATCGTCATGATATAGACCGAAGAAGAGGTACTTACTCGTCTTCAGGAAGATACAATACAGGAAGACAGTACAACAATACGGCAACAGGAAGAACTCATCAAAGAGAGTATTCTTCCGGCAGAAACACACCGTCCAGAAATTACTCAACCCCGGGAAGCAATACCGACAGAAGATATGACCGCAGCAAATCGGCTACGACCAAATCATATACTCCGTCCAGAAATTACAATCAAAACAACAATAATAGTTCCCGAGAAAGTCAACCTTCAAGAACTCCAAGCAGAAATTACAATCAAAACAATAATAATTCCAGAGAAAATCAAACTGCAAGAACTCCAACCAGAAACTATAATCAAAATCAGGGAAGCAATCCAACTCCAAACACCAGAAGCTATGCTCCAAGACAGGAAAACAATGCGCCAAGAGCTCAAACTCCAAGAGGAAATAGTTCTAACAGAGGGATGATTTCAAGACCGAGCACTCCAAATTCTACTCCTCAAAGAGCTGAATCCGGCAGAAGCAGAAGTAGTAACCAGAGAGAAAACAACTCATCTTCAAGAGATAACAACAGAAGAATTTAACAAAACAAAAAAGGATTATGAAAAACCCGACCAATTGGTCGGGTTTTTTAGTTTTTTAAAGACAATCACTTTTGATTTATTTAAAAATGAGTAAATTTGAGGCCTTTACAAAAATACAAATGAGCGCATCACATAAAAATTTACACAGCAAACTAACATTAGGCGGTTTATTAGTAACTTTAGGAATTATATATGGTGATATTGGGACTTCCCCTCTCTATGTAATGAAAGCCATTTTAGGAGATCATGTCATTAATGCCGACGTTGTTTTAGGAGGAATCTCGGCTGTTTTCTGGACTCTGACCTTACAAACCACCATAAAATACGTACTCATTACGTTGAATGCCGATAACCATGGTGAAGGTGGAATTTTTGCCCTTTATGCACTTGTTAAAAAGACAAAAATCAGATGGCTCATTGTTCCTGCCATTATTGGAGGAAGTGCGCTGCTTGCCGACGGAATTATTACTCCTCCCGTTTCTGTATCTTCTGCCGTAGAGGGAATCCGAACCTATTATCCCGAAATCAATACCGTCCCTATTGTAATAGGAATTTTAGTAGTTCTCTTTACCATTCAGCAATTTGGGACCAAACTGGTTGGTCGATTTTTTGCACCAATGATGCTTATTTGGTTTACCATGCTTGGGGTTTTAGGAGCTATCCAAATTGTTCATCATCCTGAAGTTTTCAAAGCCTTAAATCCATATTACGCTTACCATTTATTGACAATTCACCCGGAAGGTTTTTTTGTATTAGGATTTGTTTTCCTTTGTACCACCGGAGCTGAAGCCTTGTATTCTGACATGGGACACTGTGGTCGAAAAAACATTCGTATCAGCTGGATTTTTGTAAAAACAACATTAGTCTTGAACTATTTCGGACAGGGAGCTTATTTAATTCATAACGAAGGAGAAACCCTTATGGGTTTAGGCGGAAAGAATGGAAATCCATTTTACTTAATCATGGAAGACTGGTTTCAGCCTTTCGGAATTGTAATTGCCACTACAGCTGCGGTAATTGCATCCCAAGCCTTAATTAGCGGTTCGTTTACCTTAATAAATGAAGCCATGCGATTGAATTTCTGGCCAAAAGTAAAAATCAATTACCCAACCGAATTACAAGGACAATTATACATTCCGTCAATAAACTGGTTATTATTCTTTGGATGTGTAGGAATCGTTCTGCATTTTGAAGAGTCCAGCAACATGGAACATGCTTATGGTTTGGCTATTATTCTTTGTATGATTATGACTACTATTTTACTTAATTTCTTTCTTATTATGAAAAGAGTAAAATTGTACATCATGGTACCATTAATCACGCTTTACCTTTTAATCGAATTTAGCTTTTTGGCTGCCAATGTAACTAAATTTGCCGACGGTGGTTATGTAACCTTAATTATTGCAATTGTTCTTATTAGTATTATGTCGATTTGGTTTTCAGCCAAAAAAATTACGAAAAGCTACACCAATATTGTTAAAATACACGATTATAAAAAAGTCTTAAGCGAATTGAGTGTTGACTTAAGTATTCCAAAATACGCTACCCATTTGGTTTATATGACTAACGCCGGACGAGCCGATGAAATAGAAGAAAAAGTAATGTATTCTATTTTGCAAAAAAGACCCAAAAGAGCCGATATTTACTGGTTTGTGCACGTAAATATCCTAAACGAACCTTATAAAACCGAATACCGCGTAACGGAAATTCTTAAAGACGATTTGTATCGGGTGGATTTTAATTTAGGATTTAGAGAGCCTACCAAAATCAATTTGATGTTCAAAGAAGTGATTAAAGACATGGTAAAAAATGGCGAAGTAGATATCCGAAGCCGTTATGAATCCTTAAACAAAAACAATATTATTGGTGACTTCAAATTTGTGTTATCCGAAAAATTCCTATCCAATGATAACGAATTAAAATGGCACGAAAACATCATTATGAACTCTTATTTTTTAATCAAAAAACTAAGTTTATCTGAAGAAAGCGCCTTTGGTTTAGACAGTAGTTCGGTGAAAATAGAAAAATTCCCTATGATACTTCATACTCCGGAAAACATGGGCTTAACACGTTTAGAACCAAGAGAAATACAAATATAATATCAAATTTTAAAATTTTAAAATCCGTTTAGTTTTATTACTAAACGGATTTTTTTTAAGAACAGCAGCAAATCAACTACTCATTTGTAAGTTTGCAGCTATTATTTTCTATATTTGAAAAAGCGAAATAAAACTTCGCCAATCTACCTGCTTTTGGGTGTATAGGCGCTACTTTATAGCGCATATAAATAAGTTAGCGGTCATTGTAAACCGACACCTTATAAACTTTGAGCAGACAATATGCAAGAATCGAAACAAAAAATTCAGAGCCTGAAAAACGACAAGGTAACTTTGAGAGTTGTTTCAAACGACAACCCTTATCTTTCTTCCGACATTCAACAAAAACTCTTACAACCTCGCAGGCTGACTTCTTATTTTATAGTGCTAATTGACAGCGGTTCTATTACTTACAACTTAGACTTACAAGACATTACACTTAATGACGGTCAGTTGCTTTTCGCAATGCCAAATCAAGTATTTGTACCGCCATCTAAAACAGACAATCTTAAATATTTCAAGCTATTATTTGACGACAACACATTGACATTGCTACCGCAACAATTTCCTTTTTTAGCTAATCCTTTAAACTCACAGACTATAATTTTTGACAGTGTTACAAGGGACAGAGTAAGAAAAGTTTTTGAAATTTTAAACCAAATACTTCACATAGACAAGCAATCAACCGACACAGAAATCATTTTAGCTTACCTGAACTCACTATTGGTAGAATTAAATAGTGTTTATTTCAAAAACACAGCACCAAGCAATATTTTAAACACCAATTTGTCAAAGTTTATTGAGTTTAAATTAGCGGTTGAAACTCATCTTACGGAGCAACCCTCTGTAAATGCAATAGCCGAAAAATTGTCTTTAACCACCAACAGTTTATACAGAATTGTAAAAGAATATTCGGGAATTTCGCCCAAAGATTTTCTTACCAATCGTTTAATGATTGAGGCACAGAGGAAATTACAATATTCAAACCTTTCCGTAAAAGAATTAGCTTATGAATTGGGTTTTAATGATCCCGATTACTTTTCAAGATTTTTCAAAAAATGCACAGGGAAAAGCGTAAGTGAGTTTTTAGACAGTCAGCAAGATTTGTCAAGACAATAAATTGATTTGTCCATCTTCACCATTTTTTAGCTCTATACTTTTGTGTCATTCATTTAAAATAAAAAAAATGACAACAGCATTAGTAACAGGAGCTAACAAAAACATTGGCTTTGAAGTTGCAAAGCAACTTGCTCAAAAAGGAATTTATGTTTATCTCGGCAGTCGCAATTTAGAAAACGGTTTGGAGGCTGTTAATAAATTAAAGGCAGAGGGACTTAACAATGTAGAAGCTATTCAGCTTGACATTACAGATGATAATTCTGTAAAAAATGCTCGAACAGAGATAGGTAAGAAAACAGAGATCTTGGATATTCTTATCAACAATGCAGGTATTTACGGTGGCTATCCACAAGCGGCACTTGATGCAACTATTGACAAATTCAAAGCCGCTTACGATGCAAATGTTTTTGGCGTGATAAGAGTTACACAGGCGTTTATTGACTTATTGAAAAAATCAGATGCACCTCGTATCGTAAATGTGAGTTCAAGTCAGGGTTCACTTACACTGCACAGCGACCCAACATACAAGTATTACGACTTCAAAGGTGCGGTTTATCTTTCGTCCAAATCAGCAATGAATATGTACACCGTTGTTTTGGCTTACGAACTAAAAGACAGCAACTTTAAAATAAATGCAGTTTGCCCGGGATTTACAAAAACGGACTTCAACGGACACAGAGGAACAGGAACTGTTGAAGATGCCGGAAAGCGAATTGTAAAATATGCTTTGATTGACAAAGACGGACCGACAGGAAAGTTTTTTAGTGAAGAAAATAATCCTATAACGGGCGAAATAGCTTGGTAATAAACAACGAACCGCTAACATGGGTTTTGCGTTATGGGGGCTGAAGTGTAAACTTCAGCTTTATTCATTAATTTAGCTTCGGTTTTAGGGCTGAACTTTTGTGCTTCGATTGCCCCCACAACGCAAAGTCCAGAACCGTTATTACTCATTTTACAACTGAACTGCAAATTGAAAACTATTTGGAAAATATTACTTGCCGTTTTTATTATCATAATTATTGGATTTGTCATTGTTTCTGATGTTTTTGATAGAGGACAATATTATTCTACTTTCACACCGAAAGAAGAAATGATTGAATTCTATATGTACAAAACAACTGAAGAACAAGAAAAAGCCTTTGAAAAGAATTTTGGAAATGAAAAATATAACTTTCCAAGAGAAAAAGTAGCGAATGTTAAACTATTTAAAAATAAGTTTTTATTAAGTCGTTTGACCTCAAAAACATTATCAGAATCAAGCAAGTCAAAAGTAATGTCATTTTTTAACAATCCTGTTAATTTCGATTGGGTAGAAACAACTTGGGAAGTTGCTGAATCAGAATATATTTTGAGATTTTATAATAAGGAAGACAAGGAAATCGGTAAAATTTGGTTGTGTTTGAAAGGTTGTGTAATGACAAAATCAATTCCTTTTTCCCAGCTCCGCAAAGTTTCCAACTTTGCGGCTGTGACTATCGGTTTTTAACCGATAATAATAATTACAAATCCTCTATAGCTGTCTCAGACAGCTTTACACTTCCTCAAAGTCAGAGACTTTGCGGAGCCGTTCACAAGAAATTAATCGAATTCAAAAAGAAAGCAAATAGTGAATTAGTTATTCTCAAAGACAATAAAATAGTTAGAATAAAACCTTAAACAAAAAAAGCTCCATTTTGGAGCTTTTTTTATATCAGAATCTGAGATTATTTACTCAAATACATTTTTCTTCTGGAATACAATTCGTAGAATTGATCATCTTTCAGGTCTTCGATAAACAAGATGCTTTCTCCTGTAGATTTCATTTCAGGTCCTAAAGCTTTGTTAACGTTAGGGAACTTACTGAAAGAGAATACTGGTTGTTTGATAGCAAATCCATTTAATTGTGGGTTGAAATCAAAGTCAGTTACTTTGCTGTGTCCTAACATTACCTTAGTAGCGTAGTTCACATAAGGCTCTCCGTAAGCTTTTGCGATGAAAGGAACGGTACGGGAAGCTCTTGGATTCGCTTCGATAATGTAAACCGTATCATCTTTAATTGCAAACTGGATGTTGATTAAACCAACAGTTTTCAAAGCTACAGCAATCTTTTGTGTATGGTCTTTAATTTGTTGCATGACAAATTCCCCTAAGTTGAACGGAGGTAAAGTAGCATTAGAATCTCCGGAGTGCACTCCACAAGGCTCGATATGCTCCATAATTCCGATGATATACACATTTCCATCAGCGTCACAAATCGCATCCGCTTCTGCCTCAATAGCTCCATCTAAATAGTGGTCTAACAACAATTTGTTTCCTGGAATCGCTTTCAATAAATCGATTACGTGCTCTTCTAATTCTTGCTTGTTGATTACAATTTTCATTCCCTGACCTCCTAATACATAAGAAGGGCGCACTAATAATGGGAAGTCTAAGGAATCCGCTAATTTAGAAGCTTCGTCTGCACTTTCTGCAATTCCGAATTTAGGGAAAGGAATTTTCAAGTCGGTCAATAAATCAGAGAAACGTCCTCTGTCTTCCGCTAAATCTAATGCATCAAAACTAGTTCCGATGATTTTTACACCGTATTTAGATAATTTCTCCGCTAATTTAAGTGCTGTTTGACCACCCAACTGTACGATTACACCTTCCGGTTTTTCGTGTTGGATAATGTCATAAATATGCTCCCAGAATACCGGCTCAAAGTATAACTTATCTGCTGTATCGAAGTCAGTAGAAACTGTTTCCGGGTTACAGTTAATCATAATGGTTTCGTATCCACACTCTTTAGAAGCTAAAACTCCGTGTACACAAGAGTAATCAAACTCGATTCCCTGACCAATACGGTTTGGTCCGGAACCTAATACAATTACTTTCTTTTTGTCAGTTACAATACTTTCATTGTCTACAAAACGAGTTCCGTCCGCTTTTTCAATTTCAGCTTCGAAAGTTGAATAGTAATAAGGCGTTTTTGCTTTAAACTCAGCCGCACAGGTATCAACCAATTTGAAAACACGGTTGATGTTCATTTCCATACGCAGAGCATGCACTTCACTTTCCATACATCCCATCATGTGAGCAATTTGTCTGTCGGCAAAACCTTTTTGTTTCGCTTCAAGCAAAAATTCTTTTGGTAAAGTAGCAACTGTATATTTAGAAATTTCTTTTTCTAAGATGAATAATTCCTCGTATTGTTTCAGGAACCACATATCGATTTTAGTGATCTCGTGGATTCTGCTCAAAGGAATTCCCATCGCAATCGCATCGTAAATTACGAATACACGATCCCAACTTGCGTAAGTTAGTTTTTCGATAATTTGCTCGTAATTTGTATATCCTTTTCCGTCAGCTCCTAAACCATTACGTTTAATTTCTAAGGATTGGGTTGCTTTATGTAAAGCTTCCTGGAACGAACGTCCAATTCCCATTACCTCTCCTACTGACTTCATTTGAAGACCTAAAGTTCTGTCTGATCCTTCAAATTTATCGAAGTTCCAACGTGGTATTTTAACGATTACATAATCTAAAGTTGGCTCGAATAAAGCAGATGTTGATTTAGTAATTTGGTTTTGTAATTCATCTAAGTTATACCCTAAAGCTAATTTCGAAGCAATTTTAGCAATTGGATAACCTGTAGCTTTAGAAGCTAATGCAGAAGAACGAGATACACGTGGGTTTATTTCGATAGCAACAATATCTTCTTTTTCATCCGGAGATACCGCAAACTGTACGTTACATCCACCGGCAAAATTTCCAATACTACGCATCATCAGGATAGCGTAATCACGTAATTTTTGGAAAGTAGTGTCTGACAATGTCATCGCAGGAGCTACCGTAATCGAATCTCCGGTATGGATTCCCATTGGGTCCATATTTTCGATAGAACAAATAATTACAACATTATCGTTTTTATCTCTTAAAAGCTCTAATTCGTATTCTTTCCATCCCATCAAAGCTTTGTCAATTAACACTTCGTGAATTGGAGAAGCCTCAAGACCTGCAGTTAACAATCTGTCGAAATCTTCCGGTTTGTAAACGATAGAAGCTCCGGTTCCTCCAAGTGTAAACGATGGACGAATAACTAATGGAAAACCAAATTCCTGAGCAATTTCTTTACCTCTCAAGTAAGAAGTACAAATTTCAGCAGGAGCTGTTGGTACATTAATTTTTTTCAAAAGGGCTTTGAACTGGTCTCTGTCCTCAGTAATATTGATTGCATTTACATCAACCCCAATCATTTTTACGCCAAAATCATCCCAAATTCCTTTTTCCTGAGCTTCCAAGCAAAGGTTAAGTGCTGTTTGCCCCCCCATTGTAGGCAATACGGCATCAATTTGTGGATGTTCTTTTAAAATTTCAATGATCGATTTAGTAGTTAAAGGCTTCAAGTAAATATGATCCGCCATAGATGGGTCGGTCATAATTGTAGCAGGGTTCGAATTGATAAGAATTACCTCGATTCCTTCTTCACGAATAGAACGAGCTGATTGCGATCCTGCATAATCGAATTCGCAGGCTTGACCAATAACAATAGGACCTGAACCTATAATTAAAACTGATTTGATTGAAGTGTCTTTTGGCATTATGATGTAATTATTGTTTTTTCAAGTTTTTGTTCACCCTCATTTTATAAGATTTAAATTCTGTAAACCCTTATAAATCTTATTTTTGAGTTTTATTTCAGACAAGGTATAAAAAAGGGCGATACTAAGAAAAGTAACGCCCTTATTTATGTTCATACAAACATTATTTTTTGTGTCTAGGCTCGCTAGAAACAGTTAATTTATGTCTTCCTTTAGCTCTTCTACGCGCAAGAACTTTTCTTCCATTTGCAGAAGCCATTCTGTCCATAAATCCGTGTTTATTTCTTCTTTTTCTTTTCGATGGTTGAAACGTTCTCTTGCTCATTGCTTTGTATCTTTAAATCTTAATTATATGTATCTTTTGTTTTCAAATAGTGGTTCTTTCAAAACCGAGTGCAAATATACAAAGACTTTTTTTTCTGGCAAGAAGTTTTATAAAAATATTTTTAATTCCTTTTACTATATTTGCAATCACAAATTATAACCCATCATGTTAAACAAGAATATTAAACTTATCATCGCCGGACTTATCGTAGCGGCCAGTATCTGGCAATTTACTGAAAACAATATCGGAAACGGAATCTTCTTATTATTACTTACCATAATTCCTATTTTTCTTTATTACAGAAACGAATATATTTTATTAGCCTTTTTGAAATTAAGAAAACAAGACTTTGAAGGCGCTCAAAAATGGCTTTCAAAAATTAAAAACCCGGAAGGAGCTTTAACCAGAAAACAACAAGGTTACTTTAATTACCTTCACGGAATTATGCTTTCGCAAACGAACATCAATCAGTCTGAGAAATATTTCAAGAAAGCTATCGAATTAGGTTTATCAATGGATATGGATTTGGCTGTAGCCAAATTAAACTTAGCCGGAATCGCTTTATCAAGGAGAAGAAAAATTGAAGCCACTAATTTAATTACAGAAGTTAAAAAGCTGGACAAACAAAACATGTTGAAAGATCAAATCAACATGATGAAAGAACAAATGAAAAAAATCTAATTTTTTTAATCTTGAAACATATTTTTTTGAATAATGCTTCTTTAAAACTAATTCTACGCATTCCAACTTAAATGCATAATCATACTTAACTTTTCTTTCCATAAAAAATGCCCCAAATAGTGTCTAACTTTTTGGGGCATGTTCAATAGAACGGGACGGATTTTTTTAGGCCTTTTTACTGAATTTTAATTGTAACATAAATTATTTGTATCCAAAAGTATTGCCGGCAAATTAGCATTAAACCAGCGATACTTCACATAAATCATCACGTGAGTTCCGCCTTCAACTACAATACATTTTTTTATATTTTGAATTGGAAACATCTCATCTTTATCACCGTGAATATGAATCACCCGCTTATCAATTTCCTCTCTGTCCCACAAAATTACTTTTTCTACCGCCCATTTTAAATAATACAAATCCCGAACCGACAAAAAAGTATCGTACAATTGCATGCGATGCGACATTTTTTCGCCAAAAACAAATTGTGCCAATTTGCCAAAACTCAAAATCAACCGAATAGGAATCAGTTTATAAGCCAATGTCTTTCGGACAAAACGTATTCTTTTAGGAAATTCTGACTTCGATTTGACACTCGAAATAATAATTATTTTTTGCACCTCCAGAAAGCGAGCCATTTCCTGCACCAAAATCCCTCCAAAAGAAACACCTATCAAAATTGGATTTTTATGCTTGACATACAAAGCAATTCTCTCTGCATAATCCTCCAAAGTTTCTTTTGGCTTCGGAATCTCCCATTCCAAATAATGTACATCAAAGCGCGCATCATCAAGCCTGATCCTTTCGAAAATCAAAGGATTTGCTGCTAATCCGGGCATAAAATAAACAGGAATTTTGCTCATAATAAAATTTCAAATCGATGACACCAAAATACTAATTTAAAGTTTTCTCACATTATTTTACAAAACTTAAAAAAAACAAACAACCTCTTACTTTAACACACACAACTCAAAAACCATACGTTAAAATTGTTTGATTTTGGTTATCAAATACTTAACTTTACAATCCCTCTTTTTCTTTAGGAAAATATCACTGAATAAAAACACTTAAAAACATCTTTTTTGGATAAAAGAATCCGAAAACAATTCATTTTTTTAATTCATTGTTCAAAAAAACAATAATATGGAAACAATTGCTACAATCGAAATTAAAGACAATACTTTTGCCAGACAATTTGAAACCACTATTCCGGAAGGACTTATCACCATTGAATATTCGCTTCAGGAAAGAAAAATATTTTTAACCAAAATAAATACTCCGGAACATTTTGAAAACGAAAACTTTATTGACAAAGTAATCAAAAATATTCTGGAAAACGCCATCGAACAACGGATAAAAGTAGTTCCAACCTACCCCAGAATTGTTCAGTTTTTCAAAAAAAATCCTTCGTACAAAGAACTTCTTCCTCCGGGAATCCGAATTTAAAACCAATAAAAAAGGCATAAGAACTAACTTATGCCTTTTTAAATGACTTTAGTCAAAAAATTATTTTTCTATTTCCTTCATGCTATCCATTTTCTTATGCGCCAGGAATCCGGAAATATCCTCAAAATGCTCCACTACCCTTTTGTTTCCAAATTCGAAAACTTTAGTTGCCAAACCATCCAGGAAGTCACGGTCATGAGAAACTAAAATCAAAGTTCCGTCAAAATCACGCAACGCATCCTTGATAATATCTTTAGTTTTCATATCCAGGTGATTCGAAGGCTCATCCAGAATTAATAAATTCACCGGTTCCAACAATAATTTAATCATTGCCAAACGTGTTTTTTCACCTCCCGAAAGTACTTTTACCTTCTTCGTAATATCATCACCCTGAAACATAAAAGCGCCCAAAATATTTTTAATTTGAGTACGAATATCCCCCACAGCAATATTATCGATTGTTTCAAAAATAGTAGCGTTTTCATCCAACAACGAAGCCTGATTTTGAGCAAAATAACCAATTTGAGCATTATGACCAATCTCAACGCTACCGCCATCAATCCCTATTTCTTTCATGACAGCCTTAATCATTGTTGATTTTCCTTCTCCGTTTTTCCCCACAAAAGCTACTTTTTGCCCTCTTTCGATAACAATATTAGCATCTTTAAAAACCACATGATTTCCGTAAGATTTTGCCAAATCCTTCACCACCACCGGATATTGTCCGGAACGCGCTGCCGGTGGAAATTTTAATCGCAAAGCCGAAGTATCTACCTCATCGACCTGAACAATTTCTAATTTCTCCAACATTCTTACACGCGACTGCACCGCATCGGTTTTAGAGAAAGTCCCTTTGAATCGTTCTATAAAAGCACGATTATCCGCAATCATTTTCTGTTGCTCATCATACGCTTTTTGCTGATGAATTCGGCGTTCTTTTCGTAATTCCAAATAATGAGAATACTTCGCTTTATAATCATAAATACGTCCCATTGTTACTTCGATGGTACGATTCGTAATATTATCTACAAAAGCTCTATCGTGAGAAATTACCACAACCGCCTTAGCTGAATTAATTAAAAAATCCTCTAACCATTGAATACTTTCAATATCCATGTGGTTCGTAGGCTCATCCAGCAAAATCAAATCCGGTTTGCGTAATAAAATTTTAGCCAATTCGATACGCATTCTCCAGCCTCCTGAAAACTCAGAAGTTTTTCGATCAAAATCAGCAGCCACAAATCCTAATCCTTTTAAAACTTTTTCAACTTCAGCCTCATAATTTATTTCTTCAATCGCATAAAATTTCTCGCTTAAATCAGAAACTCGCTCAATCAGCTTCATATACTCATCACTTTCATAATCAGTACGTACCGTCAATTGCTCATTGATTTCATCAATTTCAGCTTTCATAGAAAAAACTTCAGAAAACGCTTTTGAAGCTTCTTCTTTAACCGTTGCCGTATCGGTTGTTAACAAATTCTGTGGTAAATAAGCCACAACAGCTTCTTTAGGCACTGCTACATTTCCCGTAGAAGGCTTAGAATTTCCGGCTATAATTTTCAACAAAGTTGATTTTCCTGCACCATTTTTACCCATCAGGGCTATTTTATCATTCTCATTAATAGCAAAAGAAACATCACTAAACAAAGTTGTGCCTCCAAACTGTACCGAGATATCGTTGATTGTAATCATTATATAAAGTTAGAAGTTAGAGATCGGAAGTCCCGTCCTCAATAAATTTAAAAGCTGCAAAGATAAATGAATTAAGTGATTTGCCATCATAAAAAAAAAACTTCCGATACAGTTAAAAATCTGCCATCGGAAGTTCTCAAAAAAAGTTTGTAATTTTTACTGCTCTTTTTCCTTATCCTTATTTAATGTATTCCAAATATGCGCATTAGAAACACCTATTGTTTCAGGAATAAACACCGGATCAATCCCTTCTTTTTTCTGTTTTTCATAATCCGACAATGATTTCAGAGCCGGTTTTTGCAACAATATAATAGCAATAATATTAAACCAGGCCATCAAACCTACACCTAAATCACCCATTGCCCATGCCAATGTAGCCTGATTGATCGAACCATACATAATAACAACCATCATTACTACTTTTAAAACATAATAAAATCGAGGCGATTCTACTTTTCTGGTCAAATAGGATATATTCGTTTCGGCGATATAGTAGTAAGCAATAACCGTAGTAAAAGCGAAAAAAAACAATGCCGTAGCCACAAAATAAGAACCAAAACCCGGAAAAACAGTATCCATAGCGCTTTGCGTATAAGCCGGCCCTACAGCCACATCCACACCATGATATAAAAATTCCGACGCTCCATTAGTTCCAAAAAGCGGATTTTGAACATTATACATTCCGGTTATCAAAATCATAAATCCGGTAGCCGAACAAACAAACAAAGTATCGATATAAACTGAAAAAGACTGCACTAACCCTTGTTTAGCCGGATGCGAAACATTAGCCGCAGCAGCAATATGAGGCGCTGTTCCCTGTCCGGCTTCATTAGAATAAATTCCGCGTTTCACTCCCCACTGAATTGCCAATCCAAATACAGCTCCAAAACCTGCTTCCAAATCAAAAGCACATTTAAAAATCAAACTAATTACGCCAACCAACTGATCATAGTTAACTACAATAATTATTAAAGCCAGTAAAATATAACCAATCGCCATAAACGGAACCACATATTCTGTAAATCGGGCAATCCTCTTTACCCCTCCAAAGACAATAGCTCCAAACAGAATTACCATTCCCAGACCCGAAATCCAGGTTTCTAAATGAAACGCATTTTTAACTCCTTCAGCAACTGAATTTGCCTGAACTCCCGGTAAAAAAACACCGGCTGAAATAACAGAAACGACCGCAAACAATACGGCAAACCATTTCATATTTAAACCTCTTTCAATATAAAAAGCGGGACCTCCTCTAAATTCCCCTAAATGTTTTTCTTTATAAATTTGAGCTAATGTTGCCTCTACATAAGCAGTACTCGCCCCTAAAAAAGCAACCAGCCACATCCAAAACATTGCTCCCGGCCCTCCAAAAGCAATAGCTGTAGCCACTCCGGCAATATTTCCGGTACCTACTCTTCCCGCCAAAGACATTGCCAAAGCCTGAAAAGAAGAAACTCCTGAATCGGTACTTTCTCCGTCAAATAAAAGACGCCACATTTCCTTAATATGTCGCAATTGCAAAAAACGGGTTCGTATCGAAAAATAAAGTCCGACACCCAGACACAAAACAATCAGAGCATTACTCCAAACTATTTCGTTTAAAAATTCTACAAGGTTTTTCATATGGTTGATTAATTTCCCATCAAAAAAACAACAAAGCATTCAGATTTCAAAGAATTTTTCAAAAATTATCAACTACAAATAAAAAAAATACTTTATCCCTTACAGATAAAGTATTTCTATTGATAAAATAAATTTCGAAAACAAATGAGAACTATTCTTTCCGCCACTTTTTAGTTATTTCAAAAACATGTTCCAAAATAGCAGCCTCTTTTTCATCAAATTCTATATTTCTTCTTCCCATAACCAACTTCGCTGTTTCGAAAGCTTTTTTGGTCACATAAGTGGTAAATCCTGCTGCTCCTCCCCAGGAAAAACTCGGAACAAAATTTCGCGGAAAACCGGCACCAAAAATATTAGCACTCACTCCTACAACTGTTCCGGTATTAAACATCGTATTAATTCCGCATTTACTATGATCTCCCATCATCAAACCACAAAACTGCAAGCCCGTTTTAGCAAAACCTTCAGTCTCGTAACTCCACAATCTAACCTCATCATAATTATTCTTTAAATTTGAATTATTACTATCAGCTCCAATATTACACCATTCTCCTAATACTGAATTCCCTAAAAAACCATCATGACCTTTATTAGAATGCGCAAATAAGACTGAATTGTTAATTTCTCCGCCTATTTTAGAATAAGGCCCTACAGTTGTTGGTCCGTAAATCTTAGCACTCATTTTTACAATCGCTCCTTCACACAAAGCAAATGGACCTCGAATTACTGTCCCTTCCATTATTTCAGCATCTTTTCCGATATAAATTGGTCCATTTGTAGCATTTAAAGTAACATATTCTAATTTAGCTCCGTCTTCAATATAAATATTTTCAGCAGCAATAACATTAACACTTTTAGGAATTGGCTGTGATTTTCGGTCTTCTGTCAAAAACTCAAAATCTTCACGGATAGCAGCTCCATTTTTAGAAAAAATATCCCAGGTATTCATAACCGTAATACAATCTTCATTGTATTCGATAATTTCATAATTATCGAAATTTACTTCTTCCTGACTGTCTTTGGTAAAAAAAGCAATCACTTCCTCTCCTTTAAAAATAGCCTGATTAGGTTCTAAGTTAGAAACCATTTCGGCCAAAAGCTCATTAGGAAGAAACGAAGCATTAATCATCACATTTTCTTCCAATTCCACCATCGGATATTTATCCGATAAATATTCTTCCGTTAAAGTAGTGATTGTAGAACCCAAATAACGCTCCCATTTCTGACGAATGGTCATAATTCCAATAAGAATATCAGCCACAGGACGGGTAAAAGTAAATGGCAACAAAGCATTTCGAGCCGGTCCGTCAAAAAGTATATAGTTCATATTATTGTCTGTTTTTTTTAAGTGGTAGTGTTTTTTGCCCGAGCCAAAGTTACAAAGATTGTCATAGATAAAAACAAAAAAACCTTCCAAATGGAAGGCTTATTTTATCAAGAAACAAATTAAAATTATTTAATGTGTTTAGCGTATTTAGTTTTGAATTTATCAATACGTCCTGCAGTATCGATAAGTTTAGATTTACCTGTGTAAAAAGGGTGTGAAGTTCTGGAGATCTCCATTTTTACAACTGGATACTCAACACCTTCATGTACAATTGTTTCTTTAGTCTCTGCTGTAGATTTAGTAATAAAAACATCATCATTAGACATGTCTTTGAATGCAACTAATCTGTAATTCTCTGGGTGAACACCTTTTTTCATCTTGAATCTTTTTTATTTGTTTGGTTATAATTTATTCCGAAGCTTTTCTTTTTTAGTGAAAAGGTGTAAACAAACTATAACTTTTTGTTTTTTAATTATTATTTTGAGGATGCAAAAATACAATTATTTTTCAATAAACAAATCTAATGTTTCATTTTTTTATATAATCTTCTAAAAACAGTTTTTTACACTTCTGTATAACGGGAATTACTATATTTGTTGCTTAATTGAAAGACGCGTAAAATGATACACGAAATCATCAAAAAAAACGGGATTACCTTTGGAATTATAACCGGATTAACTTCCGTTTTAATAACTACTTTTATCTATGCTGTTGATTTAAATTTATTTACCTCTCCCTGGATTGGTTTTAGCAATTTAGCCATCTATTTAGTTATAGCGATTGTTTTACTAATCAAAACCAAGAAAGAATTCCCGGGAATTTTTAGTTTCAAAGATGCTTTTACCACTTATTTTATTTCTGCATTAATCGGAATTGCGATTTCTGTTCTTTTCAACATCATTTTATTTAATTTAATTGATCCTGCTGCAAAAGACACCATTAAAGAATTAACCATTAAATATATGGTTTCAGCACTGGAGAAATTCAAAGCTCCGGCAGCTGCTATCAATAAAACTATTGCCGACTTAAAAGAAAACGATCAATTCTCTGTCACAGGATTACTAAAAGGTTCTTTATCCAATATTGTTTTTTGTACCATTTTTGGTTTAATTTTGGCGGCTTTCTTTAAAAGTAAATCCTCATCACAAGCATAAAATCGATGAACTTATCCATATTAATACCTCTTCTTAACGAAGAAGAATCACTTAAAGAACTTTATACCTGGATTATAAAAGTAATGCAGGAAAACCGCTATTCTTATGAAATTATTTTTCTGGATGACGGAAGTACCGACAAATCCTGGTCTATTATTCAAAGCTTTGCTACCGAAAATGTTCATGTAAAAGGCATTCGATTCATGAAAAATTTCGGAAAATCTCAGGCTTTACATGCTGGTTTTGCCAAAGCTCAGGGAGACGTCATCATTACTATGGATGCCGATTTACAGGACAGTCCGGAAGAAATTCCGGGATTATACGAAATGATTACCAAACAAAATTTCGATTTGGTTTCCGGATGGAAAAAGAAACGCTACGACTCAGTTGTGGCTAAAAATTTACCTTCCAAATTATTCAACTGGGCAGCACGAAAAACTTCCGGAGTAGAACTGAATGATTTTAACTGCGGATTAAAAGCCTACCGAAATGTTGTGGTAAAAAACATCGAAGTTTCAGGCGAAATGCACCGATACATTCCGGTTTTGGCTAAAAATGCCGGTTTTGGAAAAATTGGCGAAAAAGTAGTCCAACATCAGGCCAGAAAATACGGTGAAACTAAATTTGGCATGGAACGCTTCATAAATGGCTTTCTGGACTTGATTACTATTTGGTTTTTGTCTAGATTTGGTAAAAGACCTATGCATTTATTTGGAGCTATTGGCTCTTTGATGTTTGTAATCGGATTTTTATTAGCCGGATATATTGGTGTTTCTAAATTATACCACATGTACAACAACATGCGCTATAGTTTGGTAACAAACAATCCTTGGTTTTTCATTGCATTAACCACCATGATTTTAGGAACCCAATTATTCTTAGCCGGATTTTTAGGCGAAATTATTTTGCGTTCTAAAAGCAACGAGGAGCGCTATAAAATCTCTAACGAGATTAATTTCCTTTAAATCAAACTCAAAAAAAACTAAAAACAACTGAAAATAAAAAACTAAAAACGCGACAAAATGGAATTACAACAAAACATTTTAGATGCTGTTAAAGAATGGCAAAGCCCTTTATTTGATACAACCACACAAGAAATGCTAAACAAATTATTAGCTACTTCACCAAAAGAAATAGAAGAAAGCTTTTATAAAAATCTTGAGTTTGGTACAGGTGGTATGCGCGGTATTATGGGCGTAGGAAACAACCGAATTAACAAATACACCCTAGGAAAAAGCACTCAGGGACTTTCAAACTATTTAAAATCTGTTTTTCCAAACCAACCCATAAAAGCGGTTATTGCTTTTGATTGTCGCCATAACAGTAAATCACTTGCCAAAGTAGTTGCAGATGTATTTTCGGCCAACGGAATTCAGGTTTATTTATTTTCAGATTTAAGACCTACACCGGAACTTTCTTTTGCATTAAGACATTTAGAATGCCAATGCGGAATTGTACTTACCGCATCACACAATCCGCCGGAATACAACGGATATAAAGTGTACTGGCAGGACGGAGGTCAAATTGTTCCTCCGGAAGACGAAGCAATTATCAATGCGATTGAAAAATTAAATTACAACGAAATCAAATTTGACGCTAACGAAGATTTGATTCAATATATTGATAAAGAAATCGATCAGGCTTTCATAAAATCGACTATTGAAAATGCCAGTTTTGAAACACCACAACAAGCCAAAGACAACTTAAACATTGTTTTCACTTCGTTGCACGGAACTTCGATTACGGTTACTCCTGAAACTTTGGCTCAGGCAGGCTACAAAAATGTTCACATTGTTGAAGAACAAGCCGTTCCTAACGGAGATTTTCCTACAGTAAAATCACCAAATCCGGAAGAACCGGAAGCACTTACTTTAGCTTTAGAACTTGCTAATAAAACCAATGCTGATATCGTTATTGGAACCGATCCGGACTGCGACCGTTTAGGAATTGCCGTTAGAAACAACGAGGGACAAATGACCCTTTTGAACGGAAACCAAACTATGATTTTAATGACTGCCTTTTTATTAGAAAAATGGAAAAAAGCAGGCAAAATCAACGGAAAACAGTTTGTAGGTTCTACAATTGTTTCTACTCCTATGATTATGGAATTAGCTTCAGCTTACGGAGTAGGTTTCAAAGTAGGTTTAACCGGATTCAAATGGATTGCCAAAATGATTAAAGACTTCCCGGAATTACAATTCATTGGCGGAGGAGAAGAAAGTTTTGGATATATGGTAGGCGATGCCGTTCGTGATAAAGATGCTGTTGCGGCTACTTTATTAATCTGCGAAGTTGCCGCTCAGGCAAAAGCTAACGGAAGTACGGTTTACAAAGAGCTTTTAAATTTATACGCTGACCACGGATTCTTTAAAGAACACTTAGTTTCCTTGACTAAAAAAGGAATGGAAGGTTTACAGGAAATCAACCAAATGATGATTGATTTAAGAGAAAATCCACTAAAAGAAATCAACGGACAACGTGTCGTAATGATTGAAGATTACCAATCATCTATTGCTAAAAACTTACTGGACGATGAAGAATCTCAAATTGACATGCCAAAATCAAACGTATTGATTTATTACACGGAAGATGGTTCTAAAATTTGCGCCAGACCAAGCGGAACTGAGCCAAAAATAAAATTCTACATTAGCGTAAACACCGAACTGGACAGCGTTAATAACTTCGACGAAACAGAACAAATTTTAAACGAAAAAATAAAAAATATCATTGCTGAAATGCAATTAAAATAATGGATATCAATTTAAAAAAGCTTATTCCTTTTGTTTCAAAATATAAAAAACACATTTATTTAAATGTGTTTTTTAATATCTTCTATGCTTTATTCTCTACCCTGCTTATGGTATCCATGATACCTACACTAAATGTACTTTTTGGACTAAACAAAAAAGTGCATGAAGCTCCGGTTTACAAAGGAATTGGGCAAATAAAAGGCTATGCCGAGGAATATTTAAATTACAAAATCACTATACTTACTGAAGTTAATGGATTTAAAATTGCACTTCTGTTTGTAATTTCAATTATTATCATCACCGCTTTTTTAAAAAACGTAACCAATTATTTTGCTTCTTACCACGTTACCCGATTAAGAACCGGAGTTTTGAGAGATTTAAGAAAAAATTTATACGCCAAAATCATCAACCTGCCGGTTTCCTTCTATTCTGAAAAAAGAAAAGGAGACGTTATGGCCAGAATGTTAGGCGACATTAATGATGTCCAAAACTCTTTTTTTCAAATTTTAGAATTAGTTGTCCGCGAACCATTGACAATTATTTTTTCAATTGTAACAATGTTTATCATCAGTCCCACGCTGACTTTTTTTGTTTTTGGTTTTATTCCGGTTTCAGGAATTATCATTTCCCGAATTGGTAAAAACCTAAAAGCCAAATCGGTAAAAGCACAAAACGAAAACGGAATTTTCATTTCTATTTTAGACGAAACACTGGGCGGACTTAAAGTGGTGAAAGGATACAATGCCGAAAATTCTTTTATCGAAAAATTCAACAATTCCATCAACCGTCTGCTAAACCTTTCTAACAGCATTGGAAACAAAAACAACTTAGCTTCTCCGTTAAGCGAATTTCTGGGAATTGTTACCATTGCAGTATTATTATGGTTTGGAGCTCAGCTAGTAGTTGAAGAACATTCTATTTCTTCGGCTACCTTCATTACATATATTGCACTTGCTTACACTATTTTGACTCCTGCTAAATCCATTTCGAAAGCTTCTTATCAGGTAAAAACAGGATTGGCTGCTGCAGAAAGAGTTTTTACCCTTATGGACGAAGAAAACACTATTGTTGATTTACCAAATGCTGCCGAAAAAGAAACTTTTGAAGAAGCTATTCGTTTAGAAAACATCAATTTCCGTTACAAAAAAGACAATGTTTTAGACAATTTTTCATTAACCATCCCTAAAGGAAAAACAGTCGCCTTAGTAGGACAATCAGGTTCCGGAAAAAGTACCATTGCCAATTTACTGACCCGTTTTTATGATGTAAACGAAGGTAAAATCACTCTGGACGGGATTGACATTAAAAGTCTTAAAATGAAATCTCTTCGCGATTTGATGGGATTAGTTACTCAGGATTCTATTTTGTTCAATGATTCCATCAAAGCCAACATCGCCTTAGGAAAACCAAATGCAACTGACGAAGAAATTATTGAAGCCTTAAAAATTGCCAATGCTTACGAATTTGTAAAAGATTTGCCGGAAGGTATTCACACTAATGTAGGAGACAGCGGAAACCGACTTTCGGGAGGTCAAAAACAACGCCTTTCTATTGCCCGTGCTGTACTTAAAAATCCGCCAATTATGATTTTGGACGAAGCCACCTCCGCATTGGATACCGAAAGCGAAAAATTAGTTCAGCTGGCACTCGAAAACATGATGCAAAACCGTACTTCGGTTGTGATTGCGCACCGTCTTTCTACAATTCAAAAAGCAGATACAATTGTAGTTATGCAAAAAGGTAAAATTGTTGAGCAAGGTACACACGACGAATTAGTAACCTTAAACGGCACTTACAATAAACTCGTGATGATGCAATCTTTTGAATAAATAATTATAATTTAACATCAGCTTATTTTAGATTCAAAAACGAATCATACTTTTATAGTACCTTTTAAATTAAGAGAATGTATCAAAACAATCCAAATATCAAACTGCCTGAAAACACCGAAACAATCGTGTGGAAATATTTGGATTTGTCAAAATTTTTAGATTTACTGCTTTCGCAAAAATTATTCATGTCCCGTTCGGACAAGTTTGAAGACCAATACGAAGGCACTTTTAGCGAACCTACTTATGAAGAAATCAAGAAATTAGCGATTGATAATCCTGATTTCATTAACTATTATAAAACACATCGTGAAAAAGTTGCCATTAGCAGCTGGCACATTAATGAATATGAATCATTTGCCATGTGGCAAATTTTCACTCAAAACAGCGAAGGATTAGCTATTCAGTCCACCATCGGTCGTTTGCAAAAAGCGCTGCATCCTGAAACCAATTTTAAACAATACATTGGTGAGGTCAATTATATTGACTATAAAAAAGAATATATCCCTTTTGACGATACCTTCTTTCCCTTTTTATTTAAACGAAAAAGTTTTCAGTACGAACGGGAAGTACGCGTCATTACAGATGTTTCGAACGATAATATAAAATTAAATGACGGCTTAAAAATAAACGTGGACATCAACCAACTGATTGAGAAAATTTACATTCATCCCAAATCAGAAAACTGGTATAAGAATCTGGTGATCGAATTGGTAAAACAACTGGGATTTGATTTTACCATTGAAAAATCCGATTTAGAAAGTGATATTTTGATTTAAATCGGTTCGTAACTTTTCACTTCCCAATTAGCATCCAACAAATTGATATAATTATAATGCAACACATCATTTTTATCAAATTGTCCGTTTTTATTAGTGTCCTCTACCGTTCTAAAATACAAACGGTTTTTAGATTCAATCAAACTCCAATCGATTAACTCTTCAAAATCAGCTGAAATCTTTGTAAAATGTGTCCCGCTAATGTCACTTAAATACAAAGATTTAATATCACTGGTATCTAATTTTCCGTCTTTATTTGTATCGACATCATACATGGTATAAACCAAAATTTGTTTTTTGGTCTTATCAGCAACCGCTTTCAAATAAGTAGCCGTTAAAATCAATGCAGGTTTATCCGTTAACGAATGAATCGAATCAGAATCTATCTTTTGAAATTTTAAATTTTGTAAAAAACCCGTTACTTCCTCATCCCCTAAATTAGAAATAGTAAAACTCAAATCAATTACACTCGAAGAACCGTATTTTGCTTTCGCTCCTCTTTCATATACTCTTAAATCGCCCACAGGATGAATCAAATAATCCGTTCCTTCCATTTGAATTGGCAAATCGGCAATGGCAATTTGGGTAGAATCAACCTTAGAAACAGCTTTTTCTTTGGAAGCCGCATCATAAATCACTTTTGGTTTCTCCACTTCTTCTTTACAACTTACCAAAAGCAGGATGGCGATATTGATCAGGGCTATTTGTACAGTTTTCATAGGGCTGTGATATTAAAATATTTTCAAATGTAATGATTTTTAAAAAGGCTTTCGAATTTTAAAAGTATTTTATGAATTTAGAAAAAACATCTTTTCATTACAATTTGGCATTCAACTTTATATTAAAAACTCTTGTGGTCATATAATTGGGCACTGCATATTCATTTTTGGAATACACATCACGCACCCAGGCGTTGGTAATCGCATTTTGATTATTAAACAAATTAAAAATTTCCAAACCAATAGCTAATTCTTTAAAATTCCCGAGCCAGTTCTTTTTATTTTTTATCGAATCAGCATCAATTAAGACTTTAGAAAAACCAACATCCACCCGACGATAATCATTCAAGCGGTTTTGATATTGATATGGATCGGCATAAGAAGGCGAACCTCCGGGTAATCCGGTATTGTAAACCAAATTCAAATACAATCGCATACTGGGAATTGCCGGCATATAATCCTGAAACAATACGGCAAATTTCAATCTCTGATCCGTAGGACGGGCAATATAACCTTTGTTTGCACTATTTTCTTCTGTTTTTAAATAACCAAAACTAAACCAGGATTCTGTTCCCGGAACAAATTCACCATTCAGTCGAAAATCAATTCCCTGCGCATAGGCTTTAGCATTATTCGTAGCAGCATAACGTATTCTGACATTATCTATTGTATACGTATTTACATCCGTCAACGATTTATAATACAACTCCGAAACCAACTTAAAAGGACGATTCCACATTTTAAAGTCATATTCATTCCCTAAAACCAGCTGCACCGACTGTTGCGCTTTAACATTCTCCTGAACCGCTCCCGAAGCATCCCGAAGTTCTCTGTAAAAAGGAGGCTGATAATAATAACCGCCTGAAATTCTAAACAAGATATCTTTTTCCCAATCCGGTTTTAAGGTCAATTGCCCTCTGGGACTAAAAATTGTTTGCGATTTTCCGGAAGCATTTGTACCGTTAATGCTCCAATTTTGCATTCTGGCACCAATGGAGTACCAAAGTTCCACACTTTCCAAATCAGTTTTAGCATTCCACTGAACATATCCGGAAAAGCGATTAATCGTATTATAATTAGTTGCAAAAACACTTCTGTAAGGCGCTAATGGTCCAACAAAAGAAGTATAAGGCTGATCTTCTCTGGAAAATTCTAAAACTGGCGGATTGATTGAAAATCCCGCCGAATCAATCACTTCCCACTCCATCACTCTGTCCCGAATAGATTCGCGGGTATATTTAACACCAAATTCCAAATTGCTTTTTTTCCAATCGGCAAAACCTTTAATCTCGCTGTTTACAATCAAAGCATCCAGATTATTTCGGGCGTGATTCAGTTGCGAACCAATTCCGCTGGCATAATATGCATCATAAGATTCAGAACCTATGCTGCTTGTATTATCCGTTAAAAGATATTGTGCCAAAATATCAAAATATTCCTGTTCCTGAGTATGAAAAACAGAATTAATAAATTTCAACTTTAACTTATCCGAAACTTTATAAGTGGTTTTCAAAGCAGCTAAATAGGTTTTATAGGCATCCTTTTCCTGTCCTTCATAATACACCGTTAACAACTTCGGAGCATCCAGCGTTCCAAATCTCGTTCGACGAATTAAAGGCTGATAATTGTATTTATTTTGCGAAAGATTCCCTAAAAAACTCCATTGCCACTTATCCGAAGCCTTATAAGTTACATTGGTTTGAACATCTGTAAAAGAAGGTGTAAAATTAGTCTCCGTATCCTGACTATTTACTAAAAGACTGTTATTTCGATAGCGAACACCAGTTACCGAAGACCATTTTTTATCTTTGGAAACCAAATCCAGAGCCAGACTTCCGCCCAGAAAACTGGCTTCAAAAGCAGCCCCAAACTGCGTTGGATTGCGATACGTAATATCTAAAACCGAAGACAACTTATCGCCGTATTTTGCCTGAAATCCGCCGGCTGAGAAATTTACATTTTGAACCAAATCGGTATTCGTAAAACTCAAACCTTCCTGTTGTCCGGAACGAATTAAAAACGGACGATAAATTTCAATTTCGTTGACATAGACCAAATTTTCATCATAATTTCCGCCACGAACCGCATATTGCGTACTCATTTCGTTATTAGAGTTTACTCCCGCCAATGTTTTCAACACATTTTCAATTCCGGCATTCGCTCCCGGAATTTTCTTAATGGTTTCAGCCGAAAGTGTGGTTATGCCCTGAATTTGAGATTTTCGGTCTCTGCTTACCAAAACCTCACCCATTTGTTCCTCCTGCTCATTCATAACCAGATTTAACTTGTAATCATAGCTGTTTTTCAACAACAAAGCAACAGTAACCTTTTTATAGGTTAGATGTGTAAAAAGCAAATTAACTTTCTTATTTACCGGAACTTTTATCGAATAATACCCTTTCGTATTCGATTGGGTAGTATGTCCCGAAAACGAAATGTTTACATTGCTCACAGGTCGATTTTGAGCATCAAAGATGATTCCTTCTACTTTTGCCAACTGTGCAAAAGCTGAAAAAGAAACCCAAAACAAAATAAAACCGAAACGAAATCTGACGCTCTTCAAAGTACCTGATTATTATTTTTGACTTCTAAAAAAATGCGTCTCAAAAGTGGCTGTATTCCCTACCTGATCGGTTACAATTACTTTTAAATCATTAGCTCCTTCGGCAACTATTCCATCACTAAAATGATGGGTAATTTTTCGGGTTTTATAATCGTAATCAAATAAAATCCAATTTCCGTTCAAATAACCGTTGTACAACTTAATTCCGGAACCACTATCACTTATGGAAAGCTGAATCGTTTTATCATTACTAATCCAACGACCTTCAATAGATTTTACCATACTAATTGTTGGCTCAGTCGTATCCATTGCCAAAGTATATTTCCCCAGAGAGCGCACTTTTGTTACATACAAATTCCCTTTTACAGAAGTTGAATTATACCCTAATCGCCCACTAGAACTTAAACTGGCTATATATACTTTACTTTTTTGTTCCTCCGAATATTTGTCGCTTTCCATTGTAATTTCAAAACTGGAATGTACCGGAACGGTATCGTCATGTAAAGTCAGCACATTGGCATTCACCGCAAAATTCATCGCAAAATCATCATAGAAAGTTCTGGCTGGAAAAGTAACCGTCATATTCTCTTTTGAAAAAATATTATCCTTATTGGCTTTCACAAAATAATTAGACTCCACTTTTTCTTTCTCCACAATCGGGCTGGAAGCATCAAAAGCAATCGGAATATTGATAATTGTGGTGTTGCCGAAATAATCAGCCACTTCAATACGATAGGTTGAACTCAAATTAGGCAAAACTGTTACGATTCCGTTCGTAGCATCAGTTTTTATGATGCTCAGGTTAAATGGCGTTTTCATGAATAATTTCTGCACCCTTTGCGATGTTTTTTTGTAGCGGCCGTAATCTATCAAAGCGTTCACATAACGCATTTCGTCAAAAGAATAGGTATCAAACTGGTAACCAAAAGAAGCCTTCCCATTCAAATAAGATTGAATTTTAAAAGCACCGTTTTTATTCCAGGAAACATTATCATAATCAACCGCTGAAACCCCAAAACCAATAGCTCCATTAGCCAAAACTTTATTAGCCAGATAAGTCCCGTCTTTTTGCAAACTTAAATTCAGCATCAAAGGCTGTTTGGATTTATTAGCCGTAGCACCATCTAAGGGATAAACATAAACCGCCGAAACGATTGGTTTTTTAGTGTCTTTAAAATTTTTGTCAAAACCAAAAAACATCGGATTGATAATTTTTTCAGTTTTTGTATCTCTGAATTCAAAATGCAAATGCGGTCCTTCGGAAGAACCTGAATTTCCCGAAAGGGCAATCACCTCTCCTTTTTTCACAACTAATTCATTGGCTTGCGGAAACATCTCAATTTCATTAGCCTGCTCTTTGTAATGTGTTTTTTTAATGTATGCTTCAATCGCTCCGGTAGCCGTTTGCAAATGACAATATACCGTTGTAAAACCGTTAGGGTGATTAATATAAATAGCCTTTCCGTTTCCAAAAGGCGAAATTTTAATACGGGAAACATAACCATCGGCGGCGGCGTGAACTTCGAGTCCTTCTCTTTGTTGGGTTTTAAAATCAAAACCCGCATGAAAATGATTGGGTCTTAATTCGCCAAAATTTCCCGACAACTGCATCGGAATCGCTAACGGGGGCTGAAAATAATCCTGTGGATAAGCTGTTTGAGCAATAACTACTCTGGAAATCAATAGAAAAAAAAGAAAAAATCTCATAGATGTCATTTTTGCTAAGATAAAAAAACTAATTAGGAATACTTTAGAAAAAAGATTTTTTTGTAACCAATTACAGGACAACATTTTGATTATTTTATAATAAAAAAAACAATAAAATATTGGAATAATAAAAACTAATACTAAATTTGTAATATTAAGTAATGATTAGGATTAATAATGAGTGTAATTGCAGAAATAATTGATACTCTTGAAAGTAAAGTTGAAAAACTGATTCTAAAACTAAAAAATTTAGAAAAAAACAATCAGGATTTAACTGTTGAATTAAATAAATCTGCACAAATCATACAAAAACAATCTCAGGAGATTGAAGCTTTAAAAGCACAGTATGAAACACTTAAAATTGCCAATTCATTATTAGGCAGCGAAGAAAATAAAAGAGATACAAAGCTTAAAATAAATTCATTAATTCGTGAAATTGATTACTGTATCGCACAGTTGTCAGATTAGTATAAAAAATGGACGAAAAGCTTAAAATTAAAATATCAATTGCAGACCGCGTGTATCCCCTAACAGTGGATCCGAGTCAGGAAGAAGGACTTAGAAGTGCTTCCCGAAAAATTGATACTATGATAAAGCAATTTGAAGAAAATTATGCTGTTCGCGACAAACAGGACGTTTTAGCCATGTGTGCCCTGCAATTTGCATCACAGGTAGAGCAAAAACAGATTGACAACGCTATCAACGCAGATGAAACGGTTGACAGAATTCAGAAAATTAATGCATTTTTAGACGAAAATCTCTAAAAAAACAAGACGTTCTTTACATAACTAAGATACTGCCTACATTAGTACTTATTTGATAAACTCAACACTAACAAATTAGAATGAGCAAATCGTCGCTACTATAGCAAGCCAATTCAGTTTGGAAGCTTGAACAGTGAGTTAGCTCAAAACTTGTCTTTACGAGTTTATACAAACCACTTAATGTAGGCTTTTTTTATATATTAATTTTTTAAACAAACATGGACATATTAACGATCATTATTTCGGGAATCATAGGTGTTGCTATAGGGTTTAGCATTGCTAAAATCATTGAAAAAAGCAACATTTCTAACCTTATCAAAAACGCAAAAAAAGAGGCTGCTTCAATCTTAAAAGACGCTAATTTTGAAGCTGAAAACATAAAAAAAGATAAAATTCTTCAGGCAAAAGAGAAATTTATCGAATTAAAATCAGAGCACGAACAAGTAATACTTGCCCGTGATAAAAAAGTAGCTGAAGTTGAAAAAAGAACGAGAGATAAAGAATCTCAAATTTCAAATGAACTATCGAAAGCTAAGAAAATCAACGATGATTTTGAAAGAAAAACAGCCGAATTACAGGCTAAAGTGGAGCTTTTAGACAAAAAACAGGCTGAAGTAGACAAACTTCACAAAAGTCAGTTGCAACAATTAGAATTGATATCCGGATTATCTGCCGAAGAAGCTAAAGAGCAATTAGTTGAAGGTTTAAAAGCAGAAGCTAAAACCAAAGCCATGTCTCATATTCAGGACACTATTGAAGAGGCTAAACTTACGGCACAACAAGAAGCCAAGAAAATCATCATCAACACTATTCAGCGTGTAGGAACTGAAGAAGCAGTGGAAAACTGTGTTTCGGTATTCAACATTGAATCTGATGACGTAAAAGGGAGAATTATCGGTCGTGAAGGACGAAATATCCGCGCTTTAGAAGCTGCTACGGGAGTAGAAATCATTGTTGACGACACTCCGGAAGCAATTATCCTTTCTTGTTTTGACCCTGTTCGTAGAGAAATCGCCCGTTTGTCTTTACACAAGTTGGTAACTGACGGACGTATTCACCCGGCACGTATTGAAGAAGTAGTTGCTAAAACTGCGAAACAAATTGACGACGAAATTATTGAAGTAGGTAAACGTACCGTTATCGACTTAGGAATTCACGGTTTGCACCCTGAATTAATCAAAGTTGTTGGTCGTATGAAATACCGTTCGTCTTACGGTCAAAACTTATTACAACACTCTCGTGAAGTTTCTAAACTTTGCGGATTAATGGCTGCTGAATTAGGATTGAATGTAAAACTGGCCAAAAGAGCCGGTTTATTACACGATATTGGAAAAGTTCCGGATACGGAAAGTGACTTACCTCACGCTTTATTAGGTATGCAATGGGCCGAGAAATACGGCGAAAAAGAAGAGGTTTGCAATGCTATTGGAGCACACCACGACGAAATTGAAATGAAGTCTTTACTTTCTCCGATTGTTCAGGTTTGTGATGCTATTTCAGGAGCCAGACCAGGAGCCAGAAGACAGGTTTTAGATTCTTACATCCAACGTTTGAAAGACCTTGAAGATGTTGCTTACGGTTTCAACGGAGTTAAAAATGCTTACGCTATTCAAGCCGGCAGAGAATTGCGTGTAATTGTTGAAAGTGAAAAAGTATCTGATGACAATGCAGCTACTTTATCTTTTGAAATTTCTCAAAAAATCCAAACCGAAATGACTTATCCAGGTCAGGTGAAAGTAACAGTAATCAGAGAAACCAGAGCGGTAAATATTGCGAAATAAATACTCAAAATCCCAATTCCGAAACTTCGGAATAAATTCCAAATTCCAATCATCATCATTGGAATTTGGAATTTTTTATTTAATCTAAAGATTGGAATTTAATTACATTTTTTTCTCGGATGGAATTGCTCTAAAACTTCGGTTAAAAATTTTCGATCCAAATGCAAATAGATTTCTGTTGTCGTAATTGATTCGTGTCCTAACATTAATTGAATCGAACGCAAATCGGCACCATTTTCTAAAAGATGAGTAGCAAATGAATGCCTGAAAGTATGCGGACTGATTTTCTTTTTCAAACCTATTTTAGAAGCCAGATTACTAATAATGGTAAAAACCATCGCACGCGTCAATTGCCCTCCTCTTCTATTCAAAAATAAAGTATCGCTAAATTCTTTTTTAAAAGGAATTTCCGGTCTGACATTTTCTTTATAAATCGTAATATATTTTTGGGTAATCGGCGCTATCGGAACAAATCGTTCTTTATTTCCTTTTCCGCTCACTTTTATAAAACCTTCTTCAAAAAACAAATCGGATATTTTGAGCGAAACCAATTCCGAAACCCGAAGTCCGCAACCATACAGCGTTTCCAACATCGCCCGATTGCGCTCGCCTTCCTTCACAGATAAATCAATCGCAGCGATTAAACCGTCAATTTCTTCAACCGCCAAAGTATCCGGTAATTTTCGGGTAGTTTTAGGAGATTCAATCAATTCCATCGGATTATCTTCCCGATAATCTTCAAAAATTAAATAGCTGAAAAAACTTTTCAACCCCGAAATAATCCGCGCCTGAGAACGCGCATTAACCTGAGCCGAAATCGCGTAAACAAACTGCTGAATCGTTTCTTCCTTAATTATCAAAGGAGAAATATCCATTTTATTTTGTTCTAAAAACAAACACAAACGCTCAATATCAAAAGAATAATTAGCAACTGTATTCTTTGACAGTCCGCGCTCGATTTTAAGATAGCTTTGATAACTTTTAATATAAAAATCCCAGTTCATACTACAAATAAACGACTTTTATACACATAAAAAAACCTCTCCTTTTCAGAAGAGGTTTCAATATTTTATCATTTTATTAAAACTTATAACTTAGACCAAAAAAGGCTCCGCTAAGCTTTGTACTAAAATCGCTATTTCCCCCTTTATCCAAATTAGACAATCCAAAATTATACTTCCCATCCAATGAAAAATTTTCATTCAAATCAAATGTAAGTCCTAAATCTGCACCAAAATTAAAAACTTTAGAACCAAATCCTCCATTTAAAACAAATCCAAAATCAGGCCCCGCCAACAAACTCAAATCTTTTACTACTGGAATTTTAACTAAAACAGGAACTTGAATCTGGTTTAAATTCTTAACTGAAACATACAATAATTCCGGTTGCACATGAAATTTATCAGAAACTGTTATATCAGCATATCCACCGGCATAAAAACCTGTTTCCGATTCGCTATAAGAACTACCATCAAATTTACCATGCATTGATGCAAAATCAACACCGGCTTTTACTCCAAATTTTGTTTGTTGTGCATTTGCAAATCCAAATGCTAAAAGTGCCGCAATTGATAAAATAATTTTTTTCATTTTTAAAACTTTAAACACAAACATTATTTTTAACAAAAAAACCTCTCAATTGAGAGGTTTCATTGAAATTAATTTTTTTTACAATTTGAAACTCACACCTAAATTAACCGATGAAAAAGTCCCGCCATCTACTGAAATTCCTTTATAAGATACATAAAGTCCAGCATTTTCCATTTGGTAACCAATTTTGGGTTGGTATAAAAATCCGCCATCATTACCAGATGGATTAACCCCAATTCCATAACCTAAATCAGCGCCAATAAACATCTTATTCTCTAAGGTAAATTGAGCTGTCGCCGCTACAGGAATAAAACCAGCTGCATCAACTCCGTCTTTACCAAGATAAGCTGTATAGCCTGTTGTAATACCCGCATCCAAACCTTCAGCCACATTCCAGGTATAACTCAAATCAGCTCCTAAGTTTACAGAATACCAATCTTTAATATCCCCAGTAGGCAAACCTACATGAGCTCCTAATTTAAAAGCGCCACTTTGGGCATTTGTAAATGCAAAAGCAAACAATGCTGCTGCTGTTAAAATGATTTTTTTCATGGTTGTTATTATTAAATTAATAATTTATTTGATTAAAATTAACAAATACTTAAAAAGACAAGACACACCTTACAAAAAACTTATCAACATTTCTATTGACAAGTATTTAACAAGTATAAATTTTACATAAAAAAGGCTACTCGAAATAAATAGCCTTTTAGTAATATCGAAATTAATGGATTAGAATTTATATCCAACAGCTATAGAAAAAACAGAACCTTTGACTTTAAGCCCCTCACCATTATTATCTTCAGCAACATCAGTCAAACCAAAATTATACCTTACATCAACTAAACATTTTTCGGTAAATTCATAACCTGCTCCTAAATTAAGACCAAAGTTAATTGACTTAAACATTTCTTTAACATCATCTTTAACTCCATTATATTTACCTTTAGCTGAAACCAAGAATCCTAATTGTGGTCCGGCCTGAATACTAAACTTAGGCGAAGCATAGAACTTAGCCATCACTGGTACATTTATGTATGATAAATTAAACAAAAATTCTTCTCCATCTGCTTTTAACTTTGACCCTTCAGTTGAAAACAACAACTCTGGTTGAATTGCGAATTTATCATTAATTTTAGCTTCAATAAGGCCTCCTATTTGAACACCTACAATTGAATTTGCAGTCATTGAACTACCACTAGCCTCAAATTTTTGATTAGCAAAGTTAACTCCTCCTTTAATACCAAATTTAGTATCCTGAGCATTAGTAATACCAAATACAAATACTGCAATAGCAGACAAAACAACTTTTTTCATTTTTTTTGTTTTAAAATTCTAGCACAAAACTAAAACATTTACTACACAAAAACCAAATTTCATGTTAAAACGAAAACCCAAAAAAACACATAAAACCACTTACCAAACAAACCAAAACCATCTATAAATCAACACATTAAAAACAGCAACATCACTAAATTTAGTGATTTTTAAAAAAAATTAAACAAAAAACATTTCTAAAGTTTTAACTTACAAATAAATCAAGACTTAAAACTGTTTTTTGACTTATTTATATTAAGTATTACAATAAAATAAGTCATTTATCTGTTTTATATTTACAATCTCAAATCTTAAAATAAAAAAAAATGAAAAAATTAATCTTAGCAGCAATTATGCTTTTTAGCACCACAGCTGCAATACAAGCACAATCCATTCGTTTTGGTATTAAAGGTGGAGCCAATTTTGCTAATCAAAATGGAGACGAAGTCCCTAATTTTCCAGACAAAGAATCCATCACGAGCTATCACGCCGGTTTAGTTGCCGAAGTAAAATTATTAGACCGTTTTGCCATTCAGCCTGAGCTCTTGTATTCTACACAAGGTGCTACTTATAAAAATGCGGTTGAAGAGTTTAAAAATGAATTGGGTTATCTTTCTATCCCCGTTCTTGCTAAATTTTACCTAAGCAAAAGTTTAAGTTTAGAACTAGGACCGCAAGCTTCCTTTTTATTAAGTGAAAGAAAAAATGTTGATTTAGGAGATCAAAACACATTTGAATTTGCTGCAGTTGGTGGTTTAGGTTTAAACATTACCAAAAACCTTTTTGTTCAGGCACGTTACGGCCTGGGATTAACCGAAGCTTCAAAAGATGCCGACATAAAAAACTCAACAATTCAGTTGTCAGCAGGTATCATGTTCTAAAATTTTTTCCGAAACAAATTTTAATTTAAACCGTGTCGTTATTTTTTTTAACGAGACGGTTTTTTTATATTTTTACAAAAAAGATTTTAAATGAAAATTAGCATTATAAACGGTCCTAATCTAAACTTATTAGGAAAACGCGAACCTGAAATTTACGGAAGTCTGACTTTCGAAGCCTATTTTGAAGAACTAAAACAAAAATTCCCATCCATCGAATTCAACTATTATCAAAGTAATATTGAAGGCGAATTAATTGATAAAATACAGGAATTTGGCTTTACCTATGACGGAATCATATTAAATGCCGGAGCTTACACCCATACTTCTGTTGGTATTGGTGATGCCGTAAAAGGAATCACCACTCCGGTGGTTGAAGTACATATTTCGAATACTTTTTCCAGAGAAAGCTTCCGCCATCAATCTTATATTTCCGGAAATGCCAAAGGAGTAGTTTTAGGTTTTGGCTTAAAAAGTTATGATTTAGCCATTCAGTCTTTCCTGTAATTAACTTTCAAAAATTATTATAAATCCTGTTTTTCTATCTTGGATACGAAAAACAGGATTTTTTTTTTTGCTAATTGGCAATTCTAAATAGGCATTACCTCTATTTAAAAAACGTCATAAAGCAACTGAGCAAAATACTTCTGGAAATCTCACTAAACAAACTACTTACTAATTTGAAAAATAAAATTACGTATTAAAATAAGTATTTTTACGTAAATATTTTTCAAAAACTGCGTTTTCGCAACTTTTCACCAGTTTAAACTACTTAAATTTGTAAAAAAATATAAGTAGTATGAAAAACACAACTTCCCTTTCAAAATCGCACCGAATGTTATTTCTCAATACATTAGCTTTCACCGTTTGTTTTGCCTGTTGGACATTAAATGGTGTATTAGTAACCTATCTGGTTGATAAAGGTATTTTCAACTGGAGTGTGGTTCAGGTAGGATGGTTACTAGGAATTCCTATTTTAACCGGAGCTGTAATGCGTTTACCAATGGGTATCTTAACGGATAAATTTGGCGGAAAATATGTTTTCTCCTTATTATTATTGCTGTGTTCCATTCCGTTGTTTTTACTTCCGTTGGCCAGTAACTTTTATATGTTTGCTTTTTTAAGCTTCCTTTTTGGAATGGTAGGAACCAGTTTTGCTGTGGGAGTAGGATATACTTCTATTTTATATCCAAAAGAATGGCAAGGAAGAGCCTTGGGTATTTTTGGAATGGGAAATGCGGGTGCAGCGATTACCACCTTTATTGCTCCTTCCTTATTGAATGAATTTGCAGTAACAGATCCTGAAAACGGCTGGAAAATTTTACCCGTTATCTATGGTGCTGCACTTTTAGCAATTGGTATTTTGTTTTTAGTTTTTGCTGAAAATAAAAAATTAGATAAATCAACCAAAAGCATTCCTCAAATGCTAAATACCTTAAAAAATGTTCGTGTTTGGCGTTTTGGAGCTTACTATTTCTTAGTTTTTGGTTGCTTTGTGGCTTATTCACAATGGTTATTGCCAAACTTCATGAATGTGTATCAAACCACCTTAGTTATGGGAGGAATATTTGCCACATTATTCAGCTTGCCATCCGGAGTCATTCGTGCTTTTGGCGGATACTTGTCTGACAAATACGGAGCGCGTAAAGTGATGTATTGGGTTTTAGGAACTTCTGCTTTATTTAGTGCCTTATTAATGGTTCCAAAAATGGAAATTACAACAGCCGGTTCAGGAATTATGGCTAAAAAAGCCGGTGTGATTACAGAAATTAGCCCTACAAACATCAAAGTTGGAGAAGCCGATTTTCCTTTAACTGTTAAAAAAGAAATCGCAAGTAACGGAAATAACATTTTACCAAGCAAAACCTCCTGGCAGGAAGTCGTGGTAGCACAAAATCAAAATGTAGCCAAAAAGGAATTACTGGCACGCGGAGTTACCCAAATTAAATTTGATGCCAACATGTGGGTGTACTTAATTCTGGTTATTTTAATTGGTATTTCCTGGGGAATTGGAAAAGCTGCCGTTTACAAACACATTCCGGAATATTTCCCTAACGAAGTAGGCGTTGTAGGCGGAATGGTAGGACTTTTGGGCGGACTTGGAGGTTTCTTTTGTCCAATTATTTTCAGTTATTTACTTGAATTCACCGGACTTTGGTCCAGTTCGTGGATATTCGTGTTATTATTTTCAGTAATTTGCCTGGTTTGGATGCACCTTATCATTACAAAAATGATGAATAAAAACGAACCTGTTTTAGCCAAGCAAATCGAAGTTTTGACTTAAATAATAGTTTTAAATAAATCAAATCCTCTTAGGTTGTCCTTCTGACCTGAGAGGATTTTTTGTTATATTTGAAAATATAAAACCAAACTTTTCTCTAAAAAATGCACGAAAAACCAATCCTCTATTTTAAAAACAATGCCGAATGGAGAACTTGGTTGCACGAAAACCACAATAAATACAAAGCCGTTTATTTAGTATTTTACAAAGTAGCTCACGAAGCCGAAAGCATGCGCTGGGAAGAAGCGGTAAAAGTGGCTATTTGTTATGGCTGGATTGATTCGACAGTAAAAAAACTGGACGAAGACCGAAGACTCCAACTATTCACCCCAAGAAAAGACAAAAGTGTTTGGAGCAAAGTCAACAAAAATTACATAGAGGAATTGATTGCTGCCAACTTAATGCACGAAAGCGGTTTGAAAAAAATTGAAATCGCTAAGCAAAACGGTTCCTGGGAAAGTTTGGATGCTGTTGAAAATTTAGAAATCCCCAAAGATTTACAACTTGAATTTGATAAAAACAAAGAAGCTTTTACCAATTATTCTAACTTTAGTAAAACCTATAAAAAAAGTTATTTGTATTGGTTAAACCAAGCCAAACGGCCAGCAACCAGACAAAATCGCATTGCTCAAATTATTGATTTGTGCGAGAGAAATTGTAAATCAAGAGGGTAAAAATCATCTAATAATACAACTATGGAAAAGCAATTAACCGCAACAGAATCAGAAGCTTTATTAACTTCTTTAAAAACCCGTTTTGAAAAAAACAAAAACCGCCATCCAGAATTAGATTGGCACAGAATCCAAACAAAACTGGAAGCCAGTCCTGAAAAACTTTGGTCACTAAATCAAATGGAGCTCACCGAAGGCGAACCGGATGTTATACATTACAATCCCCAAACAGATGAATACACTTTTTGTGATTGTTCTCCCGAAAGTCCCAAAGGCCGCAGAAGTCTTTGTTACGACAAAAAAGCTTTAGATTCCAGAAAAGAACATAAGCCTAAAAACAACGTATTGGATGTTGCCGCAGCAATGGGAATAGCACTTTTGAACGAAGAAGAATATCGCTTTCTGCAAAGCTTAGGCAATTTTGACAGCAAATCATCCAGTTGGATTCAAACGCCAAAAGAAATCAGAGAACTGGGAGGTGCTATTTTTGCTGATTTTCGTTATAATACCATTTTTATTTACCACAATGGTGCCGAATCTTATTATGCTGCCAGAGGATTTCGGGCTTCTTTAAAAATCTAATTACTAAAAAACCACAACATGACGTTCAAACCATTGCTATTCTTCTTTTTTAGCATTTCGATTTTTGCACAAAAAACGGATGGAGAAGCTTTCGACAAACTCAATCAATCGAATGTATGGCAACTTCAATTTAAAGATAAAGGAACAAAAAACTGGCAATCCAATTGGTTTTTGGACGGACATTTTGCCCAAATAAAAAACACTCCGAAAGGCATGATTTTTAATGCCGGACCGGAAGAACGAAATGATACGCATCATGCTGTTTTATGGACAAAAGATTCTTTTAAAGGAAATCTAAAAATGGAATTCAACTTTTGCAGAAAAGACACTGAAACTAAATGGGCAATTATCTTATACCTTCAGGCAACCGGTACGGGAATTGCACCTTATGTTGAGGATATTTCGAAATGGAATCACTTAAGAGAAATTCCGGCGATGAAAACTTATTTCAACAACATGAAAGCTCTGCATATCAGCTACGCTTCTTTTGACAACAATAATACCGATAAAAACAAAGATTATATCAGAGTGCGGCAATATCCGGTGGAAAAAGGACAAAATTTCAATACCACAACCGAAATTCCGTCTCCTTATTTTGAAACAGGACTTTTCAGAACAGGAAAAACCTATAAAATCACCATCATCAAAACCAACGAAAAAATGTATTTTAAAATCTCAGGAAAAGATATTGCAAAACTTTTTAGCTGGAATCTGAAAAATCATCCTGAACTTCATGAAGGACGAATTGGTTTAAGACAAATGGCTACCCGGAGTGCTTTATACAAAGACATTTCGGTTTACACAATGAAGTAAGAAAATAATACTTTATATCTAAAAAAACTTAGATTTGTAATTATCTATTTCCAAACCATTTCATTATGAACCAAAAAATAACCCAATGCTTTCTGGCATTACTACTGTTATGGAGCGCAACGACTTTTGCTCAAAAATTAGAAAATTTCTTCCCCTCTAAAGATTTAACCTCGGTAGGCGTTTATTATTATCCCGAACATTGGAATCCTGAACAATGGGAACGTGATTTCCAAAACATGGAAAAAATGGGTTTTGAATTTACCCATTTTGGCGAATTTGCCTGGGCACAACTCGAACCCGAAGAAGGGAAATACGATTTTAAATGGCTGGATAAATCTTTAGAACTGGCAAAAAAATACCATCTTAAAGTAATTATGTGTACATCAACTGCTACGCCTCCGGTTTGGCTGGTTCGCAAGCATCCCGAAGTACTTGCCACAATGGAAGATGGTACTCAAATGGATCACGGAACCCGGCAACATGCTACTTTTTCGAGCAATTATTATCGAAGCTATTCGATGAAAATGATTGTCGAATTAGCTAAAAGATACGGAAACGATAAAAATATCATTGGCTGGCAATTGGATAATGAACCACGACGTTTTCTGGATTATGGCCAAGATGCTCCACAACGTTTTAGAAACTGGTTAAAAGAAAAATATAAAACCATTGATATTTTAAACGAAGCCTGGGGCAACAATTTCTGGAGTGGTACTTATTCTGATTTTGACGAAATCAATATCCCCAAACACAGTCTTTGGGGCATGAATTTACATGCCCAGTTAGACCATTATCGTTTTGCAGATGATGAAACCGCTACTTTTTTAGACGAACAGGCTAAAGTGATTCGTCAATATTCGAACCCAAATCAATGGATTACTTCTAACTATATTCCGATGTACGACGTGGGTTATGTAGGAGCCAGTAAAGAACTGGATTTTGTTTCCTATACCCGCTATATGGTTTACGGAGGCGATTTAGGCATTGGTCCAAAAGGTTTCCGAGTGGGAGAATATTCCCGAATTGCCTTTGCGAACGATTTTTTCCGTCCAATGAAAGGCGCTTATGGTGTCATGGAATTACAACCGGGACAGGTAAACTGGGGAAGCATTAATCCGCAGCCTTTGCCGGGCGCAATGAGATTGTGGTTATGGCATGTTTTTGCCGGCGGAAGTAAATTTACCTGTACCTACCGTTTTCGTGCGCCTTTGTACGGTTACGAGCAATTTCATTACGGAATTGTAGGTCCTGATGGTATTACTCCTACTCCCGGCGGACAGGAATTCAGCCAATTCATCAAAGACATTACTACTTTGCGTAAAAAATACAATCCGAAAGCGCAATTGCCTAAGGAGTATCTACAACGCAAAACAGCAATTCTGTTCAATACCGATAATGTAATGGGAATCGAACTGAACAAACAAACGAATCAATGGAACACCGAAAACCATTTTTTAAAATATTATAAAGCCGTGAAATCCTTTGGTGCTCCGGTGGATTTTGTTCGTGACACCACTGATTTTTCAAAATATCCGGTGTTGCTTGTTCCTGCTTATCAAATGATCGATCAGCAAATGATTGACAAACTGACTGCTTATGCTCAAAACGGAGGAAACTTAGTCTTAAGCTGTCGTTCCGGAATTCAAAACCGAAAAGGACATCTTTGGGAAGCCAAATTCTACGAACCAATGTGGCAATTAATTGGTTCCGAAATTGAATCTTATGATTTATTGATGCCGCAATCTCCGGACAAAATTAAATTCAACAATCAGGATTTTGAATGGGTTTCATGGGGTGATTTATTAAAACCAAACAAAGGAACTGAAATCTGGGGGACTTTTCAGGGCGATTTCTATGCAGGAACTCCGGCTGTAATTTCGCGTAAATTAGGCAAAGGAACCGTGACTTACATTGGTGTTGATTCAAAAAAAGGAGATTTGGAAAAACAGGTTTTAACCAAATTATACCAACAACAAAACATCCCAATTGAAAATTATCCGGAAGGAATATTGGTCGAATACCGTGATGGTTTTGGGATTGCAGTAAACTATTCCGATAAAGTTTATGAAATGAAACTGCCTGCCAATGCTGAAATTATCATTGGTACTAAATCCATGAAAACGGCCGATGTGTTGGTGTGGAAATACTAAAAAACTTTGGAAAACGGATGAAATGATTGCTGATTTTTGAATAACGATTTTTGATTTCAGATGTCAGAGTGACTAAAAAACAGATGGTTTTATTTATAAATACAAAAATCTGAAATCAATCCCTATAGTTATCGGGACGTTAATCATCATTCAAAAATCTTAACTCAATTAGGCTTTAGTCGAAATCTAAATCAAGATTTGGCTAAAGCTTTTTTTGTTTTGTTAATTCTAAAATCACAATTGAATTAGATAAAAAATGCGTCACTTCGAGTGAATTTTTAGAAAATGCGAATAGCTTTTTCTGAAAATTTGTATCGAGAAGTCATACATAAACGAACATTCTCGATACTCTCTAAACTCCTAAGATAAATTATACAAAACAATAAATCCGAAGCATATCCCTCTGGTGCTCGTTTGCAACGAGTACCTACTTCCTTTTTACAACAAAACAAAGCGTTTTTAACGCGGCACTTAAGTAATAAGCCCACTCTGCAAAGTCCTCCTAACTTAGTATAGCATCTCAAACTTTTTTACTCATTGACTATTTTTTTTCCAAACTCAAAAAAGCTTCCCCAAGATGTTTAATAATATCAGAAGCGATAAAGGATTGAAATCCGGTTTTAGGCAAGGCAATATCTGCTGTTAATCCATGCAGAAAAACAGCCAGAATAGCAGCTTCAGCCGGCGAATAAGATTGCGCCAATAAACTCGTAATAATTCCGGTCAGTACATCGCCACTTCCGGCGGTTGCCAAAGCGGGATTACCGGTGGTATTTTTATAAATCGTTTCACCGTCAACAATATGTGTGGGAGCGCCTTTCATCACCACAATCACATTATATTGCAACGAAAAAGAAATGGTTTTTTCAAATTTCTCTTCTTCTGAACTCCAACTTCCTATCAATCGTTCCAATTCTTTAGGATGCGGTGTCAAAATAGTCCTTGGTGGCAACAAAAGAAACCAGGCTTTGTTTTGTGATAAAATATTCAAAGCATCAGCATCTATGACCAAAGCTTGTTTATAAGATTTCAGAAACTTTAAAAATGCTTTTTGCGTCAGCTCATGTTGCCCAATTCCCGGACCAATTCCAATAGCATTGGGTTGAAAATCAAACTGGATATTAGAAATACGCTTTTTCTTTATATCGGTCAAAACCATCACCTCGGGAATCGAAATTTGAAGAATTTCATAACCGCATTTAGGCACAAAAGCAGTTACTAATCCACAACCTGTTTTCAAAGCTGCTTTGGAAGACAAACAAACAGCACCTATTTTTCCATAACTCCCTCCAATAAGCAAAGCATGTCCCTGAATACCTTTATGAGTATTTACAGCAATTTTTTTATAAATTTTCAGAATTTCTTTCTTATCAACAGCAATTTTCGCTAACATAAAAATAGCTTTAAATTTTAACACTCTAAGTTAGTTTTATTTCTTCGAAAAGAAAATGCATTGAAAAATTAATTTTAATAAAAATCGCTAATCATCCGACTACAAAAGTTTGAAGAATACGCCTTTGTTACTCAAAATAAAAACAATAAATTAGCGGCGTCAAAATTTACATAAAATCATAATGAAAAATACTGCGCTTACGCACATCCACGAGGCTTTAGGGGCTAAAATGCTGCCTTTTGCCGGATACAATATGCCTATTACTTACGAAGGCGTTAATGCCGAACACGAAACCGTGCGCAACGCTGTAGGAGTTTTTGATGTTTCTCACATGGGAGAATTTATACTTTCGGGATCAAATGCTTTGGCTTTAATCCAAAAAGTAACTTCAAATGACGCGGCTACCCTAACTGACGGTCGTGTACAATATTCTTGTTTGCCAAATAATGAAGGAGGAATTGTTGACGATTTATTGGTTTACAAAATCAAAGACGAAGAATATTTATTGGTTGTAAATGCTTCCAATATTGAAAAAGACTGGAACTGGATTTCGGATCAGAATAATTTAGGCGTAGAAATGAAAAATCTTTCCGATGATTATTCACTTTTAGCCATTCAGGGACCTAAAGCAGTAGAAGCCTTACAATCATTAACTTCAGTAGATTTAGCAGCTATCAAATATTATCACTTTCAAATAGGCGATTTTGCCGGATTTAATGATGTTATCATCTCTGCAACAGGATATACCGGTGCCGGAGGTTTCGAAATTTATTGCAAAAATGACCAAGCAGAAGCTATTTGGAACAAAGTTTTTGCTGCCGGAGCGCCTTTTGGAATCCAGCCAATTGGTTTAGCTGCTCGTGATACTTTACGTTTGGAAATGGGATTCTGCTTATACGGAAACGACATCAACGACACGACTTCACCAATTGAAGCAGGATTAGGATGGATTACCAAGTTCAACAAAGAATTTACCAATTCAGCCAATTTAAAAGCGCAAAAAGAAAACGGAGTTAGCCGAAAACTAATTGGTTTTGAAATGCAGGAGCGTGCTATTCCAAGACACGATTACGAAATTGTAGATGCTAATGGCAACAACATCGGAATTGTAACTTCAGGAACCATGGCACCTTCTTTAAACAAAGGAATTGGAATGGGTTATGTTACCATCGAAAATGCTGCGATTGATTCAGAAATTTTCATTCGAATCAGAAAAAAAGATGTTGCAGCCAAAGTGGTGAAAATGCCATTTTATAAAAACTAAAAACAAAAAACTTATTTTTACATTACTAAAAAAATAATCAGAAATGGGAAGAGCATTTGAATTTAGAAAAGGAAGAAAAATGAAACGTTGGGCTGCTATGGCTAAAACGTTTACCAGAATTGGAAAAGATATTGTAATGGCCGTTAAAGAAGGCGGTCCAAACCCTGATACCAACTCCAGATTAAGAGCCGTTATCCAAAATGCTAAGGCTGCTAACATGCCTAAAGATAACGTAGAACGCGCTATAAAAAATGCATCCAATAAGGATACCGCTAACTATAAAGAAATTTTATTCGAAGGCTATGCTCCTCACGGAATTGCGATCCTGATTGAAACAGCTTCAGACAACAACAACAGAACTGTAGCTAACATTCGTAGTTATTTTAACAAATGCAACGGTACTTTAGGAACACAAGGGTCGGTAGAATTCATGTTCGACCACACTTGTAACTTCCGAATTCCTAAAGAAGGTTTGGATGCCGAAGAATTAGAATTAGAATTTATTGATTTTGGTGCCGAAGAAGTTTTTGAAGACGAAGACGGAATCTTAATCTACGCTCCTTTCAACAGCTTTGGTACCATCCAAAAAGAATTGGAAAACAGAGGAATCGACATTCTTTCTTCAGGTTTTGAAAGAATCCCTCAAATTACTAAAAAACTAAATGCCAATCAAATTGCAGATGTTGAAAAATTAATCGAGAAAATCGAAGAAGATGATGACGTAATGAATGTGTATCACACTATGGAAGAAAACGAAGAATAATCTTCAACCAAAATACATTTAAGAAAGAGTTTAGCATCATTGTTAAACTCTTTTTTTTGTGTGGCGTTACCTTGTTGCACAACTCTACCTACTAATAACATCATTTAAGAAAGCAACAAGGTCGGGCTTTCCGCTTTATCTTTTTATTTTGTCCTACAACTCAGTCCCAAAACAAAATAAAAAGGATATCGCTTCAATCCCTAACGCAAAACCGTAAACAATAGAACAATCAGTTTATCGATTTCCATTTTCTATAAAACAACGGAAATTCATAAGACAACATACAAATCCAACCGATCAAACAAGCCAAGGCGACACCTTCTATCCCAAAATACGGAGCTAAAAGATAAGCTGCAATTACTCGTCCTAACATTTGTGCAAAAGTTGAATTCAAAGTGATTTTCATCATTCCTAAACCTCTAAAATACCCCTGAATAACATTCGTAATTCCTGGAAGTACATAAAGAAAAACCATTATTTTTAGATATATAACCCCTTCATGAACAACTTCTGTTCCTTCTTTATCTAAAAACATTGCAATAAGTGATCTCGAAAAGAATAAAACAATTAGCATTGCCACAATAGAATATACCACCTCCATTTTCATTCCTACCCGAAAACCTCTCCTAATTCGAGCAAAATTATCTTTCCCACTATTTTGAGCTATAAAAGCGGTCGTTCCATGCGCTATATTTTGCTGTACCACCATTACAAAGTCATCAATCTTGGTCACAGCATTAAAAGCTGCAATAGCCACAACACCTAAAGGATTTACCGCTCCCTGAATCAAAAATTTACCTAAATGCAACGTAATTTGTTGCATAGCTGCCACCGAACTATAACTTACAATCGTTTGCAATACAGTTCGATCAAAAACAAAATCCTTTTTGGAAAAACGCAAAACAGGGATTCTGAAACGCACGTATAGCACACAAAAAAAAGCTGCTATTCCTTCAGCAATTACGGTTGCCCATGCTGCCCCTTCTACTCCTTTATTCCATACCACAACAAACAAAAGATCCATAATAACATTCAGTAAAGCAGAAGCTATCAAAAAATAAAGAGAGGCTTTAGAATTCCCCATACTTCTCAAAGTAGAAGCATAAATTTGATAAATAAAAGTAAAAATAAGACCCACAAAAATAATTTGAAGGTAAGTTGTTGCATCAGCTAAAATAAGTAATGGAGTGCTCAAAAAAAGCAGTATTGATTTGGAAAAAATTACACCTGTAAAAACTAAGAATAAGGTAAAAACACCTCCGGCAATAAAGGAAGTTGAAACCACTCTCTTTAATTTTCCAAAATCTTGCTCTCCAAAATATTGTCCCATTAAAACTGACATCCCTAAACAAATCCCAATAATCAAAAATAGAAACACATTCATCACCGGACTTGCTGCTCCCAATGCCGCCAAAGCTTCAGCACCAATAAATCGCCCTACAACAATGGAATCAACAGCATTATAGGTCAAAACAAAAAAATTACCTATCATCAGGGGTAAGGTAAAATGAATAATCTGTGGCACAATAGCTCCACGAGTCATATCCACAAGCTTTTGTTTTTCCATAATCAACTGTAATATTCAACAAAAATAC
>NZ_KE384375.1:0-46403 GCF_000425425.1 Flavobacterium daejeonense DSM 17708
AAATCAAATTTAAACAAAATGAGTCCGATAAAATATCGAACTCATTATTATCAAAATTAATATAAATTTGTCTAAACTTTTGGGTGCAGTCTATTACTCATTGATGGCTTTTTTTATTTCAAATTTTTAATATTCCGGAGAACGGTTTATAATTTGTAATTTTGCATTTTTAATTTAACAGACTGATAAAATAATTAAAATACGTGATAACAATTAATCAAAACCATCAATTTCAAATAGAAAACATCCTGTTTGTCTTTGCTTTAGAAATGGAAGCAGCTGAAGTATTTAACGAACAAAACACCTTGTTTGTAGGAGTAGGAAAAGTAAATGCAACTTATGAATTGACCAAAGCCATTCATCAAAAAAAACCGGATTTAATTGTTAATTTGGGTTCGGCAGGAAGTAGTGCTTTTAAAAAGGGGGATGTGGTGTGTTGCACTCAATTTGTACAGCGTGATATGGATGTGAGCGGATTAGGATATGAACGTTATGTAACGCCATATACTAATATTCCGTCTGTTTTGCAGTATGGATTGCAAATGGAGCAATTCCCACTCGGAGTTTGCGGAACCGGCGATAATTTTGAAATGGGACATACTGAAACCAAGTATGATGTTGTGGATATGGAAGCTTATGCAATTGCAACCATTGCGATGAAAGAGAAAATACCGTTTTTATGCCTAAAATATATTTCTGATGGCGCCGATGATAATGCAGCCGAAGACTGGCCTGTTTTAGTGCATAAAGCGGCTTTGGCATTTGGCGAAATTTTTCAAATTGGATAAAAAACACAATTGTTTTTCAAAAGCTTATGAAAAGTATTGTTTTTGAAACTTTAGAAAGGATAGTGGGAGTTCCGTTTCAGGATTTAGAAACGGAAACTTCCACTGTTTGTTTGGCAAATAACGAAGAACTCCGAGCTGAATTTCAGCTTCAGTTTACCATTTATGATGTCATGAATTACGTTTATGGAATTGCGGAAACAATACCTGATAAAAGCCTGATTTTGTCCTTAAAAATCCCTTATCCGATTGACGCGGATTTTTTTTGGAAACAGGCTTCCAAAGGGAAAAGATACCGCTTAGAAAATACTATTCCTGCATTGGAATTTATCGAAATAAGTGAATTGAATTGGCAAAAATAATACTGTGTACATTTGATTAACTTATTGGTTAATAGTTTTTTTGTTAAAGGGAAGGCGGTGGTTTTTACGGTTTTTAAGATTAGCTTTTCTTTTTGTTTTAAAGAATCGTTAAACTTTTTTATCTAATTCAATTATGCTCTAATTTTATGCTAAGAATTTAAAAAACGACTAATCATGAAATCAAAAAACCTGTTGAAAATTGTTTTGAGTTTGATACTCTTTGGAGCTTTTTGTTTTGTTTCTTTTGAAACCTTTGCTCGTCCGGCGACTAAATTTAGTATTCCAAAAGAAGATAATGTCAAGATAACTATCGATAAGAAGACTACCGAGGAGAGTTTTTTGGAAATCAAAAAAATGCTTAAAGAACACGGAATAGAAGTTAGTTTTACTCAGGTAAAAAGAAATAAAGAAGGTGAACTTACCGCTTTGAAAATTGTTTTGGAAGATGGAAAAAGAGGCAATGCGGAAAGTGAAATATCCAGTAATTTGCCAATTTCGCAAATCACTTTTGGACGAAAAGATGGTTTACTGTTTATTTCGGAAGGAAATGGCGAAATGAATTTGATGAACTTCATGCATTCGGGTAACGGAATGAATTTTGGTTTTAGTAATGATTCTTTAATGGCACAGGATTTTAATTTTTTTGGAAACAATAATTCCTTTTTTAACAACTATGCTGATTCCTCTTTTTTCAATTCAAAAGGAGTGAATGTAGATGAAATCAGAAAGCAAATGGAGCAATTTTTCAAACAAAGTGAAGGTTTTATTTCTAATGGTTCCTATAAGTTTTTTGATGATCCAAAGACTAATAAATTAATCATTATTGATGGTAAAGAATCTGATTTTAAAACTTTAGATAAATTAGCAAAAGAAAATAAAATTGACGATGTTGCCAGTTTGAAGTCAAAAATAGCCACGAGTATTTATGGCGATAAAGCCAAAGACGGAGCATTGATTGTTACGACTAAATAAGATGATGTTTTGAATAAATATGAAAACGTTGTCTTTAATGTAGACAACGTTTTTTTTATATAGATTTATTTATTATAGGTAAAAGAATCAACCCAATCAGAGGTTTTTATGGCTGAAACCAGATTTTCGGAATTCATAAAAACTCGCAATTCTTTGTTGGCTACTTTTTTAGTATATAAAGCCTTAAATCGATAGACGATGGTTTGATCTTCGTTGTTTTGATATACTTCGGCTAGTTGTAAGTCAATAAAACTGCCATACCACATTCTGAATTTCGTGCAGGTTTTTGAAAGTTTATCTATGGTAATATTATGAATTACCGAAGCCGTAGCTTCACTGCTTGTAAACGGTTTAAACTTGGAAGTATTACAGGTCATTAAAACGCGTTTGCCTAATTCGTAAGCTTTGTTTTTCTGACTTGAATTGATTTGGCTTGAAGCCAATTTTATAATATCATCCGGTTTTGGTTCTTTTTGATGTGCTTTTTTTGATTTACATCCTACTACTGCAATCAGGCTTAAGATAAGAATCAGTTTTTTCATTTTACTTTTTAATTTTTAATAACAGATTAGGGTCGGGACAATTTTCTTTGTAAAAATCCAAATCACTTTCACAGCAAACTCCCGGATAATCACCTGAAAAATCGCCAATATTTTTGATGATTTGAAAATGTAAATGCGGCGCATAATCGCCATTTAATTCCGGTTTTCCCAAAGTTGCCAGTTGTTGTCCTTTTTTAAAAAGCGTCCCGATTTTTAGATTTGTTATACTTTCTAACGACAGATGTCCGAATAAAGTATAAAATTCCTGATTTTTGATTTGATGTTTCAAAATAATCGTCGGACCATAATCGCCTGTGGAAGCATTGTTTTTAAAACTATGCACACAGCCATCAAGCGGACAAATGACGGCAGTCCCGGCAGCTGACCATAAGTCAATGCCAATATGAATGTTGCGTTCCTGAGTAGTTTTATTTTTAAAATTAGAACTTCTTTGGTACAAATTCCGTTTTTCAAGATAGCCGCCAAAAGCGATTTTGCCTACTGTTTTTTTTCGTTGTTCTTCCAGATAGGTTCCAAACGCCGAAACATTATTTAAGTTGAATTTATTCAAATCCGAATTAGAAACCGATAAATTCAAAGCAAAATAATCTTCTTGGGAATGCGCATTGGCTAATAAATGAACAGGGTCGCTATTTTGGAACAGATTTTCGATGATTTCTTTTTTTATTAAAGTAACACAAAAAAAGCCAAGCATGAAAATTCAGCCTGGCTTTATAACTTTTTATTAGTAAAAATTAGGAATATTTTTTGAAATTATACCAAATTCAACTGCAATGCATAACAGTTTTTGTCATCTTTAGTGATGCTAAAAACAATGCAGTCATCAGCAACATTTTCATGAATGATTACCTGATCACGTAGAGAAAGTTCCTTCATGAAATTCATTTCAAAACTTTTAATTTTTTGTTTCAAAATGATGTTTTCATCAACCAAATCCATACACCATTCCAGATATTTGACATTATTGACGTGATTGACAATGTCTAAATCAGACAGAATAACCGTTTTGCCAAAAACTTCTTCTTTATCGGGATTGATGTCAATTTTTGAAAAACCTTCTTTGGTGGCTCTTATTTCCGGAAAAAGTTTGAAATGATCGTGTGTCAAACTTAAAAGTTCCGGACGACGGCTTTTAGTATTAAAAACAGCCCAAAAAGTTTCGCAGCCCACAATTTTTTCTCCATTCAAATACATTTCCATGGCACGAACCGAACGGGAATTTTCCAGACTGTTAATCCAGGTTTTTACCGTGACAGTATCTTTCCATTTGGGTAAAGAGGTAATTTCAACCCGCATTCGGCTTAAAACCCATGCCTGATCAAATTGCTGCATATCGTTAAAGCTAATGCCTCCAATTTCGGCGTGTTCTGCAGCAGTAAGTTGCAAAAGGTTGCATAATTCGGTGTATTTTATACTTCCTGAAGGCAAACATTGCGTAAAGTTGATTTCGTAATCTTTGCTTAAAACAGAAGTGAAATTAGGAGAAATAGGCATGTAAATTTATGATTTCAGATTAACGATTTATGATTTTGTTTGAGAATCAATGTAATCAATAATTTTATTTATTGGTGTTTGAAAATCAAACCATTTGGTATTTTCATCGCGTTTGAACCAGGTTAATTGGCGTTTTGCAAAACGACGGGTGTTTTTCTTGATTTCTTCAATGGCAAACTCCAAAGTAAATTCTTCGTCAAAATAAGCAAATAATTCACGGTAACCAACTGTTTGAAGTGCATTTAATGCTTTGTGTGGATATAAATTTTCGGCTTCTTTTAGCAAACCTTCGTTCATCATAATGTCCACGCGCAGGTTGATGCGGTTGTACATCATTTCCCTGTCGGCTTCTAAACCGATGAGAATAGGAGTGAAGTTACGCTCGTTTTTCTTTTGGTTAAGAAAAGATGAATAAGGTTTACCCGTGCCCAAACAAACTTCCACAAATCGAATCATGCGTTGCGGATTGAGTAAGGTTTGCGGATTTTCATTGGTAATTTTTTCAAAATAGTCTGGATCCAATTTTTGAAGTTGTTCCTGTAGATGATTTAGTCCCAATTTTTCATAATTAGCGGTTACTTCTTCACGAATAGCGCTGTCAATGTCCGGAAAATGATCAAAACCCTTCAAAACTGCATTAACATACAAGCCAGATCCTCCGACCAAAATTACATAATCATTGTGTTGGAATAAGCTTTCAATTTTAGAAATAGCTTCTTTTTCGTAATTGCCTACGGTATAATTTTCAAAAATTGATTTGTTTTGGATAAAATGATGTGTTGCGGCAGCCAATTCACCAGCATTAGGGACGGCCGTTCCGATAGTCATTTCTTTAAAAAACTGCCGACTGTCGCAGGAAACAATTTCGCAATTAAAATGATTAGCCAGTTGAATACTCAAAGCTGTTTTTCCAATGGCTGTTGGCCCGACTATGGTAATGAGGTGTTTCATTTTAATTGTTTTCTAATGAGTGTCCGCATTGAGGACAAAATTTTGCATTGCCAGGATAATCGGTGTTATTACAATTTATGCAGGGATTTTGAGGCGTAATATCTTTACTTTTATTTATTTTATTGATTTCAGCAGATACAATTCCGGTGGGAACAGCAATGATGCCATAACCCATAATCATAACAAAGGAGGCTATAAATTGACCCAAAGGAGTTTGAGGCGAAATATCGCCATAACCTACAGTGGTCAAGGTTACAATAGTCCAATAAATGCTGGTAGGAATACTGGTAAAACCACTTTCTTTACCTTCAATCAGATACATGGCAGAACCAATAATTATGGTGCTGATGAGAACAAAATAAATAAAAACGACAATTTTTCCTTTGCTTGCTTCTAGTGCTCTTTTTAGTTTTAAAGATTGTGTGGTAAACTGCGGATTGTTTAAAATTTTAAACAAACGCAACAATCGTAACGCTCTGATGACCGTCAAAATATTGCTTCCGGTAATTATTAACGAAAGGTACATTGGTAAAATAGCCAGTAAATCGATGATGCCATAAAAGCTAAAAATATATCGTACAGGCTTGTTGATGGAAAGAATTCGAAAAATATATTCAATGGTAAACAGTATCGTAATGATCCATTCGAATGTTATTAGATAGGAATGGTATTTTAAATTAAATTCCGAAACGGTTTCCATCATTACCAACAGGATACTGAAAAGAATGAGTCCCAGTAATATTAAATCAAATAAACGTCCGGCTTTGGTGTTAGTTTTATAAATTACTACGTAAACTTTTTTTCTGAAAAGTGTATATGTTGATAAAAAGTTCATACAATGATAATTTAAAAATGAATGATTTTTATCGCTTTGTTTTTTCTAATGTAAGCCTGAATCAGACGTTGAATGCCCCGACTGCTTTCCATAGGAACCAGAATGTTTTTCAGGATATTCGGATTGGTAATCTGGTAATTCAAATCATAAAAAGCATAACCTTTAAAAACACCATTTTCTACTAAAACAGCACTTCTTTCGTTGATATTTCTGCCGCGGTCAATAATGATTAAGTTTTTGTTTTCAAAACTGTTTTTGTCAATAAACTGGAGCACTCTTTCATTGTATTCCGAACTAGAAATTTTACCAATACAAGCGCCGTCACATTCGTTGATGGTGTGCTGGAAACAATGGGTTTTAGTTTCGTATAATCCGGTTAATTTTTGACACAAATGATAATTAGCCGTTATGCGAAATAAGGCGTTTTTTCCGTCCAGAGCATTTGCATAGGAAAGAATTTCTTTTTTGCGTCCATCGGTTTTTTGCAATTTTAAGCGCAGATAACCTTCGTTGTCTTTTTCGGAATAAATAGCCCATGAAAAGCGATCTTTTCGGGAAGAACGGTTGTAAACAGGTTTGTTAACCTTGATTTCCTGAAGTTCTTTAATCATTGCTATGAGTTCGTTTCCGGTTTCTTCGTAGGTAACCGTAAAAACTTCTTTTTGAATTTTTTTAGCACTTCGGGTAATTCCGGTAAAATGCTGATTGACTCTTTTTTTAATATTTTGGCTTTTGCCAATAAAAATAATTTTACCTTCTTCGTTGTGAATATAATATACTCCGGTTTTTGAAGGCAGGCTGTCGATAATATCTAATAATTTAGGCGCAATTCCTTTTTGGATTTCCGATTTAATCAAACCGCTGATAATGGTTTTTTCGACATCTTTATCCAAAAGCATTTTGAATAATTTTACCGTCGCCATGGCATCTCCACTGGCACGGTGTCTGTCGGCCATAGGGATTCCCAGAGCACGGACTAACTTCCCAAGGCTATGCGATGTTTGTTCCGGTAATAATTTTTGAGATAATTCTACCGTGCAAAGGGTTTTGGTATTAAAATCATAACCCAAACGACGGAATTCTGTTCGCAGTATTCGATAATCAAAATCGGCATTATGAGCGACTAAAATGCAACCTTCGGTTATTTCTATAATGCGTTTGGCAATTTCAAAAAATTTTGGTGCCGAACGCAACATCGCGTTATTAATTCCGGTTAATTTAACCACAAACGGCTGAATAGGAATTTCAGGATTGACCAAACTAATGAATTGATCTACAATTTGGTGACCGTCATACTTATAGATAGCAATTTCGGTAATGCCTTCTTCATTGTATTGTCCTCCGGTAGTCTCTATGTCTAGTATTGCGTACAAAATAGTGTTCAGTGTTCGGTTTTTAGTGTTCAGTTTAAAACTGAAATAAATTATTGTTTATCGTTAATTTAAAATTGTCATCTACTTCCAAAAATGCTGCTACCCACACGTATCATGTTGCTTCCGCATTCGATGGCTAATTTATAATCGCCGGACATACCCATGGATAATGTAGAAAAGTTTAATGTTGGAACTGACTGCATTTGAATGCTATCAAAAATCGCTTTCAAATGAGTGAATTCCTGTTTTATTTTCTCTTGATTATCTGTAAATGTAGCCATTCCCATCAATCCCAAAATACGAATGTTTTTCATTTCCTGAAATTCAGTTGAGTTTAAAAGTATTTCAAGTTCTTCTTCGTCAAATCCAAATTTAGTTTCTTCGTCGGCAATGTGTACTTGCAATAAACAGTCAATTACACGATTGTTTTTATGAGCCTGTTTGCTGATTTCCTGTAATAATTTCAAACTATCCACACCATGAATTAAACTCACAAACGGCGCCATGAATTTGACTTTATTCGTTTGCACATGACCAATCATGTGCCATTGAATATCCTTAGGCATTTGTTCCCATTTTTCAACCATTTCCTGGATTTTGTTTTCTCCAAAAATGCGTTGTCCTGCTTCGTAAGCCTGCATTAAATCCGAAACAGGTTTGGTTTTAGAAACCGCAACCAGCGTTACGTTTTCAGGCAATGTTGATTTTATATGTTGTAAATTAGTTTGTATGGACATTTTAAATGATTTAGAGGATGATTAAAGAAATTGTTTTGCTACTTTTTCGGCTTTTTTACTTTCAGAATAATCATAAAATCCTTCTCCGGATTTTATACCCAGTTTTTTTGCATTCACCATATTTACTAAAAGTGGGCAAGGAGCATATTTTGGATTTTTAAAACCATCATACAGCACATTCATTATTGAAAGACAAACATCAAGACCAATAAAATCAGCCAATTGCAATGGTCCCATTGGATGTGCCATACCCAATTTCATCACATTGTCTATTTCATTTACACCGGCCACTTTGTTATACAGCGTTTCAATGGCTTCGTTTATCATCGGCATCAAAATTCTATTAGCAACAAAACCAGGGTAATCATGAACTTCAACAGCAGTTTTGCCTAATTTTTTACTCAAATTCATGATAAATTCGGTGATTTCATCACTCGTGTTATATCCGCGAATCACTTCCACCAATGGCATCATAGGAACCGGATTCATAAAATGCATCCCAATCACGCGTTCCGGATGTGCTACTACAGCTGCAATTTGGGTAATGGAAATCGAAGAAGTATTCGTGGCAAATATGGTGTTGTGCGAACAGAACTCGTTTAATTTTCTAAAAATACGCAGTTTTAAATCCAGATTTTCAGTAGCGGCTTCAATGACTAAATCGGCGCCAACAATGCCGTCTTCTATATCGGTGTAACAGATAATATTAGAAAGGGTTTTCATTTTGTCTTCGACAGAAATGCTTCCTTTGTTTTGCATTCTTTCGAGGTTGGTAAAAATAGTGTTCATGCCTTTTTCCAAAGCTTCTTCGGAAACATCAACCAGTTTTACGGTAAAACCATTTTGTGCAAAAGTATGCGCAATTCCGTTGCCCATAGTTCCTGCACCTATTACTGTTACTATTTTCATAATTTATATTCTAGGATTGAAATTGAAATATTTATCTAAATCTTCTTTAATATCTTCAAATTCGTTATCAGTAATATACTCATTTGTATAGAGCCAAACATACCTTTCATATTGAGTTTGATAAGGTAAAATGGGATCAACAATAAAATACTTTCTTTTGAAAAAGTCGATTTGTTTTTTAAAAACTAAATCAATAAAATCATCAACTTCTTTTTTGTTTTTATCAGTGTATATAAAATAAAATAGTTTTGATGAACTAATATGTTTTTCTTGATGTCTTTTTGCATATAGAATTCCGGACATTATAAATGGAAGAAAAAGGAGATATGAAATAATTTCCATAGCTAAAGGTGGAGCACCTTGTCTTATTGCTACAAGGCAAATTATTAAGATTACATTAAAAAGGATTGAAGCAGAAAGTCCCATCGAAACTCTATCTAAAGAACCTTCTACTATATGCCAATTATTTTTAATATCATCCAATGGAATGTTGTATTTTAATTTATGCTTTGCTGTATGCATATCTACAACAATTTCATCCTCTAAAATTTCAAACGATTGTTTTTGATTTTTAAATTTGATTTCTAATTTGTTTTCCATTAAAGATTATTTTTTAAAACAATCGATAATCTGATAAGCTACTCTTAAAGCTTCTGTAGCCTGATCTAAGGTTACAATTGGATTTGTATTATTGTTGATAGCATCTGCAAATGTTTCTAATTCGTCAAGAATAGCATTATTTTGCGTGACTTCAGGATTAGAAAAATAGATTTGTTTTTTAACTCCTTCAGCATTTTGCAAAATCATATCAAAATCTCCTGGAACTTCAGGAGCATCTTTCATTTTAACCACCTCACATTTCTTTTCTAAAAAGTCAACTGAAATGTAGGCATCTTTTTGAAAGAAACGGGTTTTACGCATGTTTTTCATAGAAATTCGGCTCGAAGTTAAATTGGCTACACAGCCATTTTCAAATTCGATTCGGGCATTGGCAATATCAGGAGTATCGCTGATTACCGAAACTCCGCTGGCGCTGATGTTTTTTACTTTTGAATTAACAACGCTTAAAATAACATCAATATCATGAATCATTAAATCTAAAACCACAGGAACGTCAGTCCCACGGGGATTGAATTCTGCCAAACGATGCGTTTCTATAAACATAGGGTTTTCAATCATGTTTTTAGTAGCAATAAAAGCCGGATTGAAGCGTTCTACGTGACCCACCTGTCCTTTTACATTGTATTCATTGGCCAGAGCAATAATTTCTTCGGCTTCTTCAACGGTATTAGAAATGGGTTTTTCGATAAAAACATGTTTGCCTGATTTTATTGCGGCTCTGGCGCATTTGTAGTGTGAAAGAGTGGGAGTTACAATATTGATTACATCTACGGCATGAATTAATTTAGCAATGGTAGTAAAGTTAGTGTAACCAAATTCTTTAGCAATTTTTTGAGCGTATTCCTGATTTTCGTCATAAAAACCAACTAACTCATATTTTTCAGATTGTTGTAATAAACGTAAATGAATTTTTCCCAGATGTCCGGCACCTAAAACTCCTACTTTAAGCATGATAATGTATTTTTAACAAAAGTAGGAAATTCAATTTAATATAATAGTATAATTGAATTGGATTTTGGGTTTTGCATTTTGGAATTTTTACTGCTATTTTTACAAAAAAATAAACCTTAAACATTGAAAGATACAGCCAAACATCAAGGACTTCGCAATCAGCTAGTAAGCACTTTGCAACAAAAGGGGATTACTGATTTGAGGGTTCTTGATGCGATAAAAAAAATCCCGAGACACCTTTTTTTGAATTCCAGTTTTGAGGCTTATGCTTATCAGGATAAGGCTTTTCCTATTGGAGCAGGTCAGACTATTTCGCAACCTTATACCGTTGCTTTTCAAACGCAGCTGTTGGAAATTAAAAAAGATCATAAAGTTTTGGAAATCGGAACAGGTTCCGGTTATCAAACGGCTGTTTTGTGTATGATGGGGGCAAAGGTTTATAGTGTAGAAAGGCAAAATGAATTGTTTAAACAAACCTCGGTTTTACTTCCAAAATTAGGAATCAGACCCAAACATCTTACTTTTGGAGATGGTTATAAAGGATTACCAACTTACGGCCCTTTTGACAGTATTATTGTAACGGCCGGAGCGCCAATTATTCCGCAACCCTTGATGGCACAATTAAAAATTGGTGGTCGATTGGTTATTCCGCTTGGGGAGGAAATTCAAATTATGACGTTGCTCATTCGTAAAAATGAAACCCAATTTGAAAAGCATGAATTAGGCGAATTTCGTTTTGTTCCTTTGTTGGAAGATAAAAATTAAGGTTTTAAAGTTAATTAAAAGCTTTTTTGATTCTGTCCAAATCTCGTTTCGTGTCCTGCTCTTTTAAAGATTCGCGTTTGTCGTAATTTTTCTTACCCTTACAAAGTCCGATTTCCAGTTTGGCAATTCCTTTTTCGTTGGTAAATAAACGCAGTGGAATAATAGTCAAACCTTTTGCCTGAACACTTCGGGCGAGATTTTTTAATTCGCGTTTGTTTAAAAGTAGTTTTCTTTCACTTCGGGATTTGTGATTAAATTGGTTCCCAAAAGCGTATTCTTCAATATAAGTATTGATAGCAAAGAGTTCGTTTTTTTCGTTGAATTCACAAAAACTTTCAGCGATATTGGCTTTTCCTAATCGGATAGATTTGATTTCGGTACCGGCCAGCACAATTCCTGCCGTGTATTTTTCGATTATTTCATAATCAAATCGCGCTCTTTTATTAAGTATGTTGACTGTCTTTACCATGAATGCAAATGTAGAAACAATTAGTAAATCTCCACAAAGTTTTAACGAAATTGATTTATTTTTGTATTTATGGAAAAACCACAATCAAATGATCCGCTTCACGGAAAAACGTTAAAAGTAATTGTAGAAAAATTAGTTGAGTATTATGGATTTGATACTTTGGCTCAATTAATTCCAATTCGTTGTTTTTCTCATAATCCAACGGTGAAATCGAGTTTAACTTTTTTAAGAAAAACTGATTGGGCAAGAAAAAAAGTCGAGGAATTGTATGTTAGGTCAATGCCCAGATTTGATTAATTTAGTTGATAAGAAATCATAATTCCTCCTCTGTATGGGAGCCATTCACCGCTTTTATTATAATTTTTAGCTTTTTCATATCTTCCGGGAGTTCCATCGGTATAATAGCCTTTGTAAAATCCCTGATGCCAACCACCACCAAAAAAAGCATCTAAAACAAACTGGTTATTTATTTTTTTTTGATATCCAATGGTGGCACCAATGCGATAACCAAGCCCTTCTTCGTATTTATTAGTTCCCCAATAATTCCATTTTTGAATTTTGTAAATGTCAGGTCCGGCATGTGCTCCTGCATAAAACCCATTGTATTTTTCTTTAAAATGATAGCGGTATTCAGGTGTTAGCATTACTGCTTGCATTGGTTTTCCGTCAAAAGATTTCCAAAATGAAGCAAAAACATCAACACTAAAAGTTGATTTTGATCCAATACTGGTTTCAATACCAACTTGTGGAACAGCTACCAGAGCTGATAAACCATTGATTTTTATGTAAGTTTGGGCATTTGTAACAAAGGTTGCAAGTAAAAGTAAGCTTAAAAAGAATGTTTTTTTCATTAGAATTTTGCTGTAAGCGTTTTTGTTGAGTGAAAATTTAAGCTATTTCGATTGTAAAATTTGATTGAAAAATTTCATTAGTATCTAAAACCTGAATGCCTTCTTTTTTAAAAAAATTTCCGGTTGATTCATTGGTGTCTGAATAACCATACCAAGGTTCGATACAAAGAAAAGGGGCATCTTTTTTAGTCCAGATACCCAGATGAGGAAATCCCTGAAAATCTACTTTTAACAGCGGAGTTTGGTTTTTCAGGATGCTTAAACTTTTGGAAGTTAGATCTTTAAAAATCAAAGCGTCATTTTCAAAGAGTTTGTAATTTAGAGAAACAACACCATTTTGTTTTTCGAGTGTCTTTGTCTGATTAGAAATCAAATCATTTTCTAATAAAGAACAGACAAGTGGTTCGTCTTTTTCGAATTGAATTTCAAAATCTTCAAAATTTCCGTTTAATGCAAATGCCGGATGCGCTCCGATGGAAAAAGGCATTTGAGATTGTGACTTATTAATGACTTTATAGCTGGTGTTTAATTTTTTTTCCTCAAGTGAATATTGGATTTGCAATTCAAATTCGAATGGATAAACTTTTAGGGTTTCTTCAGAAGACTGAATAGAAAAAGTAGCGCTGTTTTCGGTTTTCTCAATTAATTCAAAAGTCATATCCCGTGCAAATCCATGACGGGACAGCTTATAATTTTTCTCGTTAATTTGATAGCTGTTATTTTTTAATGTGCCTACTATTGGAAATAAAACAGGTGCATGTTTACCCCAAAAATCAGGATTTCCTTCCCAGATGTATTCCTGGTTATTTGTTTTTAAAGAAAATAATTCAGCTCCTTTAGCGTTAATTTTTGCTGAAAGAAAGTTGTTTGAAATGCTTGTTGTCAAAATTAAGAATTTTATGAGGTAAAGATATTTCATAAAATTAAATTAAAGCACCATTATTATAGAAGAAATCTGTAATTTTTTTTATTAATTTGTTTTTAAATAGAAAAGAATATGAAAATAAATAAGTCGGTCGCTATTTTTCAAATAGCAATATTACTAGGAGGCGCTTCTTTGGCAGCACAGGAAACATCAGTTATCAAACAGGTTTCTAATTATGATTATCATGATGCTTTCAGCCCGAATTTTTATACCAAAAACGGAACAGTGACCCGTTCGGCCAGTGGTCAGCCCGGATCGGAATATTGGCAAAACAGAGCTGATTATAAGTTAACAGCTGTTTTAAACGAAAAAACAAATGAAATTTCGGCTACAGATATTATTACTTATACCAATAATAGTGCCGATACAATGTCGTTTTTGTGGTTGAATCTGGATCAAAATTTATTCAGTGGAGATTCCCGTGGTGAAGCTATTGTACCGATTACCGGAAGTAGAAATGGGCGTCAGGGACAGGTTTTTGACGGAGGTCATAAAATCAAATCGGTAAAAATTATAAAAATAGATAATAAGAAAGTAGCTGATGTGGAGGCTAAGTATCTTATCAATGATACCAGAATGCAGTTGTTTCTTCCGAAAGAGTTAAAATCCAAAGGAGGAAAAGTGGAATTCAAAATCGAGTTTTCTTATATTTCTCCAAATGAAGGTTCGGACAGAACCGGAGTTTTGGAAACTAAAAACGGGAAGATTTTTACCATCGCACAATGGTATCCTCGTATGTGTGTGTATGATGATGTAAGAGGGTGGAATGTGAATCCGTACTTGGGAGCATCTGAGTTTTATTTGGAATATGGAGATTTTGATATATCAATTACAGCACCATCGAATCATGTTGTGGTTTGTTCCGGAGAATTGACCAATCCAAAAGAGGTTTTTTCTGCTGGAGAATTTAAAAAATATAATGAAGCCAAAAACAGTGACAATACGGTGATGATTCATTCTTTAAATGATGTTTTGGTGGTCAAAAATGCTTCGGGGAATTCTAAAACCTGGCATTTTAAATTAAATAATGCAAGAGATGTTTCCTGGGCGTCTTCGGCTGCATTTATTTTGGATGGAGCCAGAATCAATTTACCAAGTGGTAAAAAAGCATTGGCGCTTTCGGTTTATCCTGAGGAAAGTGCCGGTAACGATGCCTGGGGGCGTTCAACAGAATTTGTAAAGCATTCGATAGAAAATTATTCTAAAAGATGGATAGAATATACTTATCCGGTGGCGACTAATGTGGCAGGAAATGAAGGAGGAATGGAATATCCGGGAATTGTTTTTTGCGGATGGAAGTCTAAAGGAAAAAGTTTGTGGGGAGTTACGGATCACGAATTTGGGCATAACTGGTTTCCAATGATTGTTGGGTCAAATGAGCGATTATTTGCATGGATGGATGAAGGCTTTAATACTTTTATTAATACGCTGAGTGATGTTGATTTTAATAACGGAGAGTTTAAAGGCGAAAAAGAAGATATGCATGAGAGCAGCTTTTTATATACTGATCCGAAATTAGAAACGATGATGAGTTCGCCGGATAATATGAAAGAAGCAAATATTGGTAAATTATGTTATGCTAAGCCAAGTGCAGGATTAGTGATTCTGAGAGAACAAATTTTAGGAAAAGAACGTTTCGATTTGGCTTTCAAAACCTATATGGAGCGTTGGGCTTTCAAACATCCGCAGCCGGATGATTTTTTCAGAACAATGGAAAACGTAGGAGGAGAAGATTTAAGTTGGTTTTGGAGAGGATGGTTTCAATACAACTGGCGTTTTGATCAGGGTGTGAATGCTATTAAATATGTAAAAAATGACCCGGCAAAAGGAGTATATATCACGATAGAAAACTTTGAAAAAATGCCTATGCCTGTGGTAATGGATATTAAACTTAAAAGCGGAAAAACCGACAGAGTAAAATTGCCTGTTGAAGTTTGGCAAAAAAATACACAATGGACATTTAAACATAACTCTGTTGAAGAAATTGAAAGTATTGTTTTAGATCCGGAACATGTTTTTCCGGATAGTAATGAGGCGAATAATACCTGGACTGCAGCGAATGGTTTAGTAGAAAAAGATATGATTTATGATGCTTATTTTGGTGTTTATTCTAATTCCAGATTACCTTTTAAAATTACCATTTCAGAAAAGAATACTTTGTTAAATGTTGATATTCCTGATTATTCCGATTTTTCGGTTGAATCCATTGGAAAAGACGAGTTTGAATCCAAACGAGCTGGTTTGAAATTTAAATTTAAAGATGATAAATCTGGTTTCGATATGATTGTTGGAGCAGATAGAATTATTCCTTTTACAAAAGATAAATAATTTTAGATTTTAATTTATAAAGAAAGGCTGTTGAAAATTTCAATAGCCTTTTTTGTTTGCTAAGATTAAAAAAATGTACTTTTATTGCTTTTTTGAATAAACTTAGAAACTACAATTTTGGATAAAAAGATTACCATTGCAATCGACGGATTTTCTTCAACCGGGAAAAGTACTTTAGCTAAACAACTGGCTAAGGTTTTGGGATACGTATATGTGGATACAGGAGCCATGTATCGTGCGATTGCTTATTTTTCGATGCAAAAAGGTTATATAAAAACCGATTATTTAGATAAAGAATCCTTGATTGTAAGTTTGCCAAATATCCAATTGCAGTTTCACTTTAATGTTGAATTGGGTTTTGCTGAAATGTATTTGAATGGCGAAAATGTTGAAAAGCAAATCCGTACCATTGAAGTTTCCAGTTTTGTGAGTAAGGTAGCTGAAATTCCTGAGGTTCGAGCTAAATTAGTAGAACAGCAACAGCAAATGGGTAAAAACAAAGGTATTGTAATGGATGGCAGAGATATTGGGACGGTTGTTTTTCCGGATGCCGAACTTAAAATTTATATGACCGCCAGTGCGCAAACCCGTGCTCAAAGACGTTATGATGAATTAATCCAAAAAGGGGATCAGGTAACTTTTGAAGAAGTGCTCAAAAATGTTGAGGAACGTGACTATATTGATACGCATCGCAGTAATTCGCCTTTAATCAAAGCGGATGATGCTATCGAAATAGATAATTCTAATCTGAACAGGGAAGAACAATTTGAACTGGTTTTAGATTTAGTAAAACAAAAAATCAGTTAATTCTTCAAATGATTTAATCTCAAAGAAATTAATAATAAGTTTCTTTGAGTTTTAATGATTTTTTTTTTTTCGTCTCCACCAAATTAAAAAACCTGTAATTGGTGCACTAGCTGCAAAAAGGCATACTAAAAAAGCAATAATCTTGGTAGGCAACCCATAGATACTTCCTGTATGTATGGGGTAAATAATTCGTCTTAATTTGTCTCCTTTTGTAAAGGATTCATAAGGTTTTGTTTGAATTATTTTAGCCGTATATCTATCAAAATAGGCAATACCGGATTGATTAGGGATTACTTTTTCTATATTTTCTTTGGTGACTAAAATGCTATTAACCGTTTCGTTTGGCATTCTTATTTGAACGTTACCTTGATACGAATAGATTTTATTTGTTTGATCCATAATGCTTTGATAGAAAAATGTTTTTTGAGACAGTAATTCTGTTTTAGGAGGATTAGCTACTTTAATGGATGGTTTTTTGGCAATGCCATCCGTTAGATAATAAAGACTGTTTTCAAACCATTTAAAAGACCAAGTGAGTCCTGTAAGCGCAATGATTAATAAAAATAGAAAACTGTAAAAACCAAGAACAGAATGGATGTCCCAATTAACTCTTTTAAAAGAAGCATCCCATTTAATTGTCAGTCGTTGTTTTAAGTTTTTGAGTTTTTTTGGCCACCATAAAAACAGGCCACTCAATAGTATGATAATGAAAATTAAGCACGAACAACCGGTAATTAATTTCCCTGTTTTTCCTAGTAAAAGACTTCGATGCAATTTATTGGTAATCGAAAAAAAATGTTTTTTTTGTTCAATACTACTGATGATTTTTCCCGTATAGGGATTTATAGCAAAAAAGAGTATGTTTCCATTGGTGTTTTTACCCATTATAAGAACCGTTCGTTTCGGATCGTTAAAGGTGTAAATACGGATGATACTGTCTGTCGCGTATTCTTTTTTTAATGTTTTTACAGCACAATCAATTGGTATTCTCGATTTTTCAACGGTTTTAACTTTGTAAAATTCTGGGTGAATGAGTGTGTTGATTTCTTCTTCGAAAACTAAAATACTTCCTGTAAGAGCTACAATAAATACAACAAGCCCGGACGAAAGTCCGAGCCATAAATGTATTTTTCCAATGCTTTTCTTGATTTGTTTATTCATACAAATTTTGTTGAATAATTATTTTTTTGGGATTGCAAATAAAAGCGATTTAAAAAGAATAACCTAAGGTTAGCAGCCAGTTTTTAGGTGCTCCTGGGAATAAACGAATATAATCGTAACCACCTACCCAATAGGTTTTATTAGCTATATTATTGGCATTCAACTGGATTTTGAATTTATTAATAGTGTAATACAAAGCAGCATTCATTATGGTATAACCAGGAATCGTTTGAGTAGCACTAATACTCAGGTTACGTCTGGTAACAAAATTAGAACCAAAAGCCAATCCAAAATCTTTCAAAGCTCCTTCAGTAAAATTATATCTTGTCCAAATATTTCCCTGGTGTTTAGGTGTGTTTGGTTTTTGTCGGCCTATTTCACTAGCTACCGGACTATCGGTAATACTGGCTTCATTGAAAGAGTAGGCTGCCGAAATACTCCATTGATTGGTAATTCGACCATTAAGATCAATTTCAATTCCTTTGGATTCCTGTTCACCAATAGCTCTCATTAAATCAACATTACTGGAATCATTGGCACTATATAGACTATTTTTTTCTTTGATTTTATAAAAAGCTATGGTCACATATAAATTTTCGTTAAACCAAGATGATTTTCCGCCAAATTCAATCATATTACTTTCCAATGGATCAAAAGGTCCTCCGGCATTAGGGTTAGAAAGTACAGAAGCCGTTTGAGGGTTATATCCTTTTACATAAGTACTGTATAGATTAACATTTGGTGTCAAAGTATAGGTAAGTCCTAAACGTGGTAAAAATGAATGTTGTTTTACTTTGTTTTCGTTGTCTTTGGTATAATTTTCCCTATCAATATATTCGTCATAACGCACTCCAAGTAGTGCTTTCAATGGACCTAGTTTTATTTGATCCTGCAAATAGATTCCATAGGTAGAATAAAACGTTGGGTCAAAGGCTCTGTTAGTATAAAAATATTTACTCATGTCTTTTAGTTGCTGAGAACTGTAAGGATTTGATAAATCAAAATGTGCTACATTGGGAACAGGATTTCCATTTGAATCTAATAAATAAGCACTTTTATTATTAGGATTATAGGTGTTGATGACACCGGTATTGGCTGCATTTCTATATCCTTTAGCTTCTAATTGAGAACCTCCTGCAGGAAGTTTTTCCTGAGCATAGTCATATCCAAAAACTAAGTTATGATCAAGTATTCCGGTTTTAGTTTTATAAACAAAAAAGTTAGAAATATTATCGATATATCTTTTGCGTTTTCTCATAAAAACCTGCATTTCAATAGCAGTTGGGATAGAAACTCCGTCGCCGTTAACAGCATATTTATTGGCTCCTCGGTGTTCCAGTAAATCTTCATTGTATCCTGTTCTTATATAGGAAGCAGAAAAGGAAAGTTTGTCACTAAATTGATGGTTTAATGAAGTGGTAAGAATATAGGTCTCTTCATTAAGGTAATCGTTTGAAGCGTTTAGAGATTGTCTAATATTGGTAGAGTACAAATCATTTTCATAGGTTGATTGTCCTCTGTCCAGAATGCTTTTGGAACTATTGTAAATTAAATCAAAGTTCACACGCGTTTTGTCATTAGGCAAGAATGAAAAAGAAGGCGCAATAACGATGTTTTTGTCAAATTGTAAATCACGAAACGAATTGGCATTTTCATATCCAATATTCAAACGGTATAAAAGTGTTTTGTCTTCATTAAGAGGTCCCGTAAAATCTCCTAAAGCTCTTAGTGTGTTAAAACTTCCTGTAGAAAAACTAATACTATTAGCGGCTTGTTCCAAAGGTTTTTTGGTAACTCTGTTCACCACACCACCCGGAGAAGCGTTTCCGAAAAGGGCAGAAGAAGGTCCTTTCAAAACCTCTACTCGCTCTAAGTAATTTGTTAAGGGTTGTTTCCAGAAACCGGTAGAAGTACGTAATCCGTTTAATAATTGGGTATTGCTTTGACCGTTAATTCTGAATCCTCTGATGGAAATATCGTCGTAAAAGGTGAATTGTGTTACACCACTAAAATTTTTGACCAATTCTCCCACACGCATCGTTCCCTGGTCGGCAATTAATTCTTTTGTAGCATAAGAAACCGATTGTGGAAGGTCTTTTAAGGCAATTTCAGTTTTTGCACCAATAAAAGATCGGGTATTTTTATATGATTTTTCTTTTCGTCCTATAATTTCCACCGTTTGTAAAGCATTTATATTTTCTTTTAAGACGATGTTGACTGTTAGATTTTCATTTTCTTTTACAAAAACAGTTTTTATTTGATTGCTGTACCCAAGAGCTGAAAATACTAAAGTATAAGTTCCTGCTGCCAGATTGCGAATTTCATAATTCCCTTTTTTATCGGCATCTACTTGTTTGTTTTTTTCTTTTACGTACACATTAGCAAATAAATATTCGGTTAGATTTTCTGTGGTTATTCTTCCTTTGATTGAATTGTTTTGTGCTTTAACTAGCGTTGTAAGAGCTAACAATAGTAGAATATATGTTGTTTTCATGGTTAAAAATTATAAGTTTTGTGACACAAAGTTATTTTTATTTAGAATAAATACAAATAAAAAACAGCTATAAAATTGATTTATTTTATAGCTGTTTGATTGTTAGTAGTTTATTTGACTGAAAAAAAGTGAATAAAAGTTAGTTTGTATAAGGTTTCGTTAGCTTTGGGACGCTTGAAAACAAAAAAACTGCCCGAAAAGTAATTTTTGGACAGTTTCATTTTTTTGTTGTAGCCAACAGTTTATTTAATGCTGATAAGTTTTGGAGATTTTGGTTTTGCAGCTTCCTTTTTAGGGATATTGATAGCTAAAATTCCATTTTCATATTTAGCGGATATTTTTTCTTCATCGATTAATTCCGGAAGTGTGAAGGAGCGACTAAAAGACTGGTAGCTGAATTCCTGTTTGGTAATTCGTTCACCGTCTTTAACTTCATTGTTTAGTTTTTTTTCAGAAGAAACGGTTAATAAATCATTATTCAGTTCAATTTTGAAATCTGATTTTTCAAATCCCGGAGCAGCTACTTCTACAAAAAAGAAGTCTTTATTTTCTTTGATATTCAAAGAAGGCAAAGTTGTGTTGGTCATTGAAAAATTATTTCTATTCCAACCTTCAAAATCATTATTAAAAAATCTGTCAAATAAACCAGGCCATTGATTTTGATATCTAACAATTGTCATAATAATAAATTTTTAAGTTAAACAATCTTCGTTATTAGTTAACTTCAAATAAAATGCCAGCTGTAATAAACTGACAATAAGTTAGTTGTTTCGTATTTTAATGTGTTTTGTTTCTGAAAATTTTAATAATTTTTAAGAAAGAAATGTCAATTTTTCAGTTTTGGGATGGTTGTTTTTTTACCACAAACTTGTCATCCTGACGAAGGAAGGATCTCATCAAGAAATGCCACAAAGTTGCTCTTCTTTGTGTGCAGAATGTAATTCTGCGATAACGTTTTGGTGTGTATCCGAGCAATCGGGTATAAAAAAAAAGAGTTAGTTTTCGCTAACTCTTTTTTTGTTGTAACTTAAAATGTGTTTTCTTAAAAAGCCTCCGAAAGTTAGAAAAGAAATGCCAATTAAAAATTTGTATTTAGTTAAAGATAAATAGTCGTTAGTAAATGCTATTATTAAAAATATAAGATTAACGAGAGTAATCATTGATAATAAAACTAAAATTGTCTTTTTCATATTTTATTTTTTATAAAATTGGTGTTGCTAAGTTTTTTTTTTAATCGCAAACTTGTCATCCTGAAGAAGGAAGGATCTCATTAAGTTTTAATAATTATGTTTAATTGCCACACGAAAGGATTCGTGCGGCAGCGTGGGATTATAGCTTTTGTTATACTTAGTACTTTTTTGTTGCTATTATAATTCCAGTTGACCAATTCATTTTAGTCAGATTGAAATCTTTTCGGTTTTCTAAATATTCTATTAGTTTATCAACATTTTCTTGATGTCCTTCAGGCCAATTAGGTTGAGCCAACATATCATCAATAATGTATAGGCCACCAATTTTTATTAAATCAAGAATTTCATCAACTTCACTATATTTTCCTGGCCAGGCATCTGCAAAAACTAAATCAAATTTTTCTCCTTTATAACTTTTAATCCATTCTGTTCCGTCCGCATATATTATTTTCACTCTTTTATCTTTCCCAAAATAATTTTCAACTATCTCAATCAGTTTCGGGTTATTGTCGATACTAATTAATTTGGATTCAGAATCCATTCCATCTATCATCCAGGATAGAGACAATCCAATGCCTGTTCCTAATTCCAGAATATTTGATTTTGGTTTAGATGTTGTCAATGTTTTTAATAAAGTTCCGATGTAAAGGTCAGAAGGCATTGTAAATCCAATTTCTTTAGATTTTTTTTCGATTTCTGAGTGAATCTTAGGCTTGTCTAGAATATTTAAATCGTTCATATTTATGTTTTTAAAGTTGTTGTAGGATGTTTTTGTGAATTAAGTACAACTAACGTGTATGTATGATAAAATCATATAAAGCCGCCTGAAAAAGGTAGATATGTGTGACCGGTTGTTTTATTTCTTTTCAAATATATCAAAATATTTTTACAAAATATCTTCTGAAAGCAAAACGTCCTAAATAGCCCTGATGGAAGTGGCATCCTCTTGTCTCGTCTTTTGAAACGAGACAAGAGATAGAACGGACAGCAGGAGGGAAGTAGTTTTGAAAATCAATACTTTCTGCTCCAAAAACCAATAAAAATCATGGTTTAGGTTATTATTTGGTTTAGCTAGTGATTATCAGTGTGATTTGTTTTGTGGTTACAAATAAATGTTGTAATTTTGCGCACCTTTTGGTGAATAAGAGTTTCCTTTAGGTGTCAACTATTTATATAAACACTTCTGTAGTTTTCTATCACATGAAGAAGCTCAAGCGAACACAGAATACAAATTTTTAATCAGCATGTCTGAACAAATTAAATCACAAGAAGAGTTTTTAGCAAATTTTAACTGGCACAATTTCGAAGAAGGTATTGATGCAGTTGATGAGAAAAACTTACAAGAATTCGAAGAATTAGTATCTAAAACTTTCATTTCTACTGATCAGGAAGAAGTAGTAGAAGGAGTTGTTGTAAGAATTACTGATAGAGACGTAATCGTTGATATCAATGCTAAATCTGAAGGTGTTATCTCTTTAAACGAATTTCGTTACAACCCTAACTTAAAAGTTGGAGATAAAGTAGAAGTATTAATCGACATCCGTGAGGATAAAACAGGTCAATTAGTATTGTCTCACAGAAAAGCACGTACAATCAAATCATGGGATAGAGTTATCGCTGCTAATGAAACTGGAGAAATCGTTAATGGTTTCGTTAAATGCAGAACTAAAGGTGGTATGATCGTAGACGTATTCGGAATCGAAGCGTTCTTGCCAGGATCTCAAATTGATGTTAAACCAATTAGAGATTACGATGTTTACGTAAACAAAACTATGGAATTCAAAGTGGTAAAAATCAACCACGAATTCAAAAACGTTGTAGTATCTCACAAAGCGCTTATCGAAGCTGATATTGAAGTACAGAAAAAAGAAATCATCGGTCAATTACAAAAAGGACAAGTATTAGAAGGTGTTGTTAAAAACATTACTTCTTACGGTGTGTTTATTGACTTAGGAGGTGTTGACGGATTAATCCACATCACTGACTTATCTTGGTCAAGAATCAACCACCCATCTGAAGTTCTTGAATTAGATCAAAAATTAAACGTTGTAATTCTTGATTTCGATGATGAGAAAACAAGAATTCAATTAGGATTGAAACAATTAAACGCTCACCCATGGGATGCATTAGATGCTAACTTAACTGTAGGTGATAAAGTAAAAGGTAAAGTAGTTGTAATCGCTGATTACGGTGCATTTATCGAAGTTGCTGAAGGTGTTGAAGGTTTAATCCACGTTTCTGAAATGTCATGGTCTACTCACTTACGTTCTGCTCAGGATTTCGTAAAAGTAGGTGATGAAGTTGAAGCAGTTATTTTAACTCTTGACAGAGACGATCGTAAAATGTCTTTAGGTATCAAACAATTAACTCAGGATCCTTGGACTGATATCACTTCTAAATACCCGGTAGGTTCTAAACACACAGGTATCGTTAGAAACTTTACAAACTTTGGAATTTTCGTAGAATTAGAAGAAGGAATCGACGGATTAATCTATATCTCTGATTTATCTTGGACTAAGAAAATCAAACACCCATCTGAATTCGTAAACGTAGGTGAGAAATTAGATGTTATTGTATTAGAATTAGATGTTGAAGGACGTAAATTATCTTTAGGTCACAAACAAACTACTGCTAATCCTTGGGATAAATATGAAGAAGCTTTCGCTGTGGGAACTATCCACAACGGTGAAATTTCTGAAATCGTTGACAAAGGAGCTACTGTAGAATTTGGTGAAGATATCGTTGCTTTCATTCCTACTCGTCACTTAGAAAAAGAAGACGGAAAGAAATTGAAAAAAGGTGAATCTGCTGATTTCAAAGTAATTGAATTCAACAAAGAATTCAAAAGAGTAGTTGCTTCTCACACTGCTATCTTCCGTGAAGAAGAAGAGAAAAACGTGAAAGCTGCTTCTGAAAACACTGCTGCTGCTTCTACTAATGCACCTGCTGCAACTTTAGGAGATAACAATGATGTGTTAGCTGCTTTGAAAGCTAAAATGGAAAAATCTGAGAAAAAATAATTCTCTGTTTTTATAATTTTGAAAGCCCCGCAAATTGCGGGGCTTTTTTTTATGGTGTTTGTATGATGTATTTTGTCGATTTTTTTTGATATTCTTGATACTTTATTTCTTACATTAGCAATAAATTAGCTGAAGTGTCATCAAAAAAATCCAAGTATGATAGAAAAACTACTTTATTTTATTGAAAAATATTTTGTAACAGTATCGTTCTTTTTTTTAATTTTTTTATCCTCAAATAGTTACTCGCAATGTGCAGGAGAAGATGCTTCACTCACCATTTGTGCTGATGATTTAATAAAAGATAGTAGTAAGACTATCAATCTTTTTGACTTATTAGGGGGAACTCCTTCTCTCGATGGAGAGTGGATTGACAATTCGAAACCACTTGAAGTTGCAATTTTTGATGGGATTTTAAATGCACAATTACTACGTAATAGTGATGTTTACACCTATACTTATGTTCAGGATCCTTCTGTTTGTTCCGATAATGAAGCTACTGTTACGGTTAAAATAGGTCCTTATACCGGCGTTCCCAGTCCAAATGTTTCTGTTTGTGATGATGTAACTTCTTTTAATTTGTTTTTAGCTTTCGACGGAACTCAATTAGCTCCTCTACAAAACGGTACATGGACAGGTAATACTACTTCGGTTACTTTATCAGGGAATACAATTAATCCTAAGCTTTTGGGAGAAGGAAATTATTCTTATACTTATACAATTCCTGCTTTAGATAGTTGTCCGGAGCAATCAGCATCAATCTCTGTTTCTGTTTTTAGAAAACCTGTTCCAGGAGACCCTATGGATTTACTTCTTTGTAGCAACGTAAATTTGGCAGCTTATAATAATTTGAATTTAAATAATTTACTGGTTGGAGAAGATGCGGGTGGAAAATGGACAGAATTAACTGCTACAGGTCAAATCACAAGTTCTATTGATAATAAGGTTGATGTTCAGGCAATTTATAATAACTTCGGAGCCGGAGTTTACAGTTTTAGATATACGGTAACATCAAACAATCCAATTTGTACCGATTCATATACAGATGTAAAAATAATTATTGAAGACCCAATAGATTTTACAGGAAGTACCTTGATGGTAAACTCTGATATTTGTGAAGACCAAATCCCTGTAGCCACTTATTCAGCTACATTAACCAAAGGGCCACAGCCAGTGCCAAATGGGAATTATGATGTTGCTTACTCGATTAACAACGGAATTACAAATTATCCTTTTACTGTAAATGGAAATTTTACAAATGGAATTTTTAATTTTTCAATAGATAAAAGTTATTTACAAACAGTAGGAGATTACACTTTTACGATAACCAGTATCAAAAATACTTCTTATTATGGTGCTTGTACTAATACCTTAGGCAGCATTACAGATGTTTTGAGTATTAATCCTTTGCCAAGAATTAACAATGCAACAGTCGTTATAGATCCGGTTTGTAAAGGAATGGATGCTCAGGTTCAATTATCAGGAAATACTAATTTGACAGACGGAAATTACCGAATAACTTATAATTTATCCGGCGATAACACAGCGGCAAATCAACAATTGGATTTTACGGTTGCCAGTGGTGTGGCTAATTTTGCTATTCCGGCTAATTTAATTCCGAATGTAGGCGTAAATACAGTGTTTACCGTTACGAATATTGTAAACTTAACTACAGGTTGTAGCAATTCGGTAGCTTTGGCCAAATTAATTACAGTGAAGCCTTTACCAAATGTATCTGCGGCGGCTTTAAGTATCAATAATATTTGTTTAGGACAGACCGCTACGGTTCAACTTACAGGATTGGGAACGTTGGCTAATATCACGATTGATTATTCTTTAAGTGATTCAAATGTTGTAACTAATCAAAATGTTACGCTTAACGTTGCTTCAGGAAATACCAGTTTTATAATTCCGGCTTCAGCACTTGCTAATTCTGGAAATACCACGTTTACTTTAAATTCTGTTCTTGATAATGGGAACGGATGTAGTGTGGTGGCTTTGAATAAAACCAAAGCGTTTGTGGTAAATACAGTTCCGGTTACTCCGCCCGGAAGCAGTTTTGTTAGTTGTAAAAATGATTTGGCAAGCATTGCTAATTTGACGCCCAGCGGACCACAATACCAATGGTTTGATTCGGTTTCAAGTACTACTGTTTTAAATACTTCTACATTATTAGTTACGGGAACTTATTATGTAAAAGAAGTAAATGCAACCACCGGATGTGAATCCGGAAGAATAGCAGTAACGGTAACTATTAACGAATCAGATACTCCGGTTCTTGCTACAGACGGACAAAATTTCTGCGGATTAGACAATCCAACCATTCAGGATTTAAGTGATAAAACTACTGCCGATGATACTTTGGTTTGGTTTGATGCTGCTGAAAATGGTAATCAGTTAAACGCAAGTTCGCTTTTAACGAACGGAAAAACCTATTATGGATTTAATTTTTCCAATTCGACCAATTGTTACTCAGATGCTTTAGAGGTAACAGTGGTGCTTTCTAATTGCGAAGAAACTCCGGATTTCTTTATTCCGGACGGTTTTTCTCCTAATGGAGATACGGTGAATGATACTTTTAGAATTCCAACAATCGAATTTATTTACCCTGATTTTACTTTAGAAATATACAACCGCTACGGCAATTTGCTTTTCAAAGGAAATAAAAGTAAGCCGGCCTGGGATGGTAGAAATTCTGATTACAAAGTTGGTATAGACGGTATAGCACCAAACGGAGTTTATTTTTATGTGCTTCATTTGAACAAAGGAAATAAAAAACCAATTCAGGGAAGATTATACTTAAACCGCTAGAGGGATTCATTATTATTAAATAAGATTTCGAATGAAAAAAATAATATTCAGTATCAGTTTTTTATTGTTTTTACTAAAAGTAACGGCCCAGCAAGATCCGGAATATACGCATTATATGTATAATATGAATGTGGTCAATCCGGCTTATGCCACCGGAACGCAAGCCATGCTGGACTTAGGAATTTTGTATCGTTCGCAGTGGGCGGGAGCAGTTGGAGCTCCTAAAACGTTTAACTTTTTTGGGCACATACCATTGAATAAAAAAGTTGAAATGGGAGTTTCTATTATTTCTGATGACATTGGTGACGGAGCTAAAAAAGAAGATAATTTCTATGCTGATTTCGCCTATGTTTTGGATATGGGCAGTCGGGCTAAATTATCTTTGGGATTAAAAGCAGGATTCACCTCGTTTAAAACTAATTTTAACGGCTTTGTTTTTGAAAGTGGAGATGCTTCAACAGATGCCGCTTTTCAGGAAAATATAAATCATGTTTTTCCAAATATTGGTGCAGGAGCTTATTTCTTTACCGATAATTACTATTTAGGATTTTCGGCACCTAATTTACTTTCGTCCAAACACATCGAAGAACGTTCCGGAATTAATGCTTTTGGTTCCGAGAAAGTACATATGTTTTTCACCGGAGGTTATGTGTTTAATTTGTCGGATTCTTTTAAGCTGAAACCAGCTTTTATGAGCCGAATTGTTCCCGGTTCGGCAGCTTCTTTGGATGTTTCGGCTAATGTATTGTTTCATGAAAAATTTGAATTGGGAGCTTCTTACCGCATTGATGATTCGGTGAGTGCCTTGATGAATATCAAAGTTTCTCCAAGTATAAGTGTTGGTTACGCTTACGACTATACGACTTCAAATTTTGGACAATTCAATTCGGGAACACACGAAGTTTTTATGCTGTTTAATTTAGATTTATTAGGTAAAGGTTTTGATAAATCACCAAGATTCTTTTAATATGATAACGATGAAAAGAATATCTCTCATTTTAATTGTGTTGGCGTTTCAATTTGCAAAGGCACAAACTCAGGATTTACAAAGAGCCAAACGTTTATTTGACCGAACGTATTATAGCGAAGCGATTCCGTTGTATGAATCGATTATGGATAACAACCGCTCTTTTGAAGTTGTAAAAAATCTGTCGGACAGTTATTATTTTACCAATGATTATGCAAATGCACAAAGAAACTATCGCTTTTTAATCACCCGTTTTCCGGAAAATGTTGACGGAGATTATTATTTTAAATATGCACAAACTTTAAAAGCTTCGGGGAATTATGATGTAGCAAATAAAGTAATGCGCGAATATTTTTTGAAAACCAATAATCAAAAAGCAATTGAAAAGTTGGAAAAAGACAATTTGGTTTTAGAAAATATCTCGGCTTTAGGCAATCGTTACGATATTAAAAATATGCCTGTTAATACACCAAATTCAGAGTTTGGAGCGGTTCCGTACAAACAAAAATTAGTTTTTTCGGCTGTAAAAATAAAGCCTTATGCTTTTGAAAAAATGTACAAATGGAATAACGAAAGTTATTTGGATTTAATGGCGGTTTCGCTTAAAAACCCAAAACTGGATTCTATTAAAAAGTTTGCTGTCGAATTAGATTCTCCGTTACACGATGCGAATGCTGTTTTTACTAAAAACGGGAAAACAGTTTATTTTACCCGCAATAATTCTAACGACGGCGTGAGAGCTAAAAACGACCATAAAATTTCTACGCTTAAAATTTATAAAGCCGAATTGATTGATGGAAAATGGCGCAATATAACCGCTTTGCCGTTCAATAGCGATAATTATTCAGTAGAACATCCAGCTTTGGGTCCGGATGAAAAGACTCTATATTTCGCTTCTGATATGCCGGGTTCTTTAGGTTCTTTTGATATTTACAGTGTGACAATTTTAGGTTCGGATTATGGAACGCCTAAGAATTTAGGTCCAACAATTAACACTGATAAAAAAGAACAATTTCCGTTTGTTTCAAAAGAGAACAAATTATATTTTTCTTCCAATGGACATGAAGGCTACGGAATGTTGGATGTTTTTGTTTCTGAAATTAAAAATGGCGAATTTTCAACACCTTTGAATGTTGGTTTGCCAATTAATTCCGGTTATGACGATTTTTCTTTTGTAATCGATTCCGAAACCAAACACGGTTATTTTGCTTCGAACAGAAAAGGCGGAAAAGGCTCGGATGATATTTATGAAATCAACGAAATTCAGCCTTTGGTAGTAGAAAACTGTATGCAGTACATTGCCGGTATTATAACGGATATTGATACCAAACTTCCTTTGAGCAGTGCAAAAGTAATTTTGCAGGATGCTAATAAAAAACAAATTGAAACAGCATTGACAACTACTGACGGACGTTTTTCTTTTTCGGTTGATTGCGAAAAAAGTTATACCGTTTCGGTTTCAAAAGAGCAATATACCGAAGCTTCAAAATTCCTGAAGTTGTATAAAGACAGAAAGAAAGTCAATGATGCTTCGATGGCTTTAAAATCGAAAGAAGCGATTAAGAGAGAAGAATTAGCTGCCATAGAACAAAAGAAAAAAGAAGCGGCTTTGCTTGTTGCCAAACAAAAGAAAGAAGCCCAAATCCTTGCTGAAAAAGCTAAAGTTGAAAAAGAATTGGCTGCTAAAAAAGCCATTGCGGAAGCCGAAGCCAAGAAGAAGGAAAAGATGGAAACGATTGTGGCAGCTGAGAAAGATATTGTGAAAGACAAAGACCGATTGCTTATTAAAACCGATCCAATTTATTTTGATTATGACTTATGGTACATTCGTAAAGAATCGAAACCTATTTTGAATAAGGTAATTGATTTGATGAAAAAATATCCGGATATGGTGGTTGAGGTTGGTTCACACACCGATAATCGCGGAAATTTAAAATATAATCTGGAGCTTTCAACGAAAAGAGCCAATTCTACCCGCGATTATTTTATTAGTCAGGGAATTTCTGCCAAACGAATTTTTGCCAAAGGCTATGGCGAAACGGTACAAATCGTAAAATGTGAACCTAGCGAATCCTGCTCGGAAGAACAACATGAGTTAAACCGAAGAAGTGAATTTGTGATAAAGAATTTGTAAGCTTTACAAAGTTTTTGTTTTCCAAAAATAAATACGGGAAAGATAATAAAAGTGAGATGTTTTTAATGTCTCACTTTTTTTGTTTTTTTTAAAACCAAAGAATAACGATTGTCGTAAATGCTTTTATATAACTTAAAAAAAGTATCATTATGAAAGCTAGAAAAATTTTATCAGTAGCATTTTTTGCATTAGTATTCGGAGTAAACTCTTTTGCTCAAAAAACGGTAATGGTAGGCGATGCTCCAATGTATCCTACTAAAAACATTATTGAAAATGCGGTTAATTCTAAAGATCACACCACTTTAGTAGCTACTGTAAAAGCTGCCGGCTTAGTGGAAACGTTACAAGGAAAAGGACCGTTCACCGTTTTTGCCCCAACTAATGCTGCTTTTGACAAATTACCAAAAGGAACTGAGGAGACATTGTTAAAACCTGAAAATCTAAAAATGTTGCAAACTATCCTTACGTATCATGTGGTGGCAGGAAAAATGAATGCCTCTGATATCGCTAAAGCAATTAAGGCAGGAAAAGGTAAAGCGACATTAAAAACAGTTAGTGGCGGTACTTTAACTGCCTGGATGAAAGGAAAAAAAATATACATCACAGATGAAAAAGGAGGAATGTCTGAAGTTACGATTGCTGATGTTAATCAATCGAATGGTGTAATTCACGTAGTGGATACGGTTTTATTGCCAAAATCATAGTTGTTTGTTGGTTTTGTAATTTGTTACAAATGAAAAACCCATCCTGTTTTTTCTAGAACGGGATGGGTTTTGTTTTACGTATTTTTTTTGAAATATTATCTCAAAGTAGCTCCAAGTTCGGTTTCAAAATTCTTTTGCAGTTTGCTCATAATTTTGTCAATTTGAGCATCGGTAAGCGTTTTAGAATCGTCTTGTAAAATAAAACTCAAAGCATAAGATTTTTTACCTTCCGGAAGATTTTTTCCTTCGTAAACATCAAAAAGATTGATGTTTTTCAATAAGCTTTTCTCTGTTTGTCTGGCGATGCTATAAATACTGTCGTAACTCACATTTTGATCAAGCAATAAGGCTAAATCTCTTCTAACTTCCGGGTATTTATTAATTTCGGTGAATTTAATTTTGTTAGGAATTGATTTTATTACATTTTCCCAGTTGAAATCGGCAAAGAAAACTTCCTGTTTGATTCCGAAATGTTTTAGAATTGATTTTTTTACCACACCAAATTCTACCAAAACATTGTGCCCTGTTCCGATGGTAATCCCTTCAGAAAACACATCTGATTTTGCAGGTGAATTTAGTGTTTTTTGAATTCCTAATCTGGATAAAATTCCTTCAATATAACCTTTGAATAAAAAGAAATCGGAAGGTTTTTGAGGATTAGTCCAGTTTTCCTGATTTTTGTTCCCCGTTAAAAACAAACTTAAATGTTTGTGTTCTTCGTATCCTGAAAGGAATTTATGGTAGGTTTTACCAAATTCAAATAATTTTAAATCGGCATTTTTACGATTGATATTGTAAGCAATGGCTTCTAATCCTGAAAACAATAAAGATTGACGCATAGTTGCCAAATCGTTACTCAATGGATTCAACATCGTTACATTGTGTTCTTCTTTTAGCATTTCTGAAAGCTGAACATAAGAAGATGTTGTTAAGGAATTGGCCATCATTTCGTGGAATCCTTGTGAATTCAATTGGTTTCCAACGATGTTTTGCAACTTGTAATCTTCGTTTCTTGGGGCGTTAAATACAGTCGCGTTTAACTTATTCGAAAAATCAATTTTGTTATATCCATAGACTCTAAGGATTTCTTCAATAACATCAATTTCTCTTTGTACATCCACACGATAAGCCGGAATAGTCAAACCTAATCCTGCTTCTGAAACACTGTTTACTTTGATGTCTAAAGAAACTAAAATTTGTTTGATAGTATCTTTTGGGATTTTTTGTCCAATGATTTTAGTTACCTTATCAAAATTCAAAAACACTGAGAAATCTTCGATTTTCTTGGTGTTGATGTCAACAATTTCCGAAGTGATATTTCCGCCGGCTACTTCCTGAATTAATAAAGCGGCACGTTTTAAAGCATAAGCTGTAATGGATGGGTCAATTCCTCTTTCAAATCTAAAAGAAGCATCGGTACTGATTTGATGTCTTTTAGCTGTTTTTCTAACGCTAACCGGATTAAAATAAGCGCTTTCTAAGAAAATAGCAGTAGTGTGATTGCTTACTCCGGAATGTTGTCCGCCTAAAACTCCGGCAATACACAAAGATCCTTTTTCATCACAAATCATTAAGTCTTCTTCGTGTAAAGTTCTTTCTACTTCGTCCAGAGTAGTAAATTTAGTTCCGGCTTCCACTGTTTTTACATGGATTTTACCGTTGATTTTAGCAGCATCAAAAGCATGTAATGGTTGTCCTAAATCATGTAAAACATAATTCGTTACATCCACAATATTGTTTTTAGGATTGATTCCAATAGCTTTCAAACGGTCTTGTAACCAGGCCGGAGATGGTTTTACAGTAACTCCCGAAATAGTAACTCCGCAATAACGTGGAGCCAAAAGTGGTGCTTCGACATTGACATCAATTTTTAAAGTGCGCATATCCACTCTGAAATTACTCACAGATGGCGTAATCAATTCAACGCTAACTCCGTTTTGAAGTAAACCAGCTCTTAAATCACGGGCAGTCCCCAAGTGACTCATTGCATCGGCACGGTTTGGCGTTAAGCCAATTTCGAAAACTTCGTCATTTTCTATTTTGAAAACTTTAGCAGCTGGAGTTCCAGGAGCTAAATCGTTATCCAGGACCATAATTCCGTCATGACTTTCTCCAAGACCTAATTCGTCTTCGGCGCAAATCATTCCGTGACTTTCCTGTCCGCGGATTTTTCCTTTTTTTATGGTAAATGAATTTCCTTCTTTATCGTATAAAACGGTTCCAATAGTCGCTACAGGTACTTTTTGTCCTGCGGCAACATTGCTTGCACCACAAACAACTTGTATTGGTGCTCCATTTCCTAAATCAACGGTAGTTACTTTTAATTTGTCGGCATCGGGATGTTTTTCACATGTAAGTACATGGCCAACTACAATACCTTCTAATCCTCCTTTCACAGATTGATATTTTTCAACAACCTCTACTTCAAGTCCTAAATCAGTCAGTAAAGCTGCTGTTTGTTCTGAATTCCAATCGGTTTTAATGAATTGTTTTAACCAGTTGTAAGATATTTTCATTTGAATATTTTAATAAGGTTGCAAATATAAGGATTGTCAACCGAGCTTCAAAGGGATTAAACTTTGTTTTCTGTTTATTATTAATAATATTTTTTGCTGAAGTATAATTAATGTTTCGAAACAAAAGTCAGATGATTTCTTCAATGTGTTTTTTGATGTTTTCGGCAATTTTTGAAGTTGGTAAATCGTTGTCGTCATGTCCAAAAGGTTCTTCAATTTCTTCAGCAATTAATTCTAAACTTGCCAAGACATAGAAAATAAAAATAACCACAGGAATTACAAAATAACCGAGGTTAAAAACATAACCAAAAGGAAGTGTCATGACATAGAAGAAGATGAATTTTTTCAAAAAAGCACTATAAGAATAGGGGATAGGAGTATTTTTAATACGTTCGCAGGCGCCACAAATATCGGTTAAAGACTGGATTTCACTATTTAAAATAATCAGTTGGTCTCCTGTGATTTTTTGACTTTTGTACAGCTCATTTACCTTCAGAAATAACATTTTAGCTACCTGATTCGGGCGATGTGAATGGTGGTCGTACAATATAATATCTTCAGCGAGTTGTTTGGCTGTTTCTTCGTCTTTGAGATGTTTATTCAGGATAGAAGCGTAAACGGGAATAATTTTTCTAAAAAATGCCCGGTCTTTTTCGTCTTCAATGATAGCGTTTAGTTTAATGGCCAGATTTCGGCTGTTGTTTACCAATGCACCCCACATTTTTCGACCTTCCCACCAGCGATCATAAGCGGTGTTGGTTCTGAAAACAAGCAAAAGCGAAATCACAAATCCCAGCATTCCATGCATCATCGAAATGTTTTTTACATGGCTCTCATCCGGCAAATCCCAATATTCCAGTTCTAAATAAGCAACTGCTGTGGAGTAAATTCCAATTAAGATGATTAAAGGAAATAATTGTCGGAAAGTGTCGGCTTTGTGAAAACGAAAAATAAAAGTAAGCCAGTCTTTTGGGTTGTATGAAATCATCAGGGTTGTTTTTTTAGTCGAAAACTGTTTTTTTAGTTTGCAAAAGGAACGCTTTGGTAAGCACCTAAATCGGGCGGTAAAGTTCGGCTTTTTCCGTTAATGTCCAGTGGAATTAAATAAGCAGGATTTCCTTTTGCGAAAGCGGCAGAAGTATTGTTGATGTTGAGTTTGTTATTGGCAATGTCTAAAAATCGCGGATTTTGATTCAAAATAACATTGTTGTAATGACTGTTGTCTTTGAAATTGTATAAAGAACTGGAATTGTTGGATTCGGATTTTAATAAGCAATTGTTGAATTGGAATTCAAAAAGAGCAGCCTCATTTTTATCCAAAAACAATTCGTCAGCATAGGCTCCGTAAATAATGCAATTGTTAAAAGTGGCCTGGGTTAAATCTTTAGCTGTTGGCGTTTTGTTTGTTTTGTAATTGTTTAAAAGTAAAGCCTTTTGTTGCGAACCGTTCCAATAGTTGTTAATGGTGCAATGCGTAAATTGATAATTTCCGCCATAGATGCAGCCTAAAGTGGCTATTCCGGCAGTATTAATGACCAGATTTTCGCCGGTAATTTTGGCGTTTTGAGCTAAAATTCCATAGTTGGACGAATTGTAAATTTGGCTGTTTTTAATACTAATTGTGGTGTTGTCCTGACTGTCAATTCGTAAACCAATTGTTGCATTTTTTATCGTAAGATGATTGATGTTGTGATTAGTGCTTCCGTCACGAAGCCAAACCGTTGCCCATTGTCCGGGAATATTGGAGTAATCAGCTTCCAGGCGGTCGCTTTCAAAAATGATTTCGTTTTCTGATTGGCTCGTTTCAGAAACCGTTCCGTTACATTGCAAAGAAGCCGATTGCGGTACAATTAAACCGGAATTAGTATGAAAATAAACCCGTGCTCCGGCGTCAAAAACGACTGTTTTTCCTTCGGGAACGGTGGCGTAACCGTAAATTACATAAGCTTTTTGATTGGTAAAATGTAATTCGTTTCCATTAGTCGGGTCATTTTCATCTAAATAAAAACCATTAAATTCGGTATCGTCAAAAGTGACGGTTTCGGTAGTGTTATTGTTTACTCTTTTTGGGTATAAAAATACAGCATCTTTGACTAATGTGAGCAGTTTTACTTTTTGCAAATTATTACCGTTGTCAAATTCAATTTCGTCGGTATATAAAAAATCATCCGGATTGGCATCAGCGATGGTCGGCGTAGTTTCGATAAAAATATAAAGACTGTCTTTGGCTAATAAAACGACGTCTGAGAAAATTTTGTTGTTTTGTCCCTGCATGCCATCAACGGTTATGCGGTATTTCGAAGCAAGTCCTTTGCCTAATTTTATGGTTGGAATACTAATATCTTTCTTGCTGTGGTTGTACACTTTTAAAAGATAAGTACTCGAACTAATTGTTGAAAAAACAGTGTCTAAAAAAACGGTATCTCTCGAAAAAACTAATTTCCCGTTGCTGGGAACAGTCGAAAAATCTGTTCGGCAGGAACAAATAGTAAGGAGAATTCCGAAAATAAAAAGTAGCGAAAAAGGACGCATGTGTTTTGTTTTTTTGTAAAAATAGAAAAAAACTCATTCGTTGACACTTTATTTAATCGGTTTGAAGTGAATATAGCAGCTATTTTCGAGCGGAATATTTATTCTTTTCTTTATTTTTACAAGCAATTAAATTAAAAGCATGACATTCGATAAAGAAAAAATTCTGGAATACTGTAATCGTATTTCAAAAAATACCTTAATGGAAACCTTAAATATTCAATATGTAGATGCAGGTGAAGGTTTTTTAACTGCTACAATGCCTGTTAATCCGAGTGTTCATCAACCGATGGGGCTGTTGCACGGAGGTGCTACAGTAGCTTTAGCCGAGAGTGTAGGAAGCGCAGCCTCTTTTATTTTTATTAATCCAGAAGTAAGCGAAGTGCGCGGAATAGAAATTTCGGCCAATCATTTAAAATCCAAAAGAGAAGGAATGGTTACGGCCACGGCTAAAATTATTCATCAGGGTGCCAGCATTCATTTGTGGGAAATAAAGGTTGTGGATGAAAGGAATAATTTGGTTTCCTTGTGCAAACTCACCAATATGGTTTTGCCTAAAAGAAAGAAAACACACTAAACACTATACAACTAACTTTTAATAAAACAATATATGATTGATTTTTTTATAAAAGTGAAGCAGCAGGAAGCCCAAAAACTTCCTTTTGTGATTTACAGTAAACCTTACAAAACAGAAGTGAGAGGTTTTTTTCAAAAAAATGATCATTTGTATTTTGCCGAAACCTTAGATGAAACCGGTTTTGTCTTTGCTCCTTTTGATGGCAATCAGATGATATTGATTCCAAAAAATCAGTCGGTAATTTGGGAATCAGATATTGTTACATTTGATGAAAATCATTCGCATATTTACGTTTCAGAGGAATATATTGAGGAGAAATCTCATTTTGAAAATTTGATTCAAAAAGCAATTACAACGATTAAAAATGGCGAATTGACTAAGGTGGTGCTTTCCCGAAAAGAAATTCTGGAGGTTCCGGATTTTGACTTGGTTACTGTTTTTACCAAATTAATTCAACGTTTTCCAACGGCATTTTGCTATTGCTGGTACCATCCAAAAATAGGTTTGTGGATGGGAGCCACGCCGGAGCGTTTGTTAAAAGCGAGTAAGAAAAAGTTTTGTACGATGGCCTTAGCCGGAACACAAAATTTTGAAGGAAAAACCGATGTGATTTGGGAACAAAAAGAAGTCGAAGAACAACAATATGTCACCGATTATATTTTGGAAAATCTCAAGGGCTTAACTTCTGAGGTGGCAATTTCCAGTCCGTACACTGTGCAGGCGGGAAATGTGTTGCATATTAAAACCGATATTGAAGGGGTTATTAATAAAGAATCCAGGTTAAATCAGGTGGTTTCGGTTTTGCATCCTACACCTGCCATTTGTGGTTTACCGAAAGAAGCGGCAAAGGCATTTATTTTGGAAAATGAAGATTACAATCGGGAATATTATACGGGATTTTTAGGCGAATTGAATAAAAAAGATTTTGCCGAGAAAAAACAAAAATCCGACTTGTATGTGAATTTGCGTTGTATGCAAATTAAGTCCAGGCAGGCACATTTGTACATCGGATGCGGAATTACCAAAGAAAGTATTCCGGAGAAAGAATGGAGTGAAAGTGTGAATAAATCGATGACGATGAAAAGTGTGCTTTGAAGTTAGAAGACAGAAAACAGAAAGCAGAAAAAAGAGAAAAGAGAAACAAAATAATGAAATTAGATATATTAGCGTTTGGAGCGCATCCGGATGATGTAGAATTAGGATGTGCGGGGACTATTTTAAAAGAAGTTTCTTTAGGGAAAAAAGTTGGAATTATTGATTTGACCCGTGGCGAATTAGGAACCCGCGGATCAGCTGAAATCAGAGATGAGGAAGCAGCCGCAGCGGCTAAAATATTAGGCGTTTCGGTAAGGGAAAATTTGAATATGCGGGATGGTTTTTTTATGAATGATGAAAAACACCAACTGGAAATCATCAAAATGATTCGTAAATATCAGCCTGAAATTGTGTTGTGCAACGCTATTGACGATCGTCACATTGATCACGGAAAAGGAAGCAAGTTAGTTTCCGATGCCTGTTTTTTATCCGGATTGATGAAAATAGAAACGGAGTCAGGAGGGGAGTCTCAAAAAGCCTGGCGTCCCAAAGTGGTGTACCATTATATTCAGTGGAAAAATATCGAACCTGATTTTGTAGTGGACATCACCGGATTCACCGAAAAAAAAATAGAAGCTATTTTGGCTTATCGTTCACAATTTTATGACCCGAATTCTAATGAACCGGAGTCGCCAATTACCTCCAAAAACTTTTTTGAGAGCTTAAATTATCGTTCCAGAGACCTTGGGCGCTTGGTAGGTTTGGAATTTGCGGAAGGATTTACCGTTGAAAGATTATTGGCGGTCAATAGTTTAGCAGATTTGCGATAATTTTTTTTAATTTTTATTAAAAAAATGTTTGGAGAACTCGATTTCTGTTGTATCTTTGCCACCGCAAACAAGCAAACAATAAATGGTGGTTGTAGCTCAGCTGGTTAGAGCATCGGTTTGTGGTGCCGAGGGTCGTGGGTTCGAACCCCATCATCCACCCAAAAATCAAAAGCCTCTTCGAAAGAAGAGGCTTTTTTTGTGCTTTATAATTCTGTTTTTTATTTCCAACTCGTTTGAATTTCGTTTAGCATAGTTTGCGAACCTCCATTATAAAAAATTCCAAAACCGCCCCAAATTGAAGGTTTGATAAGAGCACTAAGAATTGTTTCCTGTTGATTGTTTGCAGTAAGTGAATCTGTCGGTTTGTTGCTCAAAGCTGCTGTCAAATGATTGTTTTTTACTTCCAGACTGATATTGCAGCGACCGTTAAAAGCGTGGGTAGTTACGGCATTGCTGATTTCGCTTGAAATTCCGTTTTGGTATTCCAATAAAATACAATCTACAGCATCATGGTGTTTAGTGGTTCGGATAAGGCGTAAAGCATAGCCTGAATTAGTTTTGGCATCCCATTTAATGAGGATGTCCATGTACATATGTGCAACACTAAATCCCTGACCGGCAGTTTTAAATGGAGTTAGCTGAAGATTAAATGTTATGTCGGTGTAATTTCCTTTTACGGGAGTGTAGAGCAGGCGGGCACTTCGGCCTGTAGGTAAAAGGCCAAACTGGTTGGCAGCACCATCAAATCCTTCGCCAAAATACCAGGCGTCTTTTAGGTTTGAATTATTGATATCTTCTTTGTCAAAAGGAGAAAAAGTCCAGAATCCGGGAATAATTTCCAATTGATCTTTGGTTGAACTGTTTTTGAAATTAGTTATCAGGGTATTTTTGTTTGCTGTAATTTCTTTGGCTGAAATAGCTTTTTGAGTCACTATTTTTATAGTTTTTCCGGCATCACTACGATTGTTTTTTGGGGCAAGCGTCGCCATAATGTAATAAGACGAATCGGCGATGGTTAAGGGATATTCTGTTAAAGGGATATTATCTCTTGAAACCGCAATTTCAATCGGATTTCCGCCTTTGTTATCGGTGCATCGGTAGTAGTTTATGATTGTTTGGTCTTTGAAATCGGTATTTATTTTATACTGAACGTTAAGAATTCCGTTGTTGATTTTTGCAAAATGAGGAGCTTCTGTAAAAACCGGACTTTCTAATTTTGGCGGACTAATTTTAATTACTACAGCCGCTTCTAAGCCTGATGCGGTTTTGGCTGTAATGATAACATTTCTGGAGTCTCCGTTTAAAAGATTCGGAATGATTTCGCACTCATTGCTGTTTGCAGAAGGTTTTAATTCAATAATAGCTTTGTCCTGAGCGGCTACTGACCAGTTTATTTTTTCGGGTTGTACTTCATAATTTCCAAAACGAAAGGCTGAGGCTTTTAACAAAGCTTTGTCTTTTTGGGTTTCTAAAGTTTTTAGAGAGGTTTCAATTAATAATTGTGTGGGTAAAAAACGGAATTTTTGCTGTTGTTCTTTTTCAGCGGCTAAAACGATATTTTTGATATTCATCGGATCCCAATCGTCATTTCCGGCTAAAAGATTGTAGGTGTTGTAAATAGTTTTTCCTTTAAAATTGAACCGATAAGCATTTAAAACTTCCAAATTGCTCATATCGATAGTCGATTCGGGATTTTTGTTTTCAATTAACACAGGATTGTTATTTAAACTAACCCAATATTGATAATTGCGGGTTGTGAGTGGTAGATTATCATTCCAGCCCAAATAAATCGGATTTTCGCCAGTGAATTTTGTATCTATAACTGCCAGTTGTCCATTTGCTTTAGTGAAAAATTGATTCCCTTTGGTAAAGGAATGTATTTTACAATTTAAAAAAGCAGCACCAGTACCTTTTGTCCAATAAAATGGTTTGGAATTGTAAAAGTCTAAGGTAGAATTGAGATAAACAGCTGTTCCGCAAAGCGCATCATCAGTTGATTCAAAGTGGCAGCGGTCAAAAAGAACCCTTTTGCCTCCCGTAAAAGGACAAAGATTCAGCCGGCTGATAAATCGGCAGTTCCTGGCCAGAATTTTGTCGCCATCGCAATGGATGAGCTGTGCCTGTACAATTGCCGTTGCTCTTTTTACTCTGTTAAGTTCAGGTTTTAAAGGAAAGTTTAAATCTACATTACAATAATTTCCAAAAGTGATATTTTCGGCATTAGTTCCTTCGCCAGATATTTTAAAAAGCGTAAAATTACCCACAGCGCCTATAGTTTGCCCGCGATTAGCCGCAATGACTACGTTTTCGGGATTGTTGGTTAAACCAAAAAAGCGCAACCAATCGCATTTAATATTTAAGGCATAAGGTACAGTTCCATTTCCTTCCGGTTTTCTAATTTCGGGGTCATCAGGATTGTCAATCCAATAGACATTTGGAGCAATGTACAAACTCATAGGTGCTGTTTCCGTTCCGTTGCTAAGTTGTTTTACCGCATCATTGATAGAGTTAAATACATAAGGATATTTAGCAAGTTGTTCTTTACTGAATTGAGCATCTATAAAAAAGGCTTTTGGTCCTAATGTGATGGTTTTTCCCTGATAACTGATGGTTTTCCCTGTAAAAGTAATTGGATTTTTTGGATCTAAAGATTGATAGGACGATTTTGTTTGTGCATTTAAAAAAAAGGCAATTAATAAAAACAGACTGCAAAAAAGTGGTTTATTCATAATCAACGGTTTGGTTGATAGTAAATATACAGTAATTTTTGTAAAATATTTGAGGTAGAAAATGGAAGAGAAAGAAAAAGTCCCACCGAAGCGGGACTAAAGATTTTCATCTACGGCATATAGCCTTATTGTGATAAGATTAAAGATTTTTTGTAAAAAAAATATGAAATAAAATACTTTTTCAGTAGTTTTATGACCTAGGTTTTTTATTTATAAACAACGAACCTCCAAATAAATTGGAGGCTCTAATTAGGTCACCTTTCGGTTCAATCCCACGGTTCACTTGAAAAACAAGGACCTTATTGTGATTTGATTAGGGCAAATGTAATCAATTAATTGAAAAAAAAATAAAAATGAGTAAAATAAAACTTGGTTTAGATTTAGGTACGAATAGCATTGGTTGGACTGTTTTAGAAAAGACAAATGGAGTTTATGATTTTTTAAAGATTGAAGATGAAAAAGGAGATTTAATTCCGTCAAAAGGGAGTTACATTTTTTCTAAAAGTGTTGATGCTAATGAAAATTCAAAAGCTTCTGAACGAAGAGGTTTTAGAGGTGCAAGACGTAGAATTGATAGAATTAGATTAAGAAAAATTGCAACCTTGAAAGTACTTGAGGAGTTCAGTTTGTGTCCAAAATTTGAAGTTGGTGAATTAAATCGATGGAAAAATAAGAAAATTTATCCATGCGAAAATGTTGATTTTATTGATTGGCAACGAACAGGAAAAAAGAATGGTAATAGTCAAACAGAGAAATTAAAGCAACCTTATTATTTGAGGTATTTAGCAGCTACAACATCTGGAATGATGGAAACAGTAGAAGGCAGATTACAACTTGGAAGAGCTTTTTATCATTTATCTCAAAGAAGAGGTTATTTATCTAATTCAGAAGAAGAACAATCAGATGATAAAATTGATTTGTTTAAAACAGATGTAAAAAAACTACTTGAAAATTGTAGTGGTTCTGGTGATTTTAAAGAGCCGTATGAAGTTATTTTTAATTTATATAAATCAGATGATAAAGTTAAAAGACTGAATTCAAAAATAGCGAAAGTATTAAAAATTGAGCAACTAATAGAAAACATAAAATCTTTTATTAAAACTGAGTTTGATAAACCAGAAAATTTAGGAAAAGTAATGGCTGGGATTGGAGAACTTTCTAAGGAAATGAAAGGTTTTCCAACGATGGGATGTTATTTTTATTCAATTTATAATACTGTAAATAAAAATTCGGGATTGATCAATAGGATAAGAGGTAGATATACACATAGAGAAGAACATTACGAAGCTGAATTTAATTATATCTGTAAAATTCAAAATATTGCAGGTGAGTTGAAAGATAAATTGCATAATGCCATTTTTTATCAACGACCATTAAAAAGTCAAAAAGGATTAGTTGCAAAATGTACACTAGAACCTAAACGAAAAAGAATTGCATTATCTCATCCATTATTTGAGGAATTCAGAATGTGGGAATCTATAAATAGGATTAAAATAAAAAGAGAATTTGAAGATAGATTAGATTTTTTAAATTATGGAGAGAAAGAACTTATCAAAAACGAGTTTTTACAGATTACTGATTTTGAGTTTAATAAAATCGCAAATAAATTAAGTAATGGCCTTCCGTATAATTATATCAAGCGACCAGAAGAAGTTTATATTAAGGGAAAGTTCGATAAAGAGTTTGAAACAAAAGCAGTTATTAGTTTCAATTTTCCAATGGATAAGAAGTTTTCTGCTTGTCCAACAACTTCATCTTTGAAGAAAATAATTGGTAATGAGAATTACAATGCTATGCAACTTTTAAATTCTGGTTATAAAGATGAAAAAGGAAAGAAACAGTTAAGTATTGAAGATGTTTGGCATTGTTTACAGTTAGATTCTTTTGGTTCAAAAGACAAGAAAACTGTTAGACAAGAATTTGCAAAAAAGCATTTACTACTTGATGAAAAAGGAATTGAAAACTTTGTAAAATTAAAGTTAGTAAAAGGATATGGCAGTTTAAGTAAATCAGCCATCAAAAAAATAATTCCGTTTTTAGAAAAAGGAGAAATTTATACAAATGCAGTTTTCCTGGCTAATGTTACTGAAGTTTTAGGGCGTAAAATTTCAGATAACGAACAAAAGCAAATAGGAGAAATAATTAAAGTTGCATTAGAGAATTTTAGGTTAGAAAAACAAAATAAAGGAATTGTAAATAATTATATCAGTAAATTTAAATCAGACAAAGAGAATTCTTTGGGTAATAATCAATTTAGTATTGAAGTACATAAAAAAGAGTTAGATTATGAAATTGCTAATTGGATTGGCGAAATTCAATTGGCAGCGATGAAAAAAGAAGAAGTTTTAGAAATTACTGAAACTTGTTGGGAATTGTTTTATGAAGTTGCGTGTGATAGATTACCAAAAGATGTAAACTATCAATCAACTAAAACGATTCCTGAATTCATTTACGAAGGATTACATATATTTTTTCCTGATGACAAAATTGACGTTTCAAAATTATATCATCCTTCAGCAATTGAGGCATACCCTAAAGCGGATAAAAACCTTGGTAATCCAGAAATTACATCAATAAAAAATCCTGTTTTTGATAGAGCAATGCACCAAGTAAAAAGATTGTGTAATGAATTAATCAGAAAAGGATTGGTTGATAAAGAAACTGAAGTTAATCTTGAAGTAGCAGGAGAAATCAATAGTGCAAGTTATAGAAGAGCATTATCTCAATGGCAAAAAGAGCAAGAAGAAATAAGAACTTGGGCAAAAGAAAAAATTATTGATTGTTACACAAAAGAATTTAGCGATAATAAAATACCTACCGAAACGGAAATTTCAAAGTTTATTTTATATAGTGAACAAAACGGAAGATGTTTATATACCTCTGAAACAATAACTCCAAGAAATTTCTTGAACAAACAAACCATCTATGATATTGAGCATACAATTCCCAGAAGTAAAAACAATGACAATTCTTTAAAAAATAAAACATTAGCTAGTTATGATTTTAATAGAAATTATAAAAAAGCTATTCTGCCCGGTTTACTAAATGTAAATTTCAATGGAAATCAGATTAACAAAGAAATTATTTTACTTAATAGAGATAAGCATTTAAAATCGTATTCATTTGTAGGTAAAAAACCTAATATGAATATTGTGTGGAATGTTTCATTGAGTGATTTAAAATTTGAATACAAAAAATTCAAAAATGCAGCAAAAGCAATTACAGATGCAACGGCTCATGACGAAGTGATGACAAAAGCTCATTACACAAAAATGAAATTAGATTATTTGCGTGAAAAATATAGAAATTTTGAAATAGAAGAAATAAATAATCAATTTACAAATGCCAATCTAGTTGACACTCGAATAATTACAAAATATGCACGAGCTTATTTGAATTCATACTTCAACAAGGTGAATGTTGTTAATGGAAAGATAACAGATACTTTACGAAAAATTTGGGGTTTGCAAGGAGATGAAGATGTAAAAGATAGAAGTAATCATATCCATCATTGCATTGATGCAATTGTTGTTGCTTGTGTAGAAAAAGGAACAGCAAATAGGGGTTCTGAGTTATATCACAAATATGAAAATGATTATTTCAGAGGTAATTCTAACCCAAGAATTAGTGCAAAAGAACCGATGGAAAACTTTGTAGTGCGAATGAAAAATTTGCACAAAGAAGTTTTGGTTTTCCATAAACAAACTGATAGAATAAAACCATTATTAATAAAAGCTCAAAAAGAAAATGCTAAAAAATTAAACTTAAGAGGAAGACTCAATAGCCAAAATCCTTATGCACATATTAAGAAAGATGGTGAGTTGATTTTTGCACAAAGAGAAAAGATAGCAAATTTAACAGTTAAAGACGTTGAAGAAAATATAATTGATGAAGGCATCAAAAAGCGTATTTTAAATTTTGCAAAAGAAGTTGGTTTAGAAGCATTTGTTAAAGAAAGTAATAAAACGGGTTATATGATTCTTCCAAAATATTATGATGATGAAAAAGGTAAAGATATTAGTGAAATGATAATTAAAAGATTGAGATTAAAATCGTCAAAATCGAACCTTAAAGATTATAAAGAGATTAGAAAATTGGACAGAAATCAGGCTAAAGATAAAGATGGTAAGTTGAAATTTGGTCATAAATTTGACTTTTATTTTAATAAGGATTCATACACTAATTATGAAGCAAGAATCTATGGAGATTTAATACCAAATGAAAAAGGGAAGTTTATAAACAGAGAATATAAAGTTATTAATCATCATAATATTGTTAAGAATATTTTTGAAAAAGAGGAAAGCAGTTCAATTTTACAATTACACCAAGACGATATGTTTTTAGTTTTTAATATTAATCCAAATGATGAAATTGATTGGAAAAATATTCAAGATTTACAAAATAGATTGTTTAAAATAGTAAAGTTCGATGAAAACGGAATTATTGTTTTAGTAAGACATAATTTTGCTGGAGGAAATGTTGGCTATGCTTCACCAATTAAATCAGAAAACGATTTGACTGACATTTCGCAAGTAGTTTTAAGAAGAAGTCCGTCAACTTTAAGAATAATTCCTGCTAAATTAAATGCGTTAGGTAAATTAGACATCAACTATAGTAAAGATTTTTTAACTTCTCGAAGCCATTAATAAATGTTCAAATTAGATAAAAGATTAAATAAATTATGAATCAATCAAAATTAACAAAAGATCAAATAGAAAAAAATCAAGCAAAATTAGATAGGGCTTCAAAAAGTGGTTATGCTAAAAAGCAAACTAGAGAGGAAATATTGTTAGAATTTAAAAAGAGATTAGGTTTTGTGTAGTTTTGTTTAAAAGTTCATTGACATAAGATTTTCAAAGTCTTAAACATCTCAAACCACAACGGAAAATCTTATGATTTTTTATGAACAGATTTTCCGTTGTGGTTTGATTAAAGATTAGAAAACACGATATTACTAGACAAAGACCATCCAAATTATGAACCGTTGTGGTTTGATTAAAGATTAGAAAAC
>NZ_KE384375.1:46979-63594 GCF_000425425.1 Flavobacterium daejeonense DSM 17708
AAGTAGTTGTGGTTTGATTAAAGATTAGAAAACACGATATTAGTTGGTGTGTTACCTTCTGATAATCATAAAATTAGAAAAGAATATCGTTTGATAAAATGCTTCTTTTTTGGATTGATAACCCAGGATTGAAGCATTTTTTTATTTGTAAGATTAAAATAATTCTAATTGTGTGGGTTGTGGCTGTTTGGGGACTTCCGCTTTACCCCAAAAGTTTGAAATATTTCCAAATTGTTTATCGGTAATTCTTAAAAGGCTTACTTTTCCTAAGGGGGGTAAAAGTTGGTGAATTCTTTTTTCATGTACATCGGCACTTTCGCTGCTGGCGCAGTGGCGTACATAAACCGAGTATTGCATCATCGAGAAACCATCTTTTAAGAGATTGTTTCTAAAACCGGAAGCATTCTTTCGGTCTTTTTTGGTCTCGGTTGGTAAGTCAAAAAATACAAATAACCACATAATTCTATAACCATTTAGTTCCATAATTTGGGGTATTTGATTTTTTTGCGTTCACCGGTATAACATTGTTGCAGGGAACTGGCGGTTTTTTGAAGAGCCACCATCAACGGACTTTTTTCGTCTTTAAAGTACACGGTTCGTGTAAGTAGTTGCAGCAGTTCCGATTTTATAGTGGTGTTCAGCTCCTGATTGTCGAAATTTTGCATGATTTCGGCAACTTTTTCATCTACAATTGGTCGAAAAGGTTCCATAATATCATCTGCTAGCGCAAAAGCGTTGTATTTGCTTTTATGATGAATTCCCAAAGTATTGAGTAAACCACTTCCTGATAGGGCTCTGGCTGTGGCAGCTCTGAGAATAGCATAGCCGTAATTCAAAAAATTATTAGGATAATCTCCAAAACGTTCTCTTTTGAAATCCTGTTCAAAGAAAACTTTCCAATAGAAATTAGCTGCAACGCCTTCCATATTTGAACTATCACCACTTAAAACTTTGGACGCTAAAAAGTCAAAATTATTTTTCTTAGAGGTGATTTTTTGTAAAAGGATCCCCTGATTAGTAATTTTCTCAGTTATAGTTTGTTGCCATAATTGTTTTTTTAAAGGTAAGCTGGCGTTGATTTGATTTTTAAAAATTTCCTGTTGGATATGATGGCTGTTGAGGTTTAAAAACATACCATTTGGGAGATGGTTTTTGTTGCAAATAATGACAGAAGTATTGTTTTCAACCAGCAAATTCATCGAAGGAATACTGATATAAATTTCCGGATGATCTAAGACCAGAAATCCAATATCTTCAATAGGAATTGTTTTTTCTTTTAACTCCGTTTTTAAAACTAATTGTTGGTTTTTTGTAGAAAGTGAAGTTTTATTCTCAATCAAAATTGTTTTTTTCAACATAATAGTAGTAATTTAAAGGTTAAGTTTAAAATTTACAGTTGTTTTAAGAACTTGATTTAGGGAGAATCTTTTTTAGACTTTTCTAAAGTTACTATAAAATTTTAAGAAAATCACTATAAAATGTATTCTTTGTTGGGTACTCAGAAATAAAATTACTTTTTGTTGAAAAAAAAATCCCATTTTGAAGTCCTGTTCAAAATGGGATTTTTTAGTTTGTTGAAAATATTTTAAAAAAGCTTTTTCCAGGGATTGTCACTTCTAAAAGGAACCGCAGGCAAGCCTTCTTTATTGATAAAATTAGACTGAGCGGCTTCATTCCATCCAAAGCGAACATGATAAGGGTGTTGTATTTCGGGAGAAGAAACAATTACGGTGTTGCCTTTTATTTCAGCTTTGGCGGGTACATATTCTCCGTTGGCTCCGGCAATGCTAAACCAACTTAATGATTTTCCGTCACGGCTGGCTAAACCGCTGCCAGTATTTGAAAAACGGATTTCAATAGTATTGTTTACAATTTTCATTTTTTGGAATACCGGTCCGGAACAAACTACATTTTTTTGTTCATACGCTTTGTTAGCAGCAATCAGACTCAATCTTCGGCCAACTTCCCATTTGTATCCCGGATGCAATTCGGTTATCGTATCGGTTAAATCAGTGATAGTAGTAAGGGCGGTATTTTTTAATTTCAAATTCAAAGCCTGGGCTTCCCAGAATTTTGGAAGTGTTTCTGTAGTAAGCGGTTTGTCTTTGGATGCCGAATAATTGTAAGGGGCAATTTGTACAAAATAGAAAGGTAGTTTTTTGTCTTTCCAGTCGTTACGCCAACTTTCAATTAAAGTTTTTAATTTGTAAGCATAACTTATATTTTCACCCAAAAAACAATTGGATTCGCCCTGATACCATAAAAATCCTTTAAGAGTATAAGGGATCAATGGTTGAATCATTGTGTCGTAAAATTTTCCGCTGTCGCCACCGTCATTACTGAGTTTGTCCAGCAGCTTTCCATTTTTTAATTTGGGTTCAAAATCTAATTTTGGAGTTTGAATCCAGGGCTCGATACGGCTTCCCGGTACAGCTGCAGAAATCATTCCGATAGGAACATGAAGTTTGTTGTACAAATCTTTGGCAAAATAATAACCCACAGCCGAAAAATCGACTAAAGAGCGTCCCATGGCGGCGTCCCAACCTAAATGTTCCGGATCCGGATCCATATATTTTCTCCGGTCAAGAAAGATGCGGATATTGGTATTATTTGCTTTGGTTAAATCGTCTTCCGGCGGATGATATCCTTTGGTTTTGGTTTCATAATTGCTGTATTTACGCATCGCATATTCCATGTTGGATTGTCCGGAACACAGCCATACTTCACCCACCAAAATATTTTTTAAAACAATAGTATTTTGTCCTTTTATAGTCATTTCCCGAGCTTCGAATGAGGCCTTCAACGGATTGAGGTTTATCATCCAATTCCCGGATTTGTCGGTAATTGTGCTTTTGTTTTGTCCGGCAAAAGCAACCGAAATTTTCTCACCTGCTGCTGCTTTTCCCCAAATTGCCACTTTTTTCTTTTGTTGTAACACCATATTGTGCCCTAAAATTTTAGGTAGTGTTATTTCGGCAAAAATTGTGGAAGTAAATAAGAAGAAAGTACTTAACAGAAATAGTGATTTTTTTAAACGCATAAGTTATTGTAAATGATTTTTAGTCTTTTTTCGACTCACAAATAATGCCAAATCGGGTACAATCAGGATTTTTTTAATGTTAAATTCCCGATTGTACCCGAATTTGATAATAATAAATTGTTGTCTTTTTATTTTTTATTTATTCCAGATTTCCCAGGCTTTCTCCGCCTGAAAAATAAGCATATCCAAACCGTTTTTAATTTGTGTGCCACGTTCTTTGGCATTTTTTAAAAATTGGGTTTCAGCCGGATTGTAAATCAAATCGTAAGCGATATGTTTGTCAGTAAAGAATTCATACGGAATTTCAGGACAGGCTTCAATGTTAGGGCTTGTTCCTATTGGTGTCGAATTGATAATGATTTGGTATTCCTGAAAAGTATCGGCATTCAGCTGACTGTAATCGATGGCTTTTTCAGATGCTTTTCGGGAAACAAAGGTGTATTCAATTCCTAATTCTTCCAAAGCAAAAGCAACTCCTTTTGAAGCGCCTCCGGTTCCCAGAATTAAGGCTTTTTTATGATACGGTTGTAATAAAGGCTTTAAGGATTTTAAGAATCCAAAATAATCGGTGTTGTAACCTTTTAATTTTCCTTTTTTAGTGAATTTAATGGTATTTACAGCACCAATTTTAGTGGCTTTTTTAGATAATTTATCTAAAAAAGGAATTACTTCTTCTTTGTATGGAATGGTAACGTTTAAACCGCTTAGATTTTCGGTGTTTTTAATGATATCAGGAAATGCACCGATTTCCTGAATATCAAAATTTTCGTAGGTGTAGCCCTGATATTTTTCGTTTTCGAATTTTTTTGTAAAATGTCCTTTAGAAAAGGAATAACTGATATTGCGCCCCAGTAGCCCGAAGCGCTTTTTAGAATTTTGGGTCATTATTGTTTATTGTGTTTTTCGATATAATTTTGCACCATTTTTTGCTCCCAAACTACCGGAAATAAATCTTCAATCAGGACATAGTTGTCAAAATTCAGACGAAGCGCATTGCTTAAGTGAATTTTAGCTTTTCGATCATCATTAATCATAAAATATAGTCCGGACAAACGGTATTCGATTTCGCTTTCTTCCGGAAAATAATCGGTGGCTTCTAATAAGGTGTGAATGGCCGTTTCAAATTCGCCTAAAAATTGTAAAATATCAACCCAAAACAACCAGGTGTCAATTTCGGTGTCTCCAAATTCTACTGCTTTTCGATAGCCAAATTCAGCTTCTTCAAAAAAGTTCATCTGTTTGTTGATAGTCGCATATCTTTTCCAGTACAAGCGATTTTGATTGTCGATAGCCAAGGCTTTATTGACATAGAACAAAGCTTTTTGGAAGTTTTGCTCACGCAAATAAAAATCGGTAATTGCAATCCAACCTTTGTCCAATAGTGGATCTTCGTGAACGGTTTGATTGTAAAATTTCAAAGCCTCAGCTTTGTTTCCCAGTTTTTCATGGCATTTTCCTATTCGAAGCAATGCATAAGAAGTAGCGTCTTCTAATTCGATAGTTCTGTTATAACTTTCGATGGCTTCTTCTAATTTGCCTAAACGCTCCAGCGCTTTGGCTTTTTCCATAAAAGCACCTAAAAATTCATCATCAATTAAAGTGGCGTAGTCAAAAGCGCGAATGGCATTTTCGTAATCTTTTAGTCCGTAATGTAAACGGCCTTTTTGGTGCCAGGCAATTTCGCTGTACGGATTTTTTTCAATATACTCATCTAAGAATTTTATGGCTTCTTCATTTTGGTCTAAAAATTCAAAGCAATACACGACATTGTACAAGGCAGACTGATCTTCGATGTCTTCTTCCAGGCATTTGATAAAACTTTCCTTGGCCATTTCCAGATTGTCCATAAAGAGGTATTCCATCCCGATTAAATTATACACATCGGCATAATCATCGGTGTATTGTAAAGCAATTTTTAACAATTCAACGGCTTTTTCATGTTGGTCTCTTTTAGAACAGATATTTGCCTTTTGAATGTAAATTTCTTCATTGTGTGGCTCAATGGCATATAGTTCGTTAAGTAATTTCTCGGCTATATCCAATTTGTCATCATAAACCAGCATTTCTACCTGAACCAGTTTTAAACCTGTAGATTTAGGGTGTTGGTCTAATGCTAATTTAAGTGCTTTTTTCGCTAAAGCGGCCTTACCGCTGTCGAGATAATGAAGTATGATTTCTTCAAATTCTTCAGAGTCAAAAAAGAGTACTTTGTTGGTTTTCAACATCGACTCAAATTTGGATAGCGATAAGTTATAATCTTCTTCTTCGTTGCTTAGTTGCATACTGTCTGTTTTTAGAATTTGACCTAGCTTAAAGTTAGGCATCCTTAGGGTTATTTTTGAAGAAAAAAATGATTTATTGTGAACAATTTAATTAACAAAATGGGGAAGTATGGTGTTATTTTTTTAGGGAAGCCAATACTTCATCCATCACTTCGAGCATTATAGCGCATCCTTCACGTATTTCTTCTTTAGAAATGGTTAAAGGAGGAGTAATTCTGATGGCGCATCCTTCAAAAAGGAGCCAGAATAATATAAGTCCTTTGTCCTGACATTTTAAAATCACTTCATTCGTGATTGAGACGTCTGCGGTCATTGCAGCCAGCATCAATCCTTTTCCTCTAATTTCCTTTATCAAAGGGTGTACCAAAAGTGATCTGAAGAGCTTTTCTTTTTCTAAAGCTTCTTCCATTAAATTGGTTTCAGTTAATTCTTTCAAAGTAGCTAAACAGGCTGCCGCAATGACAGGATGTCCGCCAAAGGTGGTGATATGACCCAGTTTTGGATTTTCAGTTAACAAATCCATCATGGTTGATGAAGCTGTAAAAGCGCCCACCGGCATTCCGCCACCCATTCCTTTTCCCATGGCAACAATATCAGGGACAATATCATAATTTTGGAAACCAAATAATTTTCCGGTTCTTCCAAAGCCTGGTTGGATTTCGTCCAAAATTAACAAAGCACCGACTTCAGTACAACGGGAGCGCACTTTTTTCAGGAAATCGTTGTGTGGTTCAATAAATCCGGCACCTCCCTGAATGGTTTCCAGTAAAACTCCGGCGGTTTTGGTTGTGATTTTTTCTAAATCGGCTTCGTTATTGAAGGTGATAAAATCCACATCGGGAATTAAAGGGCGAAAGGCTTGTTTGCGTTCTTCAAATCCCATGACGCTCATCGAACCCATAGTGTTACCGTGGTAAGCATTATAGCAGGAAATCCATTGGCTTCTGCCGGTTACTCTTCGGGCTAATTTTAAGGAACCTTCAATTGCTTCCGTTCCCGAATTGACTAAATAAGTTTTGTCCAAAGGAGCAGGCAGGAGCGAAGCCATCAATTTGCAATATTCTACTGCCGGACTTTGCGAATATTCTCCATAAACCATAACGTGCGAATATTTGTCCAATTGATCTTTAATCGCCTGATTGACCCGTGGCGGCTGATGTCCTAAAGTACAAGCCGAAACGCCGGCAACAAAATCAAGGTATTTTTTATTATTGGTGTCGTAGATATAAGATCCTATAGCATGAGAAACTTCCATACCAAGTGGATATGGAGAAGTTTGCGCCTGATATTTTAAAAAATCTGAATTCATTTTTTTGTTTTTTAGATCCTTAGTCACTAGTCCTTAGGTTTTAAGTTTGAAAATTTACTAAAATTAAAACAGAAAAGACTAATAACTAAGTTTTGAAAACTAAGGACTAAGGACTAACAGTTACTTTTTTTTCTTCTTTTTGTCGTAATTGAGTGTTTCTTTTCTAATTTCCATTGGGACGTTTGGTTTGGCTTCGTCCTTTTTAGTTTCCTCAATCATTTTTTCATTGTATTGATTCTCTTCTTCCGGAAAAATATCATCTTTGGATTTAATTCGTTCATCAGCGCGCCATTTAAACCCTCTGAATTTTCGGTCGTGTTCGTCCAATTCTTCTTCGGGAAATATATCGCCATCCACCTGTTGGAAAAAAGTAATGGTTTCTATGGCGTTTTTGTCAAAAAGAATATTGATTTTACTGCTTACATTTTTATTAATTCCAATGAGTTCTTTGTCATCATTACGCATATAATAAATAACTTCGGCGTTTTTGATGATGTCCACATCGTGGAGTTTTCCTTCTTCAAATTTTCCAAAGAGATTCATCCCTTTGATTTGATTATAGCCCGTTCCGAGTGTGTCTTTGGAAATAATAAATGTGTTGTTGAGGACTTTGAGCGAGTCTAGTTTTTGTGTTTTTTGATTGCCAATGAGATGCATTATATCTCCGGTTATCTGGCTTTCGCCATTCCAAAGAATCGGATTTCCGATGAGTTTTGTCAAAGCGGTTTTAGTACTGGAATGAATGGAGTCGCATTTTCCGCTCATATCGGTTTTATAAAAACGGACATTGTTGAAAGCACGAATAATTCGGTCGCCTTCTTTCCCGGTAACCATTAGTTTTTTTCCGTGAATGTAAACGGAGTCGTTTTCAACAAAATTAATAGCAACGGCTCTTTTGGTAACAAACATCGAATCTTTTTTCTGGAAAACTTCGGCATAATGTCCTTTTACGATGCCTTTGTTGATTGAATCTGTGATTTTTACATTTCGCGTAGCCGAGGCAAATTCTTTGTTTCGGTCGTAATATAAACTGTCGCCTTCTATGAGTCGGTCGTCGTATTTGATATAGGATTTTCGAAGAAAATGAGACAGGTTTTTCTTGGTGTCATAAAAACCTTTTTCGGTATAAATGTAGTTGTTTTTGCTGGTGATTGTTGAAGGACCAAAGAGATAGGAGTGCCCCGAATTACTGTAATAATCCAAATGATTGGATTTGATAACGTATTTTGGATTGGTAATCGTTACCGCGGTTAAAAACTGGAATTTTCTTTCGGCAACATAATATTTTCCGGAGTTACTTTCCAGTGTGTTTTCGTTGTTGGTAATGACTCCTTTGGTATTGTAAAAAGCTTCCTGAGTGTTGCGGTCAAAATTAATAGTGTCCGTTTTTAAGGTTGCATTAGGCGAACTCAAAACGGCATCTCCGGTGGCGAATGCTTTTTTTACATTACCATTGTATTCGGCATATTTACTGTTCAGATAGAGGGTGTCACCCTGAACCAATTGAACATTTCCAAAAGCTTTGATGTAATTTTCTTTTTGAAAATAATAGGCTTTGTTACAAGTTAGTACTGCTCCGTCATGATTGACCACTACATTCCCGGTAAGTAAAAAGGCATCGGGCATTTCGGTCTGATTAACATCGGCAAAATCAGAATGCTCAACAATTATTTTTTTAGGAGCTTGTGCTTTTACTTGTAGCGAAGTAATTAAAAACAAGCTAAAACAGATGAAAAATAGCGATTTATTCAAGGGTGTATATTTTTGTCAAATTTATGAAAAAGGAAACAAACCCAATAAATATTACTATTTATTTATGATTTTGGAAACAGCAACTTTTATGAAAGTTTATGAGATAATAGCATAAAAAAACCAATGCATACTAAGTTTTGTGTGTGTTGGTTTTTTTAATTTATTTCGAAAAAGGAATTAATATTTCCTTAAAAAGGCATTGCGGTAATTTTCATCTACTTTTTCCCAATTGATTACGTTAAAAAAGGAATCGATGTAAGTTCTTCTTCGGTATTGGTAGCCTAAATAATAGGCGTGTTCCCAAAGGTCTAAGGCTAAAATAGGCGTTCCCGGTACGGCCGCATTTCTCATTAGCGGATTATCCTGATTTTGTGAACTGGTAATTTTGAGTTTACCGGCTTTATCTACAATCAGCCAAACCCAGGCAGAGCCAAATTGTTGGGTAGCTTCCTGAATAAAAGCTGTTTTAAAATCTTTAAAAGAACCAAAATCTCTGTTGATTGCGGCAGCGATAGTGTCTTTAGGGGTTCCTCCGGCATTAGGTGCCATGGATTTCCAATACAATGAATGGTTGTAAAAACCTCCGGCATTGTTTCTTAACTCCATATCGTTGACATCCAGTTTAGCCAGAATTTCTTCGATAGACATGTTTTCGTATTCAGTACCTGCAATAGCTTCATTCAGATTATTGGTGTAAGATAAATAATGCTTAGAATAGTGTACTTCTAATGTCAAAGGCGAAATGGTTGGAGCCAGAGCATCGTAAGAATACGGTAATTTGTCTAATAAAAAAGAACCAGGGTTAGCTTTTACATCATCCGGAAAACCAATGGTCACTTTTTCCTGAGCTGTAGGAAGCGGTACTTCAACAACTTCGGTTAGTTTTTTGTTGTTGCATGAAATTAAGAGACTGAAAAAAAATAAACTTGTTAATGGAAAGAAAAGTTTTTTCATAAAAAGTTATTTTCAAAGAGAATTAATGATTTCGATATAGTTTTCTTTAGCCTCATCGGCAGTAAGATGGCTTATTTGCATCCAGGCATTGGTTTTAAAAGCGTCTCTTAAATGAAAATTAGAAGTTTGTCTGATTTCCATTGAACCAATAGTTGCCTGTTTGTAAAAAGCATAAAGTCTTAACTGAACATCCTGAGGTAAAGATGCCTGAGTCATTTTGGAAGCTTTTTCTACGGCTTCGTTAAATCTTGTATCTAAATCTTTTTCGGTCATTAATTATTATTTTGTTGCAATAATGGTTTTTCCTCCAATAGCTTTTTGGTTTAAAACTACGTTTATTGGTGTACCTAAAGGTAAGAATAAATCCACTCTTGAACCAAATTTTATAAAACCGGCGTCAGTTCCCTGCACTACCTGCATACCTTCTTCGGCGTAGTTAACAATTCGTCGGGCTAAAGCTCCCGCAATTTGGCGGTATAAAACAGCTCCGAAAGTTTTGTTTTCTACCACTACGGTTGTTCTCTCGTTTTCTTCGCTGGCTTTTGGATGCCAGGCCACTAAAAATTTACCCGGGTGGTATTTGCTGAATTTTACAATTCCACTCATGACATAACGGGTTACATGAACGTTTATAGGCGACATAAAGATAGAAACCTGTAAACGTTTGTCTTTAAAATATTCACCTTCGTAAACTTCTTCGATAACCACCACTTTTCCGTCAACAGGAGCAAGAATTTGATTTTCGTTGATAACAACAGTTCTTTTTGGGTTTCTAAAGAATTGTAAAATGATAATTAAAACTAAAAAAGCAAAGACTTGCAATCCTTTTTTTAACCAAAAGATATCAGTTAAATTGTCAGAAATTAATAAAACTACAGCAGTAAAAATAATTGCTAATAAGATGCTTTTGGTTCCTTCTTTATGAAACATAATTTAAAATTTGATAAAATAAAAATATTATTGGTGCTACAAATATAACACTATCTAGTCTATCTAGCACACCTCCGTGACCCGGCATGATGTTTCCGCTGTCTTTTACACCGGCAATTCGTTTGAATTTGGATTCAATTAAATCGCCAATAGTTCCAAAAACACCCACAATAGCCGCAATGGAAGTCCATATTAATATGGATTGTTGGCTAAATTCAGGTTTAGCCTGAATGTAATATTTGGAAATTAAATAACCTGCTACAATGGCAAAAATAATTCCGCCGGCAAAACCTTCGATTGTTTTTTTGGGAGAAATGCGCTCCAGCAATTTATGTTTTCCAATAGATTTTCCAACGATGTAAGCAAATGTGTCATTGGTCCAGATTAAAAGGAATAATCCAATGATAATTTTTGGGTTGTAATCTTTGATACCAAATGAAATTTTAGTGATAAACACAAACGGGAGTGTGATGTAGCCAAATAAATATAAGTATTTAGAAGAAGTACTTATTTTTTGGACATTGTCATAAAAAAGAAACAGGATGCATTTTACCGAAACGACCAGCGTAGTAGCCAATAAAATGATATTAAGTTGTTGAATGTTTAATGTGATTTCAATATTAGTACCTAAATATTGATTGATAGTATCGGTCGTTAATTGATTGTAATGACTAATTAGCGTAATACTGCAATAGAGTAGTGCTCCCACAATTAAGGGAAGTGTTTTGTTGAGCTGAGTCAGATTGCAAAATTCAGCGATAGCAATAAGCAGAAAAATACCAAACAGTATAAAAAAACTTTCGGTGGAGTATAATATAGAAGCCAATAATAAAACGATATAGACAGCTCCTGATATTGATCTTTTTAGAGTTTCATTCATTTTAAAGATCTTCTAAAAGCAATAAATAAAGATTTTTGGCAGAACTGCCGTATTGGGTAAAGTCTTCTTCTTTTGCTTTCTCAAAATATTTTATAGCGGTAATATTGGTAGGATAATCTCTTTCGTATTTCTTTTTGATGGCGCTAAGTCCGTCACTTTTCATAGCCAAAATTTGGCTGGTTGTGGCCAAAACAACGATGTTAGTTGGCAATTCGTTAGGCTTATGTTGTTTGATTTGTTTGGAGGAAAAAAGAATAGATCCTTCTTCAGCAATTAAATTTTCGCAACTGGATAATAAGAATTTTGGTTTCGAAGGATTGGTGTATGGAAGTTTATTTTCGTCCAAAAGCCCGTAAAGTTTAGGGTCGTAGCATAATACTTCGCTTTCAAACCAGTCGTTTTCTTCTAAGATATTTTCAAATTGGTCTTTTACTTCTTCGTTGTTTTCACAGTATAAAAATTTACCCCCGTTTTTTTTGAAATTATAGATAAATCGTTCATCAACAGAAATATTGTTTTCAGGGAAAAAGTTAGTGCTCTGACTTTCTTTTTCCTCTTCTGAAGATGAATTACTAGATCCAAAAAGTTTTCTAAAAAGACTCATATTTTGTTAGGTACTTGATATATTATTTGTAACCGTCCAAAGATAAAAAAATCTTAATTCAAAACGGGATTTTGAATTAAGATTTTAAATAATTTATATTAAAAGCCTTATTAAGAGACTCTTTCTTCCAGATTTTTGTCAAAGTTTCTTTTTCCAAAAATAGCTTCCAAATCGTCTTTGAAAATTACTTCTTTTTCGATAAGAATATCAGCTAATTGGTTTAGTTTGTCTTTGTTTTCTTCCAGAATTTGAATAGCTCTTTGGTATTGGTTTTCAATAAGTAAAGAAATTTCTTTGTCTATAATTTGAGCGGTTTCATCCGAGTAAGGTTTTGAGAAATTGTACTCACTTTGTCCGGTAGAATCATAGTAAGTAACGTTTCCTATTTTGTCATTCAAACCATAAACGGTAACCATAGCGCGCGCCTGACGGGTTACTTTTTCTAAGTCGCTTAAAGCTCCTGTAGATATTTTATTGAAAGTAACTTTCTCGGCAGCACGACCTCCCATAGTAGCGCACATTTCATCCAGCATTTGATCGGTGCGAACAATTTGGCGTTCTTCCGGTAAATACCAGGCTGCACCTAAACTTTGTCCGCGGGGAACAATAGTTACTTTGATAAGTGGTGCGGCATGTTCCAACATCCAACTTACTGTAGCGTGACCAGCTTCGTGAATAGCAATTGCTTTTTTCTCTTCAGGAGTGATGATTTTATTTTTCTTTTCTAAACCTCCAACAATACGGTCAACAGCATCAAGGAAATCCTGTTTGTCAACAGCAGTTTTGTTGTTTCGGGCAGCAATTAAAGCGGCTTCGTTACATACGTTAGCAATATCAGCACCTGAGAACCCCGGAGTTTGTTTGGCTAAAAAGTCTAAATCTAAACCTTCTACTTTTTTCAAAGGAGCAAGGTGAACTTTAAAAATTTCGGCACGTTCACGAACGTCCGGTAAGTCAACAAAAATTTGTCTGTCAAAACGTCCGGCACGCATCAAAGCTTTATCTAAAACATCGGCTCTGTTTGTTGCCGCTAAAACAATTACACTGGAATTAGAACCAAAACCGTCCATTTCCGTTAATAATTGGTTTAAGGTGTTTTCTCTTTCGTCATTTCCGCCTGAGAAATTATTTTTTCCTCTGGCGCGACCTACGGCGTCAATTTCGTCAATAAAAATGATAGCAGGCGATTTTTCCTTGGCTTGTTTGAACAAATCACGAACTCTGGAAGCTCCAACTCCTACAAACATTTCTACGAAATCAGAACCTGACAGCGAGAAAAAAGGAACCTGAGCTTCACCGGCAACGGCTTTGGCTAACAAGGTTTTTCCTGTTCCCGGAGGACCAACTAATAGGGCTCCTTTAGGGATTTTTCCTCCAAGATTAGTGTATTTTTCAGGGTTTTTCAGGAATTCAACGATTTCCTGAATCTCTTCTTTAGCGCCTTCCAGACCGGCTACATCTTTAAAAGTGGTTTTAACATCGGTTTTTTCATCAAAAAGTTTTGCTTTAGATTTACCAATGCTAAAAATTTGTCCGCCTCCTCCGGCACCGCCACCGGACATTTTACGCATGATAAAAATCCACACCGCAATGATGATGATTACCGGAAGTAAACTAATAATGATATCCGACCAGTTGCTCGATTCTTTAAAATCATAATCAACCAGTTTTTTCTCGGCTTTCGCCACATCCAGTTTTTCCTGAAAAGATTTTAAATCACCAAATTTTGTAGTATAGTGTGGTCCTTTGTTAGGTCGGTCAAAGATGTCTTTGGCTACTTTTTTATTGGCAGGATCTTTTAGTCCTTTTTCAGAAAGGTAGATTTCAGCATCTTTATTATTGAAAATGATTATATTTTTTATTTCCCCTTTAGCTAACATATTGTCTATGTTAGAGGATTTTAGCTGAGCCGGTTCCTGTAAGTTAGAACTGCCGGTTACAAAACTTATGAATAAGAAAATAAGCAAAATGGCAGTATATACTAACCACGGACTTATTCTAAATTTGTTAGGATTTGGATTATTATCTTTTGCCATTATTTTATATCTTTCTTTTTAGTATTTGTTTGCAATTGTAGTAATTTTTGCATCTCCCCACAAACTTTCGATATTATAATATTCTCTGATTTGTTTTTGGAAAACATGAACTACGATGTTTACATAGTCCATAAGTACCCATTCGGCATTGTCAGTTCCTTCAACATGCCAGGGTTTGTCTTTAATTTCTTTTGAGACGATTTTTTGGATGGAGTTAACAATGGCGTTAACCTGAGTATTTGAGTTTCCGTTGCAGATAACAAAATAGTCGCAAACTGCGCTATCAATTTCCCTAAGGTCGAGAATATCTATGTCATTTCCTTTTACTTCTTCTATCCCTTTGATAATGTTTGCTAATAAAGCATCATTATTTACAGTCTTTTTTGCCATGAATTGTTTTTATAATAAGTTTGTAAAGTTACCATTTTTTGTGATTATTTTTGAACCTTAACATAATATTAAAAAATGTTACAAAAATAATTGCTAATGAAACTAATCAAACTCGATGCCATAGATTCTACAAATGATTTTCTGAAAGCTTTATCGGGTTCTCAGGAACTGGAAAATTTTACTGTGGTTACTGCCGAAAATCAAACTAAGGGCAAAGGACAAATGGGAGCTGTTTGGAATTCTGAAAAGTCTAAAAACCTTATAATGAGTGTTTTTGTGAAAGGTTTTATTACCAATGCAGATGAGGCTTATCTGTTGAATATTGCGGCGGCCTTGTCGGTAATTGAAGCTTTGAAAAAAAACAATATTAAGAATTTGAGTATTAAATGGCCAAACGACATTATGTCAGCTAATTCCAAAATTGCCGGCATTTTGATTGAAAATAGTTTTAAAAGTGACGGTTCTGTTTTTACAATTATTGGAATTGGTTTGAATGTAAATCAAACCGATTTTACGGATTTACCTAAAGCGTCTTCGATGGCAGTTGTGGCTAATGCTATTTTTGATAAAGAAGAAATTTTGCATTTAATAGTTCAGGAATTAGAGACTAATCTGGAACTTATAAAATCAAGTGCAACTACTTTATGGGATAATTATATGAGTTTGCTTTTTAAGCGTGGACTTCCCATGCCGTTTAAAACTCAGGATGAAAAAAACTTTATGGGGATTATAAAAGGAGTTTCGGCTGCGGGGAAATTAATTGTTCTTTTAGAAGATGATCATTTAGTTGAATACGGGCTAAAAGAGATTCAAATGCTGTATTAAAACGCATAAAAATTAAATAATATAGATTCTGATTGCTTTCGTTGTTGAAAAAAATGACTACTTTTTATATTGGTTAAAGTGTTGTTTTTTAATATTTTAACGGTTGTGTTTTTTATAAATGTTGTTTTTACATTTAAAAAAATGATGGAAATAAATATTTTTATTTTACTTTTGGATTTCATTTTTCGTAAAAAATGTTTCATAATAAAACAGATGCATGATTTTATAATGAGAATTTTAACGAAATTCGGAAGCTTTGAAATGAAGCTTTTTATTATTCATAAAAGGATAATTTAAAGGTTTATTTTGAGTAGGAATAATAAATAAAACGCGAACAATTTAACATCTATCAACTAATATTAATCAACTAAAAAATTATTTTCTTATGAGCTCAAGTCTCGAATTTGCAGATTATGCAGTATTTATAATTTACTTTTTAATTGTATCGGTTTACGGATACATCGTTTACCGCAAGCGTGAACAAAACGAACACGATGCTAAGGCGTATTTCTTAGCCGAAGGAACATTGACCTGGTGGGCCATTGGAGCTTCGTTAATTGCTTCTAACATTTCAGCAGAGCAGTTTATCGGAATGAGTGGGGAAGGATTCTTCTTAGGAATTGCCGTTGCTGCTTACGAATGGATTGCAGCAATTGCTTTGATTATCATTGCGATTTGGTTTATTCCTGTTTATTTGAAAAATAAGATTTACACCATGCCTCAATTCTTAACCACTCGTTATAATGAAACGACGGCTTTGATTATGGCGGTTTTCTGGTTGTTCTTGTATGTTTTTGTAAACTTAACTTCTATTTTATACTTAGGAGCTGTTGCTATTAACGGATTGGCCGGAGGAGATTACCTTCATGTAATCATGTTAGGATTGGCTGTTTTTGCTTTGATTATCTCTTTGGGAGGGATGAAAGTGGTAGCTTATACCGATGTTATTCAGGTTGCTGTATTGATTATTGGAGGTTTAGTAACTTCTTATATTGCATTAACAACCGTAGGAGAATATTTTGGTGTTGGAAAAGATGCCATTGCCGGATTCAATGTTTTGATGCAGGAAGCTCCGGAGCATTTTAAAATGATTATCCCAAGACCGACAGCGACTTCTACGCAATTAGAAATTGATAAATATTTGACATTCCCTGGAGTTTTATCATATTTGGCAGGTATTTGGATTATCAACCTGAACTATTGGGGATGTAACCAATACATCACACAAAGAGCTTTGGGAGCTGATTTACAAACAGCCCGTACAGGTATTTTATTTGCAGGATTATTAAAATTATTAATGCCTGTAATTGTAATGTTACCAGGTATTGCGGCTTATGTTTTATACCAAGGAGGACATTTACCACAATTAGTTGGAGGAAAAGACGGAGCTTACTCAGCGATGTTAACTTTCTTGCCTACAGGTTTAAAGGGACTTTCGGTTGCGGCTTTAACAGCAGCTATCGTAGCTTCTTTAGCTGGAAAAGTAAACAGTATTTCTACAATTTATACCTTAGATGTACATAAAAAATACATTCAAAAAAATGCCGGAGAAAGACAACAGGTAAACATTGGTCGTTTGGCTGTATTTGCTTCAATGGTTTTAGCGGTAATGT
>NZ_AUDK01000028.1 GCF_000425425.1 Flavobacterium daejeonense DSM 17708
CACTTTCTTTAAACATCTCTTTCAAGAGCAACATTCCTGCTATTTTACGAATCGGTATTGAGGGTCTTCCTTGAGTCGAATATAAATTTTCGAACTCAACCTCCATTTTATCCCAAGAAATCTCTTGGGATAATTTTACCAATGGATGTCCAAGGTTGATAAGGTCTGTGAGTCTAGTTTTGAATAAATTTTGTTGTAAATCGGGTTTTATTTTGCCTAACATATTGCCACTTTTTTATACTCGAATATACCTTTTTCGGCAATTATTACCATCTCTTTCTAGCTAAATTTTATAGTAATAAAATAACAATCAGGTAGTTATTTGTTTTATAAGGGATAACTAATTAGATTAATCTCAAAATATAAAAAAGCCCGTAAAACATGATTTTACGGGCTTTTTCATTTCCTTATATTTTTCTTTTTATTCCAAAATAAAATTCACACTTACATTAGCCGTAATTGTAATTTCTCCCATAGCCAGAGTTTCTCTTGGAGCAGCATCACTTTCCATTGCCATTGTTTTAAATCGGGCGTAAACCGGTTGCGGCGTATAACTTTGAGTATTATCAGAAATTGTCAAAGCACGTCCTACTTTTTGACCTAAAACCGAAACATAGTCTTCTGCCTTATGTTTGGCTTCTTTCATCGCTAATTTTCTCGCTTCCGATTCATATTGCGCTAATTTAGACGATTGGAAAACCACATTATCAATTCGGTTAATTCCCTGATTGACCAAACCTTCCATTAATTCATCATATTTATTCAAATCTCTAACGATAATTTCGATAGTCTGAGTAGCATTATACGAAGTTTTCCTTTTCTCGTAATCATACTGCGGATTCAAACTTACACGCTGAGTTCGGTAATCTGTTGGAGCCAAATTCATTTTTTTGATGAGTTTTAAAACAGCGTCAATTTTTTCGTCGTTTTCTTTTTTAACATCTTTGGCAACGTTTCCTTTGGTTTCTACTGAAACCGAAACCGTTGCCTGATCCGGGATTACTTTTACTTTTCCTTCTCCTGAAACGGTAATTTGAGGAACTGGTTTTGTTTCCTGACCATAAGATAAAGTCATTAACATCAAGGCTAAAAATACTATTGTTCTTTTCATGTTTATATTTTTTAAAATTTATAGAAAGCAACCAAAAGTTGTGCCATTAAAACTTCTTCATCTTTATTAAAATAAAAAGAAGCACTATCGGAATCGTTAACAAACTGACCATCAACGGATGTAACACTAACAAATCCGGATAAACTAATAAGGTAATTAAATAGCCGCCAATAGCTCCGCCAAAATGTGCCGTATGTCCTATGCCGTCATTTTTAGCTTTCATTCCGTAAATAGAATACAACAAATACAAAATTCCAAAAACATAAGCCGGCATCGGAATCACAAAAAAGATTCCTAACATCATATCAGGACGCAATAAAATAGCAGAATACAAAACTCCCGTAACCGCCCCCGAAGCTCCGATAGCACGGTAATTGTATTCATTTTTATGAATAACCAAAGTAAGCAAACTTCCAAAAATTAAACTGGCAAAATAAATGATTACAAACATCAAATTCCCTAAATAAGAACTCACAACCGGAGCAAAAAAGAATAGTGTAATCATATTAAAAGCCAAATGTCCCAAATCGGCATGAAGAAAACCGGAAGTGATCATTCGAATTTGTTCTCCGGAACGAATTCGCCCAATATGGAATTCGTATTTTCTAAAAAAAGAAGAATCATTAAAACCTTTATAACTAAAAAGTATATTGGCAACAATTATTGCAATCAAAAAAGTATTCATAAGTCGTTATTATTTACAAGGGTAAATATAAGAATTCCTTTAGAGGCTTCAGGTATATGAGCACAGTTTATTGTGATTATCATTTTTGACTTATATTTGCTAAAAAAACCTGCATGCAATTTTTAGCCTATATTATCGCTTATCCCCTGCTTTGGCTGATATCGATTTTACCTTTTCGTATATTTTACTGGATTTCTGACCTGGTCTATTTTGTGGTTTACTACATCATTGGCTATCGCAAAAAAACCGTAAAATACAATTTAAAAATTGCTTTGCCAGAACTGAGTGACGAAGAACGTTTAGAAATTGAGAAAAAATTCTATCATCATTTTTGTGACTTATTTATGGAAATGGTAAAAACCATGTCTATTTCGGCCGAAGAAATGCAGGAAAGATTTAAAATTACCAATTTGGAATTACTCGAAGAATACGAAGCAAAAAACCGAAGTATTATGGTTTTAGCATCCCATTATGCCAGTTGGGAATGGTTAATTGCCATCAATCTTAAATCTTCTTATCAAGGGGTTGGTGTTTATAAAAAAATTGCCAACCGTTATTTTGACAAACTGGTCAAAGACATACGTTCTGAATTCAAAACCGAATTAGTATCTACTGACAAAACGATTCCGTTAATGGCGAACAACCAACGAAAAGGAATTTTGTCTCTGTACGGACTGGTTAGTGACCAATCGCCAAAAACCAAACAAATAGCGCATTGGGAAAATTTTATGGGAATGGAAACTCCGGTTCATATTGGCCCGGAATTATTGTCTAAAAAATACAATCTGAATGTGGTTTTTGCCAAAGTAACCAAAGTAAAAAGAGGTTATTACGAAGCTACCTTAGTTCCAATAACCGATGATCCAAAATCGCTTCCGAATTATGAAATCATCCATCGCTACATCAAAGAAGTCGAAAAACAAATTTATGAAGCTCCTGAATATTATTTCTGGACGCACAAAAGATGGAAACACCATAAAAACTAAACTAAAAAAGCTTAGCCAAAAATTAAGGCTAAGCTTTTTTATAATTCAAATGACAGATTTGGGGCTTACAAATCAATTCCTAAAGAAAACATCCAAAGTCTGTTTTGGGCTTTCTGTTCGTCATATAAATCTCCTAATCCCAGATGGTATCTTACGCCAAGGCTAATTCCTGAATCGGTTTTAATACCCGCTCCAAAATTCATTCCCCAGTCAAAACTATCCGGATTGTATTCCTGAGTACTGCTAAATACTCCGTCATAGACTTCTTTATGTGTTACGGCAACTCCTATTTGCGGTCCCGCTTCCAGAAAAAAGTTTCGGGAAGGATAAGCCTTAAACATCACAGGCAAGTTGATATAATTTAATTTTTGGGTAAATTTTCCGGAACTATTGGTTACTTCATAACCCTGTTGTGAAAACAACAATTCCGGCTGAATCGAAAAGGCTTCACTCAGGAAAGATTCTCCATAAATTCCCACATGAAAACCATGACGCTGATCGGTTTCTCCGTCACCATCAAAACTTACGGAAGCCAAATTATAACCTCCTTTAATTCCTACATGTGACTCATTACTATTTTGTGCTTTCATTCCTGCCGTTATTCCAAATAACAACAGTGTAATCAATACTTTTTTCATAATTTATATTTTTTATTTCCCGCCGTTAGCCTGAAGATCGGCAATGCATTGTGCATCCAACTGCGGAATGTTTCCTCCAAAAAGATTACTCCCTGATTCGGATTCCCAATACATCAAACAACTAGATACATTACAATGTCTTTTATGATTTGCATCTTCATGATCTGATTGCATAACGGTTCCGGCATTCGTTAATCCTAAAATATGACCAAATTCATGACTCATAACCGTAGTTTCTAATACTGTTGTACTAGGTCTATTAAGACCTCCACTTAATTTTTTTACTGTATTTTCATAGATTACAAAAGAAGTATTCCTGTAAGCCGTCCCTAAAATAACCGAAGTATCGGTGTCTTTGGAAGATTTAGCATCTGCAAAAAAAGCCCATACTGCAATTTGACTGCCGTCATTATAAAAAATTCTGTTTGCATTCTCTATTGCAATAATTTGTGCGTCTGTATAACTTGCATTACCCGGAGACGGAATGGCTCTTTTTTCAATGGTAATCCCTCCTGATTTATTAATTCGGCTCGTTAAGAAATTTTTAAAATTAGTTATTGCTGTTGCCGAAGGTTCATAGCCTTCTACATAAACCACTTCAATAATCATACTGTCAAACTTGTCTTCAGACAATAAATCGTGAGCTGAGGTTCCTAATCCTTTTTGGTTAGCGGATTTACTATTCGCGTCTGAATTAGAATCAGAACAAGAGGTTAAGAATAAACAAGTTAAAGCAATAACAGCTAAAATTTTCTTCATTTATTTATGTTTTAAAAACGACTTTCTTTTGCAAAATAGAAATTAAAAACAAATTATCTGCAAAAACGAACCTTAAACCTTTAAATTTGCTTCAAAACCAAAGTAATGGCACTATTCGTTTTACTTTGCAAAGTAATCGTAGAACTTGTAAAACTACTTACTTTCCATTCACTGTTAAACAAACTAAAATTAGTACTTCCTGTAAACCCAAATTCTAAATACACTTCCGTTTCAGATGTAACGGAATAGGTTCCCGATGCAATAGTGGTTAATGCATTCATGGATTTTACTTTCCAGTCATTAGCAAAATCAATCGTTGCATTCGCATAATTATTAGCCGAATCAACTCCTGCATTAATAAACGAATTTACTTTAAAAGTACCGTTTACTAAAATCGCTTCTAATTTGGCTTTATTTTCAGCGGCAACTTCCATCGAAGATTCGATAGCTAAAGCAGCATTAACACTGGATTTTAATTCTGAATCACTGTTTATTTCCATCGTAGAATCATCAGCAAGTGTTACTACAATTGGGTATTTTACTGAATAGTAACCCGTTGCACTTAAATTAGCCATATAGTTAAACAATTGTTGCTCCGTTAAAATCACCACACTTCCTGTTTGTTCTAAACTCGCATCATAAGTTAATATTGTGATTGGAAAACTAATATTTAAAGAAGAAATGGCATCTTTACTATCATCTTCTGCTTCACTACAACTATTCACTATTGCATCATATTGTGACTGACTGGTAACAGTAACCTCAGTATAATCACTCATTTTAATTGTTACAGGAAACTGAATTTCTACGGTATCGGTATCATTATTGAATTCGCCAAGAATACTAATTGCAGATTCGTAGCTCAATTGACTAATAAAATTAACAGTCACTCCGTTTACTATAGCTTTAAAAGGAAATTTTATCGAAGAACAGGACGAACCATCAATAAAATCATCCGATGAACCATCATACATGGAAACTCTTTTCAGATTAGTAGTCGTGGTCGAATTAGCCGTATTCGTATTTGGATTGTCTCCCTGTACGTCATCTACTTCACTTTGGCATGATGTTAAACTAAAAATACTCATCAATGCAATTCCGGTAATCATTTTTAATGTTTTCATAACTTCAAATTTAATATTTTCTAATTGTTAATAATGACGATTTATTCGCATTTCTGATAGTAAGACAACTCAGGTGTTTTTTTCCCCACCCTAAAAATCAAAAAAAAGCACAATAAATTTTAAACAATTAAAAACCAGCAAATTGCATTCTTTAAAATTTTTAGTTTTATTTCAAGTTATACAGTTTTAAAAAAATAAGCTACTTTTACATTAACCAAATTCCAAACCTACCAGAATGCCAGAGAAAAAAAATAGCCTTTGTGAAGAATCCTGTTTTAGTGATTTTTACATCAAAAATATTCAATCGGCTACCAATTTTGCCTACTATAAATCAGGAGACAGCGATGCGGCTTTGGATTTAGTTCAGGAAGCCTTTGCTAAAATTTGGGAAAATTGTTCTCAAATTGATTTTACCAAAGTCAAAACCTATTTATTTACCTCAATCAATAATCTTTTTCTAAATTCGGTAAAACATCAAAAAGTAGTTTTGGCTTTCGCCAAAGACACTCCGCCTCCGGACAAAACCAATCAGAGTCCGGAATATCTTTTAGAAGAAGAAGAATTTAAAATCAAACTGCAAAACGCCATCGCTTCCCTAAGCGAAGCACAAAGAGAAGTTTTTTTGATGAATCGCATTGACGGAAAAAAATACCGGGAAATTGCCGAAATTTTAGAAATCAGTCAAAAAGCAGTCGAAAAAAGAATGTCGGCAGCTTTAAAAATATTAAAAGAACAAATAGAAAATATTTAATTCACTGAAAGTAGGGTAAATAACGACACAGTTGTCTTACCACTATAGCGAGAACTGATGAAAAAGGAAAAAGAAATATTAAAATGGCTTAACGGAGAACTTTCGGACAGGGAAATCGAAGATTTAAAACAATCGGAAGATTTCCATACGCTGGAAAAAATCGCGCATTATTCCGCGCATTTCGATACTCCGAAAATTGATGCTCAGGAAGCTTTAGCAGCGTTCAAAAACAGAAATCAGACTAAAAAGAAACCTAAAGTGCGTCCGTTATATTTTAAAACCATTTATAAAGTTGCGGCGATTTTTGTGGTTTTACTGGCTTCGGCTTATTTCTTATTTTCAAACAGTACTCAGTCTTTTGAAACCGGAATTGCACAAACCCAAACATTTAAATTACCCGACAATTCCGAAGTTTTGCTAAATGCTTCGTCTAAAATTACGTTTAACGAAAAAAACTGGAACAAACAGCGCGATTTAACCTTGGAAGGAGAAGCGTATTTTCAGGTGCAAAAAGGAAAAACCTTTAGCGTAAAAACCGCTGATGGAATTGTAAAAGTTTTAGGAACTCATTTTGACGTAAAACAAAGAGACAACTATTATGAAGTAAGCTGTTTTGAAGGTTTAGTAAGTGTGACTTATAAAAATACGACCGTCAAATTACCTCCGGGAAAAAGTTTCAGAGTCATTAATAATCGTATTGAAAAAACAGACGATTTTGATGCCGAAACGCCTTCCTGGTTGCAAAAAGAATCGAGTTTTAACCGAATTCCGCTGCATCAGGTTATTGCCGAATTGCAACGTCAATACGACATAAAAATTGAAACTGAGAAAATTGATACCACGCAATTATTCACCGGAAGTTTTACGCATACCAATCAAAAAACAGCCTTGGAATCGGTGACTATTCCGTTGCGATTAAGTTATAAAATAAAAGGAAAAACGATTATTTTTTACAAATATGAAGTTCAGTAAATGGATTTTTATTTTAGTTTTCAGCATCGGTAATTGGAGTTGGGCGCAACAAACCACTACTCCGTTACCCCTGACTACTATTATCAAAAATATTGAACAACAGTATAAAGTAAAATTTTCCTATGCCGTAGCCGATATTGCCACTATCAGTATCGAAAAACCTGCAGTTACGCTCAGCCTTGAGGAAACTATTGCTTATTTGAATGCCAAAGTTCCGCTTAATTTTAAAGCGCTGGACGATCGATACATTACCATTTCGGCCTTAGACAAAACCATTACAATTAACGGAACGGTTCTCGATGAAAATTCCAATACCGTACTTCCGGGCGCTTCTGTCCGAACCAGTAACTCTAAATGGGCTATCAGCAATAAAAACGGAAATTTCAACTTAGAAAACATCCCTGTCGAAGCCTTGGTAACTATTTCGTACATAGGTTACGGAACCAAAGAATTCAAAGCCAAAGACTTTTTTGCCGCCGGAAAAAAAGGTTTATCAATTTCTTTAAAACCAACAAAAGAAGAATTAAATCCGGTTTTGATCCCGGTATTTCTAACCCCCGGATTACAAAAAAACACCGATGGAAGTACCGTTTTAAACACCAAAAAATTTGGCATACTTCCCGGACTGAGCGATCCTGATGTATTGCAATCCATTCAAACTTTACCGGGAGTGGAAAGCAGTAACGAAAGTATTGCCAACATCAACATTCGCGGCGGTACGAACGATCAGAATTTAATGCTTTGGGACAATATCAAAATGTATCATTCGGGACATTTTTTTGGTTTAATTTCGGCTTACAATCCTAATTTGACCAATAAAGTTGTGGTGACTAAAAACGGTACCAGCGCCGAATTTAGCGATGGTGTTTCCGGAACGGTAAACATGAGCACCAACGACGAAATTAAAAATTCGGTTTCGGGCGGAGCCGGAATTAATCTCATTAGCGGAGATATTTTTGTCGAAATTCCATTGGCAAAAAACTTGGAAATTGATCTTTCGGCGCGGCATTCCATCACCGATTTTATTAATACGCCTACCTATTCCAATTATTACAAAAAAAGTTTTCAGGACACCGAAATCAATGCCGATAACACTGATAAAAACACACAATCGGATTTTTATTTCTATGATTATACTGCCAAAATTTTATACGATTTAAACGAAAAACATCAGTTTAGAGCCAATTTTATCGGGATTACCAATGAATTAAATTATGCTGAAAATTATAATTCAGATGATACGAAATCCAAATCCAGTGCGCTTTCGCAAAAAAACATGGGACTTGGCGGAAACTGGAAAGCCCAATGGACCGACAAATTTTCCAGCCAACTGAGCAGCTATTATTCGAGATACAATATTGATTCCCGCGATTATCGCATTGCCAACGACCAGCTTTTAACCGAGGCCAATGAGGTTATTGAAACCGGAACCAAATTGAATTTGAATTATACTTTTAATGAAAATCTGCAACTTTTAAACGGTTATCAAATTAACGAAACCGGCATGCTCAATCAAACCCGTGTCAACAATCCGTTTTACTCCAGTACGAAAAAAAGTGTTTTGCTCAATCACGCGTTGTTTAGCGAATCGACCTTTCATAAAAACAATACTTTTTTAAGACTGGGGGTGCGTTTAAATTATTTTCAAAAATTTCAAAAACTACTTTTGGAACCCCGAATCAATTTCAGACAGGAACTTAGCAAACAATTGGCTTTGAAAGTAGAAGGCGAATTTAAAAATCAAACCACCACTCAAATCATCGATTTTGAAGATGATTTTCTGGGTGTGGAAAAAAGACGCTGGCAATTGGTCAACAACAATACGATTCCTATTGCAAGAAGCAAACAGGCTTCGGCAGGATTTGAATTTCAGCAAAACAACTGGAATATCGAACTTACCGCTTTTTACAAACTGGTTGACGGAATTACCGCTTCCAACCAAGGATTTTACAACAATTTTCAATACCAAAATGCGCACGGAAGTTATACCGACAAAGGAATCGAATTCCTAATTAACAAAACCACCCAAAAATACAGTAGCTGGCTGAGTTATACTTTTAGTGAGAACAATTATGATTTTGAAAGTTTCACACCTTCAATATTCCCGAATAATGTCGATATGCGACATACGGTAACTTTTGGATTCAATTACAATATTCTGGAAAATTTTAAAATCTCCATTGGAGGAAATTACCACAGCGGCATTCCTTATACCAAACCGGTTGAAGGAAACGAAACCGTGCAAAACGGCAACCATACTTTTGTGAATTACGATGCGCCAAACAGCCTGAACCTGGATGATTTCCTTCGTTTCGACGCTTCTCTCAGTTACAATTTCAAGTTCAGTTCGGCTGTAAAAGCGACAGTAAGAGCCGCGGTGATTAATATTTCCAATCAAAAAAACACGATTAATCGCTATTACAAAGTCGATCCTAATGATTCTTCAAAAGCCATACAAGTAAACAACCAATCGTTAGGTTTGACTCCTAATATGAGTTTTAGGGTCAATTTTTAATTTTTAGTACATGACAAAATATATTTTGTCATGTACTAAAATATTACATATAAAAAAATCCCTTTCAAAATCAAATTTGAAAGGGATTTTTTAGTTGTAACCAGCAGAACTTAAATTCCTGCGATTGCTTTGATTTCATCAATAATACTCAAGGCCAAAGCATCAGTCTGAGATTGCAAAGGTGCTTCGGTATAAATGCGGATATTAGGTTCGGTATTGGATTCTCTTTAAAGAAGAAATTTGAATTTAATACCAATAATTGGTATCTTTGATAAAAATAAAAGTTATGGCACGAAATACATCAATATTATTGGGAGACTATTTTGAAAAATTCATTGAAGAACAAATTTCCACTGGAAAATATAGTTCTGTAAGTGAAGTTATCAGAACTGCTTTAAGAGTATTTGAACAAGAAGAAATGAAAAAAAAATCGCTAATCAATGAACTCAAAATTGGTGAAAAAAGTAGTAAAATCAGAAATTTTGACCGCGATAAAAATCTTGAAATACTAAAAGCTAATTTTCAAAAATAATGTCAGCGTATATAATTAGTGAAAAGGCATTAGAAGACATTAATAACATTTGGATTTATACGGCAGAAAATTGGTCTGTTGAACAAGCAGATAGATACTATAATTTAATTATTGACGAAATTGAATACATCACCCGTAATTTTGACATGGCACTTGACATTGGAAAAATTAGAAAATCATATCGCTATTCAAAAGTAAAATCTCACATAATTTTCTTCAAAAAAGACAAAACCAATAAAATTGAAGTTGTTAGAGTTTTACATGAAAGAATGGATATTGAAAATAGATTAGCGGAATAACTAAAAAAACTAAATTTCACACTAATATCTTATTTTAAATAAAATAGCAGTATTTTAGTTCAAACTATTAAAAAATAAAATTATGAACAAAAACACTGATTTAGGTTTACTAATCCTTCGAATCGCTGTGGGAGGATTAATGTTATTGCACGGAATTGCTAAAATTGGAAAAACGTCATTCATTGCAGGAATGCTGGAAGAAAAAGGATTGCCTTCCATACTATCTTATGGCGTTTATTTTACTGAAATTATCGCTCCTTTATTGATTATAGCTGGTTTTAGAACCAGAATATCTTCGGTAGTTTATATTTCAGGTGCATTATTTGCCCTGTTTTTAGTACACAGTAACCAAATATTATCTTTAAATGAAGCTGGCGGTTGGCAATTAGAGTTATTAGGTTTATACATTTCAGGAGCTTTAACCTTATTCTTTACAGGTGGAGGAAAACTAGCCGTATCATCCTCTAATCAATGGGATTAAATATAAAAGCCCTATCTAAATGAATTTCTGAAAGAATTAATTTTTCAAAATCAAATACTATTAACCTAAAACCTTTTACAACATGATGTTATTTCCTTTCTTTTTTGTGATAATCTACATAGCAATTTTATTTGGAATCTTTTATTTGATCTATACCTGGGTTAACAAATTCATTCGTTTAAGAGAAGAACACAATAACTTGCTTAGAGAAATTATCAAAAAAATGGATTCAAAATAAATTAAAAAATCCCTTTCAAAATTAAATTTGAAAGGGATTCTTCTTTATAAAAACAGCAATTAAATTCCTGCGATTGCTTTGATTTCATCAATAATACGCAATGCCAAAGCATCAGCCTGTGATTGCAAAGGCGCTTCGGTATAAATACGAATAATCGGTTCGGTATTGGATTTTCTCAAATGTACCCATTCGTTAGCAAAATCAATTTTCACTCCGTCAACTGTAGAAATATCTTCATTTTTGTATTTCTCAGTCATAGCCACTAAAATCGCATCTACATCAATTTGAGGCGTTAATTCAATTTTGTTTTTGCTCATATAATACTCCGGATAAGAAGCACGCAAAGCCGAAACACTCATTTTTTTATTGGCTAAATGTGTCAAAAACAAAGCCACTCCTACCAAACTGTCACGCCCGTAATGCGACTCCGGATAAATGATTCCACCGTTTCCTTCGCCACCAATAACGGCATTGTTTTTCTTCATCAATTCCACCACATTCACCTCACCTACTGCGCTGGCTTCGTAACTTCCGCCGTGAGCTAAGGTCACATCGCGCAATGCACGGGATGAAGACATATTAGAAACGGTATTTCCAGGCATTTTACTCAACACATAATCAGCAACGGCAACCAAAGTATATTCTTCACCAAACATTTCTCCGTCGTCACTTATAAAAGCCAAACGATCCACATCCGGATCGACCACGATACCAAAATCCGCTTTTTCTTCTACTACCAATTCGCAGATATCCGTCAAATGTTCTTTCAACGGTTCCGGATTGTGAGGGAAATGACCGTTTGGTTCGCAATATAATTTTACGACTTCCACACCCATTACTTCTAATAATTTTGGAATAATAACACCGCCTGAAGAATTCACCCCATCAACCACAACTTTAAATTTAGCCGCTTTTACAGCTTCAATATCAACTAAAGACAAGTTCAACACTTCATCGATATGAATATCCATATAAGCATTATTTTCAATTACTTCGCCTAAATTATCCACATCCGAAAATTCAAAAGCTTCTGCCTCGGCAATAGTCAGAATTTTTTCACCTTCCACTCCGTTTAAAAACTCTCCTTTATCATTCAGCAATTTCAATGCGTTCCATTGTTTTGGATTATGTGAAGCTGTCAAAATAATTCCGCCATCAGCACTTTCCAGTGGCACTGCTACTTCAACCGTTGGCGTTGTCGAAAGTCCTAAATCAATAACATCAATTCCTAAACCAACTAGGGTATTTACTACCAAATTATGAATCATTGGCCCCGAAATTCGGGCATCACGACCTACTACTACTTTTAAATTTTTAGCATCCTGCCCTTTAGTATTTTTCAGCCAGGTTCCGTAAGCCGAAGCAAATTTTACCGCATCAACCGGAGTAAGATTATCTCCTACTTTTCCGCCAATGGTTCCTCTAATTCCTGATATTGATTTTATTAATGTCATTCTTGTTTCTATTTAATTTATTTGGTTATTTAAAGAATATTGGGAACAAATATAACAATTGACAGCTAACAAAAGTCAATTAGATTTCATATTTTAGACGAATGAATTTCTTAGCACACATCTATCTTTCCGGAAACAACGAATATATAAAAATCGGCAATTTCATGGCTGATGGTATTCGCGGGAAACAATTTGAAAAATATCCGGAAGCCATTCAAAAAGGAATTTTGTTACATCGGGCTATCGATACTTTTACCGATGAGCATCCGCTTTTCAGGCAAAGTACCAAACGGCTTCACGAACGTTATCATCATTATGCCGGTGTGATTGTCGATATTTATTACGATCATTTTTTAGCCAAAAACTGGGAAAAGTACTCTGAAGAAAATTTAGACGATTTTGTATCCGAATTTTACCAGTCGTTGCATCAAAATCATGCCGTTTTAAGCGAAAAAACTAAAAACATCCTTCCTTATATGGAAAAACAAAACTGGCTTTCGAGCTATCAAACCATCGAAGGCATTCACCAAATTTTGACGCAAATGGATCGACGAACCCAAAACAATTCCAATATGCGTTTTGCTTCAGAAGAATTGCTAGCTTTTTACGACGAATTTGAAAATGAATTTACACTCTTCTTTGAAGATATTCGAAATTATTGTTCCCAAAAACTAAACAAATTTTAAAATGGCATTTATAGCTCAATTAGAAACAGCGTTTCAGGAAAACGCAACTCCAGAGAATGCTGTTCCGATGGCTAAATACATGAAAAATCATTTTGTTTTTTACGGCATCAAAACCACCGAAAGAAGACAAAAGTTTCAGGAAATTTGGAAAGCAAACAAAGCAGCAGTTTCAAAAAACGCCAGAACCATCGCTTTAGAATTGTATGCCAAAGAGCCCAGAGAATTACACTATTGCGCGATTGAAATGCTAACAAAAGAACTCAAAGGAAAATACAAAAAAGAAGACATTCAACTCATTGAAAATTTAATTATTACCCATTCCTGGTGGGACAGCGTAGATACGATTTCGAAATACATTTTAGGACAATATCTCATAGAATTTCCAGAAATGATTCCGGAAGTAATCTTTCAATTTTCAAATTCCGAAAACATGTGGCTCAACAGGAGTGCTATTCTGTTTCAACTGGGTTACAAAGAAAAAACCGATTTTGAATTACTGCAATCCATTGGGATCCAACATCTAAATTCGAAGGAATTTTTTATTCAAAAAGCAATCGGCTGGGCTTTACGGGAATATGCTAAAACCAATCCCGAAGCCGTATTTGATTTTGTTTCAAAAAGTAATTTGAAGCCATTAAGTAAAAAAGAAGCTATAAAAAATATAGGTCGTCCTTAAAATATGTAGTAAATTTGTTCACTCAAAAAAAACAAAGCATCAATGTTCAAAAAATATCTTTCTAAATTAGAAATTATCATTGATTGGGCACAATCTATCTTAACCGAAAAACAATTTATCTTTCTTTCCAGCGTATTAGTTGGAATTTCTTCGGCCTTTGCTGTAATTGTATTAAAGACTTTCGCGCACTGGGTTTATGTTTTTGCTACTTATGTCAACAGTATTTTAAAACTCAGTTTTATCAACAGTATATTACCCATTGCCGGGTTATTGCTAACGGTTTTGGTTGTCAAAAGACTTTTAGGCGGCTCTATCGAAAAAGGAACACCTCAAATTTTATATTCCGTTGCCAAAAAAGCGAGTATCATTCCCCGAAAACAAATGTATGCACATATCATGACCAGTTCCCTAACCGTAGGTTTAGGAGGTTCCGCCGGATTAGAAAGCCCGATTGTGGTTACCGGAGCTGCTTTTGGTTCTAATTTTGGTCAAAATTACAAACTGAGTTACAAAGACCGAACCTTGTTAATTGGTTGCGGTGTGGCTGCCGGAATTGCTGCGGCTTTTAACGCGCCCATTGCCGGAGTTCTTTTTGCCATCGAATTCCTTTTGGTCGATGTGAGTATTTCGGCCTTCACTCCTATCATGATTGCTGCGGCAACAGGAGCTTTAGTTTCTGAAATCATTTTGGACGAAACCGTTTTATTAAATTTTAAACAACAACAGGATTTTGACTATCATAAAATTCCTTTTTATGTAATGCTGGGAATTTTAACCGGACTTACTTCTGTTTATTTTACACGAAATTTCCAAAAAACCGAACATTTTTTCTCGCATTTGAGAATGAATCCTTTCAAAAAAGCTTTTTTTGGAGCCCTTCTTTTAGCAGTTTTAGTTTTTGTTTTCCCAACACTTTTCGGGGAAGGTTACGAAAGTATTAAAATCCTGGCTGAGAGTCATCCGGAAGAAATTTTAGAAAACACCCTTTTCGAAAGTTTTAAAGATAACAGCTGGGTATTACTCGCTTTTGTTGCCGCTACGATGCTTATGAAAGTTTTCGCCACAGCTATTACGCTGGGTTCAGGAGGAAACGGAGGAAATTTTGCACCTTCGCTTTTTGTGGGTTCTTATGTAGGCTTTGTATTTTCAAAAGCACTTAATCTTACCGGACTGACTCATTTACCGGTGAGTAATTTTACTATGGTGGGAATGGCCGGAATCCTCAGTGGCTTATTCCATGCACCGCTTACCGCCATCTTCCTTATTGCCGAAATTACGGGCGGTTACAGCCTGATGCTTCCGCTAATGATTGTTGCTTCAATTAGTTTTGCCATTTCCAAACGTTTTGAAAAACACTCGATGGACGTTAAAGAATTAGTTAAAAAAGGACATGCTTTTACCAGCAATAAAGACCATAATGTACTTTCGACTTTAAATACCAATTCGATTATTCAAACCGATTTCCTGACCGTTTCACCGGAAGAAAATCTGGAAAAATTAGTGGATTTAATTTCGCATTCTAATCAAACGTATTTTGCCGTTGTGGACAAAGAAAGTCATTTACTTGGAATTGTGAACTTTAATAATATTCGCGAAATTATTTTCAACAAATACCGCGTAAAATATACACTTATCAAAGATATTATGATTCCTCCGGTTGATGTGATTTATCCTTTTAACACTATGGAAACCGTGATGAACAAATTTGAAAAAACCAAAGCAACATTTTTACCGGTTATTAAAGACGAAAAGTATTTTGGTTTTATTTCAAAAGCGGCTGCACTGGAAGCTTACCGGGCAAAATTAAAATCGATGACGATAGAGTAAAATTTCACAGAGATTCGCAAAGTTAACACAGAGACACACAAAATATTTCTCAAAATCTGAGCTAACTTTGCGAATCTCAAAAAAATCACTCTTTTACTATAAATTCTCTTCGATACTCTACGTTAACTTTGCGAATCTCTGCGAAACAAATAGTAACTTTGCTTCCGACTATTCGGAATTTGCAAAAAAATATGTTAGACACAGACAATACTATAGAAGTTTTAGGTGCCAGAGTTCACAACCTTAAAAATATTGACATCTCCATTCCGCGCGAAAAAATGGTGGTTATTACCGGACTTTCGGGCTCCGGGAAATCATCCTTAGCATTTGATACGATTTATGCCGAAGGACAACGCCGTTATGTAGAAACTTTTTCGGCTTATGCCCGTCAGTTTTTAGGCGGACTGGAACGTCCGGATGTGGATAAAATTGACGGATTATCACCGGTGATTGCCATTGAGCAAAAAACTACTTCTAAAAGTCCGCGTTCTACCGTGGGAACCATCACCGAAATTTACGATTTCCTGCGTTTGCTTTACGCCCGTGCCGCCGATGCTTACAGTTACAACACCGGCGAAAAAATGGTTTCTTATTCTGACGAACAAATCAAAGATTTGATTGTCTCTGATTTCAAAAACAAACGCATCAATATTCTCGCTCCTGTTATCCGCGCCAGAAAAGGTCATTATGGCGAATTATTTCAGCAAATTACCAAACAGGGATTCTTAAAAGTACGTGTGAATGGTGAAATTCTGGACATCACTCCGGGAATGAAACTCGACCGTTATAAAACCCACGATATCGAAATTGTTGTGGATCGAATGTTGATTGAAGACAATGAGGAAAACCAAAAACGATTGTCAGAGAGTATCAACACTGCCATGCATCACGGCGAAAATGTATTGATGATTCTTGATCAGGACAGTCAGGAAGTACGTTATTTCAGCCGAAATTTAATGTGCCCTTCCACCGGAATTTCGTATCAAAATCCGGAACCCAATTTGTTTTCGTTCAACTCCCCAAAAGGTGCCTGCGAACATTGTAACGGACTGGGAACGGTAAACGAAATAAATGTTGGCAAAATAATTCCAAATCCAAAACTTTCCATCAAAGCGGGTGGTTTTGCGCCATTGGGCGAATACAAATCTTCCTGGATTTTCAAACAATTGGAAATCATCGGACAGAAATACAATTTTAAAATTACCGATCCTATTGAAAATATTCCGGCTGAAGCTATGGAAATGATTCTCAATGGCGGAAAAGAAAAATTCACAATCAATTCTAAAGATTTAGGGGTTGCCCGTGATTACAAAATTGATTTTGAAGGAATCTCTCATTTTATCAAAAACCAACATGATGAGAGCGGTTCTTCAACCATTAAACGCTGGGCAAAAGATTTTATGGACGAATTGAAATGCCCGGTTTGTGAAGGTTCCCGTCTAAAAAAAGAAGCCTTATTCTTTAAAATAGACGAAAAAAATATTGCCGAATTATGTAATATGGATATTTCCGATTTGACCAAATGGTTTCATAATTTAAATTCGCATTTATCAGACAAACAACTCCTTATCGCTTCTGAAGTAATTAAAGAAATTAAGGATCGTTTAGACTTCCTGATGAATGTAGGCTTAGATTATTTGGCTTTAAGCCGAAGTTCGAAATCACTTTCCGGTGGCGAAGCACAACGCATCCGTCTGGCTACTCAAATTGGTTCGCAACTGGTTGGAGTTCTCTATATTTTGGACGAACCCAGTATTGGTTTACACCAAAGAGACAACGAAAAACTGATTCATTCTCTGGAACAATTGCGTGACATTGGGAATTCGGTGATTGTGGTGGAACACGATAAAGACATGATTGAGCGTGCCGATTATGTGATTGATATTGGACCAAAAGCCGGAAAATTTGGCGGTGAAATTATCAGCATTGGCACACCAAAAGAAACCCTGAAATCCAATACCATTACGGCACAATATCTCAACGGAAAAATGAAGTTTGATATTCCTGAAAAACGTCGGGAAGGCAATGGAAAAACAATGAAATTATCCGGAGCAACAGGAAATAATTTAAAAAATATTTCTGTCGAATTTCCTTTAGGAAAAATGATTTGTGTGACTGGTGTTTCTGGAAGTGGTAAATCAACATTAATTAACGAAACGCTCTATCCTATCTTGAATGCCCATTATTTTAATGGCGTCAAAAAACCACAACCGTACAAAAAAATTGAAGGTTTAGAACATATCGACAAGGTGATTGATATTGACCAAAGTCCGATTGGACGAACACCACGTTCCAATCCGGCAACTTACACCGAAGTTTTTACCGAAATCAGGGCTTTGTTTACCAAAACTCCGGAGAGTATGATTCGTGGTTACAAAGCCGGACGTTTTAGTTTTAATGTTGCTGGTGGCCGTTGCGAAAGCTGTCAGGGTTCCGGCGTTCGAACGATTGAAATGAATTTTTTACCGGATGTTTATGTAGAGTGCGAAACTTGTCAGGGAAAACGCTTTAACAGAGAAACTTTAGAAATTCGTTATAAAGGGAAATCAATTTCGGATGTTTTAGAAATGACTGTGGATGAAGCTGTTCCTTTTTTCGAAAATATCCCGAAAATTTACCGAAAAATTAAAACCATTCAGGACGTTGGATTGGGTTACATCACATTGGGACAACAAAGTACCACGCTTTCAGGTGGTGAAGCTCAACGCATCAAACTGGCAGGTGAATTATCTAAAAAAGATACCGGAAATACTTTTTATATCCTTGATGAACCTACAACCGGATTACACTTTGAAGACATTCGTGTGTTGATGGAAGTTATTAACAAACTGGTTGACAAAGGCAATACTATTTTGATTATCGAACACAATCTGGATGTGATCAAACTAGCCGATTACATCATCGATATTGGTCCCGAAGGCGGAAAAGGCGGCGGAACGGTTGTTGCCCAGGGAACTCCGGAAGAAGTTGCCAAAGTCAAAAAAAGTTATACAGCCAAGTTTTTGAAGAAAGAATTGAAATAATAGTTACTTATTTATTTTAAAAGCCTTTTTCTTTGAAAAAGGCTTTTTTACATTTATAACACGTATTAAACTACAAGAACTACTTTTTTTTAATATTTTTAATTTTTTTGTTGCATCGAAAAAAGGATAAAACTACTTTTGCTTAAAATAAATCTAAATAAGAATAAGTTTAAATTTTACCCTTTCAAAATGACTTTTAAATCTCTAGTCTCTCTGACGTTCTTTTTTATTACTTCAATAATTTCTGCCCAAACCTTAAAAATAAGGGTAGAAAACAATTCAGGAAAAGCTATAGAAAACGCTACGATTTCTTCCGGAAATATGGTTCTTTCCAAAACAAATTCAGATGGTCAAGCACAAATTCCTGCTTCGAAAATTACTAAAGGAAACATTTTGATTACCGCTTATAATTATGCGGAAACTTTGTACAGTTTTGCAAACATTGATACTCAGGCAACAACTGTTATCCAACTGGAAAAAGAAGAAAATAAATTACAGGAAATCGTAATTACCGCCGGTAGAAAAAAAGAAAACATCTCCACTATTCCATCTTCAGTAACGATTTTAAATCAAAGAGATATTCAAAATCAAACGAATATCAGCACGAATTTATCTTCAGTTTTAGGAAATTTAGTTCCCGGATTAGGTACAACAACAAACAAGGCTACAAATGCCGGGCAAACCTTAAGAGGAAGACAGGTTCTGGTTTTAATTGACGGAATTCCGCAATCGACACCTTTGATGAACGGACAAAGAGATATCAGAACTATTGATCCTAATGCCATTGAAAGAATTGAGGTAATTAAAGGAGCTACTTCGATTTACGGAAATGGTTCCGGAGGAGGAATCATCAACTATATTACCAAAAAAAGTCCTAAAAACGATTCTTTTCACGGAAACACTACTATTGGAACAACTTTTAATCCAATACACAGCTCAGAAACTTTTGGCTATCGCCTTTCACAGTTCTTTAATGGTAAAAGAGACAAATTCAGCTTTGTAGCCGGAGGTTCTTATGATTACACGGCTTTACAAAGAGATGCTAAAGGAAAACCGCTTGGTCAAACTGACGGATTGTCAAATTCAGATCAAATTAACTTATTTGCCAAATTAAATTACGCTATCACCGACCATTCCAGTATCAATTTACTGTCCAACTTTTATAACAGCACTCAACATGCCAAATATATCAGTCAAACCGGAGTTTACGGCGCAACACCTACCATTGGAGTGCATGGAGAAGACCCGGGACAAAATGCAGGAACACCATACAATTATAATTTGATGCTTAGTTTTTCAAAAGATAATTTGTTTCAAAACACCCAATTAGATGTTGCTGCTTATTTGAATTCGTTCCGTTCCATGAATCGCTATGTTGCCAGTGCTTCGGCATGGTACGGATCGGGACAAACGATGATTAACTCAGACAAAAAAGGAATACGTATTAATTTCAATACTCCTTTTTCTATTGGAAATATCCCAACCGAAATTACCTATGGTTTAGACCTTTTGAACGATGTTACTTATCAGGATTTGGTAGATGGTCGCGTTTATATTCCTAAAATGGACATGACCAATATTGCTCCTTATGCCCAATTAAAACTGGACATTTTAGAAAATTTAATTTTCAAAGGAGGAATCCGTTATGAAAATGCAACGGTTCGCGTAAAAGATTACAACACCATTGCAACCGGGGCTAACGGTGCCGGAAGTATTTTTGTAAAAGGAGGCGATATTCCATACAATGCAACCATGTTTAATGCCGGATTACGTTTTAATAAATACGAAATCTTTAATCCGTTTATTAGTTTTTCACAAGGTTTTGCAATCAATGAATTAGGTAGAATTTTAAGAAGAGCCGATGAAAACACCATCGATAATCTGGAAACTGATCCAATTATCACTAATAATTACGAGATTGGTTTTTCAAGCAGAATTTCAAACTTCAATCTTTCGGCAGCTTACTACATCAGTACTTCAAAACTGGGAGCTAATTTAGTAGATGTAGGTGGTTATTTGGTAGCACAACGTGAACCGGAAACCGTAAAAGGATACGAAGTTAGCTTAGATTACAAACTATCTGAACAATTAAAATTGGGAGGAAGTTATTCATTTGTTGAAGGAAAAGCAAAATTTGATGACGGAAGCAAAGTCTATCTAAACGGTTCCCGTATTGCTCCTGCAAAAGCAACGGCTTTCATCAACTACAAACCTACCGAGAAATCCAGCGTACAGGTTTCTTGGGTAAATACCGGTTGTAGAAATCGTTTTGAACCTGCCAGCAACGGAAAATATAAAAATAGCGAAGGACCAATTTCAACGGTTAATTTGCTAAATTTATCCGCTAATTATGCTTTCAGTTCTAAGTGGTCCATTAGCCTTGGAGTAGAAAATTTATTAAACAATTATTATTACCCAACAGTAAGTCAATATCGTGCTTTGGATGCGGAATATGTGTTAGGAAGCGGAATGACCAGCAGTTTAAATTTACATTATAATTTTTAATGGTATTTAAAAAACAGATTTTATGGCTTCATAAATGGCTCGGATTATTTTCCGGAATTGTCATTTTAATTGTAAGTCTTACCGGCTGTATTTATGTTTTTCAGGATGAACTCAAATTAGTAGTTTATCCTGAAAAATATTTTATAAACCACCCTGCTCCGGAAACCAAATCCACTATTGCTTTAAGCAAACTTATTGCTATTGCAGAAAAAAACTTAAATCCCGGTGAAAAAATTTCAAGAGTAGATATCTTTCCGCAAAAAGACCGAACCTGGGTTTTCAGAGCGACCAAAACCAATAAAAAAGCCTTCTTTTACGCTGATTATTTTACTTATAACAAAAGAGTATTCATCAATCCTTATTCGGGAACTGTACAACAAATTGAAAACACTAAAACCGAGTTTTTCCAAATAGTGTTGCAACTGCACATGAATTTACTTTTAGGTAAAAAATACGGTCACGTAATCATTGGTTTTTCGACACTTTTTTTCAGCCTGATTTGTATTAGCGGTTTCTTTTTGTGGTGGCCAAAAAAATGGAAGCCTAAAAATATCAAACAACATTTTAGCATAAAATTTTCGGCAAAACCCAAACGTCTAAACTACGATTTGCACAACGTTTTAGGATTTTATGTGTTACCCTGGGCGCTGCTTTTTTGTTTTACCGGCTTAGTCTTTGCTTTTCCTGTTTTTAAAAAAGGAGTCAACAATAGCCTTAATACGCTAGACACAAAGAAGAAAAATCCAATTGTGCAACTGGATTCTATTCCGCAAAAAACGACTAACACACTCGATAACGGATTGTATTATGTCTTGTCCAAACATGCTCAGGCTGATCAATATTCCATTCGTTTACAGGAAGAAAAATCAGAACCACATGATATTCAGGTTCGACTGGATAAAAACAAAACGGGGAATTTTTATCGCTATTATTTCGACCAGAAAAGCGGACAAATTGACAACATGAAAACCTCCGCGAATTTACAACTAGGGGGCCAAATCACTTCTATGAATTACGATTTACACACCGGAACTTTTGGTGGTTTAACTACTAAATTTCTGGCGTTTTTTGCTGCGCTAATTTGTGCTTCATTACCGGTTACAGGTTTTATCATTTGGCTAAATAAATCCAAGAAAGAAAGAAAAAACAATAAACTTAAAAAAGAAGCTGCTTCTACCCTGTTTTTTTAAATTCTTTTTCTCTGATTAAAATCACAACTAATTGTTTTACAAATATTTAATATTAATCCGTTTTTTATCCTAAATATTATTCGGAAATCAGTCTGGTTTTTATACCCAAAAAACCTTACTTTAGTAGTAAGTCACCCCGGCAATTGCTTCTTTTATGCACTCAAAAGTATTTGCTGCTGACAAAAAACAACGACAATCGAATTATATAAAATATAAAAACCATGAGATTAGAAGATTTTGATAATGACGAAGAAAAAATAATCCAGGATAAACTGAAACAAAAAACATGGAATGAAATTCGTACCAATGACAGTTGGGCGATTTTCAAAATCATGTCGGAATTTGTTAATGGATATGAAAATATGGGACGTATTGGTCCCTGCGTTTCTATTTTTGGATCGGCGCGAACGCAACCCGATAATAAGTATTACCAACTGGCCGAAAAAATTGCTTTTAAAATCAGCAAAGCCGGCTACGGAATTATCACAGGTGGCGGCCCGGGAATTATGGAAGCAGGTAATAAAGGCGCACATTTAGGCGGCGGAACTTCTGTGGGATTGAACATTGAATTGCCTTTTGAACAACATTTTAATCCCTATATCGATCAGGATAAAAACCTGAATTTTGATTACTTTTTTGTTCGAAAAGTAATGTTTGTCAAATATTCACAAGGTTTTGTGGTAATGCCGGGAGGTTTTGGAACTTTGGACGAAATGTTTGAAGCGATTACTTTAATCCAAACTAAAAAAATTGCCCGTTTCCCAATTATCCTTGTTGGAAGCAGTTACTGGTCCGGATTAATCGATTGGATAAAGACGGTCGTAGAACAGGAAAAAAATATAAGTCCGGGAGATTTAAATCTGATAAAAATTGTTGACAACGAAGACGAAGTCGTAGAAGTTCTCGATAATTTCTATAAAAAATACACTTTGAAACCCAATTTTTAAAAGCTGTTTTTTTACAGCTTTTTTTTATTTTACTGTAGTTGGTAAAATAAAAAAAATGTAAATTGAAATACTTTTTAAAACCCAGACTACCATTGAATTCGATCGCTAAAATCTGCTTGTTTTTGATTGTTTTTTTTGCTGCTACAAGTACTCTTATGGCACAGCATCATAATCGCCTTTATGTTGATGTAGATCCGGACACACACACTTTGAACGTCAAACAGGAACTTGAATATTTTAACAACAGTAATGATAGTATTTCGGAAATTGTTTTGAACGATTGGAATAATGCCTATTCTAATGTTCACACACCTTTAGCCCTTCGGTTTTCTGACGAATTTTATCGCGGATTTCACTTAGCCAAAGAAGAAGAACGCGGCAAAACTTCCAAAATAACCATTTTAAATAAAGATCATTTGTTCTTTTCCTGGAACAGAGCCCGAAAACATCCTGATCTTATTGTGGTAAATCTGCCAAACAAATTGGCTCCAAACCAAAAAATTGATTTGGAACTAAATTACAATGTAAAAATTCCAAATAATAAATTCACCAAATACGGCTATGACGATTTTGGCAACATCAATTTAAAATCCTGGTTTTTAACTCCTGCACGTTATGAAAACCACGCTTTTGTAAGATACAGTAATGAAAATCTGGACGACATTGCCAATGCCATTTGCCATTTTGATGTCGAACTTAAACTTTCCAGCGATTTTGCAATTACGACAGATTTAGACACCACCGAAGAAATTAATAAAGACGACTACACTATTTATAAATTTAATGGTCAAAACAGAGTAGATTTTAGTCTTTTTATAGAACCGGAATCCAATTTCACGAGTTTTAAAAATGATAGTTTTGAAGTTCTAACCAATTTAGACGGTGAAAAAATTACACCAATGGCTCAGGCTCAGGCTATCGATTGTGTGGTTCGTTTTGTAAAAAGACAAATTGGCGATTATCCTTTTAAGAAAATTGTGATTTCACAAACCGACTACGAAAGAAATCCATTTTACGGACTGAATCAATTACCTTCCTTCATTAGACCTTTTACAGATGAATTTACCTACGAAATTAAATTTTTAAAAACCTATTTAAACGTATTTCTCAACAACAGTCTTTATATAGACAATCGCAAAGACAGCTGGGTTCATAACGGAATTCAGGTCTATGTCATGATGAAGTATATCGAAGAAAATTATCCCGGGACTAAAATGTTAGGAAATGCCGCTAATTTCAAATTATTAAAAAGCTTCAATCTTACTAATATTGATTTCAACGAACAATACAGTTATTTTTATATGTTAATGGCCCGAAAAAATCTGGATCAGGCTTTAGGCGAACCTAAAAACAACTTGATAAAATTTAACGAACAAATAGCCAGCAAATACCGCGCTGGCCTAAGTTTGCGTTTTTTAAACAGCTATCTTGAAAATGAGGCTGTAACTAAAAGTATTCGCGAATTCTATATAGCTAAAAAGAAACAACAAACCGATGCCGCTGATTTTGAAAACATCCTGAAAAATCAATCTCCAAAAGATATCAACTGGTTTTTTAAAACGGTTATTTATTCCAGAGATTTAATTGATTATAAGTTTAACAAAGTAAGCAAAACCAATGACAGCATTTATTTTTCTTTAAAAAACAGAACAGGAATCAAGGTACCAGTTCCCGTTTACGGTATTTTTAAAAAAGATATTGTTTTTAAGAAATGGATAGAGCCGAATTCGATTGACAGTACTTTTAGTTTTGCCCGAAACAATGCCAACAAAATTGTACTGAATTATAAAAATGAAGTCCCTGAATACAATTTGAGAAACAATTGGAAATCATTAAAGCCTTTTTTCCCAAACAATCGCCCGATTAAATTTGTTTTGATGAAAGATTTGGAAGATCCTTACTATAACCAAATTTTATACGTTCCTTCGTTAGAATACAATTTATACGACGGATTTATAGCAGGAATACGTCTTCATAATAAAACCATATTGGAAAAACCTTTCATCTTCAACATCAACCCGGCTTATTCCAGTAATGCAAAAACCATTTCGGGATCAGGTTCTTTTTTGATTAATAAAAATTACAGAAACAGCCGTTTATACAATGTGAAATATGCCTTGTCCGGCTCTTATTTTCATTATGCTCCTGACGCCACTTACACAAAACTCAATCCTAGTGTTCAGTTGAATATCAGAGAAAACAACTTTAGAGACAATCGGAAACAATCAATCTATTTTCGTCAGGTAATGGTAAACCGAGAAAAAAGCGACATTATTACGGATAATTCCACCGAAAATTACTCCGTATTTAATGCTAAATATTATAACACAAAAACAGAAGTAACCCAACACTTTAGCTTTGTAAACGACATTCAATTTTCTAAAAAATTTGGAAAATTAGCCGCTGAAATAGAGTACCGAAAACTTTTTGAAAACAATCACCGAATCAATTTTCGTATTTATGCAGGAAGCTTTCTTTACAACAACAGTCAATCGGATTTTTTCAGTTTTGCTTTAGACCGACCAACAGACTATCTCTTTGATTATGGCTATTACGGACGATCTGAAAGCAGTGGTTTTTTTAGTCAGCAATTAGTTTTAGCCGAAGGAGGTTTTAAATCAAAATTAAACACAGCTTACGCTAATCAATGGATAAGTACTGTAAATGCCGGATATAATATTTGGAACTGGATTGAAGTTTATGGCGATGCCGGTTTTATAAAAAACAGATTTCAGGATCCTAAATTTCAATTTGACAGTGGTATCCGTTTAAATTTAGTAACCGACTATTTTGAATTATACCTTCCGGTTTATTCCTCAAACGGTTGGGAAATAAGCCAAAACAAGTACAATGAAAAAATTAGATTCATCATTACTTTTTCTCCAAAAATACTTATTAACCTATTCAATCGGAAATGGTTCTAAACAAATAGCTTACTACAAATCATTACAAAAAAATCAGTTTTTGAACCAAAAAATTATTTTTTATTAAAAAAACAATATTATTTTTAAATAAAAACACCGTAAAGTAGTTCTTTTTTATTTTAATAGATTATGATAATAGCCAGTTTTTAAGTAAATTTGCGCCAAAGAATTATAATCTTTCAATTATGATAAAAGAACAAACCAATACTACATTGACATTTGAGGATTTCAGGACTGAAGTATTGAACGATTATAAGATAGCCGTAACTAGTCGGGAATGCAGCCTTTTAGGTCGCCGAGAAGTACTGACGGGTAAAGCAAAGTTTGGCATTTTCGGAGACGGAAAAGAGGTGCCACAAATAGCAATGGCTAAGTTTTTCAAAGACGGAGATTTTCGCTCCGGTTATTACCGCGACCAAACTTTTATGATGGCTATTGGCGAACTGACAACCGCTCATTTCTTTGCCGGATTATATGGAAATACCGATATTAAACAAGAACCAATGTCGGCCGGAAGACAAATGGGAGGCCATTTTGTTACTCATAGTTTAAATGAAGACGGAAGTTGGAAAGATTTAACGAAACAAAAAAATTCCAGTTCCGATATTTCACCTACAGCAGCTCAAATGCCACGTTTGCTGGGTTTGGCTCAGGCTTCCAAAATCTATCGCGAAATAGATAATATTCCAAACCAAAAAAACTTTTCGGACAAAGGAAACGAAGTAGCCTGGGGAACTATCGGAAATGCCAGTACTTCCGAAGGGGTATTTTTTGAAACAATTAATGCTGCCGGAGTATTACAAGTCCCCATGGTTATTAGCGTTTGGGATGACGAATACGGAATTTCGGTTCATGCCAAACACCAAACAACAAAAGAAAATATCTCTGAAATTTTATCCGGTTTTCAACGCGATAAAAATAATGACGGAATTGAAATCATCACAGTAAAAGGCTGGGATTATTCCGATTTGATTTCTGCTTACGAAAGGGCTTCGAAAATTGCCCGCGAAAAACACATCCCGGTTTTAGTTCACGTAACCGAACTTACGCAACCACAAGGACATTCCAGTTCGGGATCGCACGAAAGATACAAAAGTACCGAAAGACTAAATTGGGAACGCGAATTTGATTGTATCAGACAAATGCGCCTTTGGATGATTGCCATCAATATTGCTTCAGCCGAAGAACTGAATGAAATTGAAGCTACCATTAAAAAAGAGGTTTTAGAAACTAAAAAAACATCCTGGGCTTCTTTTATCGCTCCTATTGTCAAAGAAAAGAATGAATTGCTTAGCATTTTAGATAAGGCTGCTCCTTTAAGTAAAAATAAAGAGCAAATTCTAAAACTTTCCAATGCGCTAAAAGCAATCAAAGATCCTCTAAAAAAAGAAATTCTGGTAACTGCAAGGAAATCCCTGCGTTTGCTGGCTCACGAAGCTCATAAAACAGAATTAGCAAACTGGATTCAAAAATACTTTGAAAAAACACAGCCGCTTTTCAGTAACAATTTATATTCTGAAACAAAAAACAATGTGCTTTCTGTAAAAGAAATTTTGCCTGTTTATCCTGAAGATGCTAAAAAAGATACCGACGGACGAATGATTATTCGTGATAATTTTGATGCTCTTTTTGCCAAACATCCCGAAGTTTTAATTTTTGGAGAAGATTCCGGAAATATTGGTGATGTAAATCAGGGCTTAGAAGGCATGCAGGAAAAATACGGAGAAACACGTGTAGCCGATGTAGGAATTCGTGAAGCCACGATAATCGGACAAGGAATTGGACTTGCCTTAAGAGGTTTAAGACCTATTGCCGAAATTCAGTATTTAGATTATTTATTATATGCTATTCAAATTTTAAGTGACGACTTAGCCTCTTTACTTTACAGAACAGCAGGAAAACAAAACGCTCCGTTAATCATCAGAACCCGAGGACACCGATTAGAAGGCATCTGGCATTCCGGTTCTCCTATGGGAATGATTATTAACGCCATAAGAGGAATTAACGTTTTAGTTCCAAGAGACATGACTAAAGCTGCCGGTTTTTACAATTCCCTTTTAGAATGTGACGAACCTGCCTTAGTAATTGAATGTTTGAACGGATACCGTCTTAAAGAAAAAGCACCAGTGAATTTTGGTGAATTTAAAACTCCGATTGGCGTTGTTGAAACCATTAAAACCGGAACCGATATTACTTTAGTTTCTTACGGATCTACATTACGATTAGTTGAACAGGCTGCTAAAGAATTACAGGAAACAGGAATTGAGTGCGAAGTAATTGATATTCAATCGTTAATTCCTTTTGATATCAATCATGATATTGTAAAAAGTATTCAAAAAACCAATCGCCTGTTAGTAATTGACGAAGACGTTCCTGGTGGAGCTTCGGCTTATATTTTGCAAAAAATTATTGAAGAACAAAATGCGTATCAATTTTTAGACAGCAAACCACAAACTTTATCAGCTCAGGAGCACCGCCCTGCTTATGGAACTGATGGCGATTATTTTTCGAAACCATCAGCAGAAGATATTTATGAAAAAGCATACAGTATTATCTCAGAAAGCAACCCAACTAAATATCCAAAATTATACTAGAATAAGTCTTTCTATAAACAAAAAGTCCCGAAAAAATCGGGACTTTTTTATTTATTTAGGCTTTGTTTTTAATCACCAAACGGAAACCTTCACCGTGAATATTTAAGATTTCAACATCTTCATCCTGTTTTAAATATTTACGCAATTTAGCAATGTAAACATCCATACTTCTGGAAGTAAAATAATTATCATCTCTCCAGATTTTAGTCAGCGCCAATTCTCTTGGCATCAAATCATTTTCGTGAAGAATCAACATTTTTAATAATTCATTCTCTTTTGGAGATAATTTTACCGGTTCTTCACCTGCAAAACTTAAGAATCTCAGTTTAGAATTCAAATGAAACTTACCAATTGTAAATTCGAACGGAACTTGTTCTGCTTTCACATCTGAAGCTTTTCTTTGGATAATAGCTTTGATTTTCATCAATAAAACTTCTGAATCAAAAGGTTTATTTAAGTAATCATCTGCTCCGGCTTTATATCCTTTTAAAACATCTTCTTTCATTGATTTGGCAGTCAAAAAGATAATTGGCACTTCGGCATTTTTCTCTCTTATTTCCTTAGCTAATGTATATCCGTCTTTATAAGGCATCATTACATCCAGAATACACAAATCATAAGAATCTTTTTTAAACTTCTCAAAACCTTCCATTCCGTTCTTTGCCAAAGTAACATCAAAGTCATTCAACATCAAATAGTCTTTAAGAACAGCTCCAAAATTCAAATCGTCTTCTACTAAGAGAATCTTTTTATTTATACTTTCCATATTCTAATTTATTAGAGGTAATTTTATAATGAAGGTACTTCCTTTTCCCTTTTCGCTTTCTACATAAACCTGACCGTTATGGTCTTCAACAATTCTTTTTACATAAGCCAGTCCTAAACCGTGGCCTTTAACGTTATGTAAATCTCCGGTATGCTCCCGATAAAATTTCTCAAAAACTCTTTTCTGAGCCACTTTACTCATTCCTAAGCCCTGATCTTTTACCTTGATCAAAATCATATCTTTAATATTCTCGGTATAAATATCAATCTGAGGTGCTTCCGGCGAATATTTAATTGCATTTTCTAAAATATTAACCACAACATTTGTAAAATGCACTTCGTTGATTAAAACGGTGGTTCTGGCTGCTTCAAAATGATTTCTGATAATTCCGCCTCTATCCTGTAAAATCAAATTCACATGTTCGATAGCATCATAAATCACTTCTTCTACATTGCTGGAACCTTTTTCTATATCTAATTCTTTTTTCTCCAGTTTCGAAATACGCAATACATTCTCTACCTGAGCATGCATTCGCTTATTTTCATCCCGAATCATCTGTAAATACCGATATACTTTTTCCTTATCCTCAATAATTTTCGGGTTTTTAATCGCATCTAAAGCCAGGTTAATCGTGGCAATTGGTGTTTTAAACTCATGCGTCATATTATTGATAAAATCAGTTTTAATTTCCGAAATCTGACGCTGACGAATCAACTGATTCAAAGCACTGGTATAAGCAATTAAAATAATTAACGTAAAAATTATAGATAAGATTGTAATACTTACTAATTCTGACAAAAGAAATTTCTTTTTGTGAGGAAAAGTAACTAACAACTTATATTTTTCATTCCCTTCATTATCGGCCAGAATCGAAATCGAATAAGTAGCATCTTTGTCAAATTTAAAATTATTCGATCTTATTTTGGTTGCCACCCCATCGTTATAAATCCCAAATTCAAACTTTGTATTTACACCGTATTCCTTTAATTCTTTTCTAATTAAACTTTCAACTGTTTCTTTTGAAACCCTCTCTTCTAAAGGCATTGTTGAAGCAATGTCTTTGAAAAAAATTTCAAACTGAGCGTTATCTAAAATATCTAAATTCCCGGCTTTTTCAATTTTTACATCAGGAACAATACTTTGCTGCAAACCCGGTTTATCAATTGTACTATTATTATAAACCTCTGTTACCCTTCTGGAATTAAAATTTTTAAATCGCTCACTTCCGAACTTCTTACTAAATAAATCTGCCGAAATATTATAATCCTCAGAAATAATACTGTTAGAATAAACGATTGTTTTATTGGTTTTTGGATTTTTTTGAACATAATAAAACTCAGACAAATCATTTCTTTCCGGAATTTTCCCCGTACTGTCTTTGTAATGATTATACTTGTTATAAAAACTAAAAGCCTCACGCTTTTCCAGTTTTTCAGCCACATTACCAATAACCTGTTTTACATGGTACCCAAACTGCTCATCGTTATTCTTAAACGAACTGTTGAACCAATACACCTGAACAAGAATAATCCCTATCAGGGACAAACTCATCAGTAAAACAAGAAATCTAAAAAATAATTTATTCATCAAAACAAAATTAATATTTTAACATTATGGTTGATAATACATTAACCAAACATTAACATCTGTTATTTGAATTAATTAATCGTCAAAATTTTAAGAAATTCATCCATTTTTAACTTTGCTAAATCAATATCCAAATTTTCAATAACAAAATCACTTTTGGCGACACGTTCTTCATCCGTCCATTGCGCTTTAATTCTTTTTAAAAGCTGCTCTCTGTCTGTTGAATCTCTTTTCAAAACCCGGTCAATTCTTGTTTCCAAAGGCGCTGTGATGGTTATTATTTTATCAAAATTAGCATAGCTGCCACTTTCAAACAAAATTGCCGATTCATAAAACACATAAGGTGAATCCTGATTTTCTTCCAGCCATTTTTTAAAATCATTTCGAACAGCCGGATGTACAATTGCATTCAGTTCCTGTAATTTTTCAGGATACTCAAAAACAATTTTAGCCAATGTTGCTCTGTTCAATTGTTGATTATCAAAAATTGCTGTTCCAAATTTTTCTTTAATAGCCTGAATTACCTCCGGAAACTGCATTACTTTTCTACCGGCATCATCAGCAACATAAACCGGATATCCCAATGAAACTAAATACTTAGCAATAGTCGATTTTCCACTTCCTATTCCACCGGTCAATCCAATAACTTTAGCCATAATTACACTTTAAAAAATAAATTTGGGAAAGCTTCCTCCGGCTTTTGCTTTAAAATAATTACTTTATAATAAGATTCCATAAACCCCATTCCATAACCTAAAAATTGTTTCCAAACTGCCGTAACCGACAAATAACCTATTTTTATACTTCGGTTTTGATAACTGGAAACCAAAAAGATCATGAAGAAATAAACACAATACAATTTAGCTAAAAAATCATAAGTAAACACTAATAAAGCTACAGAAAGTGCCAATCCAATAATGAATACTGTCGGAAAAAAGAACGTTAGTTTACTGTATTGCGGATACCAGCTGTTTAAAATTGGTCTGGCTTTACCAAATTTATTTACCTGAACCGAAAACTTATCCCAGTCAATTCTTCTTTTATGATACACATAAGCAGCTGAAAAAAGTCGGGTTTGAAAACCTAAATTCCATAATCGGATAGACAAATCCGGATCTTCTCCCGGATGAATATTTCCAAAACCTTTTGAAGCCTCAAAAGCTTTTCGGGAAATTCCCATATTAAAACTTCGTGGTTGAAATTTTCCGATTTTTTCCGAACCACCTCGAATCCCTCCCGTCGTTAAAAAGGAAGTCATTGCAAAATTGATTGCTTTTTGTATGTCTGAAAAACTGCCCAAAGCCTTGTCCGGCCCACCAAAACAATCTACATAATCGGCTTTTAAAGCCTTATCAACCTCAGTCAAATATTGCGAAGGAATGATACAATCGGAATCAAAAATGATAAAATATTCTCCTTTAGCCACTTTCATTCCGTAATTTCGGGAATCTCCGGGACCTGAATTTTCTTTGTAATAATATGAAATCGACAATTTGTCTTGGTACTGACGAACAACATCTCCACATTTGACAGATGAACCATCTTCAACAATTACCACTTCAAAAGGCTCTTTATAATCTAATTTTGATAAACTTTCTAAAAGTTCATCCACTTCGTCCGGACGATTATATACAGGAATAATCAAAGAAAAATACATATTCTTAAAAAAGGTATTAATGGCACAATATAAATGTAATTTTTTAACAAAGATAGGTTATAAATAACAATACGCCTTAATTTCAAATGCATTTTATACATTCAAAATTAAGGCGTATTGTTATTTATGATTTTTAGTTTTTCGTTGTAAACTATTACTCAGCAATACTTTCAACCTGAACCATTTCGTCAGTATCCGCTTTATAATCAACTCCTGCCAAATCAAAACCGAATAAGTTATAAAAATCTTTACGGTAACCTTCTAAGTCACCAATTTCAGCAAGATTTTCTGTTGTAGCCTCCGGCCATAATTTAGCCACATTAGCCTGAACATCCTCACGCATTTCCCAATCATCGATACGGATTCTTCCTTTGTCATCCACAGGAACTTCTGAACCGGTGAATAATCTTTGTTGGTACAAACGTTGAATTTGTTCAATACAACCTTCGTGAATTCCTTTTTCTTTCATTGTTTTGTACAATAAAGAAATATACAACGGAATTACCGGAATTGCCGAGCTAGCCTGAGTTACTAATGCTTTGTTTACCGAAACATAAGCTTTACCGTTAATACCTGCTAAACTGTCAGAGATTGTAAATGCAGTTGATTCTAAATGATCTTTAGCACGACCAATAGTTCCTTTTCTGTAAACTGCTTCGGTTACTTCAGGTCCGATATAAGAATAAGCCACAGTTGTAGCTCCCGGAGCCAATAAATTTTCTGCTTTTAAAGCATCAATCCACATTGCCCAGTCTTCACCTCCCATTACAGCAATGGTGTTTTCGATATCATCACCAGAACATGGTTCGATAGAAACTTCAGAAACTTTTCCAGTGTGGAAATCTACTGTCTTATTAGAAAAAGTAGCCCCAATTGGTTTCAAAACCGAACGGTGCGTAACTCCTGTATTAGGATTCGTACGAACCGGAGAAGCCAAACTGTAGATTACTAAATCTACCTGACCTAAATCAGCTTTAATCAAATCGATTGTTTGTTGCTTAACTTCGTTAGAAAAAGCATCTCCATTGATACTTTTTGCATATAAACCTGCTTTATGAGCTTCTTTTTCAAAAGCCGCCGAATTATACCAACCCGGAGAAGCCGTTTTTCCTGGCATTGGTGGTTTTTCAAAGAAAACTCCAATTGTTGCCGCATCAGAACCAAAAGCACTTGAAATTCTTGAAGCTAAACCAAAACCGGTTGAAGCACCAATAACTAACACTTTTTTAGCGCCGTTAATAGCTCCTTTTGATTTAACATACTCAATTTGATTTTTAACATTTTGCTCGCATCCGGCCGGGTGTGCCGTCAAGCAAATAAATCCTCTCATTCTAGGTTCTATGATCATAATGTATCAATATTTTATTTCTATTTTATAAATGTAAAAAACAACTTCTTTTTTCAGAAAAAGCCATCATTTTGGATGGCAAATATAGGGCATTTTTTTAGTTCAACAAGGCTTTTGCATGATTTAGAGCCGAATCAGAAACAATAGTTCCTGATAACATTTGTGCAATTTCTACAACTCGTTCTTCCTCTGTCAATAACCTCAATTCCGACTGTGTATCTTCATCAACTGTTGATTTAGACACTTTAAAATGAGCATCTCCCTTGGCGGCAATTTGAGGTAAATGTGTAATGGCAAAAATTTGCATCGCCTGACTCATCCCCTTCATAATCTCTCCCATTTTTATGGCAATTTCTCCCGAAACTCCCGTATCAATTTCGTCAAAAATTAAGGTCGGTAATTTAGAATATTGTGCCAAAATAGCTTTTACAGCCAGCATAATTCGGGACATTTCTCCACCGGAAGCGACTTTTTTCAGCAATCCAAAATCAGTTCCTTTATTCGCAGAAAATAAAAATTGTAATTCGTCTTTTCCATTCGTAAAATAACTTTCTGTTTGCTGCACATCAATATTAAAACGCGTATTAGGCATTCCTAAAGTTGCCAAAATGGTAATCATTTTATCAGATAAAACAGGTATAGCTTCCATTCTATTATTATGAATTGTAGTTGCTAAATTATCCAATTCATTAGCCTTTTCAATAATACTTTGATTCAAAAGAACAATTTCTTCGTCCATATTCCCCAACTCAAGCACTTCATTTTCCAATTGCGATTGAATTTCGATCAGCTCTTCAACTGTGGTTACCTGATGTTTTTTCTGCAAATTATAAATCAGCTGCAACTTTTGATTGGTTTGTTCCAATTGTTCCGGATCAAAAACAATTCGCTCTGAACAACGGTTCATTTCAGCAGCAATATCATCAAATTCTATCGCCAAACTATTAATTCGTTCCAGCAATTCCTGATATTCCGGAGCAAAAGCGGCTATTTTTTGAATCGCATTTTTAGTCTCTTTCAGATTATTTAAAATCCCAAATTGTTCCTCATTGGCAATCGCTAACGATTTATCAATTGCCTCACGAATACTTTCAACATTATTGAGTTTTTCAAAAACACTTTCCAACTCCTCCTGCTCTCCGGATTTCAACTGAGCCGTCTGCAATTCATTTAGTAAAAAAGCATGATACTCCTTTTCTTTATTAGATTCGCTTAGTTTTTTAAGTAGCGAATTTAATTTCGTCTTATCCGATTTATAGCTTTTTAATAAAGCTTGATACTCCAAAATCACATCCTGATTGGCCGCAATGGCATCAATAATATCAAATTGAACATTTTCATCGGTAAGTTCTCTGGTTTGTTGTTGCGAATGAATATCAATCAAAAACAAACCTAAATCCTGCAATTCCTGCAAATTTACCGGACTGTCATTTACAAAAGCTCGCGATTTTCCTGATGGGAGAATTTCTCTTCGAATAATCGTTTCCTCTTCGTAATCCAAATCATTTGTTTCAAAAAAAGCTTTTAAATTGTATTTTGAAACATCAAATTGAGCTTCTATAATACACTTTTCTTCTTTGTTTTTCAAGGAAGTTAAATCGGCACGCTTTCCTAAAACCAAACCTAAAGCACCTAAAATAATCGATTTTCCTGCCCCGGTTTCTCCCGTAATAATCGAAAATCCTTTAGAAAAATCAATCGATAATCTCTCAATTAAAGCATAGTTTTTTATAGATAGCGCAGTAATCATTAAGCGTATTTATTTATGAGGTTTAATGAATAGTAAAAAAGAATTAAAATTTTAAGGTTGCCCATTTTCCTGAATTTATAGGCGAAATTTTGTTTAAATTATCTACCAAATCAGCAATTGCAATACTTGGTCCACCCGAAAAAACAGAAGTTACTTCATCGGATTTAGCATCAAAAAATATTCGGGTTAAATAAGCATTAGGTTTCGAATTATACAATTTATTCAAACCTAAAATAGCCGTTTTCATTTTCTCCTTAGCCGACTTTAAATTATCGGTCATCATATCTAATCCCTTATGGTAATCAAATATTGTTTTTCGGATTTCCACATACGTAGGTGACAACAAATCATTAATTAAAAAATAACGATTTTGATTTCCATCCAATTGGCTCCAGCCTTTGTAGCTGCTTTGCTGAGCAACAGTAGCAATGGTTTGTGCAGTCTGAAAATTAGCATCTCCGGATTTAAACCCAAAAGTATCCTGGTCCATTCCTATAATTACATAACTGTAAAAAGAAATCACCGAAATTAAATTGGACTGAAAATTATTGGCATTAAAAACTAGATTTTCAAACTCGGTATAAGTAAAACTAAAATCTTTGTCATTAATATTTAAAACCGGAGTTTCATAAGATGAGTTAAAAACCGGACGTGAAGATTGCAGCTGAATCGTAGCCGAAAACTGATCAGAGCTGTGAGAAAGTAAGGTAATATACATCGAACAGTTAATTCTTTCCTGCGGTTTCAGGGTTTGTCCTGTCCAATCTGTTTTATTAACAAATTCGTTTAGGGAAGTTTCCAGCGTTTTATAAATCTGCTGATTGGGATTACCCATTTTTTGAGCATTTACCGTAACAGTACAATTTAATTGCTGTGCCTGAACAAAACCAAAGCTTACTAATAAAAAAAAGACAATTATTTTATTCATAAAAATGCGCTATTACTTTATTTAAAATATCATCAGCGACCGCTTCTTTGGATTTTAATTCCATCGGTTCAATCTTAAAATCTTTATCAATAAAAGTAACTTTGTTGGTCATTTTTTGAAAACCGGCTCCTTCATCTTGTAAAGAATTTAAAACAATCAAATCTAAGTTTTTTTTCTGAATTTTAGCCTTTGCATTCTCAATTTCATTTTCCGTTTCTAACGCAAAACCAATTAAAAACTGCTGTTTTTTATTTTCTCCCAATGAAAACAGGATGTCTTTTGTTTTTTCGAGTTCAATTACAAAATTATCTGCAGCTTTTTTAATTTTCTGATTAGCTACATTTTTTGGCTTGTAATCGGCAACTGCAGCGGCAGCAATAGTCACATCAACATCAGCATAATATTGATGACAGGCTTCGTACATTTCCTGAGCCGAAGTAACTTTGATAAGCTGAATCAAAGCATGATTTACCTCACAATGTGTAGGTCCTGAAACTAAAATTACTGAAGCGCCAAGATTTGCAGCACTCTTAGCTATATCAAAACCCATTTTTCCGGAAGAATGATTTCCGATAAAACGTACCGGATCGATGGCTTCGTAAGTAGGTCCGGCTGTGATTAAGATTTTCTTTCCTTTCAAAGGTAATTTACTTTCTAAATCGGCTTCCAGGAAATCAATAATATTTTCAGGTTCAGCCATTCTGCCTTCTCCGGATAATCCACTGGCTAATTCACCGCTTTCAGCGGGAATCATAATATTCCCAAACTGTTCTAAGGCCTGAAAACTGGCAATGGTAGATGGATGTTTGTACATATCCAAATCCATAGCCGGAGCAAAATAAACAGGACATTTTGCCGAAAGATAAGTTGCTATAAGCAGATTATCGCAAGTACCATTTGCCATTTTAGACAAGGTATTGGCGGTTGCGGGCGCAACAAGCATTAAATCTGCCCAAAGACCAAATTCCACATGATTATTCCATTTTTCATCTTCTTCATCTTCATTAAAAAAAGTAGAATAAACCGGTTTTTTGGACAAAGTAGATAATGTAAGCGGAGTTACAAAATCCTTAGAAGCAGGTGTCATGATCACTTGGACATGTGCACCTGCTTTTATAAAAAGTCGTACTAAAGACGCTGTTTTATAGGCGGCAATTCCGCCAGAAACACCTAGCAAAATTCTTTTACCGCTTAAAACTGACATAGTATCTTATTTGTTTGATTCTCTGAAATAAATTTTACCGTCTAACCATTCCTGAACGGCAAGAGCGTGAGGTTTTGGTAATTTTTCATAAAATTTAGAAACCTCAATTTGTTCTTTATTTTCAAAAACTTCCTCAAGACTGTCATTATATGTAGCAAATTCTTCCAATTTTTCAGTCAATTCTTTTTTAATTTCAGAATTGATTTGGTTCGCTCTTTTAGCCATAATGGTAATTGCTTCATACACATTTCCGGTAGGTTGTTCAATAAGCGTTTTATTGTACGTAATTGTATTTACCGGAGCATTCGTCTTTTTTAAATCCATGACCTTTATTTATTTAGTATATTTTTGTAATTCTTGTTCCACACGGGCATACATTTCGTCTGCCTGTTCTTTATATTTTGTATCGGCTTTAAACTTAATCAAATTTTGATAAGAAGTTTTAGCCACATTCAATCGTTCCTGCATTTTTTCAGGAACACTGTTGATTCCTAATTTATAAGCAGAATCCAATTTATAAAACAAAGCATCTTCTTTGAATTTTGTTCCTGGATAATCGATAATAAAATTATCAAAAGCCACTAATGCCGATTTATAATCCGAAATAGTATTGTAACCTTTGGCGTTTTCGTAAACTTTTTTCTCAATCTTTTCCGATAATAATTTAGTCAAACCATTTGCTTCAGTCAAATATTGCGAATTTGGAAAACGATCAATAAATGCCTGCATTTTCTCAATTGCTTTATAGGTATCTGCCTGATCCAAACTGTAAACCGGTGATAAAACAGCATAACTTTTAGCTCCTAAAAAAGAAGCTTCTTCTATTTTCACACTTTTTGGATATCCCGAAGCAAAACTTTCAAACTGATAGGCCGCCAGATAATACTGCTTGGTTTTATAATAGGACTGTGCATACATATAAAACATTTTCTCTGCCTGTGGTTTTCCTCTGAATTCCGGGGCTATTTGTTCAAAAAGACGCAATGCTTTTGAATATTTAGCCTGAGCATACAAAGTATCTGCCATTTTATATTTTACCGAAACGTCTTCGCTTTTAAGTGCTTTTTGATATTCATTACAAGAACTAAAAAGAACTACAAGAAGCAATAGGGATATAATTTTTCTCATTTTTTTATTTGTTTTTCTAATACAGGCCTTTTACAGCCCATAAAAAATCATACCGAAGTTTCGGTGGCAAATTTAGTTATTAATTTAGCGACTACAAAATATTTCTTAGCTTAAAAAAATACTTGCAAAAAGCTATTATTTATCTATTTTTTTGACAAATTCAGCTATTCTCTGTTGCAAATCTTCATCAACAGTTACCAATGGTAAACGCACGGTGTTCTCAGCAATTCCTAAAGCCTGAAAAACTTGTTTGATTCCGGCAGGATTTCCCTGTTCGAAGATCATATCAATACAATCAGATAATAAATATTGTGATTTGAAAGCTTCATCTACTTTACGATTCAAACCCAGACGAATCATCTCAGAAAATTCCTTTGGAAATCCCTGACCAATTACCGAAATCACTCCGGAACCACCCGCTAAAACCGTAGCTAAAGCCGTCATGTCATCACCTGAAATCACATGAAAATCCTTCGGTTTGTCTTTCAATAATTGCATCGCCTGAACAATATCACCGGCAGCTTCTTTGATAGCCACAATATTTTCAAAATCATTAGCTAAACGCAAAACTGTTTTTGGCAACATATTACTGGAAGTCCTTCCCGGCACATTATACACAATTACCGGAATTGGAGAAGCCTCAGCAATAGTTTTAAAATGCTGATAAATTCCTTCCTGAGAAGGTTTGTTATAATAGGGAGAAACTGAAAGGATAGCCACATAAGGCGACATGTCTCTTGTTTTTAACTCCTCAACTACTTTCATCGTATTATTTCCACCAACACCCAAAACCAATGGTAAACGCCCATTATTCGCTTCAATCACGGTTTTAATAACCAATTCCTTTTCGTCATGATTAAGCGTAGCATTTTCAGCAGTTGTTCCTAAAATAACCAGGTATTCAACTCCACCATCTACAGAAAAATTTACAATTCTTCTTAATGCTTCGGTATCGATAGAAAAATCTTCTTTGAAAGGAGTTACCAGAGCAACACCAGTTCCTATTAATGATTGCATGTTTTTAGTTTATATTTTGTTTAATATTTTTAAATATCTAAATAATTCCTGAACAAAAACCTTATAATTTCCCTGATTCGTATTAATCATAAAATCATTCAAGCGTTTGTCTATATTTGCAAAGCCAACCTTAAATTTGGCTCCAGATTCATGAGTAACTACGAGTAAAATTGCTTTTTCTACCTCATAATAACTCAATAATAAATCAAAATCGCGAGCAATAAATTTCTTTACTTTCTCACTTTTAATCTGCCCTTTCCAATCGAGATTTCCTGAAGTTAATTTTACAGTTTCAATCTCAAAATCAACATTTTTATCCCCTTTAAAAAGCAACAAACTAATATTTTCTTTTAAAATTCCGTTGGCTCTTAATTCATCCAATAAGGATTTGGTGTTGGCAAAATGACTTTGATCAACAATCACTCCTACTGTTTTAATATCACCTAAAGAAAAACTTCTCTTTACATTAAGTAAGCTGTTTTTTAATCTTTTCTTTACCGAAAACTCTTTTAAGTAATTCAAAAACATAACTTATCTTTATAAGTAAACAAAATTAATTAATTAAGTCACACTAAAAGCGGCAAATCTAAAAAAGTATAATGACGATTTAAAACTTTTTGTTAAATTCTTAACACTCTTTTTTACTCAAAAAAACCAAACAAGCGCTTAATTTTCGGTTATCATCATCATAAAATCGGATTCAGAAATAATTGGAATATTTAATTTATTAGCTTTTTCCAATTTAGCAGGCCCCATATTATCTCCCGCCACTACATAATCTGTTTTAGATGAAATAGAACTACCAACTTTCCCTCCGTTATCTTCGATAGCCGTTTTGAGTTCCTCTCTTGAAAATTGCGTAAAAACTCCCGAAACCACAAAAATTTTACCTTCCAGCTTGTTCGTTGCATTGATATTTATTTTTTCAACAATTTCAAATTGAACTCCGTACTGTTTTAAACGCTGAATTATGATTTTATTTTCTTCATTTTCAAAAAAATCAACCACACTTTGTGCAATTCGTTCTCCAATTTCATCCACTAAAATCAAATCCATCAAAGTCGCCCGACTCAGCGCCTCAATATTTTTATAATGCTTCGCTAATTTTTTAGCTACCGTCTCTCCAACATAACGAATCCCTAAAGCATACAAAACACTTTCAAAAGGAATCAACGTAGATTTTTTAACACCATTTACCAAATTTTCCGCCGATTTTTGCGCCATTCGCTCCAAAGGCAAAATATCCTCAACTTTCAATTCGTACAAATCGGCATAATTTTGAACCAAATGATTATTATACAACAAAGCCACTGTTTCTCCACCCAATCCCTCTATATCCATCGCTTTTCGAGAAATAAAATGTTGAATTCTACCTATAATCTGCGGTGGACATCCATAAAAATTTGGACAATAATGATTAGCTTCTCCTTCATTACGAACTAATTCCGAATTACATTCAGGACAATGCGTTATATAATCCGTAATTTTAGAATCTTCCGGACGTTTACTTAAATCTACCGCAATAATTTTCGGAATAATCTCCCCTCCTTTTTCCACAAAAACGGTATCTCCAATACGAATATCTAATTTCTCAATTTGATCCGCATTATGCAAGGAAGCCCGTTTTACAATAGTTCCCGCCAACTGCACCGGCTCTAAATTAGCCACCGGTGTAATTGCTCCGGTTCGACCAACCTGATACGAAATAGAATTTAATTTTGTAGCCACCTGCTCCGCCTTAAACTTATAAGCAATTGCCCAGCGCGGCGATTTGGCCGTATAACCCAATTCCTCCTGATACTGAATTAAATTTACTTTAACCACTACTCCATCCGTTTCATAAGGTAAATTATGGCGATGCACATCCCAATAATCGATAAAATCAAAAACTTCCTGTAAACTACCAGCAATTTTTGCTTCTTTCGGCACTTTAAAGCCCCATTTTCGGGCCGATTCCAAACCTTCAAACTGAGATTCAAAAGGCAATTTTTCTCCTGTAACAAAATAAAGCAAACATTCCAACGGACGCTTAGCCACCTCTGAACTGTCTTGCAGTTTCAAACTTCCAGAAGCCGTATTTCTGGGGTTTGAATAAGGGGTTTCGCCAATTTCAATCAATTCCTGATTCATTTTTTCAAATCCGGCAAAAGGCAAAATAATTTCTCCGCGAATATCAAATTTTTCAGGAAAATCCTGTCCTTTCAACTGCAACGGAATGGATTTTATCGTTTTGATATTATTGGTTACATCATCACCCTGAAAACCATCACCACGAGTCACCGCTCTGGCTAATTTTCCGTTTTCATAAGTAATACTGATTGACGCTCCGTCGTATTTTAATTCACAGGTATATTGCAAATCGACATTTCCCAAAACTTTTTGAATTCGGTTTTCCCAATCCAATAAATCTTCTTTCGAATAGGAATTATCCAAAGAATACATCCGATGCGTATGTGCAACGGTTTGAAAATTTTTAGTAATTGTACCTCCTACTCGTTGAGTTGGCGAATTGGCATCAAAAAACTCAGGATGCTTATTTTCCAAATCCTGGAGTTCTTTCAGTTTTATATCAAACTCATAATCAGATATCGTAGGATTATCCATGACATAATAATTGTAATTATGAAGATTTAGTTCGTCTCTTAATTTTTGAATAGTTTCTAACACCGCCATATAAAAAAATTGGTCATTTTAGTTTCTGTAAACAGCCTACTAAAATAACCAATTTTAATAAAAATAACACTTAAATTACGATTCTATAATCGAATTTATTTGTTTAAATAATTGTCCGTCGCTTAAAAAAGCTCCTTGCTGAATTAATGAAAAAATTGAACTGTTACGCTCTTCTGTAAAGACCTTTTTCCCAACCTTCATTTCTATCGTTTCTGTAAACATATTATCACTAAGCCACTGCAATCCTTCTTTGGTCAAAAAATCCACGTCCGGCACTAATGATTTCAAAACAATTGATTGCACATGAGTATCAAAAGTCTGAAAAAGGAAAATATGATTTTTAGAAAAATGCTCTAAATATTCAGCCTTAGCCAAAACACCTTCCCAAATCAAGTCGGAAAAAACATCCAATTCCTGTTCAGCAACTTCCGGTTTTTCTACTTTTATCTTATCCCATTCCGCCTTATCAATAGACTGAGTTGCTAAAAAATTAGTAAATTCAGGATGTAATTCTTCAAACTGTTCTTTAGTTAATCTCGAATATTTCATTATTACATTATTTTGAATCAAAATGATTTCAGTTAAAAACAAAAAAAATCCCGACTTTCATCGGGATTTTCAATATTGAATAACAAAATTAAGCTTTTTCAGCTACAATTTCGTATGGTAATTCTACGATAACATCTCTGTGTAATCTTACAGTAGCAAAATATTTTCCAGTACGTTTAACGATACCACTAGTGATGAATTTTCTTTCGATAGACTGACCTGCTTTTTCTAAAGCTTCAACGATGTCAATATTTGTGATTGAACCAAATAATTTTTCACCACCTGCTTTAGCAGCAATTTTAATTTCAAGAGCTTTTAAAGCTTCAGCAGTAGCTTTAGCGTCAGCAATAATTTTAGCCTCCTTGTGCGCTCTTTGTTTTAGGTTTTCAGCTAATACTTTCTTTGCAGAAGCAGTTGCTAATTGAGCAAATCCTTGTGGGATTAAGTAGTTACGACCGTATCCGTTTTTTACAGTTACGATATCATCTTTAAAACCTAAGTTTTGAACGTCTTTCTTTAAAATAAGTTCCATGTTGTTGTCCTTGTATTTTAGAAGTTAGTCCCGTTGAGTTACAACGAGACAACAACTGTTAATTTAATTGATTATTTTAATAAATCAGCCACATATGGCATTAAAGCTAAGTGACGAGCTCTTTTTACAGCTACAGACACTTTTCTTTGGTATTTCAAAGAAGTACCAGTTAAACGACGAGGTAAAATTTTACCTTGCTCGTTAACAAATTTCAATAAGAAATCAGCATCTTTATAATCTACATATTTGATACCTGATTTTTTGAAACGACAGTACTTTTTAGTTTTGTTAGTTTCAATATTTAAAGGAGTAAGATATCTGATATCTCCATCTTTTTTTCCTGAAGCAGATTGTTGTAATGTTGCCATGATAATTAAGCTTTTTGAGATTTTAATTTTGCTCTTCTTCTTTCAGCCCAAGAGATAGCATGTTTGTCAAGACTTACAGTTAAGAAGCGCATAACTCTTTCGTCACGTCTAAACTCAGTTTCAAAAGCGATTAACACTTCCGGTGCTACTTTGAATTCAAACAAATGGTAAAAACCAGATTTTTTGTTTTGGATTTCGTAAGCCATTTTTTTAAGCCCCCAATCCTCTTTAGCTACCATTTCAGCTCCTCTACTCGTAAGAAAATCTTCAAATTTGCTTACTGTTTCCTTTACCTGAACATCAGATAAAACGGGATTTAAAATGAAAACAGTTTCGTAATGATTCATAATAAATGTTTTATTTTGTTAAATTTGGGTGCAAAAATAATTAAATTATTCGAATAAAAAAACAAAAAACAACTTTATTCGTTGTATTGCAAAAAAAACCGATAAAGATTAGTTCATGTAAATATTTTACAATACTTTTACTAAGCCAAATCTTAAATTCCTAAAAATTATGAAACTTAATTGTGTCGTTGTCGATGATAGTTCGATACAAAGAATGATCATCGCAAAGTTAGTGAATAATCACCCAAACCTACATTTAATAGGTGATTTTTCCAATGCTATCGAAGCCAAAAGTTGCATGTCGGTGCATTCCGTAGATTTAATATTTCTTGATATAGAAATGCCGGTAATAAGCGGGTTTGATTTTTTAGACGGACTAAAAACCAAACCTCAAATTATTTTCATCACATCAAAAGCTGAATATGCCCTTAAAGCTTTTGACTATGATGCTACTGATTACTTGCAAAAACCTATAGCTGTAGACCGTTTTAATGCTTCTGTAAAAAGAGCCATCGATTTACATTTATTAAAACAGGACACCAAAGAAGAGGAAGGAGAACATATTTTTATCAAAAGTAATTTGAAAAAATTAAAAATCTACACTTCCAGAATCAAATGGATTGAAGCCTTCGGAGACTACGTAAGAGTGGTTACTGAAGACGACAGCCACTTGGTGCTTTCGACCATGAAATCTTTTGAAAATGATTTACCAAAAAAGAAATTTGTTCGTGTTCATAAGTCCTACATTATTAACATTGACAAAGTAGAACGCTTTAACAGTAAATTTGCCGAAATTGGTCCAACCAAAATTCCTTTGAGCAGAAACAAGAAAGAAGACTTAGTTAAAGCGCTTTCTTACGCCTAAAAGGTTTAATAAAAATCGACGTTCAATACTACTTTAATCGTTCTGTATTGAGCAACACTATCAAAACTATTCAATATTTTTTGAATAGTTTTTTTTGTACCCATAATCGAAACATTATGGGGATTTTTTATCATTATCGTTCTAATGTATTCGTTACGGATTCTGTTAACCGGAGGCTCCTCAGGGCCAAGTACCGGAATCCCCAAATGCTGAGACAATACCTGGTACAACCACATCGAACCTTCTTTTAATTTCTCAAAATCACGATGTTTTAAAGTCAGTTTGATAATTCTGAAATAAGGCGGATATTTATAAATCTGACGGTCGTACAACTGTTCTTTATACATTCCCGCATAATCATTGTTTGTTACCTGCTGAATAGTATTGTGATGAGGATTATAGGTTTGAATCACAACTTTTCCTTGTTTTTCAGCTCTTCCTGCACGACCCGCCACCTGAATCATGGTTTGAAAACTTCTTTCAAATGCCCTGAAATCCGGATGGTACAACATATTATCGGCATTCATAATCCCTACCAGACTTACATTGTCAAAATCCAATCCTTTTGCCAACATTTGCGTTCCCACCATAATATCGATTTCCCTGTTTTTAAAACTGTCAATGATTTTTTCAAACCCAAATTTACCACGAGTCGTATCCTGATCCATTCGGCCAATTTTCTTCTCCGGAAAAAGTTGTACTAATTCCTGTTGGATTTGCTCCGTTCCAAAACCTTTTGTAGATAAATCAATCCCCGAACAACTATGACAGCGCGTAGGTTTTGCAATTGAATAACCACAATAATGACAACGCAATTCATTTCGATGCTTGTGATAGGTTAAACTCACATCACATTGCTTACATTGCGGCACATGACCACAGGTCATACATTCCAACAAAGGCGAATATCCTCTCCTGTTTTGAAACAAAATCACCTGTTCTCCTAAAGACAAGGCTTCTGAAATTGCTTCAATCAAAACATCACTAAAATGACCGGTCATTCGCTTTCGGAAATATTTATCCTTTAAATCAACCAATTCAATTTCAGGCAAACGCACATTTCCATAACGCGTTTTAAGTTCAATCAGTCCGTATTTTCCGTTTTGTGCATTATAATAGGATTCGATACTTGGCGTAGCCGATCCAAGTAAAACTTTGGCATTAAAAAAACCTGCCAAAACTATTGCCGCATCACGGGCGTGATACCTTGGAGCCGGATCAGTTTGTTTAAAAGTTTGTTCGTGTTCTTCATCTACAACCACAAAACCCAAATTAGAAAAAGGTAAAAACAAAGCCGAACGTGCTCCAATTACCACCTGCGCTTTCTCTGAATTTTGCAAAACCTGATTCCAGACTTCTACCCTTTCATTATTATTATATTTCGAATGAAAAACCGCCACTTTGTTTCCAAAATGCGCTTGCAATCTTGAAACCAACTGTGTAGTCAGCGCAATTTCAGGCAATAAAAACAAAATTTGTTTTCCGGTTTGCAGATAATCTTCTATGAGTTTAATATAAACTTCTGTTTTTCCACTCGAAGTCACACCGTGCAGCAAACAAACTTCTTTTTCAATAAAACCGTTTTTAATTTCGTCAAAAGCTTTTCGTTGTGCTTCACTTAACTGCAATAGCGTATCGTTTATTTCTCCGGTAAATTTTACACGGTCTTCCTGCAACAAATATTCTTCAAAAACCTGTTTATCAATCAAAGCTTTTACTTGCGCCGAAGCAGAATGAGAAACTTCAACTAATTCTTTTACCGAAATTGCTTTCTTATTGGAAGCCGCACTCAACTGAAAATAAGTAAGCACAACTTCCTTTTGTTTATTGGCATTTTTTAAAACTTCCAATAATTCACTCAAGCCGCTATCAGATTTATATTGCTCACTCAAACGAATATAGCGTACCAATTTAGGCTTATAAACTTCCTGAATTTCATCCTGTAAAACCAGAACATTTTTGTCTATTAATTTTTGAATAATTGGAAAAACACTCTTTTTATTCAAAATCCCAACCACATCCTGCACTTTCAATGAAGATTGTTGCTGTAGCGCCTGAAAAATTAAAAATTCATCATCCGAAAGCTGACTTTCATCAATAAACGCATCGCTTTTTTGAGAAATCAGGGTTTCATTTTCCAACAACAAAGCACTAGGCATCGCACCACGATACACATCGCCGATGGCGCACATATAATAAGAAGCAATCCATTGCCAGTGTTTGATTTGATTTTCGGTAACAACTGGCTTTTCATCTAAGATTTGATGAATTTCTTTTGCTTCATACAAAGCGGGTTTATTTTGATGCAAATCAATCGCCAGCGCTGTATATATTTTGCTTTTTCCAAAGGGAACTGCTATTCGCATTCCTTTTTGAATATAATGATACTCGGCTTCAGAAACACTATAAGTAAAGGTTTTAGCCAGAGCCAACGGTAAAATTACTTCAACAAAATACATGAATTATGACTTATTCGATTAGAGGTGAATCCTGATTTTAGGACAATTTATTATTAGCTTCTCTCCTTTTTAACTTATTAATAACTTCATTAAGTTCAAAACCAAGTAATAAAATCATGCAGTTAATCCAGATATAAAACATAACAATCAATAAGGTTCCGATAGAACCGTAAAGTTCGTTGTATTTAGAGAAACGAATTACCCAAACACCAAAAAAATACGAACTAATAATCGTTAAAATAGTAGTAAACACGGAACCAATAGAAATAAACGAACGATTTTCCTGATTTTTAGTTCCAAATTTAAACAGCACCGAAGTGGTTATCAAAATCATCAAGATTAAGAAAGCATAACGTCCCATTACTATCAATGGAATTTTTTCACTCAAAAAATCTCTGGCATTTAACTGTTGGATAACAACTTCAAAAACAACGATAATTGCTACGGTTAGAATCAACAAAACAGCCAAAAATAAAGACATTCCAACTGCCACAAAATACTGATGAAAAAAACCTCTTTTTACCAAAACATGTTTCGAATTTTCAAAACCGCCTAAAATAGCATTCAATCCATTAGCCATCAAAAAAACCGACAGTAAAAACCCCGAAGAAACTAATCCGGAATGACTGTTATGCAAAATATCATTTATAATATTTTTGATAGCATAAAAAGTATTGGGAGGAACTCCGTCAGCCACAAATTTTAAAAAATCATCCTGAAATCCCTCAATCGGAATAAACGGAATAAGGTTTAAAATAAACAGCGCAAAAGGAAACAAAGCCATGAAGAAACTAAAAGCAATAGCTCCGGCACGATTAGACAGGGCCCCTTCGGTTAAACCGATAATATACAATTCCGATAAATCATATAAAGACAATCCGCTAAGCCAGCTGAGTTTTACTTTTTTTGCCCAATTGACAAAATTGCGTATCAGAGGTATTTTTTTTAATCTTTGTTCTATTTCTACCGACATTCATTTTCTTTTTATAAAGCAATTAATCAATCGCTTTTAAACTCAAATCCATATTATAAATTGAATGCGTCAACGCTCCCGAAGAAATATAATTCACACCACATTCTGCATACAAACGAATTGTATCTTCATTAATATTTCCCGACGATTCCGTTTGACATTCATCTCCAATAAAAGCAACTGCTTCTCTGGTCATTTCATAATCAAAATTATCCAATAGAATTCGGAATACTCCGCCTGCAGCCACAATTTGTTTTACTTCTTCCATATCGCGGGCTTCTACAATAATTTTCAAATCGCGATTGGTTTCTTTCAAATAGGCTTTGGTTTTAGCAATTGCTAACCCTATTCCGCCGGCAAAATCAATATGATTGTCTTTCAACATCACCATATCATACAATGCAAAACGATGATTTTCTCCTCCTCCAATCTTTACCGCCCATTTTTCGGCAACTCTAAAACCAGGAGTCGTTTTCCGGGTATCCAAAATTTTTGTTCCGGTTCCTTCTAACAATTTCACATAATTATTGGTTTTTGTAGCAATAGCCGACATTCTTTGCATCGAATTCAAAACCATACGTTCAGCCTTTAAAATAGACTGCGAACTTCCTGAAACATGAAACACAACATCTCCAAATTTTACCGGTGTTCCATCTTCGATAAAAATTTCTATTTGCAAATTAGCATCCACATAATTAAAAATCATTTTCGCAAATTCGACTCCGGCAATAATTCCGTTGTCCTTCACCAAAAGCTTTGCTTTTCCTTGTGCCGATGCAGGAATACAGGCTAACGAACTGTGATCGCCATCGCCCACATCTTCCCTGATGGCATTTGCTATTAATAATTCTAACTCGTTTTGAAATTGTGCTTCGCTAATCATTTTTTACCTGAAATTTTTATCTTGCTAAAGGTAGGACATATTTTGTGTATTCTAAAATTTGTTTCCACTTCCCTTAAATTTATTCTGAAGCTAATTCTGTCAAAGATTTAAATACTATATTTGACCAAAATCAAAAATATTCAAATCCAAATGGCTACAATAACTCCTGAAAATGAAAACGCCAAAATAATCGAATTGGTATCACAATACATTGACTTAAGTGTTACTCCTTTCAAAAAACAGGAAAGAACTGTTGTAAGAGTTGACAAACGCAATCCGATGTATGGCGGAAAAGGTATTGTTTATTTACTACAAATGTTTAACGAAGGCGAATTGACCAATAATCGCATTGGAGCTTACATGGTTTTTAAAAACAAAGGAGACGAAGCCGGATTTCATACCCATGGCACCCGCCACGAAGAAGAACTTTATATTGTGATGCATGGCGAAGGCGAATATTCGGAAATGACTAAAAAAAATGGTATTATTCGAAAAAAAACACTCAAAAAAGGAAGTATTACTGCAATGAGCGGCGAAGGTTTTCATTCACTCATTAATACTACGGACGAAGTTCTAATTGTTTTTGTCATTACTACCAATAATCCCCAATAAAGCTTTAAAATTTATGCCAAATAAATGCTGCCTAAATACCGTTCGAAAAACAACATTTTACCGTTTTTCCAATAGTTGCAATCTTATGATTTTACTTTTTATAATACTATTTGCAACTACTGTAAAAGCCCAAAATGACAGCATCAATAAAAAATCAGATTCTATTAATGCTGCAATTGTTCAGGATTTTAATAAAAAACTAAGCTTAATAGAAGCCCAACGAATAAGTGATTCTCTAAAAAAAGTTGCCTTAGAAACCGAACTGAAATCCTTAAAAACCACCGATAACTTAAAAAAAGCTGCTTTACAAAAACAATTACAGGCGTTAAGCAAACAGGATTCTATTCGAATAGCGGAAAAAAAACAGCAAATTGACTCGCTGCGAAAAACCGTTAAAGGACATCCTGTAGCAGGATTTTTCAACGACACCTTATTTACCATATACAATAAACTGGGGAGTTTTTCGGCAAAAGACCGCGCCAATGCTATTAGTGAACGCATCAGAACAATTGCAGACGAATTAGCGTTCAACACCAAATCCATCAAAATTGTGGAATCCGAAACGACCTTAGATATTGTAAAAGGCGAGCACATTATTATGAGTGTTTCTGAAAATGATGCTATTTGGAACAAAACCTCAAAAACCGCTTTGGCTCAGAAATATAAAATCATTATTAGCGATGCTATTATCAAATACAAACAGGAAACCAGTTTAAGCACCTTGGCTAAAGAAATTGGATTGGCTTTTTTGGTGCTGCTTATAATTTACTTTCTGATTAAATACATTAAAAAGTTGTTCTTTTGGCTGGAAACTAAAATCCGAAAAGAAGAAAATCATCGCATTAAAGGAATCAAAATTAGAAACTTCACCTTATTTGATGCACACCAACAGGTAAATGCTTTACTCAATGTCAATACTTTTTTAAAATGGCTGTTTATAGCACTTATTGTTTACATTGCCTTGCCAATACTTTTTGGGATTTTTCCCTGGACAGAAGATTTTGCCGGAACTCTATTTGGCTATATTTTAAATCCTTTGAAAAAAATAGCTTTAGGATTCTGGAATTACCTGCCTAATTTAATTACTATTTTAGTCATCATTTTTGTTTTCAGATATGCGCTTAAAGGCATCCGCTTTTTGAAAAATGAAATCCAAAAAGGCAATCTTGAAATTCCCGGATTCTATGCTGATTGGGCTAATCCTACTTACCAAATCATCCGCATTATTGTTTTAGCCTTCATGCTGGTGGTTATTTTCCCTTATCTTCCGGGAAGCCAGTCTGAAGTTTTTAAAGGTGTATCTGTTTTTCTGGGATTTTTATTTACTTTTGGGTCGGCTGGCTCACTTTCAAATCTCATCGCAGGATTAATTCTTACCTATATGCGTTTGTTTAAAATTGGTGACCGTGTAAAAATTGGCGAAGTAACCGGAGATGTTATCGAAAAATCCTTATTGGTTACCCGAATCAGAACGATTAAAAACGAAATTATTTCGATTCCTAATTCTACCGTGATGAATAGTCACACTATTAATTACAGCAGTGATGCTCCTGAAAAAGGACTTATTATCCATTCTACCGTTACGATTGGCTACGATGTTCCCTGGAAAAAAATGCACGAAGTTTTAATTGAAGCTGCAACCCGAACCGAATTGATTTTGCCGGAACCTAAACCATTTGTGTTACAAACCAGTCTGGATGATTTTTATGTTTCTTACGAAATTAACGCTTATGTAAAAGAAGCCAACAAACAAGCAGTAATTTATTCTAATTTACATCAAAATATTCAGGATGTATGTAATGAAAACGGCATCGAAATCATGTCGCCACATTACCGGGCTGCCCGCGACGGAAGTCAGACTACGATTCCGGAAAATTATTTAGACAAAGATTATAAAGCACCTCCCTTTCATTTGAAAATTAATAAAGAGGACTAAAAATTAAAAGTTTAGGCAAAATCTTCTAAAATATAATTAGACGGTGTTTTGCCTAAATGTTTTTTAAACATAAAAATAAATGCACTGGTGGTTTCATAACCTAAATCAAAAGCAATTTCTTTTACCGATTGTTTTTCTCCAAGTCTTTTAATAGCTTCGAGTAATTTTAATCGAATACGCCAATCACTAAAATTCATTCCTAATTCTTTAATAAACAGTCGGGACAAAGTCCTGCTACTCATACAGGAAATCTCCGCATAATATTCGATAGTGTGTTTACTGGCAACATCTTCAAGTAAAAGCTCAACAACATTACTCAACACTAAATGATTTGTAGTAGGTAAAAAAGTAGCACTTGGCTGAATCGAAGCCAATTCATCCATAAAAACATCCATAATTCTTCTTTGAGAAGGTGTAATTATTCCATCAATTTTAAAAGAAATAATCTTAAACAACAGCTGTTTTAAAAATTCAGAAATATCAAATGAAAATGTAGTTGCTGGAAGTCCGGCTGTAAATGAAGGATCTATAAAAACACTATACAAATTCACATCTTGCTGAAACGAAACCTGATGCTCCATCCCTCCCGGAATCCATAATCCCTGCAACGGATTCACAACCCAAATTTGATTCTCTACAACCACATTCATTACTCCGCTACTGGCATAAATCAATTGTGCTCTGGGATGGGCGTGTGAAACACAAATCGCATTAGTAATTTTCTCGGTATAACCCACAACAGGAAATTCCGGATTGATTTGAAAACCATAATCCACCAGATGATATGTCTGATATTCGTTATTCATTGTCCAAATATAGTAATTCTGACAATTTTTTTTATTAGCAACTTTGCATAAAATATTACAGCTGTTATTTTAAAAAAATATTTTAAACAAAAAACAATTCATGGAAAATGTCAAATCACATCAGGAGATAGTCCAAAAGACCATTTATTCGATACTATTTACAATAAGTTTTTCGCATTTTATAAATGACTTATTGCAAGCTGTAATCCCTTCTGTTTACCCTTTATTAAAAGACAATTTTAATTTAAGTTTTTCTCAAATTGGAATCATCACATTTACTTATCAAATGATTGCTTCCCTTTTACAACCTTTTGTAGGCATATATACCGATAAAAAATCAAAACCCTATTCGTTATTAATAGGAATGTCTTTTACAATGGCAGGTTTGTTTTTTATTTCAATAGCCAGTAGCTTCAATTATTTATTAATATCTGTCAGCCTTGTTGGGATTGGTTCTTCAATTTTTCATCCGGAATCTTCCAGAGTAGCGCATTTGGCTTCGGGAGGAAAAAAAGGATTAGCACAATCCATTTTTCAATTAGGAGGAAATGCCGGAAGCGCTATTGGTCCTCTTTTAGTAGCTTTGATGGTGATTCCTTATGGGCAAACCAATATTATGTGGTTTTGTTTAATTGCTTTAACAGGAATTCTGGTTTTATACAAAATTGCTCTATGGTACAGTAATCATTTATCATTAAAAAATACAACTGCAAAGACTCCGGAAATTTTCATTCATCATTTGTCAAAAAAGAAAATTATCTTTTCATTATTCATACTATTAATTTTAATTTTCTCAAAATATTTCTATTTAAGCAGCATTACCAATTACTATACTTTTTTTCTTATCGATAAATTCCATTTAAGCATTCAGGATTCTCAGTTGTATTTATTTACTTTTTTGGGAGCTGTAGCAACCGGAACATTAACAGGAGGCCCTTTAGGAGACAAATTCGGAAGAAAATATGTAATTTGGATTTCCATCTTAGGTGCAGCACCTTTTACACTTTTATTGCCTCATGTTAGTTTGTTTTGGGTAGGCATTTTATCTGTTTTCATTGGCTTAATTATATCTTCTGCCTTTTCAGCAATTTTAGTCTATGCTACCGAACTCTTACCTGGAAAAGTAGGTTTGGTTGCCGGATTATTCTTTGGATTTGCCTTTGGAATGGGCGGTTTAGGATCGGCTGTTTTGGGTAAACTGGCCGACGAAACAAGTATTGCTCATGTTTTTAACCTATGTGCTTATTTACCGTTATTGGGTATTCTAACGGCATTTTTACCTAATATTGAAAGTAAAAAAACAGTTTAATAACAAGCGTAAATACGCAAATTTATTTTTATGCTATGCTTTAAATTTGCGTATTTGCAGTTATTCTAAAAATCAAAAACTAGTTTAATATCTTTGCACTTCGAAAATCATCCGCAAAATGAACATTAAACTTCTCGCTATCGGCAAAACCGACAATAAGGCATTACAAAGCTTAATTGACGATTACACCAAACGTTTGTCTTTTTATATCAAATTTGATTTGGAAATAATTCCCGACATCAAAAATGTAAAAAACTTATCCGAAAGTCAGCAAAAAGAGAAAGAAGGCGAATTGATTTTGTCAAAAATTAGTTCGACCGACCAATTAATTTTATTGGATGAGAACGGAAAAAACTTCTCCAGCGTAGGATTTTCGGAAGAATTGCAAAAGAAAATGAATTCGGGAATTAAAACCTTAGTATTCGTCATTGGCGGGCCTTATGGATTTTCAGAAACGGTTTATGCCAAAGCACAAGGAAAAATTTCGCTTTCTAAAATGACTTTTTCTCATCAAATGGTACGTTTATTCTTCATCGAACAATTGTACCGTGGTTTTACCATTTTAAGAAACGAACCGTATCATCATCAGTAAAACCAGTAATTGGCGCAAATAGTGGTTATTTGCCTTACTTGTTATTTATAAATTCAAATGTTCTTTTACTTTTAAAAAAATATGATTTGTATTTTTCAAAGATTTTATATGATTAATTAAATCAGTTTCTGAGTTTATTGAATTTAAAATTGGTATTAAATTTTCTTGAATTTCTGTTTCAATAATTTTCTGTCGATTTACAAAACATATATTATTCTCCAAATCAAAGCCTTCAGATTGATTGAGTCTAGTGCTTACATGCATTAATACTCCGTTAAAATTCAAGTTTTGCAAATTGTACCCAAAGTTTACATAATAAAGATTACTGAAATTTGATTTTTGAAGATGAACAACTTTCTCTATTTCAGGTGTCTGAAATTTCCAAAAATTACCTTTTCTTTTAAAACCTTGATCTTTTAAATATACATTAAAAATATTTTTAAATTCTTCATTTGTCATATCTTAAATATTTATTTTAACATGGCATATAACACCAAACTCTAATTAGTCATTCCTTAAAAAGCCACTATTTTAAATCTCGATTAAAATAGTGGTTTTGTTTTTAGTAAAAAAGTTGAACAATAATTGTAGCCAAAAAATAATTTGCTCTTTGATTTGATTAAATCTGAGCTTTAGATTGTATCCAATTCCCGCTAGTAGTGCATTATGAACATCTCCAGTCACGCCTTTAAGGAAGTTTAGTCCTAAAGAATGATTTTTTTTCAAGTGTGAGATTGTAGGTTCGATGGCTGCTCTTGCTCTAAATCTTTTTCTAGCTACTTCTTGTTTGTATTTTGTTTTTTCTTTATTGTTTTTTGGTATTAATACCT
>NZ_AUDK01000029.1 GCF_000425425.1 Flavobacterium daejeonense DSM 17708
CGTCCCGATAGATTCTGTGTTGATTTCCTAATAAAACTAAATTTTATTTTCATCGGGAAGCCTTTTCTATGTTTAATATTCTTAATTTTGTCGTCTAAGTCGGTCTTAGAGCCAGACTGTATAGCGTGTTTATGCCTTTTGTGCTAGCACGCTATTTTTTTTTTAATTCATACCCCTTGTCATATACTGTTTTGTTTTTATAAATAACATATATCAGTTCCAATAATTTTCTCTGTACAGACACGCATGCTTTCATTTTAATTCCGTGTTTTGCTACTATTCTTGCGTATTGATCTCGAAAGTTATCATTCCATTTTATCGTGCTAAGTGCCGGTAAATGTAAAGCACTTCTCAAATATCGATTTCCTTTCTTCGATATTTTCGGTTTGCCTTTTACAGACGTTCCTGACTGTTTTTCAACCACATCCAATCCTGCGTAACTGGTCAATTGTTTTTTACTTCGTATCAGCTCAAATCCGTTAGTTTCACCAATAACAGTTGCCGCTGTCAATATTGAAACACCTGGAATTGTACAAATATTAGTAATATCAATCGTAAGCTCCTTATGTTCTTTTACAATACTTTTAATCTCATTTTTAATTTCTTTTTCAAGTGTATTCAGAAAATATATTCTTTTTTTCAACCGTTCAATAGTAGAAAAATGAGGTATTGCTTCGGTTTCTTCTGCATGTAATTGGTTTTTTACGATTGTTCTCTCGTCTGTAATTTGACGACGTTCACGTGTAAGTTGCTTTAGTACTCTATGTATATCTTTTGGTTTTTTCCAATTCTCTAATTTTCTTTCCAATCCGAATCTAGCGATTGCCTCTGAACACGTTTTGTCTGTAATTGTTTTGATGTCTAATGTTCTCATATAATTACTGATTTTATTAGGCAACACAATACTCAAATCCTCTTGTTTTTCATCGAGATAATAGGCAAACTTTTGGTGATAAACACCTGTGGCTTCCATAACATAAAGTACTTTTATTTCTTTGTCTGTTAGCTTACTTACCCATTCTGAAAGTTTTAAAAATCCATTTTCGGTATTTTTAAAAACATTATAGGCGTATAATTCGATTTTCAGATCCTCATACAGCCTCCCTAATGTGACCACTAATTCTTTTTGAGCTACATCAATTCCTAATACCTGTTTTAAAAGTTTCATAACTTCTTAATTTTAAATATAATATTATAAAGTGATGAATCTTCCTTCGTCTTTTCTCCTGGTTGGATATTCTGGATAATACGACTTGCGTAGTTCCTTACATTCTGTTCAGACTCTAAAAGATAAAAAGAATGAGGCATTATCTATCGGACAATATACTTCTGGAGTTATTTAGCCATCGGTATGCTCTCATCCTTTTCACTTCATTATATCCAAATATACATCTTCGAGATCAAATTATTTTTACAACGCAAACATAGGAGCTATCGGGATTGATTTTAGATTTTCTTAAAATCAAAATTTGTTTTTTTATGTTTATTAATTTAAAAAACATATTTTTGTTTTTATGCAATGGTTAAATCCGTTTTTTTAAAACCGAAATCTATTATCGCTATTTAGCAATCAAAAATCAAAATGCTTTCAAAGAAAACAAAATACGGAATTAAAGCCTTGACTTTTTTGGCGCGCCAGGAAGATCAAACTCCTGTGGCTATTGCTGACATTGCAATGTCTCAAAATATTTCGATAAAATTTTTAGAAAGTATCTTGTTACTTTTGCGTCATTCAGGTTTTTTAGGTGCTAAAAAAGGGAAAGGCGGTGGTTATTATTTAATCAAAGAACCTAAGGATATTAATATGGCAAAGGTGTACCGCATTCTGGAAGGGCCTATTGCGCTATTACCTTGTGCCAGTCATAATTTCTACGAGCCATGCGATGATTGTACCGACGAAGCAACTTGTGCGGTAAGAAGGCTGATGACCGAAGTACGTGATAATACACTGATGATTTTAGAAAATAATAGTCTGGCAGATATTGCTTTCTAGATGGAATAGCTATAAAAAAGAGCGGATTTCTTTGTATTGAGAAATCCGCTCTTTTTTTATGATTGTATGGAATTTTAGAAAACCAGTTTGTATCCCACAAAAAATAACATTACTGCAATGGCATTTCTAAGTAATAAGTCGGGAACTTTTCCGCTTAACATACTTCCGATGAAAATTCCCGGAAGTGACCCCATTAATAATTGACTTAGTAAAGTAAGGTCTAAATTTCCCATCGAAGCATGTCCCAGTCCGGCAACAAGAGTTAAGGGTACGGCGTGAGCAATTTCAGTTCCTACAAGCCTTGGAGTTGGTAAAAGTGGATATAAGAAAAATAAAGTTACTGTTCCTAAAGCTCCTGCTCCAATAGAGGTAAGTGTTACTGTTGAGCCCAGTAAAACTCCGATGGCAATAGTTAAAAGATTTTGGGTTCTGCTTTGACTGTGAAATTTATCGCCGGCATGTTTTTGCGAAAGAACTAAAAGTTTCTTTTTAAATAAAACAGCAACAGAAGTAAAAAGTAAAGCCCAGCCTAAACTAAATTTAATGATAGTGTTGATTTGTGAAATGTCTGTCTTTACGCTTTCAAGAATCCATAAAGTAAGGAAGGCGGCTGGTACACTTCCCAGTGAAAGCCATCCTGTAATTTGCCAGTTGATGTTGTTTTTTTTATGATGTACAAAAACACCACCTATTTTTGTAAATGCTGCGTACAGTAAATCAGTTCCGACGGCCGTTGTGGGTGAAATACCAAACCATAATAAAATGGGAGTCATTAAGGAACCTCCGCCTACACCTGTCATTCCAACAATAAAACCTACTACTAATCCGGCGATTACAAAACCTATTTCAATATCCATGATAAAATTTATATGATGCAAAAGTACAATTATTTTATAATAATCCTATGGATTTAGTAGAATTTATAAAAAATTATTAAGAAAAAATATTTTTGGCTTCGGGTTGAAATAGGTTTTACTGATTTTACGGGTCTTCTTTTAATGTGATTTAATTTTGTTAGAGTTGTTTTTAAGGTCTCCGTGGTTTTCCTTTTGGGGTAAATTTATTATTTACTCTTTTGTGTTGGTATGTAGTGTTTTATGTTTTAGAATCCTGATTTTTGGCTTGCGAAAAAAATCAAAATAAGTTTTGTAATTTGAAAAAATGTATTACTTTTGCGGAGTAATCTACTAAACCGATAGGGTAATAAGTTTTATTAAAAAGAAAGAGAAGCGATGAGCGAAGATGTAGTTAAAATATTGACAGAAAAAACAAAAGACTTTTCAATAGAAGAGACTTTGGTTTTTTTGGCAAACGAATATAAAGATAAGGTGGTTTTTTCAACCTCTTTTGGTCAGGAAGATCAGGTAATTACTGATTTGATTGAAAAAAGCGGGGCTGCTGTAAAGATCTTTACTTTAGATACAGGACGTTTGTTTCAGGAGACTTATGATGTTTTTCACAGAACACAAAAAAAATACAAAACACCTATAAAAGTGTATTTTCCTGAGGCAAAAGCGGTAGAGGAATTGCTGGAGAAAAAAGGTCCTAATAGTTTCTTTGAATCTGTAGAAAACAGAAAGGAATGTTGTTTTATCCGTAAAGTAGTGCCTTTGAAAAAAGCTTTGGCTGGTAACAAAATGTGGATAACAGGTTTGAGAGCCGAGCAATCGGAAAACAGAAGTAATTTGCATTTGTTCGAATATGATGCTAATTTTGAAATCTTAAAATTCAATCCGTTATTAAAATGGACATTAGAGGAAGTTCAAAAATATATTGATGACCATAATGTTCCTCAAAACAGTTTGCATAAAAAAGGTTTTGTAAGTATCGGTTGTGCGCCATGTACCAGAGCTATCGTAGAAGGAGAAGATATCAGAGCCGGAAGATGGTATTGGGAACAAAGTCACAAAGAATGCGGGTTACACCAAAAATAGAAGTTTAATCGTTTGTGTGTTTAATCGTTTAAAATCAAATGCGAATAAACAAATAAACAAATTACCAAATAAACATAATGATAAGTTCAGTTTTAAAAACAAATGCTTTAGAAAGTGAAGCAATTTACATATTTAGAGAAGTAGTTTCTCAATTTGAGAAGCCGGTGTTGCTTTTTTCAGGAGGAAAAGATTCGATTACTTTGGTGAGATTGGCACAAAAAGCCTTTTTCCCTGCAAAAATTCCTTTTCCATTGTTGCACGTAGATACAGGACACAACTTCCCTGAAACTATTGCTTTTAGAGATAAATTAGTTGAAGAATTAGGATTAGAATTAATCGTTCGTAATGTTCAGGATGCTATCGATCAAGGTAAAGTAGTAGAAGAAACTGGGCGTTACGCCAGTAGAAACAGTTTGCAAACTACAACACTTTTAGATGCTATCGAAGAATTTAAATTTGATGCCTGTATTGGTGGAGCGCGTCGTGATGAGGAAAAAGCTAGAGCTAAAGAGCGTATTTTCTCGGTTCGTGATGATTTTGGTCAATGGGATGAGAAAAATCAACGTCCGGAGTTATTTGATTTGTTAAACGGAAAAATTGAATTGGGGCAAAACGTTCGTGTATTCCCAATTTCTAACTGGACAGAATTAGACGTTTGGAGTTATATCGAGCAGGAGCAAATTGAAATTCCTTCTATTTATTTCTCTCACAAACGTAAAGTATTTGTAAGAGACGGAATGATTTGGTCTCACTCACCATTCGTTTATCAGGATGAAGATGAAGTGGTAGAAGAAAGAGTGGTTCGTTTTAGAACTGTAGGAGATATGAGTTGTACTGCTGCTGTTGAATCTTATGCAGGAACTATCGCAGAGGTTGTTGGGGAAATCAGACAATCTACTATTTCTGAGCGTGGAGCACGTATTGATGACAAACGTTCAGAAGCAGCGATGGAGAAAAGAAAGCAACAAGGATACTTTTAATAAGTTAGAAGTTAGAAGTTAAGAGTTAGAAGTTAGAAGAATCAAAAAAATATACAGATTTAAGTTTTCAAATAACCTGAAACTTTAAACCTGAAACAAAAAAGTAAGATGGAAGTTTTAAAAATAGCAACAGCAGGAAGTGTAGATGACGGGAAGAGTACGTTAATCGGAAGATTATTATACGATACACAATCGTTAACAACGGATAAATTAGAAGCAATCGAAAGAAGCAGTAAGCAAAAAGGATATGATTATTTAGATTTTTCTTTGGCAACTGACGGATTAGTTGCCGAGAGAGAGCAAGGAATTACTATCGATGTAGCGCATATTTATTTTTCTACAGCTAAGAAAAGTTATATTATCGCCGATACTCCGGGGCACGTAGAATATACGCGTAACATGGTTACAGGAGCTTCAACTTCTCAGGTGTCTATTATTTTGATTGATGCCCGTAAAGGAGTAATTGAGCAAACCTATCGTCACTTTTTTATCAATAATTTATTGAGAGTAAAAGATGTGATTGTTGCGGTAAACAAAATGGATTTAGTGGACTATTCAGAAGAAGTGTTCAACAAAATCAAAGCCGACTTCCAGGCATTGAATGCAAAAAGTGATTATAAAGAGCAAAACGTTAGCTATATTCCTTTAAGTGCTTTAACAGGAGATAACGTGGTGGATTCATTAGGGAAAATGCCTTGGTACACTGGACAAACTATTTTGCAACACTTAGAAGCTTTAGAATCAAAAGATATTTATGATACCGGAAAAACTCGTTTCCCTGTTCAAACGGTTATTCGTCCTAAAACGGAAGAATACCATGACTTTAGAGGTTATGCCGGAAAATTATACGGAAACAATATTAAAGTGGGTGATGCAGTAACTGTTTTGCCTTCTTTGACAGAATCTAAGGTGAGTAACATTCATTTCTTTGATCAACAATTTGATGAAGCAGCTGCTGGTTCTTCAATCATTATCGAATTAGAAAATGATATCAATGTAACTCGTGGTGATATGATTGTAAAATCAAACGAATTGCCAAGAGTAGAGAAAGAAATCACGACAACAGTTTGCTGGATGGACAGCAAAAAATTAGTTCCCGGAACTAAATATTTGGTACAACATAATACAAATAGAGTGTTGGCGAAGGTGGACAGTATCAATAATGTAATTGCTACTGATTATTCAGGAACTACTCCGGCTTCACAATTAGCTATTAATGAAATTGGAGAAGTAAGTATTAAATTAAGCAAAGCTTTGTATTTTGATGCTTATGATGTAAACAAATCAAACGGAGCTTTTATCTTAATTGATCCAACAACTAATACAACTGCAGGAGTAGGGTTTATTAGATAATTTTAGCAGGTAAAATTAATAACCATGCGCTGAAGGTATGAGCAGTAAATGGTAAAAGAAAAAGAAATGGAAAGTTTTAGAACAGAAATAGAAAATCCGATTGTCCAAAAAGAGATTATCGATTTAGAGAAAAAAATTCACGCCTTCCGAGGAGGAAAAATAGATGACGAGCGTTTTCGTAGTCTTCGTCTGGCTCGTGGTATTTACGGGCAACGTCAGGAAGGTGTACAAATGATTCGTATCAAATTGCCTTACGGAAAAGTTACCAGTGAGCAATTAAGAAGAATTACGGATGTTTCAGAAAAATATTCTACAGGTCGTTTACATATTACTACACGTCAGGATATTCAAATTCACTACGTGAGTTTAGACAGAACTCCTGAACTTTGGGCTGATTTGGCTAAAGATGATATTACTTTAAGAGAGGCTTGTGGAAACACCGTTCGTAATATTACAGGAAGTGAATTAGCAGGCGTAGATGTTGATGAACCATTTGATGTGACTCCTTATGCGCACGCTTTGTTCCAATATTTATTGCGTAACCCTATCTGTCAGGAAATGGGACGTAAATTCAAAATTTCGTTCTCTTCTTCAGAGAAAGATTCTGCTTTGAGTTATTTACACGATTTAGGATTTATTCCTAAAATTGTTGACGGACAAAAAGGGTTCAAAGTAATGTTAGGTGGAGGATTAGGTTCTCAGCCTTCTCACGCTGAATTACTTTCTGAGTTCGTTCCGGTGAATCAAATTATCCCAACTGCTGAAGGTGTAATTCGTATTTTTGATCGTTATGGTGAAAGAGCAAAACGATTAAAAGCGCGTTTGAAATTCTTAATCAAAGATTTAGGTCGTGACGAATTTTTACGTTTGGTAGAAGAAGAGAAAAAAGCTTTGCCTTTCCATTCTTACGAAATTGATACGACTGCTTTCGAAGGACCAATTACTGAGCCTTTATTAGAAGTGCCAACAGTAACTATCGAAGATGTTGCAGCTTATGAAGCCTGGAAAAAATCGAATGTGATTGCTCAAAAACAAGCTGGTTATGTGGCGATAGGTGTAAAAATACTTTTAGGTGATTTTTACATTGATAAAGCAAGATTATTAGCTGATTTGATTAAAAACTACGGAGCTAATGAATTGCGTTTTTCATTACGTCAAAATATTGTAATCCGTAATATTAAAGAAGAAAATTTACCATTCTTCTATCAGGAATTAGCCAAATTAGATATGGTTTCTTTAGGTTACAATACTATTGGTGATATTACAGCTTGTCCGGGTACAGATACTTGTAATTTGGGTATCGCCAGTAGCACGGGTATCGCTGATGAGTTAGAAAGAGTGTTGAAAACAGAATATCCACAATACCTTAATAATACTGACATCGCTATCAAAATTAGTGGGTGTATGAATGCCTGTGGACAACATAATATGGCTGAAATTGGTTTCCAGGGAATGTCAATCAATTCAGGGAAATTAGTAGCGCCGGCTTTACAAGTGTTGTTAGGCGGAGGAAATTTAGAAAACGGAAACGGTCGTTTTGCCGATAAAGTAATCAAAATTCCTAGCCGTCGTGGTCCTGAAGCTTTGCGTTTAATCTTAAATGATTTTGAAGCCAATGCTAACGGAGCTAAATTCTTAGATTATTATGATGCCAAAGGAGAAAAATATTTCTACGAATTCTTGAAACCTTTAGCAGATGTAACCAATCTTACCGAAGCTGATTTTGTGGATTGGGGTAATGCCGACAACTATGTAAAAGCTGTTGGTGTTGGAGAATGTGCCGGAGTAGTAATCGACTTAGTAGCTACTTTGTTATTCGAAGCTAAAGAAAAAATCGATTTTGCTAACGAAGCTTTCAACGAGCAAAAATGGGCAGATGCTATTTATTTGGCTTATGCCGGATTTGTAAACGGAGCTAAAGCTTTATTGTTGGCAGAAAAACAAAAAACAAATACGCATGCCGGAATCGTAGATTCTTTTGATAGCGTTTTTGTTGAATCAAATAAAATTGAATTGGGAACTACTTTCAGAGAATTAGTGTACCAAATCAATAAAAATGAGCCAACAGAAGCCTTTGCAAAACAATACATTCAAAGTGCCGCTTCGTTTTTTGAAGCTATTGAAGCTTACCGTGCTGAAGATTTAGCCAAAGCATAATCCTGAAAAATCATGAGCGAGAAAACAGATAACAATCAGGCCGATTTACAATCTCAGGAGCAGGAACGCAACGAGTTGTATCCGATATTTTTGAAACTGCATAACCTAAGCGTGCTGATAGTAGGCGGCGGAAATGTGGGTTTAGAAAAGTTATCTTTTTTGCTTAAATCGAGTCCTAATGCAAAGGTCGAAGTGGTAGCTCCAACGTTTATTTCTGAATTGGTTTCTCTTGCCGAAGCACATCCTAGGGTCAGGCTTACCGAGAAAAAGTTCAGGAAAAGAATGCTCAAAAAGCGCCATATGGTCATTGCCTGTACCAATGATTTAAAGGTCAATAAACGCGTCTATACATTGTCGCGTAAAAGATATTTAATTTGCAATATTGCCGATACCCCTGATTTATGTGATTATTATTTAGGAGGTATTGTAACCAAAGGAAATGTAAAAATTGCCATCTCAACTAATGGAAAATCGCCTACAACGGCCAAGCGTTTGAGAGAGTTTTTTGAAGAAGTAATTCCGGAGGACATCAATGAAATGGTGCAAAATCTCAACGAATATCGAAAAACCTTAAAAGGTGATTTTGAAGACAAGGTTCAAAAAATGAATGAAATCACCGCTAGTTTAAAAAAATAAATAAAAAAAGATAATTTCTTAGAAACTAATGATTATTGTCATTTATTAGGTCTAATAAAATTCGTTTCTTTGTTGTTATCGAGAATGATTATAAATAATTTGAAAAATGATTGAAACAGATATCCTTATAATAGGAGCCGGTCCAACTGGTTTATTTGCCGTTTTTGAAGCAGGATTATTGAAATTAAAATGTCATATCCTGGATGCTTTGCCACAACCCGGAGGTCAGTTGGCTGAGTTGTATCCTAAAAAACCAATCTATGATATTCCTGGATTTCCAGAGGTTTTAGCAGGAGATTTAGTAGATAACTTAATGGAACAAATTAAGCAGTTTGAACCAGGTTTTACTTTGGGAGAACGTGCTGAAACTATTGTTAAACAAGAAGACGGTTCGTTTATCGTAACTTCAAATGAAGGTACTGAATTCCATGCCAAAGTAATTGCTATTGCGGGTGGTTTAGGAAGTTTTGAGCCTCGTAAACCGTTAATCGAGGATATCGAATTCTACGAAAATAAAGGAGTAAAATACTTTATCAAGAATCCGGAAGAATTCAGAGACAAACGTGTGGTTATCGCCGGAGGAGGAGATTCAGCTTTAGATTGGAGTATTTTCTTAGCTGATGTAGCTTCAGAAGTAACTTTAGTACACCGTCGTAATGAATTCCGTGGGGCTTTGGATTCTGTTGAAAAAGTTCAGGAATTAAAAGATAAAGGTAAAATTCACTTGATTACTCCTGCTGAGGTAGTAGGAATCAACGGGGCAGAGCACGTAGAATCAGTAGATTTAGATGAAAACGGAGCACACCGTAACATTCCATGTGATTATTTTATTCCGCTTTTCGGATTGACTCCTAAATTAGGACCTATCGGAAACTGGGGATTAGAAATCGAGAAAAACGCCATCAAAGTAAACAATGCTTTGGATTATCAAACGAATATTCCTGGAATCTTCGCTATCGGAGATATCAATACCTATCCGGGGAAATTGAAGTTAATCCTTTGTGGTTTCCACGAAGCAACTTTGATGTGTCAGGCAGCTTACCAAATCGTTAACCCTGGAAAACGTTATGTATTGAAATATACTACCGTATCAGGAGTTGACGGATTTGACGGAACTCGTAAAGAAGCACCAAAAGCGGTTGTAAAAGCGATAAACTAAGATAAAAGTTATTAAGTTGCTGAGGTTCTGAGTTTCTAAGTTAGAAATTCAGAACCTTTTTTACTTAGAATCTCAGCTACTTAGTCCCGAAATTTCGGGATAGCAACTTAAAAAAAACACTTGCAAGTGGTAAGGCTATTGCTTTACTTTGCATTTCCAAATTTGGAAAATAATTAGGAGCGAAACATAAGGATTTTTCAGTAAAGATGGATTCCTGCTGTTCGCTACTATCTATTGTATTCGCTTGTCGCAATACAATAGGATAATCGCTTCCATCAGGGCTAAAGAGCTAACAGAAGTGATTTTAAGGAAATAGATAAAAAACAAAGCTTAGTGCCTTAGAGCCTTTGCGGCAAAAAAATAAGTTATGCCAAGCATTCAGGAAGAAATCAAAAAAAGAATACTCGTTCTCGACGGAGCAATGGGAACCATGTTGCAACGCTACAATTTTTCGGAAGAAGATTTTAGAGGCGAGCGCTTCAAGGATTTTCCACATCCTTTAAAAGGAAACAACGATTTATTGTCGCTGACCCAACCTAAAGCCATCGCAGAGGTTCACGCTGCTTATTTTGAAGCAGGCGCCGATATTGTGGAAACCAATACGTTCTCCGGAACAACAATTGGTATGGCCGATTATCACATGGAGGATTTGGTTTATGAGTTGAACTACGAATCGGCAAAAATTGCCCGCCAGGTAGCTGACGAATTCACTGCTAAGAATCCTGAAAAACCACGTTTTGTAGCAGGTTCTATCGGACCAACAAACCGTACAGCATCGATGTCGCCAGATGTGAATGACCCGGGATACAGAGCCGTAACTTTTGATGATTTGCGTATTGCTTACAAACAACAAGTTGAAGCTTTGATGGATGGAGGATGCGACTTGTTATTGGTAGAAACGATTTTTGATACTTTAAATGCCAAAGCAGCTCTTTTTGCTATCGAAGAAGTAAAAGAAGAACGAGGGATTGATATTCCAATCATGGTTTCAGGAACGATTACCGATGCTTCAGGAAGAACACTTTCCGGACAAACGGTGGAAGCTTTTCTGATTTCAGTATCCCATATTCCGTTGTTGAGTGTTGGTTTCAATTGCGCTTTAGGAGCCGATTTGTTGAAACCTTATTTACAAACCTTGTCTTCACATACATCTTTTAACGTTTCAGCACATCCTAATGCAGGATTGCCAAATGCTTTTGGTGAATATGATGAAACACCACAGGAAATGCAGGCACAAATTAAGAGTTATCTGGATGATAATTTAGTGAATATTATTGGAGGATGTTGTGGTACAACGCCAGATCATATCCGATTAATTGCAGATATCGCTAAGGATTATAAACCAAGGGTTTCGACGGCGAGTTTGTAATTTTTTCAATTTAGAATCTTTTGATGAAGAATATTTAATAATTACTTTTTTAATGAATTCTAGTAAGAAATATTTTGAGTTTAATATGATAAAACCAAATTTAATTACAGAGCATTTTTAATTCCATCAATTTTATTTGTATTTTTTTCAGTTGGTTTAGTTGGATTAATTGATGTGTTAATGAAACCAATTAAGGAAAATATTTTAGATGAAATATATCTGCCTGTATTTATGTGTTTAGCATTTGCTTTAGGTTTGTTACATGAATTTAGAAATAAAGTAGTTGAGATTACAATTGTTAAAAATAAAATTGAAAAAAAAAACTTTTTTTAAGTTTAAGGAAATGTTTCGCTTTCAAGATTTTGATGGTTTTCAAATTAGACATTTAAAAGGGAAATATGAAGACTATGAATATTTATATTTAGTAAAAAACAATAAGAAGATTATCATATTATCTCAAACATATCATGATAATTATTATGAAATGAAGAGTATAATAAATGAAAATTTAAAGAATTTAGGTTTAAGTGATTATAATATATTTTTGGAGATAAAAGATATTTTGCTTTTTCGCTAAATTATAAAATAAATCACGCAGATTCAGCTGATTTTAGCAGATAAGAAATTTGCTCTATCTGCTCCCGATAGTTATCGGGACTGCATGAAAAAAATATAAAAGTCAGCTTTGTCTTGGAAGACAAAAAGATGATGTCGATAGTGAGATTGCTTCGTTCCGATAGTTATCGGAACTCGCAATGACTTGGACGAATAAAAATAAAAAAATAAAATGGCAGAAGCAGAAGCAAGAAGAAATTTAGTTTTATCGGGATTAGAACCGTTAATTATTACGCCGGAGAGTGTTTTTGTAAACATAGGTGAGCGTACCAATGTAACAGGTTCCAGAAAATTTCTTCGTTTAATCAAAGAAGAAAAATACGATGAAGCCTTAGATATCGCCAGACAGCAGGTAGAAGGTGGAGCACAAATCATCGATATTAATATGGATGAGGGAATGCTTGATGGTGAATATGCAATGGTGAAATTCTTAAACCTTATTGCTGCCGAACCGGATATTGCCCGTGTACCTATTATGATTGACAGTTCGAAATGGCACATTATTGAAGCCGGATTGAAAGTAGTACAGGGAAAATGTGTGGTAAACTCGATTTCGTTAAAAGAAGGAGAAGAAGCTTTTATTCACCACGCCCAATTAATCAAACGCTATGGAGCGGCGGTAATTGTGATGGCTTTTGACGAAGTAGGTCAGGCTGATAATTACGATCGAAGAGTCGAAATCTGTCAACGTTCGTATGATATTTTGGTAAACAAAGTTCACTTTCCGCCGCAGGATATTATTTTCGATTTGAATATATTTCCAGTTGCGACCGGAATGGAAGAACACCGTTTGAATGCTTTGGATTTCTTCAGAGGAACTAAATGGGTTCGTGAAAATTTACCACATGCACACATCAGTGGAGGAGTGAGTAACGTTTCTTTTTCTTTTAGAGGAAATGATGTGGTGCGTGAAGCGATGCATTCGGTTTTCTTGTATCATGCTATCAAAAACGGAATGACAATGGGAATTGTGAATCCGGAGATGTTGACTATTTATGATGATATTCCAAAAGATTTATTGGAACATGTTGAAGATGTAATTTTGAACAGACGTGATGATGCTACGGAACGTTTATTGGATTTTGCTGAAAGTGTAAAAGGAACGGGTTCTAAAAATACCGAAGCTGAAGTGCAGGAATGGCGTTCAGGAACGGTACAGGAACGAATTACGCATTCATTAGTAAAAGGAATTGACGCTTTTATTGAAGAAGATGTGGAAGAAGCCCGTTTAGCAGCAACAAAACCTATCGAAGTAATCGAAATCAACTTAATGGCGGGGATGAATGTTGTTGGGGATTTATTCGGAAGTGGAAAAATGTTTTTGCCACAGGTGGTAAAATCGGCACGTGTAATGAAAAAAGCCGTGGCTTATTTATTGCCATTTATTGAAGCTTCAAAACAGGCCGGTGATAAAGAAGGAAACGGAAAAATATTAATGGCAACCGTAAAAGGGGACGTGCATGATATTGGAAAAAATATTGTTTCGGTGGTATTGGCTTGTAATAATTACGAAATCATTGACCTTGGGGTGATGGTTCCGCCTGAAAAAATTATTGCTGCAGCTTTAGAACATGAAGTGGATATTATCGGTTTGAGCGGACTGATTACACCTTCGCTGGACGAAATGGTGTTTTTAGCCAAAGAACTGGATAAAAGAAACATGACAATCCCAATAATGATTGGTGGAGCAACTACTTCGCGTGCACATACAGCCGTGAAAATTGCACCACAATACAGGGCTACTGCGATACATGTGAACGATGCTTCGCGAGCAGTAACGGTAGCAGGAAATTTATTGGATCAGAATAAAGAAGCTTATATGAACGGTATTCGACAAGAGTATGATGTTTTTAGAGAGTCATTTTTAAATCGTTCAAGAGATAAAAATTTCTTGTCGATTGAAGATGCCCGTAAAAATAAATTACAATTGGATTGGGCAGATTATGCGCCTAAAAAACCAAATTTTATTGGATCTAAAAGCATGGAAGTAGCTTTGGATGTCTTGGTTCCTTATATTGACTGGACGCCATTTTTTCAAACATGGGAGTTATACGGAAAATATCCGGCTATCTTGACAGATGAGGTAGTAGGAGAACAAGCTTCTTCAGTTTTTGCGGATGCAAAAGCTATGTTAGAAGTAATCTTGAAAGAGAAAAAATTTGTAGCCAAAGGAATCTACGGAATTTATCCGGCGAATCAGGTAAATGATGATGATATCCAATTGTATGATGAAAACGGAAAAGAATTGGAAAAATTCCTGACTTTGCGTCAGCAATCCCAAAAAACTAAAGGAGCACCAAATATTGCTTTGGCGGATTTTATTGCGCCAAAAGACAATGAAGTGATCGATTATATGGGGGCTTTTTGTGTGACAACTGGTTTTGGAGTTGACGAATGGGCTGATGAGTACCGTGATAATTTGGATGATTACAATTCGATTATGGTAAAAGCTCTGGCGGATCGTTTGGCTGAAGCTTTTGCGGAATATTTGCATGAAAAAGTGCGCAAAGAATTTTGGGGTTATGATGCCGAAGAATCTTTGACTAATGAAGAATTAATCAAAGAAAACTATAAAGGAATTCGTCCTGCTCCGGGCTATCCGGCCTGTCCGGATCATTTGGAAAAACCAACGATTTGGAAGCTTTTAAATGTCGAAGAAAAAATCGGAGTAACTTTGACCGAAAGTATGGCAATGTGGCCGGCAGCATCAGTTTCCGGATATTATTTTGCCAATCCGGGTAGTAGGTATTTCGGACTTGGAAAAATAAAAGAAGATCAGGTAGTTGATTACGCCAAACGCAGAAGTATTTCAACTGACCTGGCCTCAAAATGGCTAAGTCCTAATATAGCAGATTAAATTAGTTGCTGGTTGTTCGCGTTTTTAGTTGATAGATTAAAACGGACAACCAGCAACAATCAACTAACAACTACAAATATGGATTATAATAAATTAGAAGTTTGGATTGAAGCAAGAAAACTTGTCAATCTGTTGTATGAATCTTCTAAGTTATTTCCAAAAGAAGAAATGTTTGGTTTAACTAATCAAATGCGGAGAGCTGCTATTTCGATACCCTCAAATATAGCTGAAGGATGTGGAAGGCAAATATCTAAAGATACATTGCAGTTTTTACATATTTCAAGGGGTTCATTATATGAGTTAGAGACTCAATATTATTTAGCTTTAGATCAGCATTATATTGATGTTTATAATTTTAATGTTGCTATAGAACAGATTCAGAATTGAAAAAAATTATTAAACGGATTTATAAATTATTATAAGAGTAAAATTTAGTTAATGATGTGTAGTTGTGGTTTTAACTATCAACAATCAACCATCAACGACCAACTATAAAGAAATGAAAGTAACAGAGCACTTAGAAAAAGCAAAAGGGAAACCTTTATTCTCATTTGAAATTGTCCCGCCACAAAAAGGGAGTAACATTAATGAATTGTATGTAAATATCGATCCGTTGATGGAGTTTAAACCTCCTTTTATAGATGTAACTACTTCGAGAGAAGAGTATGTGTATATTGAAAAAGACGGACTTTTTGATCGTCGTATTACTCGAATGCGTCCGGGAACAGTTGGGATTTGTGCTTCTATCCAGCATAAATATGGTGTAGATGCTATTCCGCATGTGTTGTGTGGAGGGTTTACTAAGGAAGAAACAGAATATTTATTGGTGGATTGTCATTATTTAGGTATTGATAATTTAGTTGCTTTACGTGGAGACCCAATGAAAGGGGAGAAATATTTTGAGCCAACTGTGGGCGGAAATCATTACGCAGTGGATTTGGTTAGACAAATCAAAGCGATGAATGCTGGAAAGTTTTTGCATGGTGAATTGCCTATTGCTAATGCACCTGATTTTTGTGTGGGTGTGGCGGGATACCCTGAAAAACATATTGAAGCACCTAGTTTAGAAGCTGATTTGAAAAGATTGAAAGAAAAAGTAGATGCAGGTGCTGATTATATTGTAACCCAGATGTTTTTTGACAATCAGCGTTATTTTAAATTTGTGGAAGCGGCTCGTACTATAGGGATTAATGTGCCAATTATCCCAGGTATTAAACCTGTTGCGGTGAAACGCCATTTGCAATTGTTACCACAGGTTTTTTGGCTGGATATGCCACAGGAATTAATTCATGCTATTGAAAACGCTAAAGATAATGCTGCTGTTCGTCAGATAGGTGTAGAGTTCGCAATACAGCAATCGAAAGAGCTGATTGAATTTGGAGTGCCTTGTGTGCATTATTATTCGATGGGAAAATCAGATAATATTTATCAGATTGCCAGTCAGGTTTTTTAGTTTTTCTAAAATAATAAACTGAAAAAGCATCGTTCTTAGTAGGAGCGATGCTTTTTTGTTGCTGTAAACTGAATACTAAATTCTGAATTCTGAATACTTATTTAGTAATTTCTCTAAATACTGCTTCCAGATTTTTATTCTTTTGATTCAGTTGAAGAGTTCTTAATCCGTTTTCATTGGCAAAATCAAAAACTGCCGGGCGCATATCTTTGTCGGTTTTAAAAACCAGTTCCCAGGTCATGTCGTGAATGTTTTTGAAAGAAATTAAGTTTTCAATTTTAGCAATAAGCTGTTCTTCGATTTTATAATCAAATTCAACCTCAATAACTTGTTCATTTTGTTCACTTACGAGGTTGTCTAATTTTTTATCGGTAACAATTTTTCCTTTGTTGATGATAATGACACGATCGCAAATGGCTTCAACCTCCTGCATGATGTGTGTAGAAAGAAAAACAGTTTTGTGTTTTCCGGCATTTTTAATCAGGTTTCGAATTTCTAAAATCTGATTCGGATCTAAACCTGTTGTAGGTTCGTCTAAAATTAAAACATCGGGATTGTGCAGCAATGCATTAGCCAGTCCTACTCTTTGGCGATAGCCTTTAGAAAGTTTTCCTATTTTTTTATGACTTTCAGGATTTAAACCGGTGAGTTCAATAACTTCATTGATGCGTGATTTAGGAATTTTATATACATCAGCATTAAAGGCGAGGTATTCTCTAACGTACAAATCTAAATATAATGGATTGTGTTCCGGTAAATAGCCAATGGACCGCTGTACAGCTTTGGGGTTTTGGCTTACATCTTCATTGTTAACTGTCGCTGTTCCTTCGTCAGAGGCGAGATAAGTGGTTAATATTTTCATTAAGGTAGATTTTCCGGCTCCGTTTGGACCTAAAAAACCAACGATTTCTCCTTTTTGTATTGAAAATGAAATGTTGTCCAAAGCTTTTTGACTGCCGTAACTTTTGGAAATATTTTTGACCTCTATTGACATATACTTTTATTTGTATGCAAAAGTAAACAGAAAAAGTTTTGCTTTGTTTTTTTTGAAAAAAAACCAGAATATTTTTTTGTATAATTGGAAATTAGTCATATATTTGCCAGCGTTAAAAATAATAGTTCGTAGAGAATAATATTTAATCAAGATGTCAAATAACCGTTTCTATTTTAGCTTTTCTTTTTATTTCTTTAGCGAGAGATAAGGATTGTGCTATGGTAATTTGAAAAATAGATAAAACAAATAAAACTAATATACAATCCTGATGAAAATCAGGATTTTTTTTTGAATAAATGGAAACAAAAATTGCGATACAGGGGATAATAGGTTCTTTTCATCATCAGGTGGCTCAGGAATATTATGGACAAGATGTGGTTGTCGATGAGTGTTTGTCTTTTGAGGAATTAATTGATAGTCTTCTTGCGGGGAAGTCATCTCAGGCGGTAATGGCTATAGAGAATTCTATTGCAGGGCCAATTATTCCTAATTATGCTTTAATTGATAAGAATAATTTGCACATTATTGGGGAACATTATTTGCGAATTCATCAAAATTTAATGGCTCTTGGCGGACAAACTATTGAAGATATAAAAGAAGTGTATTCGCATCCGATGGCTTTGTTGCAATGTATGGATTTTTTAAAGCAATATCCGCATATTAAATTGGTAGAAGATAAAGATACGGCAGAAACCGCCCGAAGAATTCAGCAAAACCAATTAAAAGGTGTAGCAGCCATTGCCAGTAAAGTGGCAGCCGAAATGTACGGATTGGATATTTTGGCACCTGAAATTCAAACGATAAAAAATAACATGACCCGTTTTGTGATTATTAAAAAAGAAAATTCGTTTGTGCCGGAAAATGAGATAAACCGGGCTTCTTTAAAATTTGAATTGGATCATAAAAGAGGAAGTTTGGCTGCGGTTTTGAATGTGATGAGTGATTGTAAAATGAATTTGACCAAAATTCAGTCGTTGCCAAAAATTGAAACGCCTTGGAAATATTCGTTTTTTGTGGATGTCACTTTTGAAAAATATGAAGATTATGCTAAAGCAAAATCATTAGTGTCAATCATGGCAGAATATTTTAAAGTTTTAGGAGAATATCCAAATACGAAACCAGTATAATTTTAATAAGCAAAGAAAATAAGATAGCTTGTCCTTCGGGAAAAGTCGGAAATAGTTCAAAAGCCTAAGAATAAAAATGATTACAACAGCAAACAGATTAAATACAGTTGAAGAATATTATTTCTCGTCAAAATTAAGAGAGGTAAGACAGTTAGCAGCAGAAGGGAAACCAATTATTAATATGGGAATTGGTAGTCCTGATTTAGCGCCGTCACAAGCTGTAATTGATGCCGTAGCACAGGCAATACAAGATGAAAACGCACATGGTTATCAAAGTTATCAGGGATTACCGGAATTGCGTAAAAGTATGGCCGATTTTTATTGGAATAATTTTCAGGTAACGTTAAATCCAAACAATGAGATTTTGCCTTTAATGGGTTCCAAAGAAGGGATTATGCATATTTCATTGGCTTTTTTGAATGAAGGAGATCAGGTTTTAATTCCTAATCCGGGTTATCCAACTTATACTTCGGTAACAAATTTAGTTGGAGCAGAAGCGGTTTATTATGATTTGGCAGAGGCCAATAATTGGGAGCCTGATTTTGAAGCTTTGGAGAAATTAGATTTATCGAAAGTAAAATTAATGTGGATTGGTTATCCGCACATGCCAACGGGTGCCAGAGGAAGTTTGACTTTGTTTGAAAAATTAGTGGCTTTCGCCAAAAAACATCAAATTCTGCTTGTAAATGACAATCCGTACAGTTTTGTTCTGAATGACAATCCAATGAGTTTGTTGCAGGTGGAAGGGGCTAAAGATGTGGCTTTAGAGTTGAATTCTTTGAGTAAAACTTTTAATATGGCAGGATGGCGTGTAGGAATGGTTTCAGGAAGTGCCGATTTAATTGATGCTGTTTTAAGGGTAAAAAGCAATATGGATAGCGGAATGTTTTACGGGATTCAAAAAGGCGCTATCGAAGCATTAAAGAGTAATCAATCATGGTTTGATGCCATGAATGAAGTGTATAAAAAACGTCGTGTTTTAACAGAACAATTAGCTGAAAAATTAGGCTGTAAAGTGTATAAAGAAGGAGTTGGATTGTTCGTTTGGGCTAAATTACCGCAGGGGATTGATTCGTCGGAAAAGTTCATAGATAAAGTTTTGCATGAGAAATATATTTTTATTGCACCGGGAACTATTTTCGGTTCCAATGGTGAAGGGTATATTCGATTTGCATTATGTGTGAAGGAGGAAAAAGTACAGGAAGCTATTGATAGGTTTTAGATTATAATTGTCATTGATTTTTGTCATTGATATTGAAATTGAAAAAATGAAAGTATTTGTAATAGGAATAGGTTTAATAGGTGGTTCGATGGTTTTAGACATCAAAGCACTGTATCCTGAAGCTACAGTTTGCGGAATAGATTCTAACGAGAAACATGTGCAACAGGCCTTAGAGTTAGGCGTTATTGATGTTGCGGCGACTATGGCAGATTTAGATCAGGCCGATTTTGTGATTGTTTCAGTGCCAGTGAATGTTGCCTTAGGATTATTGCCTCAGGTACTGGATTTGGTGAAAGATAATACGATTGTTTTTGAAGTAGGCTCGACTAAAAATCCGATTTGTGAAGCTATTGCCAATCATCCGAAGCGAAGAAATTTTATTGCAACGCATCCAATTGCCGGAACGGAATTTTCAGGGCCTTCGGCAGCATTGAGAGATTTGTTCAGAGGAAAAACAAATATCATTTGCGAAGTAGAAAAAACCGCTTTTAAATTGCAGGAAAAAGCGCTGGATTTGTTTAAAGCAATGGGAATGCGTATTAGGTATATGGATCCAAAATCGCATGATAAGCATATTGCTTATGTTTCGCATCTTTCACATATTAGTTCCTTTATGTTGGGAAAAACAGTGATTGATAAAGAAAAAGACGAACAGGATATTTTTGATATGGCAGGTTCCGGATTCGAAAGTACGGTGCGATTAGCTAAAAGTTCGCCGGCGATGTGGACGCCAATTTTTGAACAAAATAAAGCGCAGGTTTTAGAATCGTTAGAAGAATATATTTCGAATTTGACGCAGTTTAAAAATTTGTTGGCACAGGATGATTACAATGCTATTTTTGAAGAAATGGCAAGTGTGAATAAAATCAGAGAAATATTAAACGGCATAAGCGTTAAAAAATAAAAAGAAAGAGTAAAAAGAATTAAAATAAAAACAACAATAAATTGTAAAAAATGGAAAACAAGAAAGAAATGAGAAATTGGTTGGATGCTTTCAAATTAAATCATCCATTTGTGATAGCAGGACCTTGTAGTGCTGAAACTGAAGAGCAAGTATTGAAAATTGCTCACGAATTGAAAAATTCAGATGTAAGCGTATTCAGAGCAGGAATTTGGAAACCAAGAACTCGTCCGGGAGGATTTGAAGGAATTGGAGAAATAGGATTGAAATGGTTGAAAAAAGCGAAAGAAGAAACAGGATTGTTGATGGGAACCGAGGTTGCTACAGCTGCTCACTGTAAATTAGCTTTAGAATATGATATCGATGTATTATGGGTTGGAGCTCGTACAACCGCTAATCCATTTGCGGTTCAGGAAATTGCTGATACATTGGCTGGAACTGACAAAATTGTTTTGGTTAAAAACCCTGTAAACCCTGATATGGCTTTATGGTTAGGTGGTGTTGAACGTTTACACATGGCTGGAATCAAGAATTTAGGAGTTATTCACAGAGGTTTCTCTACTTATGAGAAAACGAAATACAGAAACATTCCTGAGTGGCAAATTGCTATCGAATTGCAAAACAAATTCCCTGATTTACCATTAATCATCGATCCATCTCACATTACAGGAAATCGTAATATGATTCTTGAAGTAACGCAAGAAGCTTTAGATTTGAACTATGACGGTATGATTATCGAAACGCATAATGATCCTGATAACGCTTGGTCTGATGCTGCGCAACAAGTTACTCCGGATGCTTTGAAACAAATTTTGAAAGATTTGAAAATTAGAAAAGTAAGCGGTGATAGTGATTTTGAAAACAAAATGACAAAATTAAGAGCTAATATCGACGTTTTAGATACTAATTTATTAGAGCTTTTAGGAAAAAGAATGAAAGTTGCTGACGAAATTGGTCAGGTGAAAAAAGAAAATAACGTAGCTGTATTGCAAAACAGCCGTTGGAACGAAATCCAGGAGAAAATGGTTGCTGAAGGTGCTAAAAAAGGATTGTCGGCAGAATTTATCACTAAATTGTTCAAATCAATTCACCAGGAAAGTATCGAGCACCAAGAAAAAATTATCAACGGATAATTCATTTTCTAAATAAATTGAAATCCCTTTGACCTTGTTTAAGTTGAAGGGATTTTTCTATTTTTATTGATTAACAAAAACTTTTAACATTCAACTTTAAACAAGAAACAAAATTTTATCTTTGCCTCATGACAGGAATCGTTTATAAATCAACAGGAAGCTGGTACACGGTAAAATCTGAATCAGGGGATTTTGTGGACTGCAGAATAAAAGGAAAATTCAGAATGAAAGGTATTAAAAGTACCAATCCTATTGCTGTGGGCGACCGTGTTGATTATGAATTAGAAGAATCCAATAATCAAATTACGGGGGTTATTAATGCAATTCATGACCGTAAGAATTACATTGTGAGGAAGTCGGTCAATCTTTCGAAACAAACCCATATTATTGCTTCTAATATTGATATTGTTTTCCTGTTGGTGACTATTAATAATCCGCCTACGACTACCAGTTTTATAGATCGTTTTTTGGTAACTGCTGAGGCTTACGGAATTGAAGCTGTTTTGGTTTTTAACAAAATTGATACTTTTGATGAAGCCGCCTTAGATGAACAGCTGTTTTTGCAATATACTTACGAAAAAATAGGTTACCAATGTTTACGTGTTTCGGCTCAGGAACGTAAAGGTTTGGATAAGTTAATCGATTTGATGAAAGGAAAAGTGAGTATGTTTTCCGGACATTCCGGAGTGGGAAAATCTACTTTGGTCAATGCGATTGAACCTTCGTTGAATTTGAAAACCAAACAAATTTCCGATTCTCATTCACAGGGGCAACACACTACTACTTTTGCCGAAATGTTCGACCTTTCTTTTGGAGCTCAAATTATCGATACACCGGGAATTCGCGGTTTTGGTGTGGTAGATATGGAAAAAGCAGAAATCAGTGATTACTTTCCGGAATTTTTCAAACTGAAAGACCAATGTAAGTTCAATAACTGTCTGCATAAGGAAGAACCTAAGTGTGCGGTTAAAGAAGCTTTGGAAAAAGAAGAAATTTCCTGGTCGCGTTACAATAGTTATCTTAAAATATTAGAAGGTGATGAAGAGAATTATCGCACCGATATTTATGACGAGGATCGAAAAAACAGTGATAAATCCAGAAGTTAATGAGAGTTGTAGTTCAAAGAGTTTCTGAAGCGTCAGTTACTATAGATTCTCAAATAGTAGCTTCGATTCAAAAAGGTTTATTGGTTCTTGTAGGTATTGAAGATGCCGATTCTCAGGAAGATATTGATTGGCTGGCGGCAAAAGTGGCTAAAATTAGACTTTTTGGTGATGAAAATAATGTAATGAATTTATCGGTTCAGGATGTCGACGGCGATATAATTGTGGTAAGTCAGTTTACACTTCACGCCGGCACTAAAAAAGGAAACCGTCCTTCTTATATAAAAGCTTCCAAACCTGAAATTGCCATTCCGATGTATGAAAATTTTGTTCGAAAATTAGAACAGGAAATCGGCAAAAAAGTACAAACAGGTCAGTTTGGAGCCGATATGAAAGTAAGTCTACTTAACGACGGTCCAGTTACTATAATGATTGATAGTAAAAACAGAGAATAAAAGTTATTTCAAAGTTCAATAAACTTCAATGAGCTGTACTTTTTTTTCTATATTTGATAATGTACTTTTAATTTGAGAGTCGAAGTAAATCAATGCTATTTTGCCCCGGATAGTTTTGTATTTATTTTTTTTTAGGATGTCGTTTTTGGCAACCTGAAAAAATATTTATATGAAATTGTTTGTTAATTTTTTTTGATATTTAATATTTTGGCAAAGATAAAACATAATAATTATCTGGATGTTGTTGACAATGTTTGGACCTCTGCAAAGGATAAAGGCATTATGCATATTAATTCTGAGGAGCAAAGTTTTAAAGGTGAAAAATTTACAATCAAAGGAAGGGATTTAATAAATTTCGGAACCTGTGGTTATTTAGGTTTAGAAACGCATCCTGATTTGATAGCCGGTTCAATTGAATTAACAAAGAAATTTGGAACACAATTATCGATGTCCAGAGCATACATTCGGCCGACTTACATTCAGGAGTTGGAAGAGTTAATGTCTCAGATATTTGATGGCAATAAAGTGATTTGCTATACTTCAACATCTAATGCTCATATTTCGGTTATTGCTACAATTATAAAACCGGATGATTTAATTATACTCGACCAACAGGTGCATTTTAGTGTGCAGTTTCCGTGTAAAAACACCAAATTACAAGGGACTGAAGTAAAAATGGTAAGGCATTCTAATTATGAAATGCTTGAGGAAATGATTCGGGAGAATTATAATAAATACAGCCGTATTTGGTATATGGCTGATGGTGTATATTCCATGCACGGCGATTTACCGGATACGGTTATTTTGAAAAATTTGCTTCATAAATATCCTAAACTGTATTTGTATTTTGATGATGCGCACGGTATGGGTTGGGCTGGAAAAAATGGAGCAGGCTATATTTACGATCGATTAGGAGTTAGCGAGCGTATTGTTATCATATCAACTTTAGCTAAAGGTTTTGGTTGTGTAGGCGGAACAGCCATTTTTGCCGATTCGGAAATGTACCGAAGAACCGATATTTTTGGCGGGCCATTGAGTTATTCACATCCGTTATCTCCAGCAAATGCGGGTGCTGCTATCGCTTCGGCTAAAATTCATTTGTCTGACCAAATTTACAATTATCAGTCGGAATTAAAAGAATTGATGAATTACATGAATATGAGATTGGAAGAAAAAAATCTGACAAATATTTCTTCTTCTGATTCTCCTATTTATTTTATCGGAAGTGGCTTGAATAAAGTAACCCGTAATTTTGTTCATCGCATTTTGGAAGAAGGGATTTATGTAAATACAGCTACATTTCCGGTCGTTCCTAATGATAAATCCGGTTTGCGATTTACATTGACCCGTCACAATACAAAAGCGGATATTGATTTATTAACTGATGCAATGGCATATCATTTATCTAAGGCTATTGAAGAAGAAGGCGATAGTATTGAAAGGGTTTATAAAGAGTTTGGATATCATTTGCAGCAAAAAAAAGATGAATTATTAGTTGAGCCAATAAATTCGAACTTAATCGTCGAAGAATACACAACAATTCATGATATCAATGCTGTTGATTGGGACTTGATGTTTAAGGATAGAGGAAACATTGGACATTCGGCAATGCAGGCAATGGAAGAGATTTTTTCTAATAATGAGAAACCCGAAGAAAATTGGAGCTTTCATTATATTATAGTTAAAGATAATGATGGTAAAATAATTTTGGCAACATATTTTACAAGTACTATTTATAAAGACGATATGTTGGCTTTAGAAAATGTATCAAAACAAATAGAAGAAGTGCGTAAAAACAATCCTTATTATTTATGTTCAAAAACATTAGCGATGGGGTCTTTATTTTCAGAAGGTGAGCATTTATATATTAAGAGTGAGCATCCTTTAGTGAAAATTGCATTAAATGAGTTTTTTGTCAAAGTAGAAAAATTAAAAAAAGAAACCCAATCAGCTGTCGTTATTCTAAGAGATTTTTATTCAGATTTTCAGTATCATGAGCGTTTTGAAGACGAAGGTTTTGTAAAAGTGAATATGCCGAATTCATTGCAATTGAAAAATATAACTTGGAATACGGAGGATGAAATGCTGGCATCTATTCCGTCAAGTAAAAAAAGAGAAGGAATTCGGTATTATGCATTGAAAAAAGAATCGTTGTTTGATATATCTATCAAAAATAATTTAACCACTGAAGAAGCTGAAACTTGTTACAAGTTATTTTTAAATGTGAAAGTTAGAAATTTCGGGTTCAATTTTTTTAGTTATCCATCAAAAATAACTAACGTTTTATCTAAATATGATGATTATGAATTTATTCTTATTCGTTTAAGAGGTCAAAACGAAATTATTGCTTCAGCTTGGATTTATAATGGTCCTTTGCACTCTTCCCCTATGATTGTGGGATTAAATGATATGTATATTAAATCACATAAAATATACCAGCAAATTGTTTATCAAATAAATAAAAGAGCAAGAGTATTAGGTAAAGAAACAGTTTTTTGTGGGTTTTCTGCGGATTTTGAGAAGCAAAAATATGGCGCAATTGCTGTTCCTACATTTGCATACTTGAAAATTCAGGATACATACAATTCTGAGGTTATTAATTCTTATTTAAATATGTGAAAAATGGAAATGGTAGAAAATGAATATGCGCGATTTTGGTTTGAAAATGGGATATTAATTAATGAGCTTAAAAAACCTATTGAAGTTGATTTAGAAATTATGTCTAAATTAATAGAATTAAGACATGAAATTTCGAATAATAAGCATCAATATTGGTGTATGGATGGCACCAAATTAGTTTCGGTCAATAAAGAAGCCAGGGATTATGCGGAAAAATATGGTCAGGAGTTTATTTTTGCAAATGCAATGATGGTGAATTCACATGTTACAAAGTTTATATTTAATATGTATGTGAAATTAAAATCACCTGATTTTCCTTTTCAGGTATTTACCGATAGAGAAAAAGCAGTTAAATGGTTGTTGGAAATAAAGTCAAAAAATGAAAAAAATATTTTAGGCTAAAATGAGAACAGTTGAGAATGATTTTATTAAATTTTGTGTAGAAGATGATATTCTCTATTCTCAATTTAAGAAACCAACTATTGGGACTTTAAAAAATATAAAAACCATCATTGATTTACGTCATGAGATATCAATTGGTCAGAAACAATATTGGTGTTATGATTTTAACGGAATTAAATCCTTTGAAAAAGCGGCACGTGATTATGCTGATATATACGGACAAGCAAGTTTGTATGCCTGTGCTGTAGTGCTAAATTCTCATGTAACAAAATTTATTTTGAATATGTTTATGAAATTAAAAAATCCCGTTGTTCCTTTAAAAGGTTTTACCAAAAAAAGTGAAGCCGTTCAATGGTTAAACGAATTGAAGAAAAAGAATAATCAATAATAAGTTTGTATAAATCAAATCAAATGTATGTCCAGATTTTATATTTGATTATAAAAAAGGATGGAGCATGATTACCACAGTTTTTTGGTTATGGCAGAAGAAGTAATGAGTGTTAATTTTGGATTAATAACATCCATAATAGCTTGAGATATTATGAAAGAGAATTTTATTAAGAATGAGTATATTGAATTTTGGCAGGAAGATGGAATTCTGTTTTCAAGATTTCAGGGAGGCGTGGAGGTTGATGTTGAGAGGATGAAAGAGGCAGTTAAGCTTAGAGAAGAAATTTCAAGTGGAGTAAATCAATATTGGTTATATGATATTACAAGAGTGAAATTTATTACTAAAGAAGCCCGCGATTATGCGGATCAGTATGGTCAAAATTATTTGCATGCTGTAGCAGTATTAGTGAATTCTCATATAACAAAGTTTATTTTTAATACCTATATTAAATTAAAAAAACCTATTATGCCTTTCTTTGTTTTTACCAATAAAAAGAAAGCTTTGGGATGGTTGTTAGAGGTTAAAGAAAAAGGAATGTAAAAATAGCTGTAGAAATATATTTTTAATTTAATAATTAATAGAATTGTTTTTAAAAGATATTTCTTATATTTATCTTTGATACGTAATAATTGTTTTACTTTTTCGTTAGGGTAGAGAAAAAAAATAATTACTATCCAATATTGAACATAAAAGAATAAAATGTCTAAACTAGAAAAAATATTAGCCTTAGTACGTTCCATAAACCAAGATGAGTTTCAGGAGCAATTAACTCATGGAGATAGTTTAGATGATGTTTATGAAGAGTTATTGTTTTTAGCTGAAAAAATAGAATCTAAAAAGAAACGCACAGGAGTAATTATCGAGCAAATATCAAATTGTTTTGCGGGAGATTTTTTTAATTATTTACCCATTTCAGAGGCGCATGATGAGCTGGATGTTTTTTGTATGGGATTTAATACCTACATCGAAGAATTAAAAGCAGCAATGGTTTCTAAAAAATTAACAGAAACTATTAATGAAAAATTAGTCGATGAAAAAGAGCAAACGGAGCAATTAGTGCTGACAAGAGATCAGTTTTTGTCCCATATGAGCCATGAAATCCGAACGCCGCTTAATGGAATTTTAGGCTTTACCGATTTATTGCTCAACAGTCCTGAATTAGATTCGGAAAGAAAGAAACAATTGGAATACATTAAAATGTCGGGAGATATTTTATTGGTTATTGTAAATGATATTTTGGATTTAGCCAAAATCGAATCGGGACAAATTGCTCTTTTGAATAAACCTTTTAACCTGAATCAGTTAATTCGTTTAATTCGGGATACATTTTCGATAAAAACTGCCGAAAAAGAAATTGATTTCAAAATTACTATTGATAAAGAATTACCCGTTGTTTTGAATGGAGACTCGGTAAGAATTTCTCAAATTCTCTTTAATTTAATTGGTAATGCCATTAAGTTTACACCAGCTAAAGGCAAAATCTATTTAAAAATTAAATTCAAAGATGAAGAAGAAGATGCTTATGTGGTTAAAATTATAGTTAAAGATTCCGGAATTGGTATTCCTTCTCATCAAATTGAAGATATTTTCAATCCTTTTGTTCAGCTTAGTAATGATGAGGCGAGAAGATACGGTGGCACAGGTTTAGGGCTAGCCATTGTTCGGAAAATTGTCGACATTATGAATGGTGAGATTGAAGTAAAAAGTAAGCCGGATGTAGGGACTAAATTTACTGTGACCTTACCTTTTTTTAAAAATGATTATGATTTGTCAGGCTCTAAAGCGGTTTTTGGGAGAAAAGAATCCCGAAAAGCAGAGCTGGATATCGATAGAAAAATAAAAGTACTTTTGGCTGAGGATAATCATATCAATCAGATTTTAGTACAAAAAGTATTGTCGAAATACAATATTGATTGTGTGGTGGTAGCTAATGGGAAATTGGCACTGGAAGCACTTTTGCATCAGGATTTTGATTTGATTCTGATGGATTTAATGATGCCAGATATGAATGGTTATGAAGCTGCTTCGGCTATTCGTACATTGAAAAATCATTCGAAAAAAAATATTCCTATTCTTGCTCTTTCGGCAGTGGTTACTTCTTCGGTTACCGAAGCCTGTAAAGCAGTAGGTATCAATAAATATCTTTCAAAACCTTTTGAAGCAGAGGAACTTTATAAAGCAATTATTGATTTGATTGCGAATAAATAATAGTTTATAAAGTTTTAGTATTGTTTTATCTTGAAGTAATCTCTTCTTCAAGATTATTAATCATTTTTACATCTTGTTACGAAAAAAAACCTGTTAAAAAAAACTAAAATTTTTATTTGGTTTTTGTATGATTTGTTTTATTTTTGAGATTTTCGATTGTTTAAAAAGTTACCATTTAATCTTTAGAAATCACTAGATTAAGATTTTTTGATTTTTCTTTTTAGCTAATTTTAATTCTTGAAAAGCTTATGCAAATTTTTAAAATAAAAGTTTTAATTGTTTTCAGTCTTTTGATGTCACAGCTACAGGCACAAAAAAAAGAATATCTGTTTTCGCAGATTCCTGATAGTTTAAAAGAAAATGCCGATGCAGTTGTTCGTTTAAATCAAATTGATATAAACATTGTTTCACAAAGAAGTATGAATATAAAAAGCCAAAGGGTAATTACGGTATTTAATGAAAAAGGACTTTCTGCAATTGATGCTTTTGAAAATTATGATAAAAAAATATCGATTAAAAATATTGAAGCTAGAATTCTTGATGTATTCGGTAATGAGATTAAGAAAATAAAGCGAAAAGACTTTAAAGATGTTAGTGCTATTAGTGGAAGTACACTTTTTTCAGATGCGCGATATATTTATTTAGATTATACTCCTACACAATATCCTTTTACTGTTGTTTTTGATAGTGAAATTGAAAGTTCTAATACAGCTTTTATACCTAGTTGGTATCCGTTTAAGAATTATTTTGTGGGTACTGAGTTAAGTGTTTTAACTGTTAACGTTTCTGGAAATCTTGGTTTCAAGAAAAAGGAAATTAATTTCAATGGCTTTAATATTGAAAAAAATACAGATACATCAACTCAATTAAAATATACCGCAAAATTTATTTTGGCTCAAAAACAAGAACCTTATTGTGCACCAACAATGGTTTTTCCAAGATTACTCATGAGTTTAGACAGTTTTAATCTGGAAGGCAAGGATGGAAATGCAAAATCATGGAAAGAATTTGGTAAGTGGTATTATGATGAAATTTTGGACGGGACAGTTCAATTAACTCCGGAGACGGAAGCAAAAATTAAAAATCTGGTAGGTACTGAAACAGATGTTATTAAGAAGGCAAAAATTGTTTATGATTATGTACAAAAGAAATCAAGATATGTAAGTGTTCAGGTAGGTATTGGAGGTTGGAAACCGATGTTGGCCGCTGATGTTGATCGATTGGGTTATGGTGATTGTAAAGCTCTTACAAATTACACCAGAGCACTTTTAGAATTAGTAGGTGTGCCTTCGTATAATACTATTTTATATGGAGATTCTTACAAGAGAAATATTCAGTCGGATTTTGTTTCCATACAGGGAAATCACATGATTTTAGCTATTCCTTATAAAAATGATTATGTGTGGTTAGAATGTACCAGTCAGGATGATCCTTTTGGTTATCAGGGAAAGTTCACTGATGACAGAACTGTTTTAATTATTAAACCAACTGGTGGTGAGATTGTACATACTAAGATTTATGAAGACAAAGGGAATTTGCAAAAAAGTAAAGGAACCTATCTTTTAGATGAGAAAGGGAGTTTGTCAGGGAATATATCGATTGTTTCAGAAGGTTCGCAATATAGTAATAAAGCCAGGTTAGAACATGTTCACCCCGATGAAAAGGAGGCGCATTATAAAGAATATTGGAGTAATATAAATAATTTGAAACTGGGGAAGATTGTTTTTACTAATGATAAGGACAAGGTAACCTTTTTAGAGGATGTTTCTATTAATGCAGCAAATTATGCTAATATTTCAGGAAATAAGTTGCTTTTTTCGATAAATGTATATAATCAACAGGGAAATGCTATAAAACGGATTAGAAATCGAAAATATCCTTTTGAAATTCAAAGAGGTTATTTAGATACTGATGAAATAAATATTGTTCTTCCTAAGGGGTACGAAATTGAGTTTTTGCCTGATAATTTTGATTTGAAAACTAAATTCGGAGAATATAAAACTGAAATTGTAAAAACAGAAGACGGTTCCTTGATCTATAAACGTTTTTTACTTGTTAATAAAGGAGTATATACTAATATGGAATACGATGAATACCGTCTTTTTATAGAACAAATTTCAAGAAACGACAATGCCAAAATAATACTAACCAAAACCTAAAACCAATGAAGTCTGAAATTTTAATTTCTATTATTATATTGTTTTTGTGTACTTACAGTATGAAAGCGCAAGATTTTCGATTAGGAAAAGTTTCCATTGAAGAATTAAAGGAAAAAGTGCATCCAAAAGACTCATCTGCCGTTGCGGCAGTTCTTTTTGAAAAAGGAGTAAGTAATTTGATCTACAATCAAACTAGTGGTTTTGAGATTGAGCTTGTTGTTAAGGCAAGAATAAAAATTTATAAGAAAGAAGGTTATGAATGGGCTAACAAAGCTGTACGTTATTATTTGGAAAATAGCTTAAGAGAAAAAGTCGTTTTTTCTGATGTGGCAACGTATAATCTTGTTAATGGGAAAATAGAAAAAACTAAATTGAAAAGTGATGGAGAATTCGATGAAGTAATTAATAAATATTGGGGACAGAAGAAAATTGCTCTGCCAAATGTGAAGGAAGGTTCTGTTATTGAATATGAATATGCTTTACACACACCCAGTATAGGTAATCCAAGAGATTGGTATTTTCAATCAGATATTCCGGTAAATTATTCAGAGTATGTTACTCTTGTTCCGGAATATTTTATTTTTAATACTAATGTGAAAGGATTCATACGACCAACAATAAATGTTGTTAAGAATACTAAGTCAATAAGAATTGATTCTAAGGAAAGGGTAACAAATGGTTTTGGTGGGGCAGTAAGTACTAATTTTACAAGCGATAATATAAATTATACCGAAACAAGAACGACTTATTTAGCGGAGAACATGCCGGCAATTAAAGAAGAGGTTTTTGTTAATAATATTAAAAATTACACAACTTCTTTAGAACAGGAATTGTCAATGACTCAGTTCCCTAATTCGATGCCTAAAATGTATTCTACTAATTGGGATGCCGTCGTTGAAACAATTTACAAGTATGATGATTTTGGACCTGAATTGAATAAGACAGGTTATTTTGAAGACGATTTAAATCAGATTCTTAAAGGAGTAACTACTTTGGAAGAAAAAATAGCAGCAATATTTACTTTTGCTAAGACTAAGGTAAAATGGAATGGTTATTATGGTTATTCCTGTGAAGAAGGAGTAAGGAAAGCTTATAAAAATGGAGCAGGTAATGTAGCCGATATTAACCTTATGCTCACAGCTATGTTACGTTATTCTGATTTAAACGCTAATCCTGTTTTATTGAGTACCCGTTCTAATGGAATTTCTTTTTTCCCTAATAGAACTGCTTTTAATTATGTTATAGCTGCAGTGGAAACAGATAAAGGCTTGATTTTGTTAGATGCCACTGAAAAATATGCGGTTCCTAATATTTTACCATTAAGAGATTTGAATTGGTTTGGTCGATTAATACGTAAAAATGGTACTTCTGAAAATGTTAATTTAATGCCTGAAATTAATTCCAGAGAATTTGTATCAGTTATTTCTGCTATTGATTCTGAAGGGGTTATTAATGGTAAAGTAAAACAATATCATGTAAATCATGAAGCTTTAAAGTTTCGACAAAAACATTTGCTTACCAATAAAGATAATTATTTAGAATCTTTGGAAAGTAGAAATAGTAATATTGAGATTGATGATTATGAAAGAGAAAATGAGTTGGATTTGTCAAAACCTGTAATTGAAAATTACTCATTTAGAGATAATAAAACATCTGAAGTGATAAACGGAAAAATTTACATGTCTCCTATGGCTTTTTTTGCTGTAAAAGAAAATCCATTTAAGCAGGAAGTAAGAGAATACCCGGTTGATTTTGGTTATCCAATTCAGGAGAAATATACTATTAGTCTAAAGATTCCTGAAGGTTATGAGGTGGAGTCTATGCCTAAATCAATGACCGTTGATGGAGGGGAGAAAATAGGCTTTTTTAGGTTCGTAATTGCAAATAATAATGGTCAGATTCAAATTGTTTCCACTTCTGATATTTACTCTTCTATCGTTACGCCCGAATATTATGCTACTTTGAAAGATTTTTTTCAAAAAAGTATAGAGAAACAAAATGAGAAAATAGTACTAAAAAAGATTTAAGTATATGAAGTTGTTTCGTCTTAAGGTAATTCTTGTAGCATTTTTAATGGTAACTTCTATGAAAGCACAAGAATTTAAAACAGGTAGGATTTCTGTTTTAGAGTTGCAAGAAAAAAAACATCCAATTGATACCAGCGCTCCGGCAGCGATTTTGTATAAAAAGGGCAGAACTTTTTTTACTTATGATATTAAGAAGGGCTTTGTGATGAATCATGAGTTTACTTATAGAATAAAAATTTACAAGAAAGGAGGACTAAGTTGGGCTAATTTTGAAGTACCTTATTATATAGGGTATGAAAATTTAAGTGATGAAATGTTGAGTTTTTCTGATGCGGTTACGTATAATTTGGAAAATGGAGATGTTATAAAAACTAAATTAAATAGTGAGGGTGTTTTTAAAACTAAAATTAATGATGACTGGAAAATGGCAAAATTGTCCATGCCAAATGTAAAAGCAGGTTCGGTTATTGAGTTTAGTTATTTGCTTAAGTCTGAAAATCTGGTTAGATTTCCTGTTTGTGATTTCCAATATACTATTCCTGTCAATTATGCAGAATATAAAACAGAAATACCTGAATATTATATTTATAAAACCATTTTAAAAGGATATGTTGATGTTAAATCAGATTCTAAAGTAAATCAAGGTTCTGTTAGTTTTGCTAATGAATATGGGCAAACCAGATTGATGACCTACAAGCAAATTAGCAGTAGTTATATAGCTAAAGATGTTCCTGCCTTGAAAGAGGAAGAATTTGTTGATAATATAAGGAATTATCAATGCTCTCTTCATAATGAATTAGAAAGAACACGATTTCCCGAGCAGCCTGTTAAAGATTATTCTGTTACTTGGGAAGGGGTTGCTAAAACTATTTTTGAGAATAAAAATTTTGGAAACCAATTAGCAGAAATTAATTATTTAGTTAATGATGTTAAATTACTTCTAAAAAGTGAAGATTCTAAGGATGAAAGACTTAAGAAGATTTTTAAGTTTGTTCAGGAAAAAATGAATTGGAATCAGGAATATGGTTATTATGCAGATAAAGGTGTTGTTAAGGCTTATGAAGAAAGAACTGGGAATGCGGCAGAAATTAATTTTATCTTGATATCGATGTTGAGATTGGCAGGTGTTGAAGCTAACCCGGTTTTAATAAGTACAATAAATCACGGAATTCCGGTATTTCCAGGCAGGACTGTTTTTAATTATGTAGTTGCAATGGTTGATATTGATGGTAAACTAATATTGCTGGATGCAACTCATAAATATACAACTCAGAATATTTTGCCGCTGAATGCTTTAAATTGGACCGGACGGTTAATAAAAGCCGATGGAACTTCTCAAGAAGTTAATTTGTTACCTTCTGTTCCATCAGTAGTAAATTGTAATGTAATGGCAAAAATAGATGCATCGGGAAAGATAACGGGTGATTTGCGAAGCCGTAAAACCAATTATGAGGCTTATAGTTACAGAGAAAAATTCGCTCAGACAAATACGGATAATTATGTAGAGAGAATCGAAAATTCTTATAACGGTGTTGAAATTAGTAACTATGAAGTGAAAAATAAGAACGAAGATTTGTTAGAGCCTGTGGATGAGAGTTTTACTTTTCAATCTGTGAATCATACAGAGATTATTGGAAAAGAGTTTTTTATTAATCCAATGTTGTTTTTTACAATGAATAAAAACCCTTTTCTTCAGGAAAACAGAAAAATGCCGGTTTATTTTGGATATCCAACTCAAAAGAAATACATGATTAATCTTGAAATTCCTGAAGGTTTTGAAGTGGAATCAATTCCAAATGGAATAAATTTGTCGGCTGGAGATGGAGCTTTGACTTTTAAATGTTTTTTGGTTAAAAATGATAACAGAATTCAGATAGCAGTACAAACTGAATTTAAAAAGACTATGGTTTCTGCTGAAGATTATTCAATGCTTAAAGATTTTTATCAAAAAATAGTAGATAAAGAAAAAGAAAAAATAGTACTTAAAAAAATATAAAATGAATCTTAAAGACGCTCAATTAAACGTAGATACCTGGATAAAAGAACACGGTGTTCGTTATTTTAATGAATTGACTAATATGGCTCAGCTTACAGAAGAAGTAGGTGAGGTAGCCCGTATTATTGCCCGTCGTTATGGGGAACAATCTGAGAAAGAAAGTGATAAGAATAAAGATTTAGGCGAAGAACTGGCCGATGTGGTTTTTGTGGTTCTGTGTCTGGCGAATCAAACCGGAGTTGATTTGCAGGCTGCTTTTGATAAAAAAATGGATCTAAAATCGGTACGCGATAAAGACCGTCACAAAAACAACGAAAAATTGAAATAATTATCAGTTGCGAATTATGAATTGTGAATTGGGAGTGCTAAATTGCGCCTTCAAAATTATGAATGTTAAAAACGCAGGAATAATTATAATTCATACCTAATAATTTTCTAAAATGAATTTACTACTACAAACAACCCATTCTAATCTAAATGCTCAAATTGAAGTAACAGGATCTAAAAGTGAAACCAACAGATTGTTGTTGTTACAGGCATTATTTCCTAATATTACTTTGAGCAATACTTCTAATTCTGACGATAGTGAGGTAATGCAAATGGCTTTGAGTGGTAATGAAGAAGTAGTAGATATTCATCACGCCGGAACAGCGATGCGTTTTCTTACCGCATTTTTTGCTGTAAAAGAAGGACGCGAAGTAATTTTAACAGGTTCCAGTCGTATGCAGGAACGTCCGGTTAAAATTTTAGTGGAAGCCTTACGTCAGTTAGGCGCTGATATTTCTTTCCTGAAAGAAGAAGGCTATCCGCCGATTAAAATTAAAGGACAAAAAATCACCCAATCTAAAGTAACGATGGCAGCTAATGTGAGCAGTCAGTATATTTCGGCTTTGTTATTAGTAGCACCAAAATTAGAAAACGGAATTGAGTTGACTTTAGAAGGAGAGATTACTTCTATTCCTTATATCAAAATGACTTTGGCTTTGCTAAATGATTTGAATATTCAAACCAGTTTTGAAGGCAATGTGATTAAAGTGTATCCAAAACAAGAAGTAGAATCGAAAGAAATGACCGTTGAGTCCGACTGGAGTTCGGCTTCTTACTTTTTTAGTTTAGCGGCACTTGCTGATGAAGCTAATATTACGCTAAGCAGTTACAAACAATCCAGTTTACAGGGAGATTCGGCCTTAGTTTCAATATATAAAGAAATGGGTGTGGAAACGCAATTCAACGGCAATAGCATTACCTTAACTAAAAATAAAAAGTTCAAATTTCAAGATGTAACTTTTGATTTGAATAATACCCCGGATATTGCCCAAACTATTGTGGTAACCTGTCTTGGTTTAGGAATCGGATGTCATTTGACGGGACTTCATACTTTAAAAATTAAAGAAACGGATCGATTGGAAGCCTTGCGAATTGAGTTGAGCAAGTTAGGAGCTAATATTTCTGTAACCAATGACAGTTTGACTTTGGTCGCTACTTCAGAGATTAATCCGAATATAAGAATAGGAACTTACAACGATCATAGAATGGCAATGGCTTTTGCGCCTTTAGCTTTAAAAGTGCCAATTATTATCGAAAATGCCGATGTGGTTTCTAAATCTTACCCTGATTTTTGGGCAGATATGGAAAAATTAGGTTATAAAGTTTCCGATTTAATAGGTTAAAAAAAGCTTTTATATTTCTAAAACACTGATGCTTCGGAGGTTTGTTGTTTTAATTTTAAATTAAACAGCAAAATACTTGACATCGCCTATTTCACAATCGTATATTTGCAGCCGATTATAATATTAAGAATCAAACCTTAAGACTTATAACTCATAACATATAACTTTTTTGAATGAAATTATCACATTTTAATTTTGACTTACCAAAAGAACTTTTAGCTGAATTTCCGGCTGAAAACAGAGATGAAGCTCGTTTAATGGTAATTGATAGAAAAAAACAAACTATCGAACACCGAATGTTCAAAGACATTATCGATTATTTTGATGATGGAGATGTAATGATTTTGAATAATACCAAAGTTTTTCCAGCTCGTTTATACGGTAACAAAGAAAAAACAGGGGCAAGAATTGAAGTGTTTTTGCTAAGAGAATTAAATGCTGAACAACGTCTTTGGGATGTATTAGTAGATCCTGCCCGTAAAATCAGAATTGGAAATAAATTATATTTCGGTGATGATGATTCGTTAGTGGCTGAGGTTATTGATAATACTACTTCCCGCGGAAGAACACTACGTTTTCTTTACGATGGTTCTTACGAAGAATTCAGAAATAAATTGACTGAACTTGGAGAAACTCCAATTCCTAAATACATCAACAGAGAGGTAACTCCTGAGGACGCTGAGCGTTATCAAACGATTTATGCTAAAGAAGAAGGAGCTGTGGCTGCGCCAACGGCAGGTTTACATTTTTCTAAGCATTTATTGAAAAGACTGGAAATTAAAGGCGTGAACTTTGCCGAAGTTACACTTCACGTAGGTTTAGGGACTTTTAATCCGGTTGAGGTTGAAGATTTATCAAAACACAAAATGGATTCTGAAGAGTTAAAAATTACTCAGGAAGCCTGTGATATTGTAAATGAGGCTAAAGCCAAAAGAAAACGTGTTTGTGCAGTAGGAACCACTTCTATGCGTGCTATTGAAAGTTCGGTTTCTTCACAAAACACCTTGAATCCGTATGAAGGATGGACTAATAAATTTATCTTTCCTCCACACGATTTTAGTGTGGCTAACTGTATGGTGACTAATTTTCATACACCAAAGTCAACTTTGTTAATGATGATTTCGGCATTTTGCGGTCATGATTTAATGAAAAAAGCTTATGAAGAAGCCATCAAAGAAAAGTATAAATTCTATTCTTACGGTGACGCAATGTTAATTCTATAATCACTATAAAAGGTTAATTCATAAAAGAAACCTGTCATTCTTGACGGGTTTTTTTGTTGTTATAGAAATTATTTTTAGTTTACCTGATAAACCAGCTTTACTGTAATGGTAGCTGTTTTATTTTTAGATTGGGTGTTAAATGAACCGCCGTAAGAGTAATCTTCAGAGGAATTTTGACCAATAATTTGAAAAACACCCATGTCTGATTTTTTTAGATTTCCCAGCTTAGCATCGGCATTCTCGGCAATACTTTTGGCTCTGGTGCTGGCATCTTTAGTCGCTTCGGCTATCATTTTTATTTTTAATTCAGCCAGTTTAGTATAATAATATTCGGGAGCATTAGAATAAAATTCAATTCCCGAATTAATTAATTCACTGGATTGTCGGGATATTTCTTCAATTTTATTAACCTCTTTAGACTGTATACTTACGCTTTGCGTTAATGTGAAACCAGTAAATGTACTTTGTCTTAGAGTTCCGTTTTCGTTGTAAGTGGTCTCAAAATCTTTATTGAAATTTACTGCCGAAAAAACAATTTCATTTGATTTAATTCCTTTGCCGGCTAAATAACTTTTGATTTTGTCCCTGTCAATATCCAGTAAAGCGTAGGCTTCTTTTAAAGTGGTGCTTTTTCGTGAAAAAGATCCGCTCCAAACAATTAAATCGGAAACAAAATCAGTTTTTCCTAATCCGGTAACGCTTATCGTATCAGTGTTTTTATTACGATTTTGAAAAGCATTTGAAAATAAGTAAGCTGATATTACAATGGCTAAGGCAATAATAATGACACCTGAATTGTTTTTAATCATAGCTAAATGTTTTTAATTCAGTCAAATATAATTAAATGAAGATTAAAATGTAATAATTTGATTGTATTTTTTTATTTGTAAGTGTTTCGTAATTCAGTTGTTTCTTTTTTTAATTATTTTTACCTGACAAAAGAAAACTGTATTATGATTTTCGAAAACACGAAAGCTTTTGCCCAACAATTGGACGCTCAGGACAACTTACATAAATATAGAGATGAATTCCATTTTCCAAAAGTGAATGATAAACAAGTTATTTATTTTACCGGAAATTCATTAGGCTTACAGCCCAAACGGACAAAGGCTTATGTAGATGAAATCATGAATGATTGGGCTAATCTGGCTGTGGAAGGACATTTTTATGCCGAAAAACCCTGGTGGGATTATCAGGAAAGATTTTCGAAACCTTTGAGTAAAATTGTAGGTGCTAAGCCGGCCGAGGTTACGGTGATGAATACGCTAACGGTCAATTTACATTTGTTGATGGTTTCTTTTTATCAGCCTGATGCCAAACGATTCAAAATTATTTGTGAAGAAAAAGCATTTCCTTCTGATCAGTATATGTTGCAAAGTCAGGTTAAATTTCATGGATTTAAGCCTGAAGAAGCCATTGTTGAAATAAATAGAAGGGAGGGTGAACATAATATTCGTACCGAAGATATTATTGCAAAAATCAATGAAGTAGGTGATGAATTGGCTTTGGTATTAATTGGCGGAGTCAATTATTACACCGGGCAGGTTTTTAATATGAAAGCAATTACGGCAGTCGGTCATCAGGTTGGTGCTTATGTGGGTTGGGATTTAGCTCATGCTGCCGGAAATGTAAAATTAGAATTACATGAATGGAATATTGATTTCGCGGCCTGGTGCAGTTACAAGTATATGAATGCAGGCCCCGGAAATGCTTCGGGTTGTTTTGTGCACAAAAAACATCATCATAATGCTGACTTGCCCAGATTTGCAGGCTGGTGGGGACACAATAAAGAACGTCGTTTTAAAATGGAACCTAATTTTGATCCGGTTCATGGAGCGGATGGTTGGCAAATAAGTAATTTGCCGGTTTTGTCATTGGCTCCTTATCTGGCTTCGGTTGAAATGTTTGCCGAAATTGGAATGGAAGCTTTAATAGAAAAAAGAGATCAGATTACAGCTTATTTAGAATTTATTCTTCACGAAATTGATAAAGAAGTGCAAGGGGATTTTGAAATCATTACGCCTTCTAATCCGTTCGAAAGAGCTTGTCAGTTGTCGGTTTTTCTGCATGGTGAAGGACGCAGCCTGTTTGACTACTTAATGAAAAATGGCGTGATTGTCGATTGGCGGGAACCAAATGTAATTCGCCTGGCGCCTGTTCCTTTGTATTGTTCTTTTGAAGATATGTACAATTTTGGACAAATATTAAAAAGAGGAATTTTAGAGAAATAGCTATTTTATAAGAAAATAAAAGTCCCCTGAGAATTAATTTTCAAGGGACTTTTTTGTGGTTAAGCTATTTGTAATTTTGGTATTTCAATGTTGTTGATTTCGTTTTTTAAAAGCTCAAATTGTTTTGAAATTTCTTTTTTGATGGTTTCAAAATTCGAAATGACAGCAAAAAGATTTTGGTAATACCCAATTCCTTCTAAAAGATTGGATTTGAAAGCTTCCAGTTTTTTAGTTTTAGCATTATTGATTTCTTGTCCAATAGCCTGGATGTCATTTTTTAAATAATCGATGTACATCTTTAGTTCCTTTATAAAGAAATGAGGGCGGTTTGGATTTTGTAAAACCGAGTCGTTTCCATAAATATGCTGAATCATTTTAGAAAGGGAAACTTCCTGATCAAAATAAGCGATATTAGGTCCCGGACAAATAACCACTCCCTGATCCTGTCCTTTTATTTTAATGTTGTTTTCTAAATAGGAAGCATTGGCTAAGCCAACACAAAGGCAGGATTTTACCGTAATGTTTTGTTTGGCTTTTTCATAATTCTCTAAGGAGATATTATTTTTATTTGCTTCTAATTCTTCCAGTTTGGAATCCTGATATTTCTTGGAAGCGGTACAAATTCCGTTGCCTTCGGCATCTTTATTCAGCGCAAGAAACTTTTTAGGGCAGGAACTTCCGGCTTTGTTTTCTTCAATGCGTCGTTGTTTTATTTTTTCGTTGGTTGTTCCTCGCAAAGTGTTAAACGGAACGCCTAAAGGAGAAATCTGACTTAAGTATAAATCTTCTTCTTTGGCATCAATTAATAAATTACGGGTATTTTGATCCACCGAAGTTGCTTCGGGAACTAATAAAAACGGAGAACCCCAGCCTACAGAATCAACCTGATAATAATCTAACAAAAAGTCGTGTTCTTCGGCAGTTCCTACGCCACCTTGTACCGTGATTTTTAGTTCTAAAGGCTCGTTTGGAATGTATTTTCCTTTTTGTTCTAATGCTTTTATCATCAATTCATGAGATGATTCAATGAGTTGTGCTTTCTTTTGTTTAAATTCTTCTAAGATAGGACCTAATAAAAATCCTTCGGTTGCAAAAGCGTGTCCGCCGCAATTTAATCCGGACTCGATTCGGTATTCAGAAACCCAAAGTCCTTTTTTAGCTAAGAAATTACCTTGTATCATTGCTGAGCGAAAATCACTTACTTTGAGTACAATTTTCTTTTTTAAATTCTTGTTCTCATCTGGGAAAAAATCTTCGAAGTTTTCAAAATAGCTGTATAATCTTGGATTCATTCCGGCCGAAAGTACAATAGAAGAATTCACGGTACTATTAGCAAAACCTCTCAAAGCAGCATGAGCATCATTGTAAATTACAGGCAATTGTTCGTTTTTGTCGAAATTATCTTTGTCTAATTTCGTCATGATGTTCACATCAATCGAACCGGCTGAAAGTTGTTTTTCAATATAGTTTTGGATGTTTTGTTTCCAGTTTGTTCCTTCGTCAAGAAAAGCTTGCAGTCCTTTTTTAATTTCCGATTTGTTAGGTAGAATAGCAATGTAATTTTCTAAAGCTTCTTTGCTTTCGGCTAATTCATTTTTGAGATTTTCAAATTTCTCTTTTACTATTTTGTCTACAAAGTTTAAATAAGAAGTAATGCGTTTGGCTCTGTAATCGGCAACTTTTTTTGAAATTTCCTGATAAGGTACATTGAATTTTTGATGATAAAAAGCATTCATTTTTTCAATCAGTTCATCATCTGCCAGCGATATTACCGAGGAAATTCCATATTGCGCTACGCGAATCGGGCTGTCTATGGTGTAGGCAAGGCCCATTACCGGAATATGGAAGTTATGTAGCGGTTTTTGAATCTTTGTCATGTTCATACAATCATTTTTAATTTGCGCAAAGTTTGTAAAAAGGATTCGCTTAAAAGCTGATAAATATCATGTTGGTAACGAAGTGAACGATGCTTTTTTATTAGATGTAATGCTGTTTTTGTACTGATGTTTTTGGAATTTGCAATGGGGTTCAAATAATAAATTAGTAATTTTGGTTAATACTTTTATAGAAAAAATATGCAGACTCCTAAAAAAATAGCAATAGTAGGTTCCGGATTAGTAGGTTCATTATTGGCTATTTATTTAAAAAAAGCGGGACACACGGTTCATATTTATGACAGAAGTCCGGATATTCGACAAATTCAATTTTCGGGGCGTTCGATTAATTTGGCAATGTCAAATCGGGGTTGGAAAGCTTTGGATGGAGTAGGAGTGGGTGATGCTGTTCGTGAAATAGCAATTCCGATGGATAAAAGAGCAATTCACCTTGTTGACGATTTGAAATTTCAAAATTACGGACAGGAAGGCGAATGTATCTACTCGATTTCCCGCGGAACTTTGAACCGTAAAATGATTGATCTTGCTGAAGAAGCCGGTGCTGATTTTTTCTTTGAACAAAAAATTTGGGATGTCACTTTGACAACAGCAACTTTGCATATTGGTGAAACTGAAAGAGGTGCCTGGGAAGAGCGACAGTATGATTTAGTTTTTGGTGCCGATGGTGCTTTTTCCAGAATTCGTCATCGTATGCAGCGTCAGAGTATGTTTAATTATTCGCAGGAGTTTTTGAATATTGGTTATAAAGAATTGAACATTCCGGCAAATGCTGATGGTTCTCATAAATTAGATAAAAATTCATTCCATATTTGGCCGCGTGGTGAATATATGTTGATTGCACTTTCGAACTTGGATGGTAGTTTTACCTGTACTTTGTTTATGCCTTTTGAAGGAGAAAATTCATTTGCTTCCTTAAATGACAGAAAAGAAGTAGAGGCTTTTTTTGAAAAGAATTTTCCGGATTCGGTAGAAGTTATTCCTAATTTAGCGGAAGATTTTTTTAAAAATCCAACCAGTACTTTGGTGACTATGAAATGTTATCCGTGGACTTATACTGATAAAATTGCGCTAATAGGAGATGCCTGTCATGCAATTGTGCCGTTTTACGGGCAGGGAATGAATGCCGGTTTTGAAGATATTACCGTTTTAAATGAAATGATATTGAAATATGGAGATGATTGGGAGCGTGTTTTTTCGGAGTACCAAAAATCCAGAAAACCCAATGCTGATGCTATTGCGGAACTTTCGTATCGAAATTTTGTTGAAATGGGAACCAAAACGGCTGATGATAAATTTTTGTTGCAAAAGAAAATTGAAAAGTGGTTTTCAGACAAACATCCTGATAAGTGGATTCCATTATATAGTCGGGTAACTTTTAGCGATCGTCCTTATGTAGAAGCTTTGGCTTTGGGTGATTTCCAGAATGCAATCATGGAAAAAGTTTTGAAAATGGATAATATTGAAACGATTTGGGATTCTGCAGCGGTTGAAAATAAAATTTTAGAACTGCTGCAATCTCAATAGCAAAAAATCAATGACAATGACAATGTCAAATTTGAAATTGTCATTGCTATTGTAATTGATTATTGCTTTTGTAAGGTTTTATTTTTTCAGAATTTTAGAAAGTATTCCAAAAGCACCTCTGATAAAAGTGGTACTGGTAAGTACTTTTAGAACCGATTTTCCAACGACTTCTGTTGTACTTGGACCTTGCCTTTGAGTTGTTCGTGCTTGTTTGCTTTCTTGTTGTTCGGCTTCTTTTTTGTTGTTTTCAGCTTCTATGTCGGCTATTTTTTTGTTGAGCATTTCATAGGCACTTTCGCGGTCAATATTTTCGCTGTATTTTTTTACTAACTTCGATTTGTTGTTAATTTCCTGAATTTCGCTTTCTGTTAAAACATCCATTCGACTCATAGGGGCTCTTAGCATGGTTGCGGCAAGAGGCGTAGGAATACCTTTTTCGTTCAATGCTGTAACCAGTGCTTCTCCAATTCCAAGGCTGGTAAGAACTTCGCTGGTATTGTAAAATTCAGAAGTCGGGTAGTTGTCGGCTGTTTGTTTTATTTCCTGGCGGTCTTTGGCAGTAAAAGCTCTCAATGCGTGTTGGATTTTTAAACCTAACTGCGCTAAAATTCCACTGGGAACATCCATTGGGTTTTGGGTGATAAAATAAATTCCGATTCCTTTGGAACGAATTAATTTTACAATAGTTTCAATTTGTTCCAAAAGCGTTTTGCTGGCTTCTTTAAAAATAAGATGTGCTTCGTCAATAAAGATTACTAACTCAGGTTGTTCGGCATCGCCTTTTTCAGGCATTTGTTGGTAAACTTCCGCTAATAAACTCAGCATAAAAGTAGAAAATAGTTTGGGTTTGTCCTGAATGTCGGTCAATCGAAGAATGTTTACATAGCCTTTTCCGTTTTCGTCAATTCGCATTAAATCATTAATATCAAATGACATTTCTCCAAAAAAGAGTTCGCCGCCTTGTTGTTCTAATTCTATGATCTTTCGAAGAATAATTCCTGTTGTCGAAGTTGATATTTTTCCGTAACTTTCTGTGATCTCTTCTTTGCCTTCTTCGTTTATATAGTTGATGACTTTTTTGAAATCTTTAAGGTCTAATAACGGCATTTTATTGTCGTCACAATATTTGAAGATTATAGCCACTACGCCCGTCTGAGTGTCGTTTAGATCCAGTATTCGGGAAAATAAAACGGGACCAAATTCAGAAATGGTTGCCCGCAGACGGACTCCGCTTTGTTCGGATAGGCTTAATAATTCAACAGGGAAACTAGCGGTTTGGTAGGGAATGTTGATTTTTTGGTGTCTTTCAGTTATAAATGATTTTTCTTCACCTTCTTTGGCTATGCCACTAAAATCTCCTTTGATGTCCATCATTAAAACCGGAATGCCAAATGAGGATAGTTGCTCCGAAAGAACCTGAATTGTTTTTGTTTTTCCGGTCCCGGTTGCTCCGGCAATAAGACCGTGTCGGTTTAGCGTTTTTAGAGGGATTTTTACATGGGCATCAGCTAAGGGGGTTTTGTCTAAAATAGCTCCTCCAAGTAAAATGCTTGCTCCTTTAGAGGCATATCCCTGGTTGATTTCTTCGATAAATTTTTCATTTCTGTTCATAAAAAGAGTGTTTTTATAAGTTGGAAATTATAGTGTTATTGTTTTTTAATGTGGTTAAAATAGCTTTTACTGTAATTTTAGCGCTTTTTTTTTGTTAAATATCTAAAAAAAATCTTTTTAAAATAATATTTTTGGTTCTTGAAATATTGCTGTTTAAAAGGGCAAATGAATAAATTATTTTATCAAAACCTTTGATTTTTTATAGCATTATTGATAAAAAAACAATGTTTAAGTTTTTTAAACGGCAATTTACAAATGATTAATCTGAATATAACGAAAAAAAATTTTTTTATTTGAACGAAACGTATAAATTTGCGGGACTACAAGTTAAATTATAACTAATATAAATTATTTAAAACTATTAAAATTTAAAAAAAAATGGCAAACGTTAAAAAAGAAAGCAGTTCAAAAGGAGGAGGAATGATTTCAGGAATCATCATTTTATTATGCGTGGCGGTAGGAGTTGTGATTTGGAAATTCATCATGGGATCACCTGCTAACTTTGAGGGAGGAAATCCAGAAACTGGACACCCAATTAATACATTAGGACAAGTTTATAAAGGAGGGTTTATTGTGCCTGTTTTGTTAGGGATGTTGTTAATGGTTATTACTTTTTCTATCGAGAGATTTTTTGTAATTTCTAAAGCTGCTGGAAAAGCAAACTTAGATGCTTTTATGGCAAACGTTCAGGCAAGTATTAAAGGAGGACACATTGAAGAAGCAATTGCTACTTGTGATAAACAACAAGGTTCAGTTGCAAATGCAATTAAATCAGCTTTAGTGAAATATCAAGATGTTAAAAAAGAAGGATTTAACAGTGAAGAAGCTTCTGAAACTATTCATAAAGAAATCGAAGAGGTGACTTCTCTTGAAATGCCAATGTTAGAGAAAAACATGACTATCATTTCTTCATTAGTATCATTAGGAACTCTTGGAGGATTATTAGGAACTGTATCGGGGATGATTAAAGCGTTTGGTGCGTTAGCATCTGCTGGAACTCCAGACCAGGCTGCACTTGCAACAGGTATTTCTGAGGCACTTATCAATACTGCAACAGGTATCTCTACTTCTATCTTAGCTATTGTTGCTTACAACTTCTTTACTTCTAAAATTGACGATTTGACTTACTCTATCGATGAGGCAGGTACAACTATCGTTAATACATACAGAAAATTCAGAGGAAGTTTGAGACAATAATCATTTTTGATATTACTGTATCAAAATAAAAAACAAAAAGAATGGCTAAAATAAAAATGAAAAAGAAGTCAACATCGACAGATATGACTGCGATGTGTGATGTTGCGTTTCTTTTGCTTACCTTCTTTATTTTGACAGCTACAGCTAAAATTCCGGAGGCATTGCCAGTGGATACGCCAGCTTCAACAGTACAGGTAAAATTGCCGGATAATGATTTGGCTACTGTTTCTATTGGTAAGAAAGATGGTGTGAATAAAGTGTTTTTTGACTTAAAAGGCCGTGAGGTTCGTAAAAAAACACTTGAGTTGATGGCAGAAAAATATGGTGTGAGCTTTTCAGATGAAGATAAAGAAAAGTTTGCTTTAATGACTGATTTTGGTGTGCCAATTGGAAGTCTTAAACAAATTATCGACATGAAAGCTTCTGATCGTGTGAAAGCAGATCAGCCAGGTGTGCCAATGGATTCGCTTGATAATCAATTAAAAGAGTGGATTTATAATGCCCGTAAAGCAAATATCGAAGTTAACGATAGAGAATTACAAGTGGCAATTAAAGGTGATGCTAAGGAAGAGTATCCGGTTATCAGAAAAGTTATGGATATTTTGCAAGATCAAAATGTTAATACTTTTAGTTTAGTTACCGGATTAAGAGGAAAAGATTTTTAATTAAAAAAAATATACTAAAATGGCTGAATTAAATACCGACAGTGGCGGTGACAAAGGCGGCAAGGTAAGAAGTAAGAAGCAGAATTCTAAGGTAGATTTAACTGCGATGGTGGATTTAGCTTTCCTTTTGATTACTTTCTTTATGCTTACTACTTCATTGTCTAAGCCACAAGCGATGAGTTTGGGGTTGCCAGATAAAGATCCTAAGGATAAAACTGAGGATTTGAAGGTAGATGAAAATCGTACGATGACCATTATATTAGGTGACAATGATCAGTTGACTTTCTATATGGGATTGATTTACAATCCTATTGCAGGTCCTAAAAAGATTGCCTACGGAAAAGACGGTATTCGTAAAGAACTATTGAAAAGAAAAAAAGAAGTTGCTGCCTATACTGCTGCAAAAGGGAGACCTGATCAGGGAATGATTGTAATTATCAAACCAAGTAAGAAGTCTAATTATAAAAACGTAGTTGATATATTAGATGAGATGGCGATTAATGCTATTCCTACTTATACAATCGTTAATGATTTCTTGCCTGAAGAGGAGAAATTGTTAGAAGGAAAATAAGAGTATTCTTGTTTTCTTAATAACTTAATAATTAAGAGAAATGAAATTAGACATATTAAAAAATCAATGGGTTGATATTGTTTTCGAAGGTCGTAATAAGCTATATGGCGCTTACGAGTTGAGAAAATCTAACCGTAAAACTACAATTAAGGCGCTCCTTATTGGTGCTTTCTTTTTTAGTTTGGCAGTTAGCGCTCCTCTGATAATCAGTTTGATTCCTAAAGCAGAAAACGAGGAAGACAATGCTATTAGAGAAGTAAAGCTTACTAAAATTAAGTTGCCTCCTAAGAAACTGGAAGAGCCTAAAAAATATGCTCCGCCACCACCGCCACCACCTCCAAAAGTGGATCAGGTGAAATTTGTAAAACCGGTGGTAGCAAAAGCGGAAGAGGTAGTTGAAGAACCGCCTAAGATTGAAGAAATCAAGGATAAAAAGATCGGAGCTCAAACTATCAAAGGTGATCCGGATGCGGTGTTAACTGTAGCACCAGCTGGAACAGGTCCTAAAACTAGTCAGGTAGTTGAAGAATCTGATGATCAGGTTTACAACACTGCCGGTATCGAAGTAAAACCGGAATTCCCTGGAGGTATGGAGAAGTTTTATTCGTTTGTGGGTAAAAACTACCGTACACCTGAAGAAGAAGGTTTGAAAGGAAAAGTATATGTTACCTTCGTAGTTGAAAAAGATGGATCATTAACTGATATTAAAGTATTAAGAGATATTGGTTACGGAACCGGAAAAGAAGCGATAAGAGTATTGCAGAAATGTCCAAAATGGAATCCGGGTATTCAAAACGGAAAACCAGTAAGGGTACTTTACTCTTTGCCGATTTCAATTCAAAGTGCAGACTAATGCTAAGAAAATTTATTACAAATATTCAGAAGAAATCGCTTAAAGAGCGATTTCTTCTTTTTATAGGCATATTGTTTTTTATGCTCTATTTTGTTTTGGGGTTAATTGTCATCTTTATGAAAAATTTCCCAATCCGTATGCCAATGAATTACAGAATTGCTTTTGGAATTCTTTTAATTGTGTATGCTTTCATTCGTTGTGTTAGAATCATTAATGATAATAAAGAATAGTTATGAAAAAAATAGTTTTGTTCTCGTTTGTCTTTAGTTTTTTTGCAGTTATTTTTTTTATTTCCTGCAAAGATTCAAACCTAAAAAAGGATAAGGAAACTATTCTTAAAGGGAAGGTTACTCTTTTAGTAGATGAAACCGTAAAACCTTTAATTGAAGATCAGATTGCTGTTTTTGAAAGTACATATAATGCTAAAATTACGCTTGTCGCAAAATCCGAAAAAGAATTGTTGCAATCGTTTTTAAAAGATACTTCGGGTGTAGTGGTTTTGTCAAGGCCTTTGGATGAAAGTGAGACAAAATATTTTGAGCAATCTAAAATCAAGCCGCGAATTACCAAATTTGCTACCGATGCAATAACCTTTATTTCGAACAAGAAAGATTCGGATACTTTGGTTGCTTTAAAAGAAGTGATTTCTTTTTTAAAGGGAGGAGCTGATTCGAAAATAAAAGCTTTAGTATTTGATAATCCTAATTCAAGTACGGTTCGTTATTTGACACAGCTTGCAAAAATTAGCGAGTTGCCTCAAACCGGAGTTTATTCTTTTAAATCGAATGAAGAAGTGGTTAAGTTCGTTTCGGAAAATGAAGGGATGATTGGGGTAGTAGGTGTTAATTGGTTGTTGCAGCCTACGGAAAATATTAGAAAATATTTAACTAATATTAACGTATTAAGCGTTGAAGGTTTGGATAAAAATGCTTATTTTGCGCCAACTCAGAACAACCTGGCTGAGGGAACATACCCTTTGGCACGTGATTTGTTTATTATAAATTGTCAGGGGTCTTCCGGTTTAGGGATGGGATTCTCTTCTTTTTTAGCCGGCGAAATTGGTCAAAGAATTGTTTTGAAATCGGGAATGTTGCCTTCGACAATGCCAAGTAGAAAAATCATGATTAAAAGCAGGATAAAATAGTTACGAGAAACGAATTAATGAAAATGAATCAATTAAATAAAGTTACAATGAACAAATTTAAAATTTTAAGTGTTGCATTTTTTGCTTCCGCTTCTGTTTTGCAGGCGCAAAGTATTGATGAAGTTAAGAAGCAAATTGATGCAGAACAATTTCAAAATGCTAAGACTTCTTTAAAATCAATTATAAAATCAAACCCTTCTGAGGGAAAAGCTTATTTTCTTTTAGGTAATATTTATTTGAATCAAAGTGTAATTGATTCGGCTAAAATTACCTACGATCAAGGTTTAAAAGCTAAGGACGATGCTTATTTTAATAACATTGGATTAGGGCAAATTGATTTAGAGAAAAATGATTTAGCGGCTGCAAAAGCTAAGTTTGAATCAGTGAAAAGTGAAATGCGTAAGAAAGATTTCGAGGAATATGTATATATTGCAAGAGCTTATATGAATAATTCTCATCCTGATTACAAAGCAGCTTTGGCAACTTTAGAATTAGCAAAAGAGAAGAATGGTTCTGAACCACAGGTGCTTTTGGCTTTTGGAGATGCTTACTATGGTGATAAAAATCAAAATCAGGCATTTATCTCATATCGTAATGCATTTCAGGCTGACAATTCTTTGCTTAGAGCGAAAGTGCAGTTAGGAGTTTTATTGAAAGGAGCAAAAGCTTATAAAGAAGCTGTTGATGCTTACAATGAGGTAATTGCTTTAAATCCAAATTATGCACCGGTTTACAGAGAATTAGCTGAAACCTATTATTACTGGGCATTAAATGTTCCTGGACGTTATGATCAATATATCAAGGAGGCCTTGTCTTATTATGAAAAATACATGACAAAGACAGATTATTCTTTGGCTTCGCGTATGCGTCATGCGGATTTCTTAATCTTGGCTAAAGATTATAAAGCATTAGAAATTGAGGCTAACAAAATGAAAGAATTGGATAATGTTAATCCTAGAATCTTACGTTATTTAGGTTATGCTGCTTTTGAAAATGGACATAATGAGGATGCTATAACCTCTTTGCAAAAATTTATTGATAATCCGGAAAATAAAGTTATTTCATTAGATTATTTGTATTTAGGTGAGGCTAAAATCAAAAAAGGAACTATTGATGATGGAACAGCAATTGACCCTGTTTTATTTGCCGAGGGTATTGAACTTATTAAAAAAGCGGTTGAATTAGAGCCTTCTGTTGCTGATGGTTTAGGTGATTTAGGAAAAGAATATTATGAGAAAAAAATGTTTAAAGCAGCTGCAGCAATCTTAGAAATTGCAACTTCTTACAAAGAGAGCAGAACTTTCTTAATTGATAACTACTATTTAGGGAATTCAATTTATTTTGCTAATGCTGGTAAACCTGTAGCTGAAAGAGATACTATTGCATTGAAAAAAGCTGATATTGCTTATGGAAATGTATTAGAAGCTTCTCCTGAGACAGTTGATGCTTATATTTCACGTGCAAGAACAAATAGTTTGTTAGAAGATGATCAGGCAATGATTAAATACTATCAGGAATACATTGATCATGTTACTGCTAAAGGACCTGAAGAGTTAGCTAAACCTAATGTAAAAGCTAAATTAGTTGAGGCTTATAGTACTATGGGTGCTGGTTACGCTAACTTTGATAAAGCAAAAGCGATTGAACATTTTAATAAAGCTCTTGCTATCGATCCTGCCAATCAATATGCAATTCAGGCATTGAAAACACTTCAATAATTGAATGGATAAAATAGAATAAAAAGCCGGTTTTTGCCGGCTTTTTTTTATGGGCTTTTGTTAAGCTAATGATAAATTGAGTAATCTCTTTACAAATTAGTTATCTTTGCAGCCTAAATTATCAAAATGTTAGCAAAAGAAATTCAATTAGAAGTAAATAAAGGGGCTATGTTGCCTTTGATGGAAGAGTTTTATACGATTCAGGGTGAAGGCTTTCATACAGGAACCGCTGCTTATTTTATTAGAATTGGAGGTTGCGATGTGGGCTGTCATTGGTGCGATGTCAAAGAAAGCTGGAATGCCGAATTGCATCCGCCTACAAAAATTAATGAGATTGTTGATAATGCAGTTAAATATGCCGATACGATTGTGATTACCGGTGGTGAGCCTTTGATGTGGGATATGGGGCTGTTAACTTCAAGTTTGAAAGAGAAAAATTTAAAGGTGCATATTGAAACTTCCGGAGCTTATCCTTTGTCGGGAATCTGGGATTGGATTTGTCTTTCGCCTAAAAAAAATAAATTACCTACTGATACCGTTTATGCAAATGCGGATGAGTTAAAAGTGATTATTTATAACAAGCATGATTTTATTTTTGCGGAAGAACAAGCTGAAAAAGTAAATAAAAACGCTAAATTGTTTTTGCAGCCGGAATGGAGTAAAAAAGAAGAAATGACTCCGTTAATTGTAGATTATGTGATGAATAATCCAAAATGGAGGGTTTCGTTACAAACACATAAATATTTGAATATACCATAATAAGAATCCCAAACAAGTTTTTATTGTTTGGGATTTTTGTTTTTAAGATATTTTATATAGAAAGCCGGACTAAATAATCATAATGTTCGCCTTCTAAAATCAATTCGCATTGAAATCCATTGGCAATGGCGGCATTTTGTAAAGTGTTGTAATCTAAATAAAGCCAGGAAAAACTGTCTTCGGTTTCGCCTTTGTACTGAATTATGAATTCTAACTCTCCGTAATAAGAATTTGCCGGAACTTCAAAGGCACCATCCTCATCTTCGTCAAACATATAGATAATGTCTGAGCTGTCAATCAAAATTTGACCGCCGGGATTCAATAATGATTTTAGTTTTTGAAGAAATTTTGGAGTGTTTTTTAAAGTTCCAAAGATTCCGGTTCCATTCATTAAAAGTATAATGCTGTCGAATGTTTCGTTTTCTAAAGTCAAAATATCCTGAACAAAAGCATTTTTTAAACCGCGAAGTTTGCAGGCTTTGACTGCATTTGCAGAAATATCAATCGCAGTTACTTCCAGTTTTTTTTGATTTTGTAAATACAAGCTATGGCTTCCAGCTCCACAACCCACATCCAGAATTTTACCTTTGGCTAATTCCAGTGCCTTTTGTTCGATATTAGGCATTTCATCAAAAGGGCGAAACAAATAAGCAACATCCATTTCATCTTCTTCTGAAATTGTAGTTTCGGTAATGATGTTTTCGGGAGAATTATGGGTTTGATAATCTAAAATTGCTTTTCCAAAAAGGTCTTTCATGGTGTTTTGTTAGGTTTTCGGTTATTTGTAAAATCGTTTTGTGTAATTTTGCAATTCATTTATCAGATAATAGAATTGACAAATCCACAACTGAACATACTACAAAAGTTAGCCAAAGATAAGCAAGTTGAAAACAAAAAGTATTTTGATAAGCTTAAAAAGAAGACGCCAAAGAATTTAGATTACATCATGCAGGATTTGCATGATGCCGAATTTAAAAAAACAGATTGTTTATCATGTGCAAATTGTTGTAAAACGACCGGTCCGTTGTTTACTTCAGCCGATATTGAACGGATTTCAAAACATTTACGACAAAAACCACAGCAATTTATTGATCAGTATTTGCGCATTGATGAAGATAATGATTATGTTTTACAAAAATTACCCTGCACTTTTTTAGATACTGATAATGCTTGTTTTATTTATGATGTCAGACCAAAAGCCTGTAGAGAGTTTCCGCATACCGACAGAAAAAAGTTTCAGCAGATTACTAATATTACATTAAAAAACATTCCTGTTTGTCCGGCGGTTTATAATATTGTTGAGGAAATGAAGCGAAAATTGCCATTGTAATTAAATGGTATATTGTCTTTTTAGAATAAGTAGTAAAGGCTTGTTGGTAAAAGCAATAATAAAACTGTATTTTTGAGCTCCAACTTTCAAATAAAGTCACTTGAATTTAGAATACTTCATAGCGAAACGTCTCATTACTGCTAAAGCTAATAAAAGTAGTATCTCGGCGCCTATTATAAAAATTGCTATATCGGCAATTTCCATCGGTATGGTTATGATGATCGTTTCTGTAGCTACAGGAATTGGTCTTCAGCAAAAGATTAGAGAAAAAATATCGGCATTTAACGGACATATTATTATTGCTAATTATGACAATAATCAGTCGGATGCTACTTTGGTTCCTGTTGCTAAAAATCAAAAATTTTACCCTAAGTTTAATTCGGTTCCTGAGGTAAGTCATATTCAGGCTGTTGCCAGTAAAGCAGGAATTATAAGAACTGCCGAAGCTTTTGAAGGAATTATTTTTAAAGGTGTTGGGACAGATTATAAGTGGGATAACATCAAAGAATATTTGGTTTCCGGAAGACTGCCTGATTTGTCGGGAAAATTAAATCCGGAAGTGGTTATTTCTCAATATTTGGCTAATAGGTTAAAATTAAAAGTCGGAGACGGTTTTAATACCTTTTTTATGAAAGAGGGGCAAAGTAAATTGCCAAATGTTAGACGATTTAAAATTGTGGGTATTTTTAATTCCGGTTTCCAGGAATTTGATGCTTCTTTTGTTTTGGGAGATATTAGGCATATTCAGCGAATTAATAAGTGGAAATCGGATCAGGTAGGGGCTTTTGAGGTTTTTGTAAATGATTTTGATAATATAAAAACGGTTGGCGAACAGGTTTATCAGTATTCCGGTTCAACTTTGGATTCTCAAACAATTGTAGAAAAATACAGTTATATATTTGAGTGGCTTCAGTTGTTTGACTTTAATATTGTGGTAATTCTTATTGTGATGATTTTGGTGGCAACCATAAATATGGTAGTAGCTTTATTGGTGCTTATTTTGGAACGAACACAAATGATTGGAATTCTAAAAGCTTTGGGCGCGAGCAATTGGTCAATTAGAAAAACGTTTTTGTATAATGCTTCATATTTAATTTATCGCGGATTGTTTTGGGGGAATTTAATAGGTATAAGTATTTTGTTAATCCAAAAGTATTTTGGAGTTGTTCATCTTAATCCTGAAAATTATTATGTAAACGAGGCGCCGGTCTATATAAATGTCTTTTATATAATATTGTTGAATGTCTTGACGGTTGCTGTTTGTTTTTTTGTTTTATTGATTCCTTCTTATATTGTTACTAAAATTACTCCGGTTAAAGCGATACGTTTCGATTAGGTGAGTTTTATTTAAATAGATTAAGAGACTTTAATGGTTGAAAAACTGTTTTTGTCTCTTTTTTTATTAGAAGCATCCTGGTAGCTATTGGGGTATGTGGTAAAAGCTACTTATATATAGTGAATAACCTTAGTTTGCTTCGTGACTTCTTTGCGTCCTTTGAGCTTAATCGACTCAAACCCTTCCAAATTCCTACAAACTAAAAAAAGGTTTAAAATAGAAAAGCTTTGTTATCAGGGTATTAAAAAATAAGTTTAAAAATAGTTTGCAAAAGGTGTTGTGTAATTGAATAAAGGTGCTATTTTTGCACCCGCAACAGCGAAAACGTTCAGAGAAACATACTGAGAAACGAATTAAGATTTAAGAAGAAATTTTTAAAAATAAAGTTTGGAAGTTGGATAAAAAATGTTTTACATTTGCACCCCGCAAAATGCGTAAAGTTATTTGGAATACTGGTTAAGAGAAAAGGAGTTTAGCTTCGAAAAACAATCGAAAAAAAACTTTAAATTTTTCTTGCGAGTAAAGAATAAAGT
>NZ_AUDK01000030.1 GCF_000425425.1 Flavobacterium daejeonense DSM 17708
TAAATTCCATCTATTCCTTTGGCTTCTTTCACACGGTCTTCCCAATATTTGAAAACCTTATCGCTATTGGTTTTGTAATTAAATCTTCCAAAAACTTTTTCATTCCATTCGTCAACATTATTGCGCAACATCGGTTCGGCATGTGAAGTCCCCAACACAATATTATATAAAGTTGCCATTTTTGCATTACCCAGGTAATGGAAAAAAGCTTTGGTACTGGAATGCATGGCTGGCCAAATGGTATTGGCTTTCAATCGCAACAACAATTCAAAAATTTTGGCATAGGTTTTTGGACCAATGTCTTTTGTTTCCGGCTCAAATGTTTTCGCCGCCCAAGGCTGCAATCCCCAATCTTCATCGTTTAAAAAGATTCCTCTATACTTCACGGAAGGTTCTTTGGACTGGAAATCATTTTGATTCAGTACCAATTCTTTTTGCTCTTTAGCAGGCACATCAGCCCACCAATACCACGGAGATACTCCTATTTTTTTGGATAATTCAAAAACCCCATAAGCCGTTCCTCTTGGATTTGTACCGGCAATAACAAAAGCTTTGTTAATCTTTTTGTTGGGATTAAGAATCGTTTTATAGAGATAACTTTCCCATTGATTTGAAAAGTTTCCTTTTATCAACTTTTTATCAATAAATGGATTCATCAGCTTAGAAGAGATACTTCCTATAACAATTACATTCCCTTCAGCATCCTTACTATTGGTAATCACCTTAGGTTTATAATGGGTTACTTTGTAAATATCCTCTGCTAATAAATGAGCAGCAATAGAATCAAGTGGAGAACCTTCTTTATCATATAAAATTACCGCCTGAAATTTAGCTGTATAGATTTCAAACGAAGGATCAATATTCTTAATTTTGATGATACTATTCGTTGCCTGAATGCTATTTACAAACAAAATCAGACAAAAAAACTTTATAAAATTTTTCATACTTACATTTTTCATTAATTAATGTCTTATTTCGATAATAAATCAAAATTTTCCAAATATAAAAGGAAAGATTAGCTACAGCATCATGCTCTATCCTGTAATAAATTTCTAATTTGCTTATAAAAAAAGAGTCCAACAATCGAACTCTTTTATCTTTTGATTTTTTTTTTTTGAATATGTTGAAAATAAATAATCCCCAGAAATTATCTTCTTCTGTCTCTAATTTTGAATGGAATACCTAATTCCTGTTTCAAGTCCTGCCAATTCAGCCAGTCCTTTTAACCTTCCAATTAATGGATAACCAGGATTTCCTGCTCTGTTAAAATCGTCTAACATTTTATGCCCGTGATCCGGACGAATAGGCAAATTATAATCGGTTCTTCCTTCTGATTTTCGTCTGATTTGCTCTTCGACAATAGCTTTCATTACGCCCGGTAAATCGACTGTTGGGTCTAAATGTTCGGTTTCATAAAAATCGCCGTTGTCTAAAATTTTAGTACTTCTTAGATGAAGAAAATGTACACGATCGACATATTTTTGGAAAATTTCGGCCAAATTATTGTCCTTACGGGCTCCTAATGAACCAGTACAAAACGTAATTCCGTTATTCAGAGACGGGCATGCATTAGACAGCCATTCAAAATCATCCCCACTGCTTACTATTCGAGGCAATCCCAGTAATGGAAACGGTGGATCATCAGGATGAACTGCTAATCGTACTCCATATTCTTCGGCAACAGGAATAACTTCATTTAAGAAATAAGCGAAGTTTTCTCTTAATTTATCTTTATCAATTCCGTCATATTCAGCTAATAATTTTAAAAAGATATTAATTGGCTCTTTTTCATCTTCTCCCACAGCTCCGTCAATAAAAGACTGGGTGGCAACAATGATATTATAAGCAAGAGCTCTGGCATCTTCAGCCGTTAAAGTTTTAAAAATAGTCTCGGCTTTTTTGATTTGCTCATCAGTGTAATCTTTGTCCGCGTTGGGTCTTTTTAGGATAAACATGTCGAATGCCGCAAACAAGTCGACTTCAAAATACATCGCCACCGTGCCGTTTTCAAGCGTATAATTCAAATTGGTTCTGGCCCAATCCAATACCGGCATGAAGTTGTAACAGATGGTTGTAACGCCACATTTTCCTAAATTTTTGACGCTTTCCTTATAATTGGCAATAATTCTGTCACGACTGGCTTTCCCTTTCTTAATATCTTCATGAACCGGCAAACTTTCCACAACATCCCAGGTAAGACCGTATGATTCTATAAGATTTTTAGTCTTTAAAATCTCATCTACTGACCAAATTTCGCCATTAGGAATATGATGTAGAGCAGTAACAATTCCGGTTGCACCAGTTTGTCTGATCTGTTCAAGACTAATTGGATCCTTTGCTCCAAACCATCTTAATGTCTTTTTTAATTCCATTTTATATTTTTAAACATATGTAATAAACCATAACTAATTAAAGAGTTTTATCTATAACTTTTTACATTAAATCCAACATCGAACTTACAAAAATTATCCTAAAAACTAATGGTATAGTTTGTTGTTCTTTTTTTAGCAAAAAAATGTCTTAAAAACAGAACATAAAAAAGCCTATCTCCATTATAAAACTTCGATAGGCTTTAATTGACCAAAACCATTTATAAAAATTTATAAACTTCTATTTCTATCCGTTTTTTACAACGAATCCATTATCACAAAGCCTCGTAAAACTCCACCTCTACAATTGGCAATTGCGGCATTTTAGATTTAGTTTGCTTCAAACCTCCTTCATCTACTTTTCCGGTAATCTCAACTAAATTAATAGCATTACTATTTTTAGAAGTTCCAATAAGTTCTATTATAACTTTTTTACCTTTAACAGGAGTTACATCCAAAGTCACATAACCTAAACTGGTTGGCGTAGTTCCTTCAAAAACTTTTTTCCCATCAACCAAAATTCTAATTGGGTATTTTTTACTTCTCCAACCCGCTAATTTCAATACTACCTGATTGATTATAGCTTCACGAGCCAACTCATACTCAATTCTTGCAACACCATCTCCATTAGTCCATTCACTCAATTCATTGTCATCAAAACTTTTTTGAGCGTCAGCCTGATTCGAATTGGTTTTTGCTCCGATAATAGCCACTGTATTTCGGGTTTTAGTGAAAGAAGGCGTAGCAGGAGTTGGTCCTTTTTCTAAATAAGAAGGCAGGTTTTCTCCTGGCAAATTGGTAGATAAAGCGCCTAAATCAGTCGCAATCGTTTTTACCGAAATCGCATCTGCTTTTAGCGATTTAGCGGTTGCTTTAATAGAAATTGTTCCTGCTTTATCAGTAGATCGCACCATAATTCGGTTGACACCACATTCTACCGGTAAATTTTTAGAACCAATATAATTATCAGGTCCCTGGGCAATTCCTCCCACAAAAGTTCCTTCTCCGCCTACCTCAAACTGAATCATATCCATAGCCGTTGGACAACGGTTTCCTTTTTCATCAACCACTTCTACCTGAATTAACGCTAAATCATTTACGTTAGCCAAAGTTCCGCCGGGTCTTTCTATCGAAGTCAATTTAAGTCCAACTGGCTTTCCTGCTGTTTTAATTTCATCTTCACAAACTTTTTTTCCGTTCGTATCAAAACCAATAGCTTTGATGCTTCCTGCTTGAAAAGGAATATCTTTAAAAGTAAATAAGAAGCGTTTGCTTTGGATCCCTTTTCCCAAGCTTTTCCCATTTACAAATAATTCCACTACATCGGCAGTTGAAACAACGGTAATATCTTTCTTAACGTTTTTATCATAATTCCAATGACCGATAATATGAGCTGCAGGTTTTTCGGTATCCACCCAGCCATCCCAAATAACCTGATGGGCATAAAAACCATCTTTCGGGATGCGCATTGGATCTACCTCTCCACTGCGGCGGTAATTTTCCTGACCACGATAATGCGTATTCGAATCACTAAAAATAATATTCACACCTCCGGAACTTACGCGTTCTCCAGTTCCCGGACGCATTTCCCAGTAATCGTACCAACGTGCTACACTTTCGATAGCATGTGCATCCTGATTGTGATTGTAAGCACTAGCATCCGCAACCTTAGTTCCGTTTACATTTTCATGAGTGGTTCCTCCTGTTCCTTCTTTGTGAAAAGGAGGTGTAAATTCGTCCCAATATTTACGTAATCCTTCGTCACGACTGTACTCGGTTGCCCAAAATGGAATATGCTTACTTTTATTAATATACAACATTTCACCACCATATTCAGCAACTTTACTATCCAACATTTCACGACTACCAATAGCGCGACCTCCAAAAGGATCATACTGATTTCGAATTGCTAACATCTCACTCATATGTGGCTCAGAAATACTTTCATTTCCGGATTCGTAAAATAAAATACTCGGATTGTTTCGATTGTAAATAATCGCATCACGCATCAATTCGGTACGTTGCTCCCAGCGTCTTCCTTCTACATCTTTTTCGGAATCTCCGGCTGGCATTGCCTGAATTAATCCAACTCTGTCACAAGATTCTACATCCTGTTTCCAAGGAGTAATGTGCATCCAGCGAACCAAATTCCCATTACTTTTAACCATCAAACTGTTTGAATAATCACTCATCCATGCCGGAACCGACATCCCCACAGTAGGCCACTCGTTACTGGTACGTTGGGCATAACCATGCATCATAATCACGCGGTCGTTTAAATACACCATTCCGTTTTTAAATTCAGCCTTACGAAAACCGGTCTTAACAACCGCTTTATCAACCGCTTCATTATTCACTAATAATTCAGAAGTCACTGTGTATAAATATCCATAACCCCAGCTCCAGAAGTTCAAATCAGCCAAAGCTTTTGAAGCTTTTAACTCTTTAGTTTCATTTGGATTTAAAGTATTGGAATCTCCCAAAAAAGAAGCTACTTCTTTACCATCCATATCCACAACACTCACTTTCAATTGCGTATTTACGGCTTTTGAGGTTTCGTTTTTCACCTGAGACAGCACATTTACGATAGCCTTCTTTTGAGGAATATCAAAATCTGTTGCATACACATAAGTTCCGGTTGTTTTCAAAAAAGAATACAACGGCAGCGTTTGGTACACTTTTGATTTAATATGCAAAAAGACATTCTTTGGCAATCCGCCATAATTGGCATTGAAGTTTTTATCATTCCATTGAAACGTAGAACCGGTTGTTCTTTCATGGTATCGCCAATCGTTATCCGTTTTTACCGCAATGACATTTTCTTGTGGATAAGGTTTTAAATAAGATGTTAAATCCAAACCAAAAGCCATCGCACCATTTTCGTGCAAACCGACCATAGTTCCATTCACATAAACCTCACCCATTTGACGAACTCCTTCAAATTCGATAAACACTTTTTTATCGGCAGCTTCTTTTGGTAATTGAAATGTTTTACGATACCAGGCAATTCCGGTTGATAAATGCGAAATATCAACTTTAAAAGCTTCGTGTTGATTCCAGGCAAAAGGAAGATTTACTCCTTTCCAGGATTGGTCATTAAACGCATTATTTTGAGCCGATGTTACATCGCCAACATTTAATTTCCAGCCATAATTAAAATTGTATTTAGCTACCTCGGATAGCTTTCCTTGTGCCTTAGTTTCAATAGCCAAAAGACTCAATAAACTCAAACCGGCAATCATTCCTTTCCAATTCATTTCTTATTTTTTTAATCTTATGTAAAATTTATTATCTTCAATCATTTATAAAGCATTAACCATTTCTAATGCTTTTGCAAATATAGATTTCCCTCCTTTTTCAAAGCTTATCAGCAATTGCCAAGACTTGTCAAATCCGGACAAATGACCGTATTTGACAAGGATTGACTTAAATTGAATATAAAATAAGTATGATTTTTACAGAAAAAAAAGATAATGCTTTACTTTAAATACTGCGAAGGACTGCAACCAAAATATTTAGAGAAAGTACGCGAAAAATTAGACGGTTCAGAAAAACCAACTTTATAAGCAATTTGGGAAATACTCAAATTAGAATTTTGAAGTAAATCTTCAGCCTGATCCATTTTTACTTTGGTAATAAATTCATGAACAGTACTTCCGCTAATCCCTTTTAATTTTCGATACAATTGACGCTGACTAATCGCTAAAGCCTCTGCTAGTTCTTCACTATTAAAATCGGTATCCTCTATACGGGTTTTGATGATATCCATAACTTTTTCAAGAAATTCATTATCCTGATCCGGAATTTCTTCTTGTAGCTTTTCTATTTTTTTAATGCCAGCCAGTTTGTTTTGTAAAATCACCCTGTTTTCCAAAACACTTTTAATTTGCGCTTGTAAAACATCTACATTAAAAGGTTTCATAACATAAGCTTCGGCTCCTAAATTATAGCCTTCAATTTTATGTTCGTCAGCCCCTTTTGCAGTCAATAAAATAATAGGTATGTGACAGGTTTTTTCGTTTATCTTTAATATTTTACATAATTCGGTTCCTTCCATTTCAGGCATCATAATATCCGAAATAATAATATCCGGAATGTATTTTATCGCAGCTTCTAAGCCTTTTTTTCCATCATATTCCTGAATCAAAATATAATCCTTACCTAATTCTTTGCCCAAATAGGTTTGTACATCCGGATTATCTTCAACCAGTAACAAAGTAGGTTTAGCATTTTCAAAAGAAATTTTTGCAACTTCCTCTGGTATTTCAGTAACTGCTCCAGGAAGCACTTTCTCTTCCTGAATTTCCATGAAATCACCTTCAGAAGATGCTACATACGGCAAACAAATGAATACTTTGGTTCCTTGTTGCAAAACACTTTCAAGTTTAATTGTCCCCTGCATCAATTCTATTAAATTACGTGTAAGCGACAAACCTATTCCCGAAGAATAGCCGTAATACGGAGTTGGCCCAACAGTATTAAAGGGTTCGAAAATTTTTTCCAGTTGGGAAGCTTCAATTCCAATTCCATTGTCTTCAATCCTAATTTCCAGCATTGATTTGATTTCATCAAAATGAACAAACAAAATTACCTCACCACCATCAGGAGTATATTTAAAAGCATTTGACAAAAGATTGGTAATAACCTGTTCTAATTTTTCATAATCCATACAACAAACCAGATTTTGAGGCTCCGGATTAAAATGAAATCTAATATTTCTTTTTTGTGCAATAAAAAGGAACGAATCAGAACAAGCTTCTAAAAAAGCATTAAAATTCCGCACCGTAGGATGCAATTTTAATTTTCCCATCTCTGATTTTCTAAAATCCAGAATCTGATAAATCAATTGGGTCAGATAATTGATGTTTTTCGTGACAATAGAAAAATAAACCGCTCTGTCTTCGGGAGCAACTTTATCTTCCTGTAAACGCTTTAAAGGATCTACAATTAAGGTTAAAGGTGTTTTTAAGTCATGGGAAATATTAGTAAAAAATTCAATTTTTTCTTTACTTAACGCAGTCTGTTGTTCGGCATTCAGGCGTTCTAACTTGATCTCATTTTTCAAACGGTCACGGTACAGAATTTCTTTTACAATCCAATAAGCCCCTGCCAAAACCAAAACCAGGAAAAGTAATTTCACCCACCAGGTTCCGTACCAGGGAGCATTGATATCAATTTGCAATTCGGTAACCGGAGTATTCACCGGATTAGGCGTAATTAATCGAAGTTTTAATTTATAATTCCCGGGTGGAATTTTATGAAAAGCTATTTTTTGAGAGGTAATCGGAATCCAATTATCATCATAGCCCTCTAATAAATATTCGAAAACTTCTTTGCGACTGTCATTATAATTAAAAGAAGCAAAAGCAATCGTGAAACTGCGGTTTTCGTAATCCAATTCAATTGCTTTTGTTTGTGAAAGACTTTGCTTTAAAATAGGCTCTCCCGCACTGCTATCCATCGGAATCACTTCCTGATTAGACACATATAAAGATTTAAAAATCAACGGATGACTATTAGAAAGCACTTTTATCTTACTTGGGAGGAACGAGACATAGCCATTTTTAGAACCGAAATAAAGGGTGTTTTTAGAAACATCTTTATAAAAAGCTCTTTCCAGAAAACGCCAGGATCCCATTTTGTCCCTGTTTTGATAATGCGCAATCTCGCCCGTTATACTATTCACCGAAGCAATACCATCTTTATGAGCAATCCAAATGTTTCCTAAATTATCATCGGTAATCGCCGAAATATAAGTATTAGGTGTTTCTATACGTAACGGTACACTTTTTAACTCAAACGGTTTTGTTTTATAATTAATTTTATACAAACCCTCGCTGGTTCCTATCCATACATCCCCTTTTTTATCTTTATGCAAAGCATAAACAATACTTCCGGAAAGTTTTTGGTTTAAAACCGAACCCGTTCTAAAAACCTGAGAAGGAATTTCATTGGTAATTCCTAATTGATTCGTAATGCGTAACTGCACAACTCCATTTCCTTCAGTCCCTAACCAAAGTCTATTTTTGTCCACACAAAGAATATCCATCACACTTCGATTGTTCATTTCTTTTTCCAAATTGAAATAAGCAATCTTAAAATCAACCGTATTAATTCGGGCAATTCCATTATACAAACCAATCCATAAATCATTTCTCCCGTAAGGCTCTAAAGCATAGACTGACCAGGTTTCTAAGTTTGGCGAAAGCTTTTGATTAATAATCGCCTTTATTTGGTTATTTTTAGGATTATAATATTCTAATCCATTAACACCACCAATCCAAATTCCTCCCTGAGCATCACTAAACAAAGTACGTACCTGTCCAATTTTACTGCCTGAATGATAAAAAGGGTGATTTTGCACCAAGCCTTGTTCGTCATAAATAAGCATTCCCTCATCGGTTCCAAGCCAAACCTGATTCCCTACTTTTAAAATGGCTCTTACAGTCGCTAATTTAGTTCCACCATTTTTGGTAATATAACTATAATGTAATTCAAAAGGATTTCTGTTTGGATTAGCTTTATAAATATCGCCACCCCGGGTTCCTATCCAAATAAGTTGTTCATCATCTATAAAAAAAGTAGTCACATAATCATCCAGTAAGCGTCCCGGCTGATTAATATTCGCAGTATATTGAAACTCTTTTCGAGTTTTTAAATCCAATTCCGAAAACAAATGTGAAGACAAATAATAATGCTTCCCATTGATTACTTTATCACGGTTTATAGCATTCGAATTACGATTTAACCAATCGACAATAAGAGCAGGAACCGCTTTATCATCAACGGTTTTAAAATTATTAAGTTGGTAATTAAAGCGAACGTATTTTTTGTCAAAGGTTAAAAGCCAAAGTCCTAATTTAGAATCAGAAACAATGTTGCGTATTCGATTATTTGGTAAAGAATTCAACTTATTAGGATTATGATAAAAATAATCAAAGCTTTTTCCATCATAACGATAAACACCATTCCAGCTTCCAAACCAAATATAACCTAACGAATCTTTGGTGATGCCATGAATGGAAGTACTCGGATCAATTTCCTGTCCGCTAATCTTTTCAAAAAAAAGATTTTGAGCCACACAATTGACCAGAGGTAAATTGATAAAAAACAAACAAAACCAAAAAAAACAAATTCTAAATCCTCTTTTCATAAAACTGATTTGATTCGCAAATCTACAATTAATAGACACAAGTATTCTCTATTTCTAAAGTCATTCCAACAGAAATATTCAAAAATTTTTGAATAAAGCACAATCAACTTCCTTGTATATCACTAATTCCTGTTTGCAAAAAATCAAAATGTTTTTCCAAATATTTACAAATAAAAAATGGGGAAACCCCCATTTTATTATTTACAACAACTCAGGACCTTCTCCATCACATAATCTTCCATCAGATAACCCAAACCAATTTCAATATCAATTTCCTGAATGATTTGGAAACCCATTTTTTGATAAAAACCAATAGCTTTATTGAATCGATTCACATTTAATAAAAGACTTTTACAACCTTTATCCAGAGTCATTTTTTCAATTGCATCAATCAACAACTTTCCTATCCCTTTTCCCTGAGCTTCGGGAAGCATATAAATTTTATGAATTTTAGTCTTAAATGAATTTTCATATTGATGTTCAAAAGAGGCAAAACCTAAGGCTACAGTATTTTCAATAGCTAAAATAAATTCGTGTCCATTATCCATATTTGCCTGCAAACTTTCCTTTGAATAAAAAACCTTCAGCATATAATCTAATTGCGCCGGAGATAAAATTTCACCATAAGCTACTGGCCAGGTTTTATGCGCTATTTCGGTAATTGTTTTTAAATCGGCTGTGATAGCTTTAACAATATGTATCATTATTAAATTATTCGGTAAAAATTCTGTTTTCCTGTTCGCTAACGCGAATAAAAGTAGTTCGTTTTGTTAATTCCTTTAGTCGGGAAGCCCCCACATAAGTACAACTGCTGCGTAAACCGCCTAAAATATCCAAAACCGTGTCTGCAACATTCCCTTTAAAAGGAATTTTGACTGTTTTACCTTCACTGGCACGGTATTCAGCAACTCCACCTACGTGTTTATTCATAGCCGTGGCAGAACTCATTCCGTAAAACTGTTTAAATTTTTTACCGTTAATTTCCAGTAATTCTCCTCCGCTTTCGGTATGTCCGGCCAACATTCCGCCTAGCATCACAAAATCGGAACCCGCTCCAAAAGCTTTGGCAATATCGCCCGGAGTCGTACAGCCTCCATCACTGATGATGTGTCCACCCAAACCATGCGCAGCATCGGCACATTCAATAATTGCTGAAAGTTGTGGATAACCCACTCCTGTTTTTATTCGGGTAGTACAAACAGAACCGGGACCAATTCCTACTTTGATAATATCGGCTCCGGCCAAAAGTAATTCTTCCACCATTTCGCCCGTAACTACATTACCGGCAATAATTACTTTGTCAGGAAATTGTTTTCGGGTTTGCTTTAAAAAATTCACAAAATGCTCCGAATAACCATTAGCCACATCAATACAAATGAATTTTAATTCCGGATTTACAGTAATAATTTCGATTACTTTTTTGAAATCATTTTTTCCAGTTCCAGTGCTAACGGCTATATAGTTATAAAAATCAACAGTAGCATTCTTCAAAAAAGCATTCCATTCTGAAACCGAATAATGCTTATGAATAGCGGTGAATAATTTGTGCTTAGCCAGTTCAGTTGCCATTTCAAAGGTTCCCACCGTATCCATATTAGCTGCTATTACAGGAATACCACTCCAACTTACAGTACTGTGCAAAAACTTAAATTCTCTTTCTAATGAAACTTGCGACCTGCTTTTTAACGTAGAACGTTTAGGTCTTATCATTACATCTTTAAAGCCTAGTTTGAGATCGGTTTCTATTCGCATAATTATCACTTTTTGGTGGGTTATCGAAAAATATCTTTTACTTTTCTTAAAAGTAATGAATTTTATGCGAGAATTATGCAAAGAAAAAAGAGACTTATCAACTATATATTAACCGTGAATCGTTTCGTTTTTCCCGTAATTGGTAATAATTGATTCTTCAAATGCTAACCATTCTCTCCAACGTTTTTCCACATCGATTCCTTCTCCGTATTTTCGGGCATAAGTGATAAAAGTAGTGTAATGTCCGGCTTCGCTTTCCATCAATTCCCTGTAAAAAACTGCCAGTTCTTCGTCCTGAATATTTTCTGAAAGCACTTTGAAGCGCTCGCAACTTCTGGCTTCAATCATTGCCGAAAAAAGCAATCGTTCTACCAAACCTGAAACACGGCTTCCATCAACACTTCTTTTCATATATTGGTACAATTCATTCACATAATCGTCCTTTCGTTCGCGGCCTAATTTCAATCCTCTTTTGATGATTAAATTATGCACCTGTTCAAAATGATCGATTTCTTCTTTGGCCAAAGCCAATAAATCCTTTACCAAATCCTGATGTTCAGAATTATTTGCAATAATAGTAATGGCATTGGTGGCTGCTTTTTGCTCGCACCAGGCATGATCAGTCAGGATTTCTTCAATATTTTTTTCTACAATATTTACCCATCTTGGGTCAGTTGGCAATTGTAATCGTAATACACTCATTTTTTTAAGTCTTAAAGTTTAAAAGCCAAAAGTTGCAAAGCCTAAAAAATAAAAGTCGAAGATCAAAACTTAAATAGAAATTCACATTCTATTTTAAGACTTTCGACCTTCGACTTTATGACTTTATTATTACTTTTTAGAAAACGAAAATCGCTCTTTCGCTCATCATTTCGTTAACTTCTTCAGCAACTTCTTCAATAATATCCTCGTTAGTATGATTCATCAATACTTTGTCAATCATCGCAACGATAGTTTCCATATCTTCTTCTACTAAACCACGAGTAGTGATAGCAGCAGTTCCTACACGGATACCAGAAGTAACAAACGGAGATTTGTCATCAAATGGAACCATGTTTTTATTTACAGTAATTTCAGCTTTTACTAAAGCATTTTCAGCTTCTTTACCTGAAATTCCTTTGTTTCTTAAGTCAATTAACATCATGTGGTTATCAGTACCTCCAGAGATGATGTTGTATCCTCTTTTTACGAAAGCTTCAGCCATCGCATTAGCATTTTTCTGCAATTGACGCGCATAAGTAAAGAACTCATCTTGTAAAGCTTCACCAAAAGCAACCGCTTTAGCAGCGATAATATGCATCAAAGGACCACCTTGATTTCCTGGGAAAACTGCTAAGTCTAATAAAGAAGACATCATTCTGATTTCCCCTTTTGGAGTAGTTAATCCCCAAGGATTTGGGAAATCTTTACCCATCAAAATCAAACCTCCACGAGGTCCACGTAATGTTTTGTGAGTAGTTGTAGTTACGATATGACAGTGAGGAATTGGATCGCTTAATAAACCTTTAGCAATTAAACCTGCAGGGTGAGAAATATCAGCCATTAAAATTGCACCTACGCTATCCGCAATTTGACGGAAACGAGCAAAATCCATATCACGAGAATAAGCCGAAGCTCCTGCGATGATTAATTTTGGCTGCTCTTTAGTAGCAATTTCCTGAATATTATCATAATCTAAACGACCTGTTTCTTTATCAACTCCATAGAAAACCGGGTTGTAAACACGTCCTGAGAAGTTCACCGGAGAACCGTGAGTCAAGTGCCCACCGTGAGATAAATCAAAACCTAAAATTTTATCACCTGGTTTCAAACAAGCGTGAAAAACCGATGCATTAGCCTGAGAGCCTGAGTGAGGCTGAACGTTAGCATACTCTGCTCCAAACAATTCTTTTGCTCTGTCAATTGCGATTTGCTCAACAATATCCACTACTTCACAACCACCATAATATCTTTTACCCGGATATCCTTCTGCATATTTATTTGTTAAAACTGAACCAGCAGCTTCCATTACTTCATCACTTACAAAGTTCTCAGAAGCAATAAGTTCCAAGCCGTGTATTTGTCTGTCTTGTTCTTCAAGAATAAGTTCAAAAATTTGTTTGTCGCGTTGCATTTTTTTGATTTTAAATAATTTTGGGCAAAAATACAAAAAAACGTTTGTTAAACTGATAGATTATAATATATTTGATTTATAATTTTCAACAAAAAATTAACACAATATGCCAATATCAGCCAACGATACTAAAAGAAAATCATGGATAGAAGTTCCTCAAAACAGTGATTTCCCAATCCAGAACATTCCTTTTGGTGTTTTCCTTACTAAAGAAAATGTAGTAACCGTGGGAACCCGCATTGGAGATTCGGCTATTGATTTAGGTGCTTTACAGCAATTAGGCTACTTTTCCGGTATCGATTTAACAGATGATATGTTCATACAGGACACGCTGAATGACTTTATTTCCGACGGAAAAAAAACCTGGCGACTGGTTCGTAATCGTATCGCCGATATTTTTGATGAAAACAATCCCAAGTTGCGTGAAAACGAAAACCATAAAAACATCATTATTTTTAATATTGATGAAGTAGAAATGCAATTACCGGTTTTAATAGGCGATTATACTGATTTTTATTCCAGCAAAATTCATGCATCGAACGTTGGTAAAATGATTCGCAACGAAGAAAATGCCTTGTTACCTAACTGGCCACAGATGCCTATTGCCTATCACGGAAGAAGTTCAACCATAATTCCTTCAGGAATTCCGGTTCACAGACCTTTGGGACAAACTTTACCTCCTGATGCAACGACTCCGGTTTTTGGTGCTTCGCGTTCGGTTGATTTCGAATTAGAAACAGCCTTCATCACCACTGACGCTAATATTATGGGAGAAATGATTCCTATAAACGAAGCGGAAGATTATATTTTCGGAATGGTTTTATTGAATGACTGGACCGCACGTGATATTCAAAAATGGGAATACATGCCTTTAGGCCCTTTGTTATCTAAAAATTTTGCCACTTCTATTTCACCGTGGATTGTAACCATGGATGCTTTAGAACCTTTTAGAATTGCCAGCCCAAAACAAAATCCAAGTCCGCTGCCTTATTTACAACAAAAAGGGAAGCATTCTTTTGATATCAATCTGGAAGTAGCTATTCAGCCGGAAAAAACAGAAGCAACAATAGTTTCTAAATCCAATTTCAAATACATGTATTGGACCATGAATCAGCAATTAACACATCACACTTCTAACGGATGCCGAATCAATTCGGGAGACATGATGGGTTCGGGAGCTATTTCGGGCCCAACTAAAGACAGTTATGGTTCGATGTTAGAATTGACCTGGGGAGGCGAAAAACCCCTAAAATTGAATGATGGAAGCGAACGCAAATACATCAACGACAACGATACTGTAATTATCAAAGGTTTTTGTGAAAACAGTCAGGTGCGAATTGGTTTTGGAGAAGTTTCCTGTAAATTACTTCCTCCATTTGTGAGAAAATAAAAAACTATATCCTAAACAAAAAGTCCCGCTTGATTTTCAAACGGGACTTTTTTATAAATTTAAAGTAACGAATTACTTGTTTCCTTTTTCGAAATCAGCAATGAATTGAGCTAATCCAATATCTGTTAATGGGTGTTTCAATAAACCGGAAATTGCAGATAAAGGTCCTGTCATTACATCGGCTCCAATTTTAGCACAGTTTACAATATGCATCGTGTGACGTACAGAAGCAGCTAAAATTTGAGTTTCGTAACCATAGTTATCATAGATCTCTCTGATTTCCTGAATCAAATTCAAACCGTCAGTTGAAACATCGTCTAATCTTCCTAAGAACGGAGAAACATAAGTAGCACCTGCTTTAGCAGCTAATAAAGCCTGACCGGCAGAGAATACTAAAGTTACATTCGTTTTAATTCCTTTGTCAGAAAAATATTTAGCAGCCTGAACACCTGCTTTAGTCATAGGCAATTTTACTACGATTTGCTCGTGTAATTCAGCTAATTCCTCACCTTCTCTTACCATTCCTTCAAAATCCAAAGCATTCACTTCAGCACTTACATCACCGTCAACAAGATTACAAATATCAACATAATGTTTCAAGATATTATCTTTTCCGGTAATACCTTCTTTAGCCATCAAAGACGGATTTGTAGTTACACCATCTAAAACACCTAAAGATTGTGCTTCTTTAATTTGCTCTAAATTAGCTGTGTCAATAAAAAATTTCATAATTTATATATTTAATTGTTTTTAGATTCCGTTGCAAATAAAGTGTTTCTTCTACACTTAAACTAATTCAACGTTTGCAAATTTACAACTTATAATGATTCATCAACATTTTTTCATACATTTTATCTGGTAACAAACGTTTTAAAACAATTGAAAATTTCTGCAAAAACGCTCCCACCTTATAATGAATCTTAGGATTTTTGGACTCAATGATATTATAAACTGCTACAGCCATATCTCTCGGATCGCTTCCGCTATCCACATGTTCATCCATCGTTTTTAAGGTATTTCCATAAGGAATTTCATAAGCTGATCCGGAAATCAAAGGCGCATGAAAACGACCTGAAGCAATATTAGTAGCAAAATCTCCCGGTGCCACATTAGTAATTTGAATGCCAAAAGACTTTACTTCCATTCGTAAAGCTTCAGAAATAAGTTCTAATGCCCCTTTAGAAGCCGAATACACACTTCGATAAGGCAAACCCATATACCCCGCAATAGAAGTTACATTAATAATTAAACCTGATTTTTGTTGGCGCATTTGAGGCAAAACCGCTTTCATCACTTCGATAGGACCAAAAAAATTAGTTTCAAAATTGTTTTTGATTTCAGAAGTTGGAATTTCTTCCAAAGGTCCCGTTATACCAACACCAGCATTATTAATTACTACATCCAATTTTCCTGTTGTAGTTATAATTTTGGCAACAGCAGCCTGTATCGTTTCCGGCTTCCTAACATCCAAAGCTACTAAAGGAAAAACTGAGTTCAACACTTTTTCCGGATTTCGGCTGGTTCCATAAACCACAAAACCTTTTTGATGCAAAAACTCACCAATAGATTTTCCAATCCCTGAAGAACCTCCGGTAATCAACACTACTTTACTCATACTTTTTTTAGGTTATGAGTTATGAGTTTTGGGTTATGAGTTTTGGTTTGTGGTGTGCAAACCTAACTTCTAATTTCCAACTCCTAACTTTCGAGAAATCCAAAAATAAAAAAATCCTCCCGAAGGAAGACTACTTTTGAAAAATTATTAAATAAAAAATGGCAAGCGACCTACATCGCACCGCTCAACCGCGTACCCTTGCTATGTTCCCATCCTGGGGGAGTCTGCAGGAGCTGGTCGTGTAGGACTTGCCGGTGCAAATATACAATCTTTTTATATTTTTGCAAGCCCTTTTGCAAGCTTAAAATAACATTGTATATTAGAACCATTAAAATTCAAAAGATGAAAAAACATAACTTATTATCTTTCATTTTATTAGGAACTTTACTTTCTAATTGTGGAGATACAAAAAATAGAGAAAACACCATATTTAATTTTGATTCTTCCAAAATTTCCGCACATTATCAGCCTCAGGAGACGCTTGATTTGAATATTTTAAATCCAAAATCAAAAGCAGTTGATAGCATTGTTTACTATATAAACGATACTAAAATTAAAACAGTGAAAGGTCTTGAAAAACTTTCTTTTCCATTAAAAGATCAAAAACTAGGTTATCAAAATCTAAAGGCACTGGTTTATTTTGAAGGTGAAAATGCCGAAACTACCGCAAGAATTGAAATGGTTTCCAATGTGACACCTAAATTATTAAAATATAAAATTGTAAATACCTATCCTCACGATGTAAATTCTTTTACTGAAGGATTAGAATTTTACAAAGACACCTTGTATGAAAGTACAGGACAAAAAGCCAATTCTTATTTTAGAAAATACGACTATAAAACAGGTAAAATATTTAAACAAATTGATTTAGATTCTAAATATTTTGGTGAAGGAATTACTTTTATCAACGGAAAGTTATTTCAATTAACCTGGCAGGAAAAAACCGGTTTTATCTATAATGCCAACACTTTAAAACTGGAAAAAACCTTTACTTACACTAAAGAAATTGAAGGTTGGGGAATGACGCATGACGATAAATACATTTACCAATCAGACGGAACAGAGAAAATCTGGAAAATGGATCCTGAAACACAAAAAATGATTGACTACATCAATGTATATTCAGGAAGTTCAAAAATCAAATCAGTTAATGAATTGGAATTAATCGATGGCAAATTTTATGCAAATGTTTGGCAAAAAGATGCTATTGCTGTAATTAATCCTTCTACTGGTGCGGTTGAAGCAATTATAGATTTATCAGGATTACGTAAATTAATCAATGCAACTCCGGATGATGTATTAAACGGAATTGCTTACAATCCTAAGACTAAAACCATTTTTGTAACCGGTAAAAACTGGGACAAAATGTTTGAAATCACCGTTTCGGAATAACCGGTTTCTTTCGAAAAATTAATTTACAAACTAAAAAAGGAGCGCAAAATCATTCGATTTTTGCGCTCCTTTTTAATTTTATCAAAAATGAATTACTATTTAGAATAAGCAACAGCTAATTGTTTGCTGGAACCTAATCCTTCGATACCTAATTCAATTACATCACCTGCTTTTACATAAACAGGATCCGGTTTAATTCCTAAACCTACTCCCGGAGGTGTTCCTGTACTGATAATATCACCAGGAAGTAATGTCATAAACTGACTTAAATAATGTACTAAAAATGGAATTTTAAATACTAAATTAGAGGTGTTACTGTTTTGGAAAGTTTTACCGTTCACTGTCAGCCACATTCCTAAATTATTTACATCAGCAATTTCATCCTGAGTAGCTAAAACCGGTCCTAGAGGTGCAAATGTATCACATCCTTTCCCTTTAGCCCATTGACCACCCATTTCAATCTGGAACGCTCTTTCGCTGTAATCGTTTAACAAGGCATATCCGGCAACATAATCTAAAGCTTCTGCTTCTTCCACATAACTCGCTTTTTTACCTACTACAAAAGCCAATTCCACTTCCCAGTCGGTTTTTTCACTTCCCTTTGGAATCACCAAATTATCATTTGGTCCGCATAAAGAAGTCGTTGATTTAAAGAAAATGATAGGTTCTGTTGGGATTGGCGCATTAGTTTCATGACAATGATCGACATAGTTCAAACCAATACAAATAATTTTTGAAGGTCGGGCAACCGGAGAACCTAAACGAACATCATCAGCTACTTCCGGAAAAGAAGTTCCACTCTCAATGGCAGCTTTTAATTTTGCTAATCCGTCATTTTCAAAAAAAGACTCATTATAATCAGCTACAACCGAAGAAACATCGTATCTCTTTTCTCCAATTAAAATCCCCGGTTTTTCACTGCCTTCGGCTCCAAAACGTATTAATTTCATTTTTTTTATTTTTTAAAGTTACTATGTAGCTAAGGTTGGGAGTTGTTAAGTCTAAAAAAAAACTTAGCAACTAAGAACCTTAGTATCTTTTTTTTAATTATTCAATTTTATAAATCCTCCGTCAATCGGATAATCAGAACCGGTTATAAATCCGGCTTCATCACTGGCTAAAAACAAAGCCAAAGTAGCAATTTCTTCCGGTTTACCCATTCTGCCTATTGGCTGTGATTTAGATAATTTATCAAAAATTTCAGCCTCATTGCCCGGATAATTTTTAGCTATAAATCCATCTACAAAAGGCGTATGAACACGAGCCGGCGAAATAGAATTACAACGAATATTCTCGTTGATATAATCTTTTGCAACAGATAAAGTCATTGACATCACCGCTCCTTTTGCCGTTGAATAAGCAAAACGATCCGGAATTCCAACCCATGAAGCAATCGAAGCCAGGTTTACGATAGCACCTCCACCCGACTTACGAAATTGCGGAATAGAAGCAAACAAACAGTTGTAAACTCCTTTTACATTCACCGCCATAATTCGGTCAAAATCAGTTTCCGAAGTAGTATCTACCTTGCCTACATGTGCTATTCCGGCATTATTAACCAAAACATGAATATTTCCTATTTTCTCAAAAGTTGCCACCACCTCATCATGCTGCGCCACATTACAGGCATGAGCAAACACTTTTCCGCCCTGAGCCGTAATTTCGTCAACAGTACTTTGAGCACTTTCAGCAGTTAATTCTAAAATATGAACCTCAGCTCCCTGCTTTGCAAATAAAACTGAAATTGCCTTTCCTATACCGCTTCCGCCTCCGGTGATAATTGCTTTTTTATCTTTTAATGAGAACATTTTAATGTAGTATTAAATTATTAAAAATGATTATAATCTTTAAGAACAACAAATTTATGAATAAACAACTCGTATTCAAGAGATAATATTGTTTTAATTTTTTTCAAACCAAAACAAACTAAAACACTAAAAACCAACTAATTGATTTTTAACAAATTGTCGTAAATCAAGAAAATAAAAATACTACTCAAGCCAAATACAAAGTAATTCAATTTTATCCTTATCTAATTATTATTTATCTTTGACCGCCTATGAAACTTGAAAAAACGAAAATATCGCCTTATCTCAATAGTCCCATTTCTGTACTCTTCCGGGAAGAACCTTTCTTTCAGGCTCCTTTTCATTCCCACCCCGAACTGGAACTGGTGTATGTAAAAGAAAGTTTTGGAAAACGAATTATTGGTAATTCTGTTACTAATTTCGAATCAGGAGACATGGTTTTTCTGGGTTCAGACATTCCGCATGTTTGGCTGAATGATGAAATTTACTATCAAAATATCAACAAATTAAAAGCAAAAGCGATTGTTGTTTATTTCAACAAAGATATTTTTGGCACTGCATTTTACGAATTAAAAGAGGCAAAAAAAATTAACAGTCTTTTTGAAAATGCTAAAAAAGGATTAGCCATTACGGGAAAAACCAACAAACTAATCGCTAAAAAACTAGAACAATTAGTTGAAAAACAAAACTTTGAAGTTATTTTGGGGCTTTTTGAAATATTGTCAATTTTATCCGAAACCAGCGATGTCAATTTTATCAATACCGAAAGCTACACAACAAACCTTGATTCATATAAAAAAGACCGTCTGACCGATGTTTACCAATACATCAAAGAAAACTATAAAAAAGAAATTTCATTAGACGAGGTGGCACAAATTGCCAACCTCACCCCTACTTCTTTTTGCCGAATGTTTAAATCAAAAACCAAAAAGAATTTTATTGAATACCTCAACGAAATACGCATTTCAAACGCCTGCAAACAACTTATCGAAACCGATATGAGCATCTCGGAAATAGCATATAATTGTGGCTATAAAACGGTTTCCAACTTTAATAAATTATTCAAAAAAAACACAGGAAACACTCCTAAAGGATACAAAAACAAAATTGCCGAATAATCAAAAACCGGTTAAAATCCTCAATAAATTGCATAAAAAAAACTCCGAATCACTTCGGAGTTTTTATTTATAATCTGAAATTGAAATTTTATTTAATCAATTCAATTTTCTGAACGTCTTCTTCATTAATACTATCAAAGAATCCCTGCTCATTCATCCAGTCATCACTAAAAACTTTACTCATATAGCGGGAACCGTGATCCGGAAAAATAGCAATTACATTACTGTTAGCATCAAACTCCCCATCTTCTGCATATTGCTTAATAGCCTGTAAAACTGCTCCTGAAGTATAACCCACAAACAAACCTTCTTTTCGGGTAATTTCTCTGGCAGAATGCGCACTTTCCTCGTCAGTAACTTTCATAAATTTGTCAATTACATCAAAGTCAGTTGCAGATGGGATTAAGTTTTTCCCTAAACCTTCAATTCTGTAAGGATAAATTTCTTCGGTATCAAACTCTCTGGTTTCGTGGTATTTTTTCAATACAGAACCAAAAGCATCAACTCCTAAAATTTTAATATTTGGATTTTGTTCTTTCAAATATTTAGCTGTTCCGGAAATGGTACCTCCTGTTCCGCTACAGGCTACAAGATGCGTGATTTTACCATTAGTTTGTTTCCAAATTTCCGGTCCTGTTGTATTGTAATGTGCATCGATATTCAACTCATTAAAATACTGGTTAATATAAACCGATCCTTTTGTTTCTTCATGCAATCTTTTTGCTACACTGTAATAAGAACGCTCATCATCAGCAGAAACATGCGCAGGACACACATACACTTTTGCTCCCATACTGCGAAGCATATCAATTTTATCTTTTGATGATTTAGAACTTACTGCCAAAATGCAATTATAGCCTTTTATAATGCTTACCATAGCCAAACTAAAGCCGGTATTTCCAGAAGTAGTTTCAATTATAGTATCGCCAGGAGATAATATACCTTTTTTTTCTGCTTCTTCAATAATGTACAAAGCAATCCTGTCTTTTGAGGAATGTCCCGGATTAAACGCCTCTACCTTAGCATAGAAATTACCTTCTATATTTTCAGTGACTTTGTTTATCTTGATAAGAGGGGTATTTCCTATCAGTTCTAAAACATTATTATAAGCATTTATTTCTTCTTTCATAAAAAAATAGTTAATCAAGATTAAGTTTTATTTAACCTGGATACGCCGCAAATTTAACAAAAAAAAACTAATTACTTTTTAATTTTTTCTAAATCTAGTAAAAAACTAAATTCTTTTGCTAATTCCTTCAGTGCTTCAAACCTTCCCGAAGCCCCGCCATGTCCGGCATCCATGTTCGTATCTAAATACAAAACAGTAGCATCATTTTTATACATTCTTAACTTCGCAACCCATTTGGCCGGCTCCCAATACTGTACCTGAGAATCATGCAAACCTGTTGAAACATACATATTGGGATACTGTTGCTTTTTGATATTATCGTAAGGCGAATACGATCGCATGTATTGATAATATTTTTTCACATTTGGATTTCCCCATTCATCGTATTCTCCTGTTGTCAAAGGAATACTTTCATCCAGCATTGTCGTCATTACATCCACAAAAGGCACCTGAGCAATCACCCCATTATACAATTCAGGGGCTTCATTAATAATTACTCCCATCAACAATCCACCTGCCGAACCACCCTCAGCATACAAATGTTCCGGCGAGGTATAGTTGCACTCAATTAAAAATTTGGAACAATCAATAAAATCAGTGAAGGTATTTTTCTTGTGCAATAATTTTCCATCCTCATACCAATGCCTTCCTAAATCTTCGCCTCCGCGAATATGAGCGATGGCATAAATAAAACCTCGGTCTAATAACGAAAGACGTGTTGAAGAAAAATAAGCATCCATCGAATGTCCGTACGAACCATAAGCATACAACAACAATGGATTTTGACCATTTTTCTCCACTTCTTTACGATAGACCATCGAAATCGGAACTTTGGTTCCGTCTTTGGCTGTCGCCCAAAGTCGTTCTTCTTTGTAATTATTTTTATCAAATGCACCTCCTAAAACTTCCTGTTCCTTCTTGATTTCCTTTTCTTTCGTACGCATATTGAAATCAATTATCGAAGAAGGCGTTGCTAACGACTGATAACTGTAACGCAAAATTTCAGTTTCAAAATCCACATTAGTCGAAGTAAAAGCCGTATAAGTTTCGCTGCCAAAAGGCAAATAATACTCTTCTTTTCCGTCCCAGGACCTAATTCTAATTTTATTCAATCCTCCGGTACGTTCTTCCAACACTAAATAATTAGCAAATATTTCAATATCTTCCAATAAAACATCTTCACGATGCCCGATAATTTCCACCCAATTTTCAGCCGAAGTAGCATTTTCAGGTGTTTTCATCAACTTAAAATTATCCGCCTCATCTTTATTGGTTAAAATATAAAAACTATCCTCATAATGATTAAGACTGTACTCTACTCCTCTTTTTCGCTTCTGAAAAATTTTAAATTTCCCATCCGGATTATCCGCATTTAAAATACGAAACTCCGATGTCAAAGTACTTCCCGATTCAATAGCCAGATATTTTCGGGATTTTGACTTGGAAATATCCACATTAAAAGTGTCATCTTTTTCAAAATAAACCAATTCATCGGCTTCCTGAGGAGTTCCTAATTTATGTTTGAAAACAGAATCCGAACGCAAGGTTTGTTCATCCTGTTTCGAATAAAAAATCGTCTTATTGTCATTAGCCCAAACTGCCGAACCGGTTACTTTCTCAATTTTGTCTTCCAAAATCTCATTGGTTTCCAAATTCTTTACCTGAATAGTATAAATCCGTCTTCCGATAATATCCGTGCTAAAAATAGCCAGCTTATTGTCCGGACTGATACTCATACTTCCCAGTTTAAAATAGGCCTGACCTTCGGCTAATACATTACAATCAAACAGGATTTCTTCAGGAGCTGAAAGACTTTCTTTTTTTCGGGAATAAATTGGGTAATTTTTCCCCGTTTCATAGCGGGTGATATAATAATAGCCATTATACAAATACGGAACCGACTCATCGTCTTCCTTAATCCTCGCTTTCATTTCCTCGTACAATTCCTTTTGAAATTCCTGCGTATGAGCCGTCATTTTTTGATAATATTCATTTTCCTGATTCAGATAATCAATCACTTCAGGATTTTCACGGTCGTTTAACCAATAATAATTATCAATTCGAAGATCTCCAAACTTTTCTAATTCGGCAGGGATTATTTTAGCAACAGGCGGTTGTAATTTTTCTATCATCTAGTAATTCTTCAGATTTTTCTAAAAGCTGGCACAAAAATAGGCGAAACCATTTCGAATACTAGCAGCTTTTTCATCAATTTTAACATTGTTATCCCCGTAAAAATAGTAATTTCGTCAACTAATTTTAAAAAAAATAAAAATGGATTTAATGGGAATGATGGGTAAACTGAAAGAAACCCAAAACAAAATTGAAGCTACTAAAAAACGTATGGATACCGTTCTTGTTGACGAACAAAGCACTGATGGCTTATTGAAAGTAACCATTACTGCCAACAGAACCATAAAATCCATCTCCATTGCTGACGAATTATTGGAAGATAAAGAACAACTGGAAGATTATATGATTTTAGTACTGAACAAAGCCATTGAAAAAGCTACTAAAATAAACGAAGCCGAACTGGATGCCGTGGCAAAAATGGATATGCCGATGATTCCGGGAATGGATAATCTTTTTAAGTAAAAAAAGTTATGAGTTGTGAGTTATGGGTTATGAGTTTTTTGCAACTTAATAACCCATAACTCACAACTCATAACTCAAATTACATCTTCGACAAGATCTCAATCACATAAGTATGCATTACTTCACGGTAATCCAAGTGCGTTACGATGCGTAATTTTCGATTGCCGATTGCACTGATAGAAATATTTTTCTGTTTTAATTTTTCAACAAATGCTTCTTCGGAATATTCAGGTGCAAGTGTAAAAATCAAAATATTCGTTTCAACGGGTTCGATGGATTCCACCCATGATTTTTTCTTCAAAACATTGGCTAATTCTTTAGCACGCCTGTGATCTTCCGTCAATAATTTGATATTGTTTTCCAAAGCATACAATGCTCCGGCTGCCAAATAACCCGATTGACGCATAGCTCCGCCTAAAACTTTCCGAATACGCAAAGCACGCTTCATAGTTTGTTTATCACCTAATAAAACAGAACCTACCGGCGCTCCCAAACCTTTGGAAAAACAAACCGAAATAGTATCAAAAATGCGTCCGAAGTCTTTAGGGTTCTGTCTTTTGGCTACCAAAGCATTCCAAATTCTGGCTCCGTCCAAATGCAATTTCAAATTATTCGCTTCGCAAACTTTCTTAATTTTTTCCAACTCTTCCATTTCATAACAGGCACCTCCACCCATATTGGTTGTATTTTCCAAACAAACCAAAGAAGTCAGCGGACTATGAAAAAAATCGGGATTATTAATAGCTGAAGCAATCTGATTAGCCGAAATCATGCCTCGGTTTCCATCCAATAAACAACAACTAACACCACTATTGAAAGAAACACCACCGGCTTCAAAATGATAAACATGAGCATATTTATCGGCAATTAACTGTTCACCGGGTTGGGTATGTAATTTAATCGCGGTTTGATTAGCCATTGTTCCCGAAGGAAAAAACAAACCGGCTTCCATTCCGAAAACAGCCGCCACCCGGTCTTCGAGTTCATTCACTGTGGGGTCTTCCTTATATACATCATCGCCCACCTCAGCACTGAACATATATTGTAACATTTCGTAGGACGGTTTGGTAACCGTATCACTGACTAAATTTATTTGCATTCTTATATTTTTTTAAACAGACTCTCTTGTAGTCCCTACGTGATTTTTTTTCTATTTTTGTGCGACAAAATTACATAATTTATGACAACTACCGAACAAATTAAAGGTATTGTAGAACGCCTTGGTGCGTTGAGGAGGTATCTTTGACGTCGATGCCAAACTTATCGAAATAGCCAACGAAGAAGAGAAAACCTTTGCTCCGGATTTTTGGAACAACGCCAAAGAAGCCGAACTTATTGTAAAAAATCTCCGAAACAAAAAAAAGTGGATTGAAGATTATGACAAAGCGGTGGCTTTGACTGAAGAATTACAACTAGCTTACGACTTTTACAAAGAAGGTGAACTTTCTGCCGAAGAACTGGACGAACAATATGCAATTACCGAAAAACATATTGAGGCTATTGAATTCAAAAACATGCTTTCGGATGAAGGAGACAGTTTAAGTGCTGTTTTGCAAATTACAGCCGGAGCCGGCGGAACCGAAAGTTGCGACTGGGCCTCGATGCTGATGCGTATGTACATGATGTGGGGCGAAAAATACGGTTTCAAAATCAAAGAACTGAATTATCAGGAAGGCGATGTTGCCGGAATTAAAACCGTAACATTGGAGTTTGAAGGCGATTATTCATTTGGTTACCTCAAAGGCGAAAACGGTGTGCATCGTTTGGTGCGTATTTCTCCTTTTGACAGTAATGCCAAGCGTCATACATCGTTTGCTTCTGTTTATGTTTATCCATTGGTTGATGATAGTATCGAAATTGATATTAACCCTGCCGATATCGAAATTACTACTTCCCGTTCCAGTGGTGCCGGAGGACAAAACGTGAACAAGGTAGAGACTAAAGTACAGCTGTATCACAAACCTACCGGAATCCAGATTCAGTGTTCCGAGACTCGTTCGCAGCAGGACAACAGACAGCGTGCCATGCAAATGCTTCGCTCGCAGTTGTACGAAATCGAACTGAAGAAGAAACAGGCACAACGCGCCGATATTGAAGCCGGAAAAATGAAAATCGAATGGGGTTCACAAATTCGCAATTACGTGATGCAACCTTATAAATTAGTCAAAGACGTGCGCACCGGTTACGAAACCAGTAACGTAGACAGCGTAATGAACGGTGAAATTGACGAATTCCTGAAAGCCTATCTGATGATGATGGGACAGAAGGAAGAGGAATAGTTTTCAGTGGTCAGTGATCAGATTACAGAAGGCAGTAGCAGAATGCAGATTTTAAAAACATGTATTCTGCTACTAAATTCTCCTCTCGCAACCCATAAATCTTAACCCACAACTCACAAAAATGCCCGAGTATTTCTTTGACCAACATTACCACAATATCCGCTACGGTCAGGAAGCTCTCAATCTCAAAGAATTTGAATCCTGCACTTTTAGCAATTGTAATTTTTCCGATTGCAATATGATAGGTGTTACTTTTATGGATTGCCAATTCAACAACTGCATTTTAAATCAGACCAAAACCAACCATACGGCTTTTCGAACGGTCTATTTCAATAATTGCCAAATCCAGGAAGTCAATTTTGCTATGAGTGACAAACTCATTTTCGAAATGCACTTTGACCAATGTACCTTGGATTTTTCCAAATTTTACGCCTTAAAATTGAAAGGCATCACTTTCAATAATTCCAGTCTGATAGCTGTCGATTTCATGGCTGTCGATTTAACCGCTGCAAAATTCCACAACTGCGATTTGTACCGCGCTGAATTTGAAAAAGCCAATGCTTCCAAAGTTGATTTCTCAACCAGCCGCAACTACACCATCGACCCTGAAAAAACCAAACTCAAAAAGGCAAAATTCGCTCTCGAAGACGTAAAAGGTTTACTAGACAAACATGGTATTGTTGTGGAATAAAATTTCAAGAACAATTTATTTGTAAGAATTTTTATTTTCACCAAGTATTAAGTAAGAATAATTTTAATATATTTGAAATAAAATCAAATATTTTGAAATGAAAAAAGCAACCTTATTCTTCCTACTTAATTTAATACCTGCTCATAATTATTCACAGGACATAAAAAACAATACAGATATCATTAAAAAAAACATACAAATTGATCAACCAACCACTTCGTTAACTGTAGTTCTGGATAAAGCTGTACAAGGAGTTGGGCCTAGCGGAATTATTGGTCATGGTATTGCTTCCAAAGATATGATTAGCACAGAAGAACTTAAAGGCTATCCAAAAATGAAAAATATTCCGGATTCTTTGAGTAACATCAAAGAGTATCTTTTCATTTTGAATGATTTTCAATTTTATTATCAAAATTACAAACAAGGCATTTACAGTAAAGATTTTTTCATGCAAAAAGCAATCAATAATAAGAAAAATCTAAAGGACACGATTTTTCTAACAGGTCAAAAAGTTAAAACCACTATATCTGTTCTGGCAGGCTATACCCCTAACAATTCTATTGTATATATAATTGACTCTAATAATAACGATGACTTTTCAGATGAAGCCGCCAACACATTAGTATCTAAATTATACAAACAAGATGATATCATTGAACATGCTCTAGCGGTGGACATAGAATATTTTGATGGAACTACAATAAAAAAAGACAAACAACTCATTACTGTTGAAAAAAGTCTTTCTGATAAAGATTTAGCTTTAATGTTTAAATTTCCTCAATTTAAATATGGAAAAGTACAATTAGGAAATGATTCCTACTTAATCATTTCTGAATCTTTCAATAGAAATCAATCAATTTTCCTTGTAAAAGACCAACCTTATTTTGACAGAATTGATAGAAAACACGAAATCAAACCTAATCAATACTTAAAAATAGATGATAATTATATCCAATATACTCCATTAACACAAAATTTAAGTAAAATAAAATTAACTATAAGTCCAAATGAACAGGACAATAAAACAATGCCAACAGCCAACCAAGTTGATATGATTGCTCCTAATATTAGCGGTGTAAATGCCCTTAACAACACCGAAATATCTTTAAAAAAATACAGAGGAAAATATGTTTTTCTTGATTTTTGGAGTACTTCGTGTCCCCCTTGTATAAAAGAGTTCCCAAAAATAAAAGAGGTTTATGATAAATTCAGTCATAAAGATCTTGAAATTATAGGAATTGCCGATGTAAGAGGAAAAATTGACATTAATAAATTCATTATTGATCAAAATGTAACTTGGCCAACTATTGATGAAAAACATCCAAAAACAATCAGTAAAGGTTATCAAATCATTTCTTACCCAACCTCTTATTTAATTGATCCAAACGGAAAAATTATCGCAACTGATTTGAGAGGTGATGATTTAAACAACAAATTAGAGTTTTTGAAATTAGAGAAAAAATAGTTTAATAACCAACAAACCAAACTTCTAACCATGAAAAAACTACTTCTTCCACTTGTATTTATTGTATTTGCTTGTACTACTAAGAAAAATTTAAATGGCAACGAAGATAAAGGTACCGGTGATACCCGAACCAAAGCAGTAGAACTTCTGGATAACAACACTTACTTACTAACCGAACAAAGCGATGATAAAACCTATGGCTTCGACAAATCCAATCCTATAAAAGTAGGTGGTGTAAAAACCAATGAAGGACCTGTCAACGAAAGAAGGTTTCTAAATGCCTTATTTGGGCCTGGAAATAAAAAAATGACTTATTTCAGAGCCGGAAGTTGTTGTGCTTTTAAAACCCCTAATGGTTATATCAACAACGTGGGATTGCTTGACAGATACCGAGTAACTGAAATTGGCAGCAAAGATACATTAGACATTTATATCAATATGTATGATACCGGTGATTTGAAAATCCCTGTTGGTTTGAAAGCAAAAGTGAAAAAATAATCCCTTAAATAACTTAAAACTTGTATTCTATCATTATTAACTTCAAATCACACCAATGAAAAAAATTACACTTTTAATATTCATATTCCAATTCGCCATTAGTTATCCTCAATATAGCAACAAAACTGAATTACAAGAAAGAATTACTCAATATTCAGACGAAACAATAAAACGAGAACGAGATAATAGATACTATACAGAAGAAGAATATAAATTAGTCAATGATTTAGAAACAACAACATTTAAAAACTTGGCTAATCCAAATGAGACCAGTGAACTTTCTCTATTTTTAAAACAAAACTTGACCTCGGACGATTTAAAAAAAATCAACTTCAATCAAATCACTTCTTCATTCAGCTACAAATTAAATCCTTATAAATTAGACAACTATGATTACACAATTAGACTAACTTTTGAGATAGGTAAAGACAATAAAGCTCAAAACATAAAAATTCAAACAGGTAATGCTGATTTTAATAAACAAATAAAAAATGTATTCAAAACATTTCCTTTAGAAAAACTAAATATTGATACCGAAAACAAATCTGCAATAATTAGTGTTCAATTATTTTGTAGGGAAAACAAAAAAACAATAATAAAAGCAAGTACAAATGCAGTTTATGATATCACTCCATCTCTTAATGAATGTCAAAATTTAGATTACAACAAACGTAATAGCTGTTTCTATAACGAATTGAATAAATACATTTTGAAACATATATCTTTAGAAGCAATTTCCAAACAAAAATTAAAAGGAGAAATTTCGATTTATCCAAGATTTTCAATAGATACTAATGGAAAAATATTTAAGGTAAATTCAATTGCTCCAAATACTATCATTAAGAATGAAATTGACAGAATTATTCAATCTTTTGACAAAAAAATAATACCAGCCAAAAGAAATGATACTACAAAAGAATATTTTTACGAAACCAGCTACATCCTTTTTATTGAAAAAACCTAAATAAACAAAAAAATGAAAACTATATTAACCATACTTTTTGCAACACTATTAAGTTTTTCAGTAAAAGCACAGGAAATTACCGGACAATGGAATGGGGTTCTTAATGTTCAGGGAATGCAGTTAAGACTCGTTTTTCATATTACAAAAACAACTGACAGCTTTACGGCCACAATGGACAGTCCGGATCAAAAAGCCAACGGAATTCCTGTAACAAAAACTACTTTTGAAAAGCCGAAGATAAAATTTGAAATTGCAGCTATTAATATGGAATACAATGGCGAACTAAAAGAGCAGGAAATCATTGGTGTTTTTACACAAAACGGTCAGCAATTTCCTTTAAACTTATCCCGAAATACAATAGAAAAAACAGCTTTAAAAAGACCTCAGGAACCCGCAAAGCTCTTTCCTTATTACGAAGAAGAAGTAACTTTTTTAAATCCGAAAGCCAACATTTCTTTGGCTGGAACTTTAACATTACCTAAAAAAGAAGGCGTTTATCCCGCAGTGATTTTGATTTCAGGAAGCGGTCCTCAAAACCGGGACGAAGAATTAATGGGACACAAACCTTTTTTAGTGATTTCTGATTTTCTAAGCCGCAACGGAATTGCCGTTTTAAGATATGACGACAGAGGTTTTGGAAACTCAAAAGGTGATTTTAAATCGGCTACCACAGCTGATTTTGCAACTGATGTTGAAAGCGCTTTAGCCTATTTGAAAACCCGAAAAGAAATCAACACAAACCAAATTGGCTTAATTGGTCACAGTGAAGGCGGTGTTATTGCCCCAATTGTGGCTTCAAAATCCAAAGACGTCAATTTTATTATTCTGCTTGCAGGAACCGGAATTCCCGGAAATGAATTATTGCTGTTACAACAGGAAAAAATCGCCCATGTTTCCGGTATTTCAGATGCTGAAATACAAAAAGCAACAGCCAACAACAAAACCCTTTTTGATTTAATAGTACATTCGACTGACAATGAAAAATTGAAATCGGATTTGAGAGCTGAATTGAACCAAATAATCGACAATGATACTGCTGCGAAAATTCCAAACGGTATAACCAAAGAAAAATATATCGATGAAAAACTCAATCAGCTTATTTCACCCTGGATGCTTTATTTTATCAAATCCAACCCCGCAACTGTATTGGAAAAAGTAAAATGTCCGGTGTTAGCGCTTAATGGTGAAAAAGATACGCAAGTTCCTTATAAAGAAAACCTAACCGCTATAAAAAATGCTTTAGCTAAAGGAGGAAACAAAAAACTGACAGTTAAATCATTTCCTAATCTGAATCATTTATTTCAGGAATGCAAAACAGGTTCTCCTGAAGAATACGCAACCATAGAACAAACATTTGCTCCTGTTGTTTTAGAAGAAATGCTACAATGGATCAAAACACAAACGAAATAGCCCATAAACACTTCGAACACAAAAGCACTTTCCTCCCTTAATTTTGGATTAAATTAACAAAAGTACGTCTTTAGTACTCAACATTTTTGAGTACTTTTGTCGCACTTTTATATCAATCTAATCCCATAGAAATGGATAAAAAAATCTACGCTTTTTTGTTTTCTACCCGCTTAATGGCTTTTCTTTTTCTGGCTTTTGCAGTAGCAATGGCAACAGGAACTTTCATCGAAAGTAAATACAATACCGATACCGCCCGAATTTGGATCTACAACACCTGGTGGTTTGAGGGGATTATGGTCATTTTTATGATTAATTTTTTAGGAAACATCAAGCGTTACCAATTGTGGAAAAAAGAAAAATGGGCGAGTTTACTGCTGCATTTGGCGTTTATTTTAATTCTGTTGGGAGCCTTTATTACCCGTTACATTAGTTTTGAAGGCGTGATGCCTATTCGCGAAGGCGCAACAGAAAGTCAGTTTTATTCCGACAAAACTTTCCTGACTATTTTTGTAGATGGTGAATACAAAGGCGAAATGAAACGTCGCACATTTGAAAAAGCGGTGCTGCTTTCTCCGGTAACCAACAACAATTTCTCGGTTTCGGGACAATTTGCCGATACTCCTTTTGAAGTTAAATACAAAAATTACATTTTAGGAGCTAAAGAATACATCAAACCCGATGCGAACGGAACTTTATATATGAAATTGGTCGAAGCCGGTTCAGGCGGTCGTGAGGAACATTTCCTGAAAGAAGGTGAAGTACAAAATATTCACAACGTACTTTTTGCCCTGAACAAGCACACCGATGGAGCCATCAACATCACTTTTGACGGAAAAGATTACACGATTGAAACCCCTTTTGAAGGAAACTTTATGCGAATGGCTGATAAGTTACAAGGCTCCGTAAGTAAAGACAAAGTGGAACCATTGATGATGCGTTCGCTATACAGCATTGGCGATATTCGCATCGTTTTCCCTGATCCTGCCGTTCGAGGAACTATTGATTATGAATCTAACAACGATTTTAAAGCCAAAAGCCACGAAGATGCTTTGGTAGTAACTATCAATGCCGAAGGTCAACAAAAAGAGGTAACATTATTGGGTTCAAAAGGAAAAACAGGCGAACCTAAAACGGTTAAAATTGGCAACATCGAATACTCTTTATTCTACGGAAGTAAGGCTTATATTTTGCCATTCAAAATAAAATTGAACGATTTTATTGCTCAAAAATATCCCGGAACCGACAAAAGTTATTCGGCTTTCGAAAGTAAAGTAACGGTTTTGGATTCTGCCGAAAAACCATTCGATGCGAGAATTTATATGAATCACGTTTTGGATCACCAAGGCTATCGTTTTTTCCAATCTTCCTTTGATCCGGACGAAAAAGGAACAGTGCTTTCGGTAAACCACGACTTCTGGGGAACCTACATCACTTATGCCGGATATTTTATTTTATTCTTTTCATTAATGGCGATTATGTTTACGAAACATTCCCGTTTTGCCGATTTAAAACGCAAACTGGAAGTGGTTAAAGAGAAAAAAGAAAAACTAATTACGATTTTAGTGCTATTCCTGAGTTTCAATGGTTTTGCACAAATGCAGGATCACGACCATGACCATGAAGGACATGACCACAATCATGAGCATACTGAACAAGAACACAATCACGATCACACTCATACCGAAAATGCTAAAACAGGAAAAATGCATGTAAGAGTGGCTCCAACGGAAAAACAACTGGATTCGTTGATTACTAAATACAAAGTTTCCGAAAAACACGCCGCTCGTTTTGGCCGATTGATTATTCAGGATGCCGGAGGAAGAATGAAACCGATCAATACGTTTTCTTCTGAATTATTGCGAAAAGTAAGTCACGCTAACGAATACAAAGGCATGAATTCCGATCAGGTATTTTTATCGATGTCGCAATACGGACAACTTTGGGTTGAAGTGCCTTTAATCTATATCAAAAGCGGAAATGACAGCATCCGAAAAATTATTGGTATTGATGCCAAAGCTAAATATGCGCCTTTCATTGCTTTTTTTGACGAAGAAGGAAATTACAAATTATCACCTTATTTAGAAGCGGCTTATCAGGCGGCCAACCCGAATCAGTTTGAAAAAGATTTCGTAGAAACGGACAAAAAAGTCAATTTGATGGAATCAGCTTTGAGCGGAAATATCCTAAAGATTTTCCCGATTCCGAATGATCCAAACAACAAATGGATTTCATTCAACGAAGTGGAAAAATCAGGACTAAAAGGCATGGATTCAACTTATACCAAAAGTGTTTTGCCATTGTATTTTGGTTCTTTAACCAATGCTTCCGTTTCCGGTGAATATAAAAATGCGGATGAATTATTAGAAAGCATTCACGGTTTCCAAAAGAAATTTGGCGCTGAAGTAATTCCATCGGAAAGAAAAGTCGATTTAGAGATTTTATACAACAAATATGATGTGTTCCAAAAATTGCCGTATTGGTATTTAACCGCAGCGATTTTGATGCTTTTGTTTACTATTATCAAAATTTTCAAAGAAAACAAAGCTTTGAATTATCTGGTAAACGGTATGCACATCGTCATCGGCTTATTGTTTGCGCTGCATACCGCTGGACTAATTGCGCGTTGGTACATTTCAGGTCACGCGCCTTGGAGTAACGCTTACGAATCCATCGTTTATGTTTCCTGGGCAACGATGTTCTTTGGATTGGCTTTTGATATCAAATCGAAACTAACGGTTGCTTCTTCCGCTTTCGTAACAGCGATGATTTTAATGGCAGCTTACATGAACTGGATTGACCCGGAAATTGCCAATCTGCAACCGGTTTTAAATTCCTATTGGTTAATGATTCACGTGGCGGTTATTGTGGCAAGTTACGGCCCATTTGCATTAGGATTTATACTTGGTTTTGTTGCCTTGTTGTTAATTTTCTTTACCAATGAAAAAAACAAAGCCAAAATGAGTTTAAACATCAAAGAAATCACTTATATCAACGAAATGTCCTTAACTATCGGATTGATCATGTTGACTATTGGAAACTTTTTAGGCGGACAATGGGCTAATGAAAGCTGGGGACGCTATTGGGGTTGGGACCCAAAAGAAACCTGGGCTTTGATTAGTATTATGGTGTATGCTTTTGTAATTCACGCCCGTTTTGTTCCTGCTTTAAGAGGTAAATGGATTTTTAATCTGATGAGTATGTTTGCTTTTATTTCCATTTTGTTTACCTATTACGGAGTAAACTTTCACTTAGTAGGATTGCATTCCTACGCCAGCGGAGAAGCGCATTCCTTAAACTGGATTTATTATTCTATGGGAACTATTGCCCTTATTGGTGCTCTTACCTACCCAAAATATAAAAAGCATTACAAGAAAAATAAAAAATAATTTAGATTTCTAAATCATTAGAACCACAGATTAAACTGATTTCGACAAAATAAATTCTTGTCATTCATTATAAGCTGTGGTTCTTTTATTTTCAACAAAATATAATCGCTATACTTTAGTTATTTAATTAGGTTTTCTAACAAATATTAGAATTCTGTACTTAAGTTTTTTTGTTAATTTTACCCTTATGATTAAAGTAAGCATTATTGGTTCGGGAAATGTGGCACAGCATCTTATCAGCACATTTCAAAATTTAGAAAATTCGGGCAATGAAATCGAATTGTTTCAGGCTTTTGCCAGAAAAAAAGAAAGCTTAATTCATCTGCTTCCCGAAAATAAAATCGTCACCAATTACAACGCTTTAGGAGAAGCTGATTTGTACATCATCGCCGTTTCTGACGATGCTATCGCTGCGGTTTCTGACGCACTTCCGTTCAAAAACCGATTGGTAGTTCACACCTCCGGAAGTATGCCTTTTAACATTTTGAACAACAATAACCGAAAAGGCGTTTTCTATCCTTTGCAAACTTTCACCAAAGGAAAAGCAGTCGATTTCACAGGCATTCCAATTTGCTTAGAAAGCGAAAACGGCACCGATTACAAAGTGTTGGAAAAAGTAGCCCGGGCTATTTCAAATAAAGTCTTTGCCATCAATTCCGAGCAACGAAAGGCCTTGCATGTAGCAGCGGTTTTTGTGAATAATTTTACCAATCACCTCTTCGCAGTCGGAAATGAAATTTGCAGAGAAAATAAAATTCCTTTTGAGATTTTAAAACCCTTAATGGAAGAAACGTTCCGCAAACTGGAAACACTTTCCCCGAAAGAAGCTCAAACCGGTCCGGCCATTCGTAATGACCAAAAAACCATTGCGGCTCACGAAGCTTTTTTAAAAGATAAAAATCAATTAATCGTATATAAAACCCTAACACAATCCATACAAGACAATGGCAAAAAGTTATAAAGAAATCATGAACGACATCACTACTTTTATTTTTGACGTAGATGGCGTTCTAACCGATGGTTCCGTATTTGTAAACAACGAAGGCGAAATGTTACGAACCATGAATATTCATGATGGTTATGCCATGAAAGCAGCCGTAGAAAGCGGCTACAATGTATGCATTATTTCAGGCGGAAGCAACGAAGGCGTTCGTGTTCGCTTACGTAATTTAGGAATTAAAGACATTCATTTGGGTACTCCGGATAAGGTGGAAACTTTTGACGAATATATAGATTTACACCAAATTAAACAGGAAAACATTTTATACATGGGCGACGATATTCCGGATTATCAGGTAATGCAAATCGTTGGTTTGCCAACCTGCCCGCAGGATGCCTGTCCGGAAATCAAAGGGATTTCCAAATACATTTCGCATAAAAATGGCGGAAAAGGGGCCGTTCGTGACGTAATCGAACAAGTTATGAAAGTTCAGGGCAAATGGATGGTAAACTTTGACGGGAAACACGATTAGATTGCAGATTTTAGATTTTTGACTTTAGATTTCAGATTTTTTTAAAACTAAAGTAAAAATAGATTTCTCAACCATCAACCATCAACAAACAACGGACAACTCATAACCCAAAACTCATAACTCAAGGATGAACCTCCTCAATCTCATTCGATATAAAAACGTATTAATGCTGGCTTTTATGCAGCTGGTTTTCAGATATGGTTTTTTAAAATTACAAAAAATCGATTTGGCGCTGGCTGACTGGCAATACGTACTGTTGGTTTTGAGCAGCATATTAATTATGGCGGGCGGTTATGTAATCAATGATATTTTTGACCAATCTACTGATTCCATCAACAAACCCAATAAAGGTATTGTTGGCAAATTTATTTCGGAGGCCAAAGCTTATAATATTTATGCCTTCTTAACAATTTCGGGAGTTGCAATTGGATTTTATTTAGCCAATGTAATTATGCGTCCAAATTTTGCCGCCATTTTCGTTTTCATTGCAGCAACACTTTATATTTATGCTACGAGTTTGAAACAAATGCTGCTCATTGGCAATATTGTTGTGGCTTTGTTATTGTCGGTAAGTGTATTGATTATTGGAATTTTTGATATTTTTCCGGCAACCGATAGGGCTAATCAAAAAATCATGGGAAGCTTATTTTCAATACTTTTAGATTATGCTATCTTTGCTTTTCTGATTAATTTTCTTCGCGAAATTGTCAAAGATTTAGAAGATTCAGAAGGTGATTCTAAACAGGGAATGCGCACCCTGGCTGTTGTTTTAGGCTCAAAAAAAACAGGCAAACTACTTTTTCTAATCAGCTTCGCTCCTATTCTTGCGTTACTTTATTATACCAATAGTTATCTGATTCCAAATCATTTAATTCCGGCTACGATCTACAGTTTACTTTTTGTTTTGGGACCTTTGCTGTATTTTAGTATCAAAATTTGGAATGCACAATCAAAAACCGATTTTACGCATTTAAGTAAACTCCTGAAATGGATTTTATTTTTCGGAATTCTGTCTATTTTAGTTATCACATTAAACATACAAAACCATGCTTCGTAATAAACTCAAAAACTATCAAATCATTCTCGCTTCGGGTTCGCCGCGAAGGCAGCAATTTTTCAAAGATTTGGATTTGGATTTTGAAATTCGCTTAAAAGAAATTGAAGAAATTTTTCCTCCGGAATTAAAACGCGAGCAAATTACCAATTATCTCGCCGAGCTTAAAGCTGCAGCATTTGATGGCGAATTAAAAGAAAACGAAATATTAGTAACCAGTGACACTCTGGTTTGGCATAACGAAAAATCTTTGGGAAAACCAAAAGACCGCAACGAGGCTTTTGAAATTTTAAAATCCTTATCCAATGTCACTCACGAGGTAATTACTTCGGTTTGCTTTAAAACCAATTCAAAAACGGAAGTTATTTACGAAATAACGAAAGTTACTTTCAACGAATTAAGTGACGAAGCCATTGATTATTATATCGAAAATTACCAACCTTTTGATAAGGCCGGAGCTTATGGCATTCAGGAATGGATTGGTTTTATTGGGGTTTCTAAAATCGAAGGTTCTTATGCCAATGTAATCGGGCTACCGGTTGACAAAGTGTACCAATATTTGAGTAACTTAATCTAAAAATTGACAAGATGCATTTTTTCGAAGATCACTCCAATGAATTAATCATTAGCGGAGTATTAGTTCTGATTATCATTGTTTTACGAATTATTTCTACAAAATTAGTACGCCGATTTGCTAAATCTTCTGATCGTATTGAACACCGAACCAATCTGGTTATAAAATATATTCATCTCCTGATAAATATCTTAGCCTGCATTGGGTTCATAATTATTTGGGGAGTACGCCCTAAAGATATTGTGCTTGCGGTTTCATCCATTGCAACCGTTGTAGGGGTGGCTATGGTTGCCCAATGGTCAATTTTAAGCAATATCACTTCGGGAGTGATTTTGTTTTTTTCCTTTCCTTTTAAAATTGGCGATACCATAAAAATTTTGGATAAAGATTATCCGATTGTAGGCGAAATCGAAGACATCTCGGCGTTTTACGTGATTTTAAAAAGTACCGATGGCGAACAGGTGATTTATCCCAATAATCTTTTGTTTCAAAAAGGAATCTCAATTGTACATAATTTTGAAGAAGAAAAAGAATTTACCGATTAACCTCACTTTTCAGCAATAAAAAAAGTGGCTGCTTACTGATTAATAACTAATTAATCAGTATATTTATAAAAAAGAACCGGATTTTTTAATTTAATTTTTTTAAGTATGAAAAAACTAAACTTTTATTTGACAGCCTTATTCCTAACATTAAGCGTGCTAACAACTCAGGCGTATGCCACGGAGAAAAACCCGGCAACAACACCAAAAGAAGTTCCTGCCAAAGTACAAACCATGTTAAATCGATTAAATGAAATTAAGGAAATGGACAAATCAAACTTGTCCTCTTCTGAAAAAAAAGAATTACGAACCGAAGTTAAAACCATCAAAAAGAATTTAAAAAAATCAGGACAGGGTGTTTATTTATCCGTTGGAACCATAATTATCATCCTTCTTTTATTGATATTATTACTTTAAAAATCAACAAAATAAACCCAATAAATTAAGCCCGTCAGTAACAGACGGGCTCTTTTTTTAGTTGTTAATTACTCTTAAACCACATTTTTGGCACAATAATTGGCTTCTGATAACTAAAGTTGAATGTTTAACCTAAAAAACAGAAATCATGAAAACTTTAAAATTAAGCATCGCAGCCATTGTATTATTCATAGCCACCTCAACCACACAGGCACAGGTTTCCGTAAATGTAAATATTGGTACACCTCCAGCCTGGGGACCGGTAGGATATGCTAATATTGATTATTATTACTTACCTGACATTCAAACTTATTATGATATCCGACTTTCCCAATTTATTTATTTCAACAACGGAAGATGGATTTATTCCAGATATTTACCAGGACCTTACAGACATTATGATTTGTATCGCGGTTATAAAGTAGTACTAAACGATTATCACGGCAGAACGCCTTATAAATATTTTAAAGCCCACAAAGCAAAATATTACAAAGGTTATAAAGGAAAACCTCAAAAAACAATTGGGTACAGAAACTATAACCACCATGATTATCACAAAGGGAACAAACACCACAATGACCACTGGAATAATCACGGACACAAAAAACATTAAATATTTTAATCTCTAAATACTAAAGAAACGCTAATAGCGTTTCTTTTTTTTAGGCTTATTCAAAAAGTTAAAAAAAAGTTAAAAAAAACAATACTGGCACGTTAATTGGAATAAACATAAAAAAAATAAACCTCAAATTTTAAAACTAATAAATTATGAAAACTCTAAAATTAATCATTGCCGGATTCTTACTTTTCATAAGTAGTAATTCTCAGGCTCAGGTAGCTGTAAATGTAAATATAGGCACTCCTCCTGCTTGGGGTCCTGTAGGATATTCTAATGTTGAATTTTATTATTTGCCTGATATCGAATGTTACTTTGATATTCATTTATCACAGTTTATTTATTTTAACAACGGAAGATGGGTTCGTACCAAATACCTTCCAAGACCTTACAGAAACTATGATTTATACAATGGATACAAAGTTGTCTTAACCGATTATCACGGAAAAACACCTTACAAATATTTTAAAACACATAAAGCAAAATATTACAAAGGTTACAAGGGGAAACCTCAAAAAACAATTGGAAACAGACAGGATTATTACCACAGTAATAAAAATCACAAATCAGACAAAAAACAACATCATGGAAATAACGGCCATGGTAACGGAAATAAAAAACACTAATTATTTCCCTTTAAAAATAAAAAGAAGCGCATTAGGCGTTTCTTTTTTTAAACCTTAAAAAAGTTAAAATAAAGTTAATAAAATATTTTTGGCATAGTACTTGTTCTTTAACCTAATACAAGCAAGAATAAAAAAATAAAAAGCCCCCAAAATAACTTTAAAAAAACAGAAATCATGAAAACTTTAAAATTAATTGCCACCGGAATCATTTTATTTGCAGCTGCTACTACTTCTCAAGCTCAGGTTTCCATAAATCTAAACATAGGAACTCCTGCCGTGGTAGTAAGACCAGCCTGGGTACCTCAAAATCATGTAAACGTAGATTTCTACTATATTCCTGAAATCGAATCTTATTACGACATGAGAGCCGGATTATATGTTTATTTAGACAACGGAAACTGGTGTCGCACAAGATACGTTCCGGTGCGTTACAGAAATTACGATTTGAGTCATACCCGTCGAATTGAATTAAGAGGGTACCACGGAAGTCGTCCTTACACTTACTTTAACAACCACAATGTGAGATACGACAACCATTATTACAATAAAAGATATGTAGAAAGTCGTCGTTACGATAATCGTTATGACAACCGTCGTTACAACAACCGTTATGCCGACAATTACAGAGATAAACACGACAGAGGAAACCATTACGGACACAGAAATCGTTAATAATTTTCAAGCATAAACTACAAACCATCTCCATACCATCGGGATGGTTTTTTTATGCACTTATTCTTGCATACTCATACCCTAAAACTTCAACAGATTTTGTATTTTAGCCCGGCTCATTATTTGCATAAAAAATTACAACATGGATTTGAACTTCAACAAAAACGAAGACCACAACAAACTTTTACTTTCAGACTTAAGACAAAAATTTACCAAAATAAAATTAGGTGGCGGAGAAAAACGCATTCAAAAATTACATGCCGAAGGCAAAATGACCGCTCGTGAGCGAATCGATTATTTATTGGATGCTAAAGCTGAAAGTATTGAAATTGGGGCTTTTGTTGGAGACGGTATGTACAAAGAGCACGGGGGCTGTCCTTCTGGCGGTGTGGTTGTAAAAATTGGGTACATCAAAGGCAAACAATGTATTGTAGTTGCCAATGATGCCACTGTAAAAGCCGGAGCCTGGTTCCCCATTACCGCCAAGAAAAACCTGCGTGCTCAGGAAATTGCGATGGAAAACAAAATTCCGATTATCTATTTGGTTGATAGCGCCGGAGTTTATTTGCCTATGCAGGATGAAATTTTTCCAGACAAAGAACATTTTGGACGCATTTTTAGAAACAATGCCATTATGAGCAGCATGGGAATTACACAAATTTCGGCCATCATGGGCAGCTGTGTTGCCGGAGGTGCCTACCTACCTATTATGAGTGACGAGGCTATTATTGTTGATAAAACTGCGAGTATCTTTCTGGCGGGAAGTTATTTGGTTAAAGCCGCCATTGGCGAAACCATCGACAATGAAACCTTAGGTGGTGCCACAACTCATTGTGAAATTTCAGGTGTAACCGATTATAAAGCTAAGGATGACAAAGACGCCTTAGATAAAATAAAAAATATCGTTGATAAAATTGGCGACTACGAAAAAGCCGGTTTCAGTCGAATTAAAGCCGAAAAACCAGCTTTGGACACTAACGAAATCTACGGTATTTTACCAAAAGCCCGAAGTGAACAATACGATATGAAGGAAATTATCCTTCGATTGGTGGATAATTCAGAATTTGAAGCTTATAAAGAAGGCTACGGACAAACTATCATTACGGGTTATGCCCGAATTGATGGTTGGGCAGTAGGAATTGTGGCCAATCAACGTAAAGTAATCAAAACAAAAAAAGGCGAAATGCAGTTTGGAGGTGTGATTTATTCCGATAGTGCCGACAAAGCCACTCGTTTTATTGCCAATTGCAACCAGAAAAAAATTCCTTTGGTTTTCCTTCAGGATGTAACCGGATTCATGGTTGGTTCCAAATCGGAACAAGGCGGAATCATTAAAGACGGTGCCAAAATGGTAAATGCAGTGAGTAATTCGGTTGTTCCAAAATTCACAGTTGTGGTTGGAAACTCTTATGGAGCCGGAAATTATGCGATGTGTGGAAAAGCCTATGACCCAAGACTAATTGTTGCCTGGCCAAGTGCTGAACTAGCCGTTATGGGTGGAACGCAGGCCGCAAAAGTTTTGGCACAAATTGAAGCTTCTGCTTTAAAATCCAAAGGAGAAACCGTGGATGAAGCCAAAGAATCCGAATTATTCAATAAAATAAAAGCAAGATACGACGAGCAGGTTTCGCCCTATTATGCAGCTTCCCGTTTGTGGACTGATGCAATTATCGATCCACTGGAAACCCGTAACTGGATTTCGATGGGTATCGAAGCTGCCAACCACGCTCCTATTGAAAGGCCTTTTAACTTAGGCGTAATTCAAGTATAAAACTATGAGCTATCAATTTAGAAAAGCTAATCTTGCTGAAATCCCTCAAATTTGGAATATTTTACAAAAAGCGATTCACCGTCGAAAATTGGATGGCAGCAACCAATGGCAGGATGGTTACCCTAATCCCGAAGTCATTCAAAACGATATTGAAAAAGTGGCAGGATTTGTTTTGACCAATGCGAACACAATTCTGGGTTATGCAGCTCTTTTTGTCAATGACGAACCCGCCTATGAAGTTATTCAAGGAAAATGGCTGACAAATGAAGGTTTTGTTGTCTTTCATCGGGTAGCAATTGCTGAAGATTATTTAGGCAAAGGTTTGTCCAAAATTATCCTGAACTATATTGAGGAATTCGCCTTGAGCAATCAAATTTACAGTATCAAAGCCGACACCAATTTTGATAATTTAGCCATGTTAAGCATTTTTGAAAAACTCGGTTACCAGTACTGCGGAGAAGTCTTTTTCAGAGGTAGCGCCCGAAAGGCTTTTGAAAAAGTTTTGGATAAATCATCCCTGTAAAGTATCATTTAACAATAGAAAAAACACTCTTTCTTCTCAATTCTGATTTATTTTTTCTACATTTAGAAACCTGCTTCTACATAGAAGCAGAAACAATCTGTTTCTAAAATCTCAAAAATAAATTGGCATGGAAATCACTAATTTGGAAACCATTTCCATCAAAAATAAATACATCCAAAAAGTAAACGGATGCCAAATTTCAAACGTGGAAGACGTCCTTTCCATCGAAGAACCACTCGAAATTCGCTTGAAATATTACCAAGATCAGGAAATTATTCATCAAAATATTTCGGTAACGATGCGCACTCCGGGCAATGATTTTGATTTGGCTGTCGGTTTTTTGTTTACCGAAGGAATTATTAATTCTTTCGATGCTATAAAAAAGGTGTATCATTTGGAAAAAAATTGTGAGCTGCTAAAAAAGAATTCCGTTATCGTGGAACTTCATGAAGGTTTTGCTCCCAAATTAATACAGGCCGAGCGGAATTTCTATACCACCTCAAGTTGTGGTGTTTGCGGCAAAAGTTCCATTGATGCCATTAAAACCGTAAGTCCATTCAAAACTTTAGAACTACCAAAAATTAGTATTTCTGCCGCAATTTTATATCAACTTTCTCAAAAATTAAGATTAGCGCAAAGCGATTTTAGCAATACTGGTGGCATTCACGCCTCGGCATTATTTAGTCTTGCCGGGGAATTATTGATTTTGCAGGAAGATGTAGGTCGCCATAATGCCTTAGACAAATTGATTGGTAACGCTTTCGCAAAAGACCTATTGCCTTTGAACGATCACATTTTACTCCTAAGCGGAAGAATTAGTTTTGAATTGGTTCAAAAAGCAGCTATGGCAGGAATTGCAATTATTGTAGCCATTGGTGCGCCGTCAAGTTTAGCGGTCGAACTGGCAACAGAATGCAACATGACTCTCATCGGTTTTTTAAACGAAAACCGTTTTAATATTTATTGCCAAAGCAGCACTTTCTGTTTAGACACTGAAGAAAATTAGAACCCAAACCTTCCTTCTATCACCGAAAAACTGGTTATCATGAAAAAAGACAATAAAACACCAAACGAAACCAATCCTGAGAATCCATACAAAACTATAGATTTAAAACTTACGAAAGTGAAAGATTATGCGGCAGGAATACCCGCTCTTAAAGCTTCTCTCAGTGATTTAATAGAAGAAAAAACATTGCTTCGTGGTGGAAAAGCTTTGTTCAAAATGAATCAAAGCGGCGGTTTTGACTGTCCGAGTTGTGCCTGGCCGGATCCGGATGACGAGCGCTCGCCTTTAGGTGAATATTGTGAAAATGGTGTCAAAGCTTTGGCTGAAGAAGCAACCAGTAAAAAAATTACAGCAGAATTTTTCAAAAACCATTCGGTTTATGAACTTTCGCAACTCACCGATTATGAAATTGGCAAAAAAGGCCGATTGACTGAACCGATGTACTTACCCAAAAGCAGCACGCATTACCAACCGATTTCCTGGGAGAATGCTTTTCAAAAAATTGCACAAAAGCTGAACGAATTGGATTCGCCAAATGAAGCTATTTTTTACACTTCCGGAAGAACCAGTAATGAGGCTTCTTTTTTATACCAACTTTTTGCCAAGGAATTTGGAACGAATAATATGCCGGATTGTTCCAATATGTGCCATGAAACTTCGGGAACAGCACTGCGCCCCACCATTGGAATCGGGAAAGGAACCGTGAAACTGGAAGATTTTTACGACACAGATGTCATTGTGATTATCGGGCAAAATCCGGGAACAAATGCCCCGAGAATGCTTAGTGCTTTAGAAAAAGGAAAGAAAAACGGCGCCAAAATTATTGCCATTAATCCGTTACCGGAAGCAGGATTGATGGGTTTTAAAAATCCGCAGGAGGTAAAAGGAATTATTGGCAGTCCGGTAAAACTGGCCGATTTGTACCTTCCGGTAAAAATAAACGGCGATATGGCTTTGCTCAAAGCAATTGAAATGCTTTTGCTAGATTATGAAAAGAAAAATCCAGAAAAGGTGCTTGATCAAGAATTTATCCACGAAAAAACAACGGGATTCGATACCTATTTCAAACAATTTGAAGCTTATGATTTTGAACAATTCATTACAGAATCGGGAGTTTCCAAGGAGGCTATTCAACAGGCAGCCGAAATGTTGGCATTTAAAAAACGAATTATTTTTTGCTGGGGAATGGGCATTACCCAACAACACAACGGCGTGGATTTAGTGAAAGAAATTCTCAATATCTTACTGCTAAAAGGCAGCATTGGCAAACCAGGAGCAGGCGTTTGTCCGGTACGCGGACATAGTAATGTTCAGGGCAACCGCACCATGTTGATTGACGAAAAACCTACTCAAGAGCAATTAGATCGTTTGCAAAATTATTTTGGATTTAATCCGCCAAGAGAAAAAGGCTATGACGTGGTAAATGCCATAAAAGCGATGCAGGACGAAAAAGCCAAAGTACTTTTTTGTATGGGCGGCAACTTTTTGTCGGCAACACCAGACACCACTTTCACTGCAAAAGCTCTTCGAAAACTGAAATTAACTGTAAATGTTTCCACCAAACTGAACCGCAGCCATTTAATTCACGGAAAAGAATCTCTTATTTTGCCTACGCTTTCCCGTAGTGATATGGATATTGTAAATGGCGAGCTGCAAATTATCACCACCGAAAACTCTATGGGTGTGGTACAGGATTCCAAAGGAATTTTAACTCCTGTTTCGAAACATTTAATCAACGAAACCCAAATTGTTTGTCGAATGGCGATGGCAACTTTAGGAACAAAATCAGTAGTCAATTGGGCAAAATACCACAATGATTATGATGCGGTGCGAGATGCCATAGAACAATGTATTCCGGGATTTGAAAATTACAATAAGAGAGTGCGACAAAAAGGAGGTTTTTATTTGCCGAATGCCGCCAGAGAAGGAAAATTTATCACCAAACAATTTGGTGACCGGGTTCCTTTTACCCTAACCAGCACTCCTATTAATCAATTGGCAGAAGATGAATACCTGATGGCTACTACCCGCACCCACGACCAGTTTAACACCACCATTTACGGATTGGACGATCGCTACCGTGGTATTAAAAACGAACGTCGGGTAATTTTCATGAACGAAAAAGACATAGCCAAAGCAGGATTTAAAAACGGTGACAAAGTAGATTTATTCAATTATGATGATGGTATTGAACGCATTGCACCCTTATTCATCATTGTTTCCTACCCTATTCCGGAAAAAAATACGGTTACCTATTTCCCGGAAACCAATGTATTAGTTTCGGTAAATAATGTAGTCAAAGAAAGTAATATGCCGGCTTCCAAATACGTGAAAATCAAAATCAAAAAACACGAGGAATCCATTTATGAGAGGATAAAAAGTTAATTCATTTGAATAAATTTGACAACTTTTGGAAAGTTGTCAAATTTTGAATTTCCCAGCAAACACAAGAATCTTACTCATTCCTATCGCAAAAAAACATAAAAAAATGTCCCAAAATAGGACGTTTTCAATATTAAACCGTTTTTAAAGCTTCAATCAGGCCATCAATATCTTCATTGGTATTATAATGACTCAGAGAAATACGCAAACTGGGTTTTCTAACCAAATCTTCCGAAAGAATTTCCGCCAATACATGCGAAGGTCGGATACTTCCACTCTGGCAGGCACTTCCACGCGATACGGCAATGCCACGCATATCCAAATGAAATAAAATCATCGCAGTTTTATCTTCTGAAAAAGGCAACAATACATTTAGAATATTATAAAAAGAATCCTTTGTCCCGTTGAAAACAACGCCCGGAAAAGTAGTTTCTAATTGTTCCATCAAATACTTTTTTACAGTAGCGATTTGTTCTTTTTCTGAATCTAAATGAGCATAAGAAAGTTCCAAAGCCTTTGCCATTCCGGCAATTTGATGCACAGCTTCCGTTCCGGCACGCAGGCCTTTTTCCTGTTCGCCTCCAAAAAACAAAGGTTGCAGGGTGGAATTTTTTCTAACAAAAGCAAAACCAACACCTTTTGGCCCGTGAAATTTATGCGCACTTGCTAACACAAAATCGACCGGAATTACTTGCAAATCCAAAGACATTTTTCCCATAGACTGCACGGTGTCCGAATGAAATAAGGCGTTGTATTGTTTGCAAATTAAACTCACACGTTCCAAATCCAAAACGGTTCCGATTTCATTATTTACGTGCATCAAACTCACCAGTGTTTTCACTTCCTGATTTAATAATTCAGACAAATGAGTCAAATCGATGTTTCCATCTGCTAACACATTTACATAATCAACCTGGATTCCAAATTCCTTTTGCAAAGCCGTTATAGCCAATAAAACCGCATGATGTTCTATTTTACTGCTAATGATTCGTTTGATTTTTAAATCTTTAACAGCAGAACGCAAAATCCAGTTATTGGCTTCGGTTCCTCCTGAAGTAAAAACAATCTCCTGCGCGTTAACATTCAGTTGTTTAGCAATTGATTTTCGGGAAAGTTCGAGGATATTTTTGGCATTACGACCAAAACTATGTGTTGAAGATGGATTTCCATAATCTTCCGCCAGTACTTTAGTCATTTCCTGAATAACTTCAGGACGGATAGCAGTTGTAGATGCGTTATCGAGGTATATTTTTTTCATCGCTGCAAAGTTATAAAATATCAATTATCAAAAGCAGATTCGCATTTGTCATTTTTTGCCTATTTTTGTGAAAATTTTTAAGATGAAAAAAGCCCTAAGCCTATTGGTTTTATTAGCATTTATCAATGCCTGCGACGATGGAAACTTAACTCAGGAAGACATTACTTTTGAGAATGTAAATACACAAAGTTGCAGCAACAGCAGTTCCAATACCTTGATTTACAAGCTAAAAGACCAGGAAGCCCTGATAATGGAAATCCCAACGACTACTTTTAAAAGTGATCCAACTCCCGATAGTCAACCTATTGAACTAAATATTGGTACTAACTCTAACAGAGTCGTATATCGTTTTTACAACGGAACTGTTGCAACGGCTAATATTTGTGAAACTATTACTCCGGCAACTCCGGTTATTACGGATCAATGGACGGCTACTGACGGGATTATTCAAATTGTAACTACTGCCGTTAAATCGACTAACGAGACAACTAATGCGACTAAAATTACCGGTTACAATCACAATATTGTTTTAAAAAATGTCACTTTTGCGAAAGCGAATGGAACACAGGTCTATGAAACTTTTCCTTTTGGAGATTACACGACATCGGCTACGACTTTACCATTTAATTTTGATCAAAGCTTAGAAAAATGTAGTGCATCTAATGATGTTTACAACTACAATACTAGTGAGGCATTGATTTTAACCATTGATCCTAATTTAATTCTGAACGAAGCAACTGCTGCCAATACTCCAAGAACCGGACTCATTGGGACAACAACTAACAAACTGACGTATCGTTTGTTCTCTAATTTATTGACATCAGACTATTTTTGTCAAAGTACCACGCCAAGTACTCCGGCAATTAGTGAAGAATGGACTGGTGTTACAGGTGTTAGTGGCACAAGCGGAATTATCGAAGTAACTACGACCACTAATGGACCTAATAGTTTTAAACACACTATTGTGTTGAAAAAAGTATCATTAGCCAAAGGAAATAACAATTTCATGCTCGGTGACAGCTATACTTTAGGGGAATTGTTTACCACCAATTAAATCTAAAAATGTTTAAGAATATAAAAGCCTGATCAAATGAATAATCGGGCTTTTTTTCATATCTGAGTAAATTACTTTTTACTTTGTCGGATAAAAACTTCAGTGGCGCCTTGTCCATATTTTTGATAATTGGCCTCCTGAAAATCAATATTATCATAACGCCCTAACAGAAAATCCAATTCGGCTTTCAGGATTCCTTCTCCTACTCCATGAATCAACACAATTTTAGGAATACGGTTTTTGATGGCGAATTCGATATGACGCTGCGCCGTTTCCGCCTGTAAAGTCAGAATATCATAATTAGACATGCCGTGCTTATTTTTAACCAATTTTTCAATGTGCAAATCAAATTCGGGAACCGGAACATTACCTTTATCCCTTTTTTCTTTCACAAAACTTCTGGATTTCGGGATTGCTTTTTCTTTATTAATTGCTTCGGTATTGATTCCTTTTACAGAATCCATCAGATTATCTGTCCCTCCGGTCTTCACGAGTTCATTTTCATTAAATTGCATTACAAAACCTTCGTCGGTTTCAATGGTAACTTCCTGACCCTTAACCGTCAAAACCACACCGTTAACAGCCTCATCCAGCACTGCTACTTTATCGCCTTTAGTCAACATTTTCTTTTTCTTTTTCGGGATTTTTACTAGGGGTTTTTGCACTTAAACGCATCATTCCAAACATAAAAACAGCCATCGCAATAACGCTTAGATAAACATTTTTATCTGTCGCCGTTTGCTCATAAAAAGCAACTGCTATAGCAAGCAACACGATGGGAACATAAAACTTTTTCATCTTTATTAAATAAGTATCAAAAATAATAAATTTAAAATTCTTCCCAATTGTAAAGCTGTAAATTCAAATCGGGCGTTCCGGAATCCTATTAATTCAAAATAGTTCAATATATTTGTTTTAAATTAAATCTATTAAAATTTGGCAGAAAAATTCTGCTCCCTATACCATCCAGCAGTCATGACAAAGGATCTTATCATAAAAAACATTGGCGAACTAAAAAGCCATACTTCTATCAATTACGGCATCAAAACAAAAGTAGAAGCTTTTACCGAAAAAATATTTTACACCTTGTTTGATGCTAATGCTCCTTTGAGCGAAAGTATTGATGCATTAGAACAACAATTCAAAGAAATTGCAGCTTTGGCCTGCAAAAAACCAAATGCTTTATGCGATGCCGGTTGGGAACAATTTGTAGCCAAATTGCCCTCGGTGTTGAAAAAACTCAATCAGGATGCCGAATATATTTTAGAAAATGATCCCGCGTCCAACAATGTCGAAGAGGTTTACCTGGCTTATCCTGGCTTTTATGCCATTGCCATTTACCGAATCAGTCACGAATTATACGTTCAGGATTTATTGCTTTTCTCAAGGTTAATGAGCGAATATGCCCATCGAATTACCGGTACTGATATTCATGCCGGTGCGCAAATTGATTCGCCATTTTTCATTGACCACGCTACCGGAATTGTAATTGGTGAAACAGCAGTGATTGAAAAACATGTTAAAATTTATCAGGGAGTTACTCTCGGTGCTTTGAGCGTAAGCAAAGAAATGAAAAACGCCAAAAGACATCCTACTGTTGAAAAAAATGTATGTATTTATGCCAATGCTACCATCCTGGGAGGCGAAACCGTTATTGGCAAAAACAGTATTATTGGTGGTAATGCCTGGATTACTAAATCGACACCGGAACGTTCCATTGTAACCAACACTACCACTACAGAAGTAAAAATAAAAGAACTCAAATAAATGGATCCACAAAAAATATTAGACCTGATTGGTAATACGCCTTTGGTTGAAACTACTAATTTGGTTAAAAACAAAAGCGTAAAATTATTATTAAAACTCGAAGGCAATAATCCGGGCGGAAGTGTCAAAGACAGAGCCGCCTATTACATGATTAAAGGCGCAATGGATCGCGGCGAAATCAAAAAAGGCGATAAACTAATTGAAGCCACCAGCGGAAATACCGGAATTGCCCTGGCGATGATTGCGCAATTATTAGGTATCGAAATTGAATTAATTCTACCGGAAGACTCCACAAAAGAACGTACCCAAACTATGCGTGCTTATGGTGCAACCGTAATCCTGACTCCTGCTGCCGAAGGAATCATCGGTTCCAGAGATTATGCCGATAAAAAGGTTGTCGAAGGCGGTTATTTGATGCTGAATCAATTTGCCAACAACGACAACTGGAAAGCGCATTACAACACTACAGGTCCTGAAATTTGGAGAGATACTCAGGGAACAGTTACCCATTTTGTTTCGGCTATGGGAACTACGGGTACAATCATTGGGACTTCCACTTTTTTAAAAGAACAAAATCCGAATATTCAAATCATTGGTGCCCAACCATCAGAAGGTTCACAAATCCCGGGAATCAGAAAATGGCCTGTGGAATATTTACCTAAAATATTTGATCCTTCAAAGGTAGACCGAACGGTAGATGTAAGTGAAAAAGAAGCCCGTGAAATGACTAAAAGACTGGCTCTGGAAGAAGGTGTTTTTGCCGGAATGAGCAGCGGTGGTGCTGTTGCGGTAGCCGTAAAAATTGCCGAAGAATTAGAATCAGGAGTTATTGTTGCGGTTATTTGTGATCGCGGTGACCGTTATTTGTCTTCTGATTTGTTTGATTAATTTATCATTTATTGATAAAAACAAAAGGCAGGTTTTGATGAAAACCTGCCTTTGTTAATTTACACAAAAATTAAAGATATTCAGTCCAAAATGAACTGAGTATCTTTAAACTTATTTTTTTATTACATTAACTGATTTTTGTTTATCACCCTGACGAACTAAAACTAAATATTCTCCGGCAGGCAAATTTTCTCCAAATGTAATAGTTGACGCATTAGCTTTTTCAAATCTTTTTATTAATCTGGCAGACATATCATAAATCAAGACTTCTACTTTATCCTGACTTTCTCCCAATATTTTTAAATTAAATATATCACTCGAAGGATTTGGATAAGCTATAATATTGAAGCTTTCCACTTCCACTTCGAAAACTTCTTCCTTAGCCATCGACGAAGATTTTGTTAAAGTTTTTGGCGCTACACAATCTACCGTACAACTTCCTAAGAAATCACCATGAGCTAAATGAGCCGCAACCGCCGATTCATCTACACATAATTCCTGACATGGATTTTTGGCATTTCCGGTTTTATGACAAAGTTTGATTTTTGCATTTCCACTTTTCCCTGCAAAACAACGTACATCTTCCCCGTGAATAAATATTTTTTCAGTAGCAATGGTACATCCTTTTGAATCGGTAATTGTAGCCGTGAATCCTGCATCCGCTAAAAGGCCAACTGTTATTGAATATGAACTACTCACATTTGTAGCAGTTGTACTTGGATACATAGTAGTTCCTAAGGTTCCTGAATTAGGTAAAACTGTATTAACATTGCTAACAATTCCCAAACTTGTATCTGGAATCCACGATTCATCCCCATCATTAGTCATATAGTTACTAATCAAAGTGCGATCCATACTTATCGAAATGGTATAAGGAGCAGTTCCACCCGAAGGAGTAACAGTTATAACCGAGGTTTGATTACCCGACATACCAAAATAATGATTTGGATTGGTTCTGGTAAAGGATGCTGTTATTTGAGAATTTATTGTAAAATAAGCACTTACATAAGTCTCCTCATAATTTGGACCATAAGTATAACTTCCTTTATTAATAGTGTAATTGCCTCCATCTTCTCCTGCCTCTCTCTCTAAACTACCTGATGCTGAATCATTTCCTTGAATATCCCCCAATGTTATATGAGCTGTTAACACTGGATCATCAAATCCATAACACTTAAATTGATTAGCATCAGCCGTGATAGTAATTGCCCGTTTGCCAATAGTCAAATCAGCTCCAACATAAGTCAAGGTATAATTGCTGTTTAAAGCGACACTTCCCTGTGTGATGGCATAATCACCAACACTCTCTCCTGCATCTCTGCTCAAAGAGCCGCTGAAAACATCACTAAAAGCTAAACTTCCTGAAGTAATTTGATAAGTCAACGCAGGGTCAGCATCTCCGTAAGTTTTGGACTTAGCATCTGCTGTGATTTCTACGGAACGTTTGCCAATAGTCAAATCAGCTCCAACATAAGTCAAGGTATAATTGCTGTTTAAAGCGAC
>NZ_AUDK01000031.1 GCF_000425425.1 Flavobacterium daejeonense DSM 17708
AAATCAAATTTAAACAAAATGAGTCCGATAAAATATCGAACTCATTATTATCAAAATTAATATAAATTTGTCTAAACTTTTGGGTGCAGTCTATTTCATCTTTAGGCTTTTTAATTATTTCTTTTTCTTCTTTTTAGCAGCTTGGTTTTTCAACATATTTCTATTGACAGAGCCATGTGTTTTTTTCTTGGTTTTAGAAGGGCCGCCAAGATTGACTTTTGTATTCTTTTTGGCTTTATCATGAAAAGCCGCTCCGCCTTCTATCTTAGGTTTTTTCATTAAAAACTTAACAGGCTGTCTTTCTTTTTCAGGACCAATTAGTTTGTCAGAAATGGCAACATCTTCAGGGAAATCCTCAATTTCTAATTCCATATCCATCAGGACTTCGGCTTCTACTTTGGCTTCTTCTTCGCGAGGTGTTACAAAACTAATTGCGGTTCCTGTTGCATCAGCACGACCGGTACGACCAATACGGTGCATGTACAATTCGGCAAATTCAGGCATTTCAAAATTGATAACGTGAGTAATATCAGAAATATCCAAACCTCTCGCCATAATATCGGTAGTAATCAATCCGCGTAAACTGCCCTCCTGAAAAGAAGCCATGGTGTTCAAACGGTAATTTTGTGATTTATTGGAATGGATCAAACCAAATTGTCCTTCAAAATCTTCCTCGATGCGTTCGTGAAGCATATCGGAAATCTTTTTGTTATTGACAAAAATCAGCACACGACTCATGTCTTCATTTGTAGCTAATAAATGTTTTAACAAATTGATTTTGGTATTGAAATTCGGAACGTTATAGGTAATCTGTTTGATTTTTTCCAATGGAGTTCCTGAAGCGGCCAGCGTTACTTCTTCCGGATAATCGAAATAATCGTTCAAAATAGCATCTACTTCATCAGTCATCGTTGCTGAAAATAAGATGTTTTGACGCTTTCTTGGCATCATCGCAAATAAAGAAGTCAGCTGGGTACGGAAACCTAAATTTAGCATTTCGTCAAATTCGTCAATGACTAATTTTTGCATTTCGTCAAAACGGACGACATTGTCCAAAGCCAAATCCATAGTTCTTCCGGGAGTTCCCACAAGAATGTCGGAACCTTCATAAACGTTCTTTTTTTGGGTGTTGATGTTCACTCCACCAAAAATTCCGATGGTTCGGATGGACATGTATTGGGTTAGTTTTTCGATCTCTTCCACTACCTGTACCACCAGTTCGCGTGTTGGAACCAAAATGACAATTTTAGGTGTATGTGTAGGACTAAATTTATATTGTTTTAAAATGGGCAACAAATAAGCAAAGGTTTTCCCTGTTCCGGTTTGTGCAATTCCCATCATATCTCTTCCGGACATAATTACAGAGAAAGATTTCTCCTGAATTGGAGTAGGAGTAGTAAGTCCTATTTCATCAACAGCTTTTTGTAATGATTTAGGAAGATTGAATTGCTCGAAAGTAGCCATAAAACGTAAATTTTGTGCAAAGATAGTCTTTTTGAGGCTAATGAGAGAATAGGTAAGAGGAATCTGTTTTTTATTGGTTTTGTCTTAAAAAAAACAAGCAGGAATCTAATTAAGAAGATGTCCTGCTTGTTTTATTTTTAAGCTCGTTATATTTATGCGCTTATGGCATTTTTGATAGAATTTTCAAAAAATTGGTTCTTAGCAAACAATCTTTTTACTCTGAGTTTTAATTCATTTGGGTTAAATGGTTTTGGTACAAAATCATCTGCACCTAAGTTAAAGGCTTCCATTACGGTTCCTTCTTCTTCTCCCATTGCTGATACAACAATAACTGGAATATCTGCGTGATTTTCTTTTGCAAAACTTATTATTTCTAATCCGGATTTGAAAGGGAGTATAATGTCAGTAATAATCATCGCAGGATTGATGGTTTTTAATTTTTCGAGACCTTCAATACCATCTTTAGCAATTACTGTTTCGTATCCTTCTTTTCGAAGCACGAATTCTAAAATTTTCACCATTAAAATATCGTCTTCAATAACTAAAATTTTCTTTGCGCTATTTTCCATTTTTATGTGATATTTTGTGTTTAGAAACTTTTTTTATAAAATCTTTTTCTATTAAAGATTACAAACAAATATAACTTTAAAAAATTAATTTATCGATAAAGAGCAAAAAATATCGATGAAATGCATTATTTATTGGTGTTATGTAAGTTTTGTATTCTTTTTTTATAGTTTGTATTGAAACATTAATGCTATTTCAATTTCATTTTGTTTTAAATCTGGTGCGTACTCCTGATTATTGACTGTTAATTGTAAACCTGTTAGGTAATGTTTATTGATTAATTTAAAATATCCGCCTCCAATTCGATAAGAATTTAATGAAACTCTATTTTCATATTGTCCCAAAGTAGATCTCTCATCAGGAGAAGAGCCATAACCGGCAATTAAGCTTAGGTAATCAAACTGCGTATCAAAATAATATCGGCTAGTTAGTGTAAATGCCGGATAAATAGAATTGTTGTTGCTTTGAATATAAGATTTTAGGTTAATCCAGTATGAGCCAATGTATTTTCCAACACCCACAACAGCAGTAGTAAAATCGGCATCAAGTGTTTTTACATATCGGATTCCTAAATCAGCTTCCCATCCATTTGAAAAATTTTGAAAATAAGAGTATCCTAATTTTAATTTTGGAAAAACAGTTTTTTCACTATACGCTGCATTAAGATAGGAATAACTTTTTTTACCTGTAAAAAGGTAGGATTCAGCTTCATATTGAACACCGTCAATAATACTTTCGCCGGAAGCGAATCTGTTAGCGTAACTTACCCGACCAATTAATGAACCCCAGTTGCGTTGTTTGATGTATTGCAAACTTCCTAAATGCCAAGGACCGTAATTTTTCCTGTCAAAAGCAGTATAACTATAATTAATTCCTATTCTTTCTGAATTGTTTTTGGTTTCTAAAATGAAAATACGTTGCTTTAATTCGGCATCATTTGGATATTGTAATTCCAATGTTTTTACATAGTCGTATTCTTTTTGTTCATTATTTTCTAATTGATAAACGAGAAGTTTTTTATATCGGAAATTTTTGTTTTCAGGATGGTTTTGGAGTGCTTTGTTTATTGTTATCTCGGCTTCATTGTATTTTTTTTCTTCTAAATTCAAATTGGTTAAATACAAAAAAGCTTCTTCATACTTTGGATTTCTGTCAATAACATAATTGAAATAGTAACGGGCACTATCTTTTTTTTGAGTTATTTGATAAATTCTTCCGGACAATAGATAAAAATCCAGATAATCAGGAGCAAGTTTAATTCCTAATTGCGACTTTTTTAATGCCGATGGATAATTTTGTTCAACATTAGCTTCGTGAAGAGCTTCTTTTAATAAATTATCAGTATCAATTTGTTGAGCAAAAAGACTATAATTTACTAAAAGGATTAGATAAGTTAATATTGTTAGTATTTTATTATTATTAGTTATCATAGTGTTAATTGTCATTTTGAGTGTTAAAACCTTGTCTTTGCATGTTTCCCCAGGCCTGTTCTTTTTGTCTGAAAAAATGATAATAACCTTTTAAAGAGGCATAAACATTTATAGGGTGATAAAAAATAGGTTCAATAATCGCAGTCATAATAAGAATAAGTATTTCTTTTACGCTAGAGTAGTGTTTGTAAAGTATTTCGTCTAATAAAATAGATATTATTGTGAGATTTAAATAGAATAGATACACTGCAATGGTCAGGTATAAAAAACTCTCGTAATTTATGTTCAAATAGAAAAAGGAGATGATTAATGTAATAAATCCAATTGCTTCTAAAATGGGTACTAAGAATTCGAATGCAAAGAAATAAGGGAAAATTAAAAATCCGGTTCTTCCATATTTCGGATTAAAGAACATATCTTTATGTAAATTAAGTGTTTGGATTAAACCTCTTGCCCAACGTACACGTTGACGAATTAAGATTTCTCGATTTCCCGGAACTTCTGTCCAGCATAAGGATTCAGGAATGTATTTTACTGAAAAATCTAGTTTATTATCATACATATATTTTCGCATTCGGGTAATAAGTTCCATATCTTCTCCTAAAGATTTGTGCCAGTACCCTCCGGCTTTAACGGCTATTTCTTTGTCAAACATTCCCAGTCCTCCGGAAACTAAAAGTAAGCTGTTTAATTGACTCCAGGCCATTCTTCCAAATAGAAATGCCCGTACATATTCCAATTCCTGAAATCTTGGATACCAGCCTTTAGGAAATCTTATTTTGACTAAAAATCCCTCTTTTACTTCACAAGAATTTGAAATTCGAATTCCTGCACCTGTTGCAATTACTCTTTTTTTACTTTCAATAAATGGTTTAGCTAATTTTATGATAGTATCATTTTTCAAAATACAATCAACATCAGTACAAAGAAATAAAGGATGTTTTGACGAATTAATACCAGCATTAGAAGCATCGGCTTTACTTTTTCCATTTTCTTTATCCACAACTAAAAGTTTAGAATAAACCGGGTTTGTCGATTTGTAATGACCTCTCACCGTTTTTGTTGGGATTTTTTCCTGATAAAAGAAATCTATTTTGACTAATTCAAATTCTTTTATAAGTTTTTCTAAGGTATCATCCGTACTACCATCATTTACCAGTACTACTTCATATTTAGGGTAATTTAGAGAAAGCAAAGATTTTACATTGTAAACTACATTAGCTCCTTCATTAAAGGCCGGAGCAATTACAGAAACTCCCGGGATGTAGTTTGATTTTAATAATACATCATCATGAATAAAATATTTTGCATTAAGGTGTTTTTTAATAGCATAGTAAGATAATACCGCTAATAACATGTAAAAAAGGATATAAGCAGAGGAAAAAACAGCTACAAATATTTCATAATATTCGATAAAATTTTTGAGTATCATATAGAAGGTATTTTTACATGTTGAATCATTTTACTAATCTCATGATTGCCTATAAAGTTTTCAATAAAGTTTGAATTCATTTTGGAAAGACTTTTTACCGCTTTTAGTTTAATGTCAGAATCTATCGGTTTTTTTAATAAGTTATAAATAAACTCTTCGGTGTCTTTACTTCCAATTACAGCTAAAGTTTTGAGTATTTCGAGCTGGTTGTTCTTGCTTTCGGTGTCAAATAACTCAATTAGTTGTTTCTCAGTATCAAATATAAAGAGCTGTCTAATGGCCGTAATAACAGCCAAGCGTATTTTTTCATCATCCGATTTTAAATGTGTGATAATCGATTGATTTTCATTTGTATAATTGTAAAAAGCCATGAGCTTAATCCCTAATCGTACAATTGACGGATTTGTTGAATGTATCCAATCTTTTAGGTTACCGGGTATTGGCGGCTTTTTTTGATGAATGATATTCATGATGTTTATTTCACCGGCTAAAAATATTGGTTTTTGGTAATTATATAAAAGGCCTAAATTTTCAGGTTCCAGTGAAATTACAGTAAGATAAGCGCTTGAGTTTAGAATCCTGTTTTTATGATTTAAAAATGGGGTTACATAATCTTTTCCTTTGCGGTATTCCAGGGCTTTTAGATGATACATGCCAAGACAATTTAAATACTTCTTTTTACTCTTTAAAAGAGAAATACTGTAGTTAAACAAATCAAACTGTTCGTAGATTAAGTGAGATGTTTTGATGATATCACCTTTTAAATTTCGTTTCAAAAAGATAATTTTATTTAAAACTATTTTTTTGCACCACTTCTTTTTAAATGGAATTTCTTTTTTGAAATCATTAATTTTTGACTTTAGTTCGTTTGCTTCGTAAGCCGAAAATACTAAAGTGGTTAAAAAATCATCAATTTTGGCTTTTACTAAATTGATTTTTGGCTGACGTAAATTAAAAAGTAATCTGTTTAAAATTAATATTACAATCAAAACCAGAAATGCAAGTCCTAAAAAGGGTAAAATGATATGAGTCAAAGAGTAGGTTAGATCCATATTTTTCCTAGGTTAGTAGTTTATAATTGGGGTTTAATTACATGATAAAAGTAATAAATAAAAATGTAGAAATATCGATAAAGTGTGTAAAAATATCGATAAAATACAGTTTCTGTATAAAATAAATATAAAAAACTTACAATTTTATATTTAGGAATAATTGTTTTTTTTGAGGAATATTTAAAATCTTTCAAAGAGGCTAAGTCTAAAAAGGTAAAATTTTATTTAACTGGATACAGCGCATCTAATTTGACGAAGTTTGATGTTTAATTCGAAAATTATTTGAAGGATTCAGATTGGAATTATAGTATAAAAAAAATGGCAACTTGAAAAGTTGCCATTGGTTTAAAAATTAATTAAAACTTATTGGATGATGATTTTTTGTGAATGTATTATTTTTTTTGTTGAAAGATTTAAAACATTTAGTATGAAAACTCCTTTTAACTGTAAACTGACGTTTTCCTGACGACCTTCTTTAAGAATTCCTTTTTTGACTTCTTTTCCAAAAATATCATAGATTTTGTATTCTGCATTAGAATTAGTATCAGTTTCATCACTGTCATTGGTCATTAGTATAGAAAATGAACCATTATTTGGAATAGGCCAAGCATTAACTTGAGTAGAGATTTCTGGATTCTTTTTTGTTGCTGACAAAGAATATTCGTTAACTATATTTACCCTGCGGGTCATTGTTGCACCGGTATTGTCACTAACGGTAAAATCAAATGATCCTAATCCGCTGGCTGTTGGTCTGTATTCTACTATGTTAGAAACTAAAGTAGCATTTCCTTTTTCAATATTAGATAAGGAGTAACTAACTCCATCGGTAAATCCTCTCGAAAGTTTTTTGATATCAATACTTACTTTGTGTCCTTTTGGAGATTCGTAATGAGGTAGTGACATCCATTGTAGATACTCATCCAGATTAGTGTAACCGTCTAAATCTTCATCAGCATTAGTATCTGAAAAATCTCCAATTGCAGAATTTAGATTTGTTCCTTTGATAGCCTCCCACCAGTTTGGTAATCCATCCTGATCAGTATCCCAATCAATATCTCTGTTAACTTCAGGATAGTTTTCATATCCGCCAACGTCTGATTCATTATCCGGAAATCCAGGTTTACCGGTTACACTTCCGGTATAGGTATAAGTTCCGTTTAGTGTTTCAGTAATAATTCTTTCGTCATGTTCGTCAAATTCCGGTTGTACGCATCCCACATCAGAAAGTACAATTTTATATGCTTCACCGGCTGTTTGTGTGGTTACATAAGATGGAAAAAAAGGAGTGTCAACAAAGTTGTCATATTGATAAGTAGCTCCATTTGAAAAAGAAACTTTTCGTCCGGCAGCCTGATTGCTTTCGTCAAAATATCCCGGCATCACATTTCCGTTAAAATAACATCTTTGCATTCCGGTACCCACATTTTCATTTTGTTGGTTGAAAGCAACAAATATTTTCGAACCAGCTCCGGGTTTATAGTAATTATTAACAAAATTTACTTCCTTAGTTCCTCCGTCAGTAGTTCTTGTGCCCCAATTGTAAACCACATTATTCGTAATGTCCATTCTGCCGGCATAAGCGCCATTACCATCTAATGCACCTCCAAGACTCCAGTTACGACCGTAATTGTGCGCTAACAGATTATGGTGGAAACTTCCGATGTCTCCGCTTATGGTTCCTGCATAACCGTGTTCAGTTCCTGCCGGATAGTTTTGATGTCCTGCGGCATTTAAGGCTTCCGAAATTAAGGTTCTTTGCAGGGTAATATTTTTACCGGAACGTGAACTAAACGCTTCATCTATTGTCCAACTGATGGAACAGTGATCGATGATGCTATGATTCGCACCGGTTAATCCCATTCCGTCATAAGTAGGACCTGCGCCTAATCGAACGCGTACATTTTGTACGATAGCATCATTTCCGGTAATTCCAAAAGGAGCGGAGCGAATACAGATTCCTTTGCCTGGCGCCGTTTGTCCGGCAACGGTAACATAAGGTTGACTTAAAACCAAACGCGAGTTTAATTGGATAATTCCTGAAGTATTAAAAACAATCGTTCTTGGTCCTATATCATTGGTAACAGCTTCACGTAAACTTCCCGGACCGCTATCATTCAAATTGGTTACTGCAACCACTTTTCCGCCTCTTCCGCCGCGTGCAAAACGGCCATAACCTTCTGCTCCCGGAAAAGCTAACTGAGCAGGACGTAAACGCCAAATATTGCCTTTTACAATTTCACCATTTGCTAAAACTTCGTCAATTCTCCAGTAATAGGTGCCACCCGTGTATAGTCCATTTACAGTGAAAGAAGTGTTTTCTTTGGGTTGATTTCCTTTATATAAAGAAGAAGAGATGTCTGCGGCTTCAATTGCAGCTAAATCTGTGCCGAAATAAATATTGTGAGATACGGCATTAATGGCAGATGTCCAGCTTAAGGTACTGCTTCCGGAGTTTAATTCTACGTGCTCATCATTATCGTTGGGTTTCGGGTTAGTTGCCTGATTGAAAATGTTAGGTGTATTTAATTCAATTCCATTCAACATCACATTTTTATAGGTTTCATTTCCTGATCTTTCGGCCGCAAAACGAATAATCACATCGGTTCCTGTCGTAGCCTGAAATTTTAAATAAGCTGATTTTGCAGTTGCAGGAGTCAGAGCTCTTACAGTAGGAATCAAATTATCGATTACTAAATTTTCATTGATAGAGATATCAATTGGACTAAAAGTATAAACGGGGCTGTCTACAGCATTTAAAAACGCCATTAAAGTATGTTCTCCGGTTTCTAATCCGCTTATTTTAAGTTCTATCTGACCACCTTCGTTTGCAGTACCGTTTTTCACAGTGACTCCATCACAGACTAATCTGGCGTAACTAGGAGCCTGAATTCCGGCTTTGTACCAATTGGTACCTAAAATGTCTCCTTTGTCTCCAACTTTGGTTAATGTAAATGTGACGCCGTTTACTGTTTTGCTGGCTGTATTAGTGGTAATTACCCAAGGGGTATACCCGGATTCACTCACTTCGGCAGTGCTTCTTCCTGATTGATCAAAATCAATTTTTACTACTGGATTCTGAGCAAAAATTGCGGTGGTTTTCATAGTAAGGCATGCTATTGCCATTACTAATGATGGTTTCATGTAATTTTTTAGCATTTAAGTAGGTTTTTTTAAGGTTATTAATGGACATATTTATTTAAAATATTTTATTTCATAGTAGATATTTTTAGGTTAAAATGAATTACTTTTAATTGTAAACGTTTACATTTTATAACATGCTTTTCAAATATTTTATTTTAGTTCGGGTTATAAAATTAGAAATATAGAAAACAAATTAGGGGTAAAAATTACTTTTAAAGCGGGGTCAAATTACAATTTGATGCTAAAACAGTACTAAATTGACAAAAAAACTTATTGGCTGGTGCTATACTTTTAATTTACTTTAAATTGAGACTAACGATGATGCATAGTAAATTGGTTTAAAAACCTTCAAAAACACCAAGACCAAAAAGAGCAAAATCGTATTTGACAGGATCATTTGAGTCTAATTCCCTAAGTTTAGTATCTAATTCTAAAAGTGCTTTTCCATCATTTTGTTTACGAAGTAACAAACCTAATTTTCGGGCAACATTTCCGGAATGTACATCCAGTGGACAGGAAAGTTTCGACGGAGCGATAGATTTCCAAATTCCTAAATCCACTCCGTTGTTGTCCTGACGACACATCCAACGCAAATACATGTTGATTCTTTTAGCGGCCGAATTGTTCAACGGATTCGAAATGTGTTTTTGAGTTCGGGAAAGATGCGGGATTTCAAAAAATATTTTCTTGAATTCCGAGATGCTTTTTTGCATAGAAATTTCTTCCTGATTTTTAGCAAAAACAGCTTCCAGTCCGTCATGATTTTTATAAATATTTTGAAGTGATTGGATGAATCCAATAAAATCCTGACCGTTGAAAGTGCGGTGTACAAATGATCCTAATTGGTCTAAATTACTTTCAGAATGGGACATGACAAAATCATAAGGAGAATTTCCTATCAAATCCATCATCCGGTGACTGTTTTTTATAATCATTTTTCGGTTTCCCCAGGCAATGGTGGCACTTAGAAAACCGGCAATTTCAATATCTTCTTTTTGGGTAAATAAATGCGGAATTTGAACCGGATCACTTTCTATAAAATCCAGCGTGTTGTATTGCAGTACTTTTTCGTCCAGAAAATCTTTGAGTTCGGAGAAATTCATATTCCGGAATTGTATATTAATGGTCGCTAATTAAGCCGTCAACCATAACCAGTTTTCGGTCGGCCATATTGGCTAATTCTTCGTTGTGTGTCACAATAACAAAGGTTTGTCCAAATTCGTCTCTTAGCTTAAAAAACAATTGGTGTAAATTTTCTGCCGAATGTGTATCCAAATTTCCGGAAGGTTCATCGGCAAAAATAATTGCGGGTTTGTTAATTAAAGCTCTGGCAACAGCCACACGTTGTTGTTCTCCGCCGGAAAGTTCACTGGGTTTGTGGTGAATACGATGCGAAAGTCCCAAATAAGTCAGTAGTTTGATGGCTTCTTCTTCGGTTTCTTTTTTGTTTTTTTTGGCAATAAATGCCGGAATACATACATTTTCCAAAGCGGTAAACTCCGGTAATAATTGATGAAATTGAAAAATAAATCCCAAATTCAAATTTCTGAATTTGGATAAATTTTTATCATTCATCGATAAAATATTTTCATTGTTGATACGAAGTTCAATTTCGTTTTCCTGATTAGGCTTGTCTAAAGTACCAAGAATTTGTAAAAGCGTTGTTTTTCCTGCTCCCGAAGCACCTACAATAGAAACAATTTCTCCTTTTTGAATATGTAAATCAACACCTTTCAGTACGTGAAGCTGGTCGTAATATTTATGTAAGTTTTTAGCTTGTATCATCAATTGGCAGTTTTTACAAAGAAACAAAGATTTTAAGGATTATAAAATGAAGCAGACTATATTTTTGGTTTAAAAAGCATAAATTTGAGTTAATAAAAAAGAAAACATTTTTTTAAAAAGAAGCTTATGAAAAAAGAAATGATAACAGAGGTGACAACCTTAGCAGGAGGTTGTTTTTGGTGTATGGAAGCTGTTTTTTTAGAGTTAAAAGCTGTTGAAAAAGTGGTTTCGGGTTATATAGGCGGAAAAACAGAAAATCCTACATATAAGGAAATTTGTCAGGGCGATACCGGTCATGCCGAGGCAATTCAGGTTTATTTTAATCCGGAGGAGATTTCTTTTGGCGAAATATTGGAATTGTTTTTTGCAACACACGACCCAACAACTTTAAACCGTCAGGGGAATGATGTAGGGACACAATACCGAAGCGAGATTTTTTATCATAATGAGGAACAAAAAGTAATAGCCGAAGATTTTATTCAATTTCTAGAGGAAGAAGCTGTTTTTGAGAAACCAATTGTGACTAAAGTTTCACCGACTACTATTTTTTATGAGGCTGAGGATTATCATCAAAATTATTACAATCAAAATAAATCACAGGGTTATTGCGCTTTTGTGATTGCGCCAAAAATTGATAAGGTAAGAACTTATTTTAAAGATAAATTAAAAGAAAACTAATCTTGGAAACGGCTTATAAAAAACTTTTTTTAGGAATTCTTTTTGATGCTATCGGAATGCTGTCTTTTAGTATTCCTTTTGTCGGGGAATTTTCAGATGTAGTTTGGGCGCCGCTTTCCGGATTTTTAATGACCCGAATGTATAAAGGAAAGCTTGGAAGAATAGGAGGAATTATCTCTTTTGTAGAAGAATTTTTGCCTTATATTGATTTTATCCCCACTTTTACTTTGAGCTGGATTTATTATTATAAGTTTAAAAAGAAAGATTAATCAGTGTTGTTTTTAAATAAAAATCCCAAACCCATTTTGCGAAGCATTTTTTTTTCAAATGCCCAGAAAAATTTGAACTGGCCAAATAAAAAACCGATAATTACCAGCAAAATTTGGTATAAAGGCAACACAATTAGCAGGCGAACAGGCGTGTGCCAGAAACCAAAATCTTCTTTTAAAATTCCTAACCAGATACAAACAGGCTTAGAAATCCATGCCGAAGCTGATCCTGTTATGGCAAAAACGATAAAAATTATGGTGAGTTGAAAATTAGACTCTACTTTCCAACGTTCTTTTAATCCTTTCATCTTTATTTATAATGATTACAAATGTACTAAAGATTATCTTAAAGGAACGCGGCCATAAAGTTTTTGGTGGTAATTATTTTGAAAATAAATCATATAATTATAGATAAGGTAGTTGACTTCGTAGCCATAATTGATATTTGAATCGTAATCAATACTCATTTCATACAAATCCCGACTATAGCGTTGTGGTTGCAAAAAACGATTGTTCCATTCGTTAATATAAATTCTGTTTTTGTTTTCTAAATAAGTTTGTGTGTAAAAACCGCGCGGATAAGCCATCGAATTTAACCAAAAATTAAATCCGGGATCGATAATGATGACTTCGTATTCTAAATCTTTGTTGGCAATTTTTACGGTGTCAGAACTTTGACGTTCCTGATAATCATTTTTTGTTACTTTGGGTTTGTTTGTCGCACAACTTATAATAATCAGTCCAAAAATTAGAATTAATAGGGAAAGTTTTGTTTTCATGACGCTCAGCGAATTGGTTTTGCACTATTAAATTTACGAATTTAATTACTGAATTCTGTCGTTTAGGTACAAAAAAGCCATTTGTCCCTGTGGTAAATGGCTTTTGAAAAAACGAGTTTAAAAATTATTTTCCGAAAAGTTTGCCCAGCATTCCGCCTAAGCCTCCTTTTTTAGTGAGTTCGATAGCGTCGTCTAAATCTACTTTTCCATCCGAGTTTTGGTCTAAACCAAAATGAATTCCGTATTCTCCGATGGCTTCCATGATGCTGGCGTGTTCCGGGCTGTTTCCGCCGGTTAAGGAGTCCAGTAAGCCGGAAAGATTGATGCTGGTATCTTTTGGGTCGTTAGCTTTTTGAATTAAGGAACTTAGTACTTTTGGAATCATGGCTGTCACTGACGAAGTTGCTGTGGCGGAGCTGATTCCTAATTTTTCTGTTAATGAATTTGAAACGTCTTTTGTAATTTGTTGTACGGCCGGATTGTTTTTGTCAATATCCTGGCCTTGTAGGAGTCCTGCAATTTGCGATAAATCAGCCTGACTGGCTATTTTTTGTAAGCTGGAAAAAATAGAGTTGCTGGTTTCCTGCAAAACGGCTTGGTTTTGTTCGTGCGGGATTGCTTCGTTTTTTATAACTGCATCTTCACCAAATTCCTGTACTAATTGTGCTAATTGATCTAACATGAGATTCGCTTTTATAAGGTTACTTATCAAATTTAATAAAAAAAGGACTCATTAGCAATTTGTAATGAGTCCTTTTGTGTTATAAAAGCCTTAAATTATTAGCTCAATAAACTAATGATTTGTGAAGCAAGTTCAGTTCCAATTCTGTCCTGAGCCTCTCCAGTTGCAGCTCCAATGTGTGGAGTCAAAGAGATTTTTGGGTGCATTAAAAGTTGTGTAGCCGGAGTTGGTTCGTTTTCGAAAACGTCTAAACCTGCAAAAGCAACTTTTCCGCTGTCTAAAGCTTTTACTAAATCAACTTCGTTGATAACTCCACCACGGGCACAGTTTACAATTCCTACACCGTTTTTCATGGTAGCGAATTCTTTTTCAGTTACAATGTATCCGTTTTGAGCAGGTACGTGTAATGTAATGAAATCAGATTCAGCAAAAACAGATTCTAATGATTGTGTTTTGATTGTTGTTGTAACAGATTGTCCGTCAAAGAACTCTACTTTTACATCAACTTGCGGGATGAAACTATCAGCAGCGATAACTTTCATTCCTAATCCAAGAGCCATTTTAGCAGTAGCCTGACCAATACGGCCAATACCTACGATACCTAAAGTTTTGCCTCTTAATTCAACTCCGTTAGCATAGGCTTTTTTCAATTCGTTGAATTTAGTATCACCTTCTAATGGCATGTTTCTGTTAGAGTCGTGTAAGAAACGAACTCCTGTTAACAAATGACCGAAAACTAATTCAGCAACCGATTCTGATGAAGATGCAGGAGTATTGATTACGTGGATTCCTTTGCTTTTAGCGTATTCCACATCAATATTATCCATACCTACACCACCACGACCAATGATTTTAATGCCCGGACAAGCATCAATAATGTCCTTACGAACTTTAGTAGCACTACGAACTAAAATCACGCTTACGTTGTTTTCGTTGATGTAGTTGGCTACTTGTTCCTGAGCAACTTTTGTAGTGATTACTTCAAAACCACCTTTTTCTAAAGCTAAGATTCCACTTTTTGAAATCCCGTCGTTTGCTAATACTTTCATGTTTTGTTATTACATTACGAGGTTTAACCCCCAAATTAATTGAATGTTTTAGAAGCTGTTTCCCGCTATCCGTTTCAATCTTGTGTCGGCGTAGATGCCTGCCGCCACAAGGATTTCCGCTTCTATCGGGGCTAGAGCCTCTGCTAGCAATTTCAATTTAAAGATTGAAAAATTCAATCAATAGATTTTATTTAAATAAATATAGATTCTTTAATCTTTCGATCATTGAATCTTTTAATTTATTTAAACTGCTTTCTCTAAAGCCTGCATTACATCTACCAATACTTGTACGCTTTCAATTGGCATAGCATTGTAAATAGACGCTCTGTAACCACCTACTGAACGGTGACCAGGAAGACCAGAGATTCCGGCTTCTTTCCACATTTTGTCAAATGTTTCAGTGTGTTCCGGATTTGTTAACAAGAAAGTTACATTCATGTTAGAACGGTCTGCTGCAACAGCAGCTCCTTTGAATAATGGGTTTCTGTCAATTTCGTTATAAAGCAATTCAGCTTTAGCATTGTTAAGTTTTTCAACCGCTGCGATACCGCCTTTTTCCTTGATCCATCTCAATGTCAATAGAGATGCGTACACAGGGAAAACAGGAGGGGTGTTGAACATACTTTCTGCTTTAACGTGTTTGGCATAATCCAACATACTAGGAATGTTGCGACCGTTTTTACCAATGATTTCTTCTTTGATAACCACTAAAGTTGTTCCTGCAGGGCCCATATTTTTTTGAGCACCGGCATAAATAATATCAAATTGAGAAAAATCTAAGTCTCTGGAAAAAATATCCGAACTCATGTCGCAAACTAGCGGAACATTCGTTTTAGGGAATTCTTTCATTTGAGTACCAAAAATAGTGTTGTTTGAAGTACAGTGGAAATAATCTGCATCAGCAGGAATTTCATATCCTTTTGGAACATAAGTGTAGTTGTCTTCTTTTGAAGAAGCAACAATAACAGTTTCTCCAAAAAGTTTGGCTTCTTTAATAGCTGCAGTAGCCCAGGTTCCTGAATCTAAATAAGCTGCTTTTCCTCCTTCTTTCATCAAGTTGTAAGGAACCATTAAAAATTCTAAACTAGCTCCACCGGCAAGAAAAAGAGCCTGATATCCTTTTCCTTCTAATCCAAGCAATTCAAGAGCCAATACTCTTGCTTCGTCCATAACAGCAACAAAATCTTTGCTGCGGTGCGAAATTTCTAAAATCGATAATCCTGAATTATTGAAGTCTAAAATAGCTTGTGCTGATTTCTCAAAAACTTCTTGTGGTAAAATACAAGGGCCTGCGCTGTAGTTGTGTTTTTTCATGGTGTAGTTTATGTCCAAAAAATTAAAATGCAAATTTCGGTAATAGGAGTCGAATAAGCATTAAATTATTCATAATAATTATTAAAAATTTTTCTATGTTATTAACAAAAACGATATAGTATCGATATTATCGGCATAATCCCATAATTTTGGCTGTTGGCTTTGTCCGAATGTAGTGCTGTTTTTTATCAAATTATTGCTTACAATACACTGGATTTGGTCACTGTCTTTTTGTAATTTTTTTTCTACTTCCGGCAAGGCGTCGTAATATTCGTAAAATACGCTGGAAATTGGCGATGCGTAGCTGTTGTCTTCTTTGATTGTTAAAAAACCATTGTCTAGGAGTTGAAAATTACTCATCAGAAAAACCGCTTTGTTATAATCGTAATTATTAGCGTATTTTTCATAATGTATCACATCCTGATATTCAAACATGGCTTCAAAAAAAGAGTCAAAAACATATCCTTTAGGAACAAAAAGTTTGGAAACATTGCGGCATCCTAATCCAAAATACCTGAAAATATCTTCTCCCAAAGCGATTAATTGTTCTTTGGTTTCTTCGCCGTTTAAAACAGCAACGGAATTGCGGTTTTTGCGGATAATAGAAGGTTTGTCCTTAAAATAATATTCAAAATAACGGGCGGTATTGTTGCTTCCGGTAGCGATTACTGCATCAAAATTTTCCAGTTTTCCTTCGGTAAAAGTGATTTTTTCGGCTAATTCGGGAGCAATATGAATAAGGTATTTGGCTAAAAAAGGTAATAAATGTTGGTCGTTTGAGGATGTTTTTACCAAAACATCATGTCCTGTTATTAACACACAAAGAAAATCATGAAAACCTACCAGGGGAATATTTCCGGCAAGAATTAAGGCAATTCTTTTTGATTTGACTTTGTCAAAAGAATACATCGAAAGCCATTGATTGAGGTTTTCTTCGGTTAAGGCAGTTGCCCAGGATTGTACTGCATAATGCACTTGTTCAGGCGTGTACCAGCCGTTATGGGATTGCGAAAGCTGAATCAAATTTACAAAAGAATCAAAAAAAACAGTGTTGCCCTGTACGTCCTCTCTCTGTTTATTTTCGGCCTCAGAAAATTGGCTGAGAAATTTTCCTAATTCCACAAAAATATTTTTTTTGCTTTCTATTGTCATATTGTTTGCTTATGAAATGTTTTGATTGTAATTTTGCACAAAAATAAGTATAATATAGTCGAAAGACAAAAGTTATAATCTACAGGTTATTAAAACTTGAAAACTTTTGTACTTTAACCATAAAACTAAGTAATAATGGCAATTATCATAACAGACGAATGTATCAACTGTGGTGCATGTGAACCAGAATGTCCAAATACAGCAATCTATGAAGGAGCTGATGACTGGAGATACAAAGATGGTACAAAATTAAGTGGAACAGTAGTTCTTCCTGACGGAACTGAAGTGGATGCTGAAGAGGCTCAAACTCCAATTTCTGATGAAATTTATTATATTGTTCCGGGAAAATGTACAGAGTGTAAAGGATTCCACGACGAGCCTCAATGTGCTGCTGTATGTCCTGTAGATTGTTGCGTTCCGGATGAAAATCATGTTGAGGATGAGGAAACCTTGTTGAACAGACAGGCTTTCTTACATAATGAATAGAGAATTATATTTTTAATTTCAATTTAAAAAAATCCTAAGCTTTTTGTTTAGGATTTTTTTTTGGCCACGATTACAAAAGTGTCAAAAGCGTATGTTTTGCGGTCAATGATTTCCTGAATTTCAAAATTGTGCAGGTATAAAAACAATTGCATTTCGTTTAGTGTAAAAACCCGTACCGTAGAATAATCATTAGCAATAATAGTAGTGTTGTCTATTTCGTCTTTATAATATTTTGCCGTCCATTCCAGAATAAAATTATCGTGGGAACTGATTTCCCAATCGCTTTTTCGAAAATAGGAATGTCCTTTGTATTGCGCACTGTGGATGACCGTTTTGTTTTCTTTGATAAAAGGGATATAACGATTAGCATCGATAAAATCAAAAATAATAATGCCGTTTGGATTCAGATTGTTGTATAAACAGCTAAAAGTATCGTTAATGTCATTGTTAGTAATCAGATAACTGGTGGAACGGCTGGTAATAATGATAGCATCCGCTTTTTTTTCCAGATTAAAATCGCGCATGTCGCCGTGGAGGAATTCACAATCCGGATTTCTTTTTTGCGCAATGGCAATCATGCTTGTGCTAAAATCAAGTCCGCGGTAGTTTTGGTGGTTTTCAATAAAACGTTTGGCAATATTTCCTGTTCCGCTTCCTATTTCCAGAATAGATTTTGGTTCATTTTTTTGAAGCAGATTGTTGTAAAAAGCATATTCTTTGTCATAATCTATAAAACTTTGGTACATGGCGTCGTAAATTTCGGCCATTTCATCAGGATAAAGATTAATCATAGCGTTTTAGAATTTTAATCCTAATCAATTAAGGATTTATTAGTCAAAAAGAGCATTTGCAAGATAAGCTTTTTTTGTGTGAAGTAAATGCTTTGTATAAATTTTAGAATTATGCTAACTCTGCGTTTTATATAGTATATTTGCACACTTTTAAAATAAAAATTAAACACATAGCAAAACGCTAGTTGTAAACAATACGATCATGAAAGCAGGAATTGTAGGATTACCAAATGTTGGGAAATCAACTTTATTTAATTGTTTGTCTAATGCTAAGGCGCAAAGTGCAAACTTTCCTTTTTGTACTATCGAACCTAATATTGGTGTGGTTAATGTACCGGACCCCAGAATTGCCCGTTTGGAAGAATTGGTGAAACCGGAACGTGTGCAAATGGCAACGGTTGATATCGTAGATATCGCCGGATTGGTAAAAGGTGCCAGTAAAGGAGAAGGTTTAGGAAACCAGTTTTTGGGAAATATCCGCGAGTGTAATGCTATTATTCATGTATTGCGTTGTTTTGATAACGACAATATTGTGCATGTTGACGGGAATGTAAATCCTATTCGTGACAAAGAAACAATTGATATCGAGTTGCAGTTGAAAGACTTGGAAACGGTTGAAAAACGTTTGGAAAAAGTAAATCGTGCGGCTAAAACCGGAAATAAAGAAGCGCAGACCGAAAAAGCACTTTTGGATCGAATTAAAGAAGCTTTATTACAGGCAAAATCAGCCAGAACAGTTGTTCCTCAGTCGAATGAGGAAGAAGCTTTGATGGAAGATTTTCAATTGATTACTACGAAACCGGTTTTGTATGTTTGTAATGTAGATGAGGCTTCGGCGATAAACGGAAACAAATATGTAGATCAGGTACGCGAATTGGTAAAAGATGAAAATGCCGAAGTAATTGTACTTTCTGTTGGTGCAGAGGCTGATATTACCGAATTAGAAAGTTATGAAGAGCGTCAGGTTTTCTTAGAAGATTTAGGGTTAACTGAGCCAGGTTCGGCAGTATTGATTCGTGCGGCTTATAAATTATTAAACTTACAAACTTATTTTACTGCTGGTGTAAAAGAAGTTCGTGCCTGGACGATTAATATAGGTGATACCGCTCCAAAAGCGGCCGGAGTAATCCATACCGATTTTGAAAAAGGGTTTATTCGTGCCGAAGTAATTGCTTATGATGATTTCTCTAATTATGGTTCGGAATCCAAAGTGAAAGAAGCCGGAAAATTACGTGTGGAAGGAAAAGAATATATTGTTAAAGATGGAGATGTGATGCATTTCCGTTTTAATGTGTAGTTTTTTAGAATAAAAAAAAAACGAAAAAAGAAAATAGATAAAACTGCTGGAGCCATTCAGCAGTTTTTTTGTTTCTGAATTTTATGTATTTTTCAGGAAAAAAAATACTATGAAAATCATCGCTTTTGGCGGAAGCCCCAGTAAAAATTCTATCAATAAAAAATTAGCCACTTATGCCGCTTCGCTTTTTGAAAATGCCGAAGTCGAAGTCTTGGATTTAAATGATTACCAAATGCCCCTTTTTAGTGTGGATATTGAAGCTGAAATTGGTCAGCATGAATTGGCCAAAGCCTTTTTGGCTAAAATTGAATCGGCTGATTTTTTAGTGGTTTCTCTGGCGGAAAATAATGGAAATTATTCGGCTGCTTTTAAAAATGTGTACGATTGGTGTTCCCGTATTGTGGGTAAAGTTTTCCAGCAAAAACCCATGTTATTGATGGCAACATCTCCCGGAGGCAGAGGAGGTGCGTCGGTATTAGAAATTGCCAAAAGTGCATTTCCCCGTTATGGTGCAGTGATTAAAGAAACCTTCTCTTTGCCACTTTTTGATACGAATTTTGATATAGAAAAAGGAATGATTTCTAATGAGGAATTGGATAATCAGTTGAGGGAGATTGTGAAAGGGATTTAATTGTAAAATCAAAGTGCTTTAGGAGTTGCGTTAGATTATTTTTCGATAAATATTATTTTTGTTTGAATTTTCAAAATCTATTGAGAAACCCTATATTAGCGGAAAATCCACAAAATTTAATGTCAGATCAAAGTAAATATACCGAAGATAATATTCGGTCACTCGATTGGAAAGAGCATATTCGTATGCGTCCCGGAATGTATATCGGGAAATTGGGAGATGGTTCGTCTCCGGATGACGGTATTTATATTTTATTGAAAGAAGTCCTGGATAACTGTATCGATGAGTTTGTCATGGGGGCAGGGAAAACTATCGAAGTGACTATCAGAGACAAAACCGTTTCCGTACGCGATTACGGACGTGGAATTCCGCTTGGGAAAGTGGTTGATGTAGTTTCGAAGATGAATACCGGAGGAAAATACGATTCTTTGGCATTTAAGAAATCGGTAGGTTTAAATGGAGTAGGTACCAAGGCGGTAAATGCCTTATCTACTTTTTTTCGTGTCGAATCGGTTCGTGAAGAAAAACAAAAAGCAGCGGAGTTTTCAGCCGGAAATTTAGTGCTGGAGGAAGATGTAATTGACACAACGAAGCGAAAAGGAACCAAAGTTACTTTTACACCGGATGATGCCATCTTTAAAAACTACAAATTCCGAAACGAATATGTAGTGAAAATGCTCAAAAATTATTGTTATCTGAATACCGGATTAACGATAATTTACAACGGAGAAAAATTCTTTTCTGACTACGGATTAAAAGATTTATTAAACGAAAATATTGCCGAAGAAGACAAGGTTTACGATATTATCCATTTGAAAGGAGATGATATCGAAATCGCAATGACGCATAGTAAATCGCAATATAGCGAAGAATACCATTCGTTCGTAAACGGACAAAACACCACTCAGGGAGGAACACACTTAGTGGCTTTTCGTGAGGCAATTGTAAAAACCGTCAGAGAGTTTTACAATAAAGGTTTTGAACCTTCGGATATTCGAAAATCCATTGTGGGAGCAGTGAGTATTAAGGTAATGGAGCCGGTATTTGAATCGCAAACCAAAACCAAATTAGGTTCTACCGAAGTAGGATCAGAGCCTGGAATGCCGTCGGTACGAACATTTGTGAATGATTTTGTCAAAAATAATTTAGACAATTATTTACACAAAAATCCCGAAACAGCTGATTTGTTACTTCGCAAAATTCTGCAGGCTGAAAGAGAACGTAAAGAACTTTCGGGCATTCGAAAATTAGCTAAAGACCGAGCTAAAAAAGCGAGTTTGCATAACAAAAAACTCCGTGACTGTCGTGTGCATTTACCCGATATTAAAAATCCGCGTTATTTAGAAAGTACGCTATTTATTACCGAGGGGGATTCGGCTTCGGGATCGATTACTAAATCCCGTGATGTGAATACACAGGCGGTGTTTAGTTTGCGTGGTAAGCCTTTGAATTCCTACGGAATGAGCAAAAAGATTGTGTATGAAAATGAGGAATTCAACCTGTTACAAGCGGCTTTAGATATCGAGGACGATATGGAAAATCTGCGTTACAACAACATTGTAATCGCTACTGATGCCGATGTCGATGGGATGCACATTCGATTATTGTTGATTACTTTTTTCCTTCAATTTTTTCCCGAATTGATTAAAGAAGGGCATTTGTATATTTTGCAAACACCTTTGTTTAGGGTTCGAAACAAAAAAGAAACCATCTACTGTTATTCGGAAGAAGAAAGAGTAGCAGCCATAGAAAAATTAAAACCGAAACCGGAAATTACCCGATTTAAAGGTTTGGGAGAGATTTCTCCGAATGAGTTTCAGCATTTCATTGGGGAAGACATCCGATTGGATCCGGTGATGATGGATAGACATACTTCGGTAGAGCAATTGTTATCTTTTTATATGGGTAAAAATACACCGGACCGACAGGAGTTTATCATCAAGAATTTGAAGGTGGAATTAGATACTATTGAAGAGGCTTAATTTTAAAAATAATTAAGTATGGAGAATCAGGATATTCGTTGGAAACAGAAGAGGTTTGAACATTTTGTAAATGCGTTTAAGCAATTAAAAAATGCTAAGCAACTTAAAGAAGAAAGAGACTTTTTTTATTCCTTATAAATTTGATATATCCATTTATAAGGATTTAAAATCTCAAAGTTTAATAGAGCATATTGAAGGAGTTGGTAAAACTTTTTATAAAAGAGAAAACTGAAATAAATTCAGCATAAATGAAAGACGAAGAAGACGATAACATCATTCCAAACAACGAAGAAAATAATTCGGAAGAGAATCCTATTGATGAAAATCAAGATGGAGAAGAGGCTGGTGAAATTATTGACGTAGAGGCTAAACATTTTGAAGGAGAGCATTTTTACGATAATGAAGAAGAAGATGCAAATGATACCATTACCAAAGTTACCGGTATGTACAAAGACTGGTTTTTGGATTATGCTTCTTATGTAATTTTAGAGCGTGCGGTTCCTGCTATCGAGGACGGATTCAAACCGGTTCAGCGTCGTATTATGCATTCGTTGAAAGAGTTGGATGATGGTCGTTATAATAAAGTGGCCAATGTTGTTGGACATACAATGCAGTATCACCCGCACGGTGATGCTAGTATTGCCGATGCCATGGTGCAAATAGGTCAAAAAGATTTACTAATTGATTGTCAGGGAAACTGGGGAAATATTTTAACTGGTGACGGTGCAGCGGCTTCGCGTTATATTGAAGCCCGTTTGTCTAAGTTTGCTCTGGAAGTTTTGTATTCGCCAAAAATTACTGAATGGGGGATGTCTTATGACGGTAGAAAAGCAGAACCGATTAATCTTCCGGTAAAATTTCCATTATTGTTAGCGCAGGGTGCCGAAGGGATTGCCGTAGGTCTTTCTACTAAGGTATTGCCTCATAATTTTAATGAGCTGATTGATGCTTCGATAAAAATTTTAAAGGGGAAACCATTTACCTTGTACCCTGATTTTATGACGGCAGGTATCGCTGACGTATCCAATTATAATGATGGGATGCGTGGCGGGCGTGTACGTGTGCGTGCTAAAATTGCTCAAATTGACAAAAATACGCTGGCAATTACCCAAATTCCTTTTTCAACGAATACATCAACATTGATTGACAGTATATTGAAAGCCAATGATAAAGGCAAAATCAAAATCAAGAAAATCGAAGACAATACCGCCGCCGATGTTGAAATTTTAATTCACCTGTACCCGGGAGTTTCTCCTGATAAAACCATTGATGCACTGTTTGCTTTCACTGCTTGTGAAACTTCGGTAGCGCCTTTAGGCTGTGTTATTGAAGATAATAAGCCTTTGTTTATTGGAGTTTCGGCAATGTTGAAAATTTCGACTAACAGAACAGTCGATTTGCTTCGTCAGGAGTTGGAAATTCAATTGGAAGAGTTAAAAAACAAATGGCATTTTGCTACCTTGGAAAAAATATTCATTCGCGAAGAAATGTATATTGATTTCAAATTATATAGTGACAGGGAATCACTTTATAAATACTTATACGATCGTTTTGAACCTTTCAAAAAATCCTTTATCAGAGAAATTAATGATGAGGATTTACAGCGATTGACTCAAATTCCAATGATTCGTATTACCCGTTTCGATTCGGATAAAGCGGACGATTTCATTTCGAAATTGGAAGACGAAATGAAAGAGGTGGAATACAATTTGGAACATATTATTGATTTTGCAATTGCTTATTTTACCAAATTAAAAGAGAAATACGGTAAAGGCAGAGAACGTCAAACCGAATTACGCATTTTTGATGATATTGAAGCGACTAAAGTAGTATTACGAAATACCAAATTGTATGTGGACAGAGCAGAAGGCTTTGTGGGAACCAGTTTGAAAAAAGACGAGTATGTTACCGATTGTTCGGATATTGATGATGTGATTGTCTTTTTGCGTGACGGAAGTATGATGGTGACCAAAGTGGATGCCAAGACTTTCGTAGGGAAAGATATTATTCATGTAGCCGTTTTTGATAAGAGCGATAAACGCACCATTTACAATATGGTATATCGTGATGGAAAATCGGGGCCTTCTTACATTAAACGATTCAATGTTTCCGGAGTTACCAGAGATAAAATGTATGATTTGACCAATGGAACTAAAGGTTCTATGGTGTTGTATTTTACCTGTAATCCTAATGGAGAAGCGGAGGTAATTACGATTCTTTTGCGTCAAATAAGCAGTATTAAGAAGTTAAAATTCGACCTGGATTTTGCCAAACTGGCGATAAAAGGACGTGCTTCCAAAGGGAATTTGGTAACCAAACATCCGATTAAGAAAATCGATATAAAGGAAAAAGGAATTTCGACTTTATTGCCAAGAAAAATTTGGTACGATGATACGGTGCAACGTTTAAATGTGGACGCCAGAGGAGAACTTTTAGGTGAATTCCGTCCGAGTGATAAAATTTTGATAATTCAGCAATCCGGGAAATTGAAAGTCATTATTCCGGAATTAACGACTCATTTTGAGGAAGATATGATAGTGCTGGAAAAATGGATTCCTAAAAAGCCAATTTCGGCAATTTATTATGATGGTGAAAAAGAACGTTATTATTTAAAACGTTTCTTGGTTGAAAATGAAGCTAAAGAAGATATTTTTATTACAGAACATCCAAATTCGCAATTGGAATTGGTTTCTACTGATTATCGTCCGGTTGTAGAATTGGTATTTCCTAAAATAAAAGGAGTCCAAAAAGAAAGTGTGACAATTGATGTAGAGAATTTTATTGCTGTGAAAGGATTTAAAGCGCTTGGGAATCAATTGACAATGGATAAACTAAAACAGGTTAATGCTTTAGAATCCCTTCCTTATGAAGTCCCTGAAGAAGTAGTAGCCGAAGAAATGGAAGTAAAAGGCGAATTGAATGCCGATGATACTTCAATACAAATGGAAGACGATGGACAAATAGGTCTGGTTTTAGAATAAAAAAGATAAAAGCTCCGTTTAGGAGCTTTTATTTTATCTGAAAAGATGGTACAACATCATTTTTTCATGTTTGCCTTTTAATTTTTTCAGGATTTTTAAAAAAGCAATCGCTGTAATATAGGCATCTCCCACCGCAGTGTGTCGGTCTTTTTTTGAAATATCAAATTTGTCGGCCAAATCGTCCAGCGTGTAATGGTCTTTGTGTTGGAGTAAATTGGATTTAATTAAAGTTCTTTTGTACAAAACTGCGGTGTCCAAACATTTGTTAGTGAGCTTAGGCAGTCCGTTTCTTTCCAAAGCATTATTAATCATGGTGACATCAAATTTAGTGTGATGCGCTACAATGACCGAATCGCCTAAATAATCGATAAATAATTGTAATACTTCGATTTCAGATTTGTGATCCAAAACATCACTTCTGATAATGCCATGAATTTGAACACTGGATTTATCAAAATGTTCCTGATCGATATAATGTTCGAAAACATTTTGTAAATCGATAACTCCGTTTTCCAAAACGATGGCGCCAATACAAAGAATCCGGTCATCAGTATAATTAAAACCGGTTGTTTCGGTGTCTAAAATAACAAAACGGGTCGATTCGATGCTACAGTTTAAACGTTCATCAATAGGAACTTCCAGAATTCCCAGAATTTGTAACGACTGGATAAATTTTTCTTTCAGACTCATTATATGTTGATTTTTCCAGGATTAAAGCGCATCGAAATCACTTCCTGTAATTCTTTAATGGTTTTAAAAGTAGCTTTGAGTTTTACTTTTTCTAATTTAGTCAAAGCTTCTAATTCTATAAATTGTCCCGAATCGTGATGTAAAAGTCCTTGTTTGGTTCGGAATTTAAGCAAGGCTTTGTACGAATAAGCGCAAGACAGATACAATTCTTTATTTTGTGGCTCCAGTTCGGCTAGTTTTTCAAATCGTTCCGGAGTGTTGCTGATTCCTTTTATACGATGAGATAAAATTAAAACGCGGGCGGCATCGGCAAGAGGCATCAATGCGCGTCTTTTAACATCAAAGAAATCTTTGTGTGCGCCATCCTGTTCTACCAGAAATTGCCTGAAGAATCCCGTTGGTGACGGACTTTGCAAAGCACCACTTACTAAATGTACGTAAAAAATAGGATTGGATTCGATATCTCCAAAAATATAATCAGCGAGTTCGTTAGCTAATTCCTGATCTCCGTAGGACAGGCTGTAATCAAAGAAAATGAAAGAAAGTAACACTTCGTCTTTTCCGGGTTTGCTAATCCAGTCGTGAACGGTTTGTTTCCATTGGTTCAAACTCAGGCACCATTTAGGATTGGAGGCCATCATTTCGGCAGGACAATATTCGTAACCAATTTCAAAAAGTCCTTTGTTAACAATGGCGGCTAATTCTAAAAAGTATTTTCGGGTTTTTTCCTCTTTTTCTTCCGGAACATCTTCATAAATCAGCGCGTTATCCTGATCGGTATGTAATAATTGTTCACTGCGCCCCTGACTCCCTAAAGCCAGCCACGAAAACCGAACCGGAGGTGGCGTACTCATTTTGGCTAATGAGAGTTCGATAACCCTTTGAATACAGGCGTCATTGAGTTCGGTAATTATTTTAGAGGTTAGTGTGATAGGAATATTTTGGTTTAGATAACCTTGTAAAAGCTGCATTATTTTGGCACGAATAGGCTTAATTGCTTTTACTTTTTTTACCCTTTTTAAAGCTTTAATCAATACCGCCGGATTATTTCCGAGAGCGACCATAACGTCATGTTTGGATAAGATTCCAACAGCTTTTGTATTGGCTGTTCCGTCTTTCGTAAGACATAAATGACTGATGTTACTTTTCATCATAGCCATTTGTGCCTGTGTGATGGTCATTTTTTTTGAATAGGTAATTACGGGCGAATTCATAATGACATCGGCTGTGGTGTTGATGGAATAATCTCCTGTTACGATTTTGTTTCTTAAATCTTTATCGGTAATAATTCCTATGGGCAGCATGTCTTCCACAACCAGCATGGCTCCCACATTTTTCTTAGTCATTATTTTGGCTATTTCTTTGGCGGTAGCCGCACGGGAACAGGTGATGATTTTTTTCGAATATTTTATCGGTTGTAAATCGAGTATTTTGTTGTCGTTATCGATTATTTCATCGGCGTTGTTTTCATCATCAAATGTGTTGCCATACAATTTACCACTATGACTTTTGGAGTACGGATTATGGGTGTTAGAGGCAAAACTGTCGATGACAAAATTTCCAACATTGGCATTTTTAATGGCATAAGGTTTAAAAATAGTAATTGGAATGGCATACAAAATACTTTCTTCATGAGCCGTGGCTTCCATTTTGTAATTTTCGAGAGCAATTAACGGACGGAGACCAAAAATATCTCCTTCGTCACACATGTCCAGAATATTGTTTTTAGACTTTTTACGTAATTCAATGGCGCCTTTGTGAACCACATAAAAGGAATCGTGCGTTTCTTCGTTTTCTTCAAAAATAACGGCTCCTTTTTCTTTATAAATAATGGAAACTTTCTCGGCTAGTATTTCGATTTCTGCCTGTTCCAGAAAGTTAAAAGGTGGAAAGTTTTTTAAAAAATCGGCTACCCTTTGCGAAATGGTATTTTTCATTAAAAAAATAGTTTAGACTGTTTTTAGTTGAGAATTTAAGCTTTAGAGATATATTGTCATTTCAGCTTATCCTTTGCTAATTTATTAATTTTATTTTTCTATTAAACAAAAAAGCTCCCGTTAAGGAGCTTATTTGTTGATTTTGTATCGAGATTTTATTTCTTTTTCGAAACTTTCATATTCAATACTTCCACCATTAGCGAAAATGATATGGCAAAATACAAATAACCTTTAGGAATAGGGGTTACGTGGCTGCCAAAAATCAGAGCATTTGATAAATGTGCACTTTCGGTCAATAACATCAAACCAATTAAAATTAAGAACGACAATCCTAAAATTTGGATAGAAGGATGTTTGTTGACAAAAGTCCCCACAGGAACGGCAAATTGCATCATGATTAAAACCGAAATAATCACCGCTGTTATCATAATGTATAAAGCGCCGGCAACACCGTTAGTCATTCCTACGGCAGTCAAAATACTGTCAAAAGAAAAGACTAAATCAATCAGGATAATTTGAATAATAACGCTGCCAAAGGATTTTGCCGCCGATTTTTTAATCTCTTTTTCTTCTTCTCCTTTGTGATCTACTTTTTCACGGATTTCGTTGGTACTTTTGTAAATAAGGAACAAACCTCCTAATAAAAGAATGATACTTTGTCCGGAAATTTCGGCGTGTATCCAACTAAAATCAAGCGTGACCCAAGGTTCTTTCATGGCGATCAAAATTGTAATTCCAAAAAGGAGAACGATACGCATGAACATCGCCAGAAACATTCCGATTTTGGTTGCTTTTTTACGGCTTTCTTCGGGTAATTTTCCTGTAGCAATAGATATAAAAATAATGTTGTCAATTCCCAGAACAATTTCCAGAAAAGTTAGAGTTAATAAAGCAATCCAGGCATCGGGATTTAAAAATACTTCCATTTTGTGTGATGAGTTATGAGTTATGGGTTATGAGTTATGAGTAGCAGGAGTCATTAAAAATAAAATCCTAAAAATCTGAGGAATTAAATTTAATCTGAAATTTTGGTTACAGTTCCTCTTTGTTTTTGGTCAGAACCTACTAAACCAAATTCAAAGGTATAAGTGTTTCCTGAAGTGGTCAAGATTTTCATCCCAATGGCTTTTTCTTCAGCCATGTTTTTAGGATGGATTTTTTTCAAAATATATTCGCAGTCATTTACCCAACGAATCGAAGCCGTATCGGTTTTTCCTTCAAATGTTTCGATTTCGATGCTGTCATTGCGTTCAAAAAGCGTTACTTTTTTTACTCCGTTAACTTCGTGTTCAAAACGGAATTTCCCGGTTTTGAAATCTTTGCAATTGTGTTCCGCCTGATAGCAGGAAACGAAAGCTAAGAATAAAGGAAGAATGATAAGTTTTTTCATTTTTATTGAATTTTAATATCGTATTTGTCTAAAAGTCCCGGAATTCCCTGCATCGAAAATTTAGCTTTTCGCATCGGGTTGAATTCGGGGTCAATTTTATAATTGTAGGCTGTCAGGAAGTTCGCTTCTTTTAGTTCAGTATCATTAAAAATAGCATTTTCCAGATTGCAATTGTCGAAAACCGAATTAGAAAGGTTGGTTTCAATGAAGCTTACTTCTTTCATCGAACAGGAAAGAAACCTTGTTTTAGGCATTTTTTTATTTGAAAAAGAAGCAAAATCTAAAATACAATCAGAAAAACTTACTGCAAACATAAAATCGGCACAATGGTTAAATTGAATTCCGAGTAATTTGCAATTGGAGAAATGCACTGTTTTTAAACTCGTACCATTCAATGTTATCATCGAAAGATTGCAATTGATGAACTCGCAATCCATAAAAGTATTATTGGAAAAATCACTGTTAGAGAAATCACAGTTTTTAAAAACGCAGTCTTCAAATTCGCGATGACACACTTTTTTATTAATGAAAACAACTTTGTCAAAAGTTTTTTGGATGTGAATGAGTTCTTCCATTAATCGTTAAATAAAGCTTTCATGATAAATTGCAGTCCTCTAAAAGCCAAAATAACAGCCGCAATACAAAATGAGATTCCGAATCCCAAAACCAGGTAATGCCATACGTTTTGCTGGTTCATAAAAGCATTATGGATGAATGAAGGACCCATGAAAAGTAAAGGCAAAGCACCTGCTAAGTATTTGACGCCTTTGGACAATAATTCTTTGTTTGTAGCCATTTGAAAAAGTTAGGAGTTAGAAGTAGGGAGTGACACATAACGCATAACGTTCAACTCACAACTTAGAGTTAAAAAAATCAACTGCTTTGCGCACGCTGCCGTGTTCTTTTAATAATTGAGCGGCTTCCTCGTAGCTTACGGGAATTTCGCCCATAATCATTTTAGTTCCGCGGTCAACGAGTTTGATGTTGCTCAATTGCATATCGACCATTTTGTTACCTTTTACTTTCCCAAGCTGAATCATCGTGGCAGTCGAAATCATGTTTAAAACCAGTTTTTGAGCGGTTCCGGCTTTCATTCTCGAACTTCCCGTCACAAACTCAGGACCAACAATAACTTCAATAGGGAATTGTGCGGTTTGCGAAAGCGGACTTCCGGCATTGCAGGAAATACTTCCGGTTATGATATTGTTTTTATTACAGGCTTCTAACCCGCCAATAACATAAGGTGTTGTTCCTGATGCAGCTATTCCAATCACTACATCATTCTCATTAATATTGAATTCCTGCAAATCAATCCAGGCTTGCGTTGCATTGTCTTCGGCATTTTCCACTGCTTTACGGATGGCTTTATCACCACCGGCAATGATTCCCACCACCAAATCCAAAGGAACTCCAAAAGTAGGAGGACATTCGGAAGCATCCACCACACCTAAACGTCCTGAAGTTCCGGCGCCAATGTAAAATAAACGCCCGCCCAGTTTCATTTTAGCAACAATTTGTGTCACTAAAGTTTCTATTTGAGGTAATGCTTTTTCAACAGCAAGCGGCACGGTTTTATCTTCGTTATTGATATTGGTCAATAATTCGGTAACAGACATTTTTTCTAAATGTTCGTATTTAGAGGATTGCTCGGTGGTTTTTATGAAGGTCATTTTTTTGAGTTTCTGAGTTGCAAAGTTTCAAAGGTACTAAGTTTTTAGGAAGAATAGTAGGGAGATTTTGGGATGTTTTTTTGGAGGGAATGCAGGTTGTCCAACAGTTAGCTTTGTTCTATTTAGGTTATTTTCGAGGCAAGAAAAATCCCTTAATACAATTCATATTGTGGATGCATATTTGTATGTGACTTTTCTTTTGTACACCTGCATCTGGGAAAGCTGGCCCTCCTTCTGTAAACACACCTCTTGCAGTGTCAAATTCTTTTAAGGGGGTACTGTTGTTTTGTTCAATTTCTTCTTTAATTTTTTGATGAAGATATTGGATTACAGCACAATCTAATTCTCGTATCAATAAGTCTTTGTGTTCGTCTTCTTTTACATCTTTATTTTTTGGCAATTCTTTATCGATACTAGAAAAATCCTTTTGCATTAAGTCATAATAAACAGAAAGCATTTTAATGAATTCACTATCAATTAAATCTAGGCAATAATCAAGTGTAAAGACAACTCCAATTACAGAAGCTTTTGTGATTTTACCTTTTTTTTCTTTGTCTTTAGCCCATTGTAAAGCTCTATCGTAGTTGTTTTCCCAAACATAGAATCCATGACCTAGCCAATCAAATGGTTTTTCACTAATTTTAACTTTTTTGGGCTTTGTAAGAAGTTGTAAGGCTACAGATTCATCACAACCATGAAATCCTATTAAAAGATTAGATCTCGAACTGTACATTATTCAGTAACAGATAATATACGTTTTAAGTTGGGAAAAGATTTAGTCATTTTTCCTTCTTTAGTAACGATACCAGCAGAACTCAAGGATTTAATAGCAGACTCTTTAGAACTCTGTTTTTTTTCAAGCTTTTTCGCTAGAGCTATTAGTAATGATGTTTGACTTTTATTCATGACTAAAGGATAATTAGTTTTCAAATGTATAAAAAAAAATGCATTTTTTAAAGTTAATGTTTTTTTAGTTTACATGCAATATATTAAATGGATATGATGTTGGTCAATAATTTGGTAACCGACATTTTTTCTAAATGTTCGTATTTAGAGGATTGCTCGGTGGTTTTTATGAAGGTCATTCTGAGTTTTTTATTTGGTTATTTGTGGATTTGGTTATCGAAAATTACATTAATAAATAACCAAATTCATAGATTGAAATTTATAAAAAATAAGCCAATACAATTCCTAAAACAATCATTGAAACTTTGGCAACATTAAATTTATGTCCTTCGCTGGTTTCAAAAATAATAGTTGAAGAAATATGGAATAATATTCCGATCACGATGGCGGTGATTTCGCTGTGATATTCGTTTAATCCCGTAAGATAATCAGGAGCAAAAGTTCCCAGCGGAGTCATCAACGCAAAAGTAAGCATGAAGGCAAAAATTGCCTGTTTGTTCAAATGGGAATTGATGAAAAAAGTGGTCAGAATAATCGCAATTGGCAGGTGATGAATGGCAATTCCCAACGCTAAGTTGGAGTGATTATGTCCTACAGGGAATCCTTCCAGAAAGGCGTGAATACAAAGACTGATAAACAATAACCACGGAATATGCGACATGTTAGGATGTCCGTGAACATGCCCATGTTCGGCACCTTTGGAGAAAAATTCCAGAATAATTTGGAACAAAATCCCCATCATGATAAAAATGCCCATGCTTCCTTCATGCGAATGTCCGTCTTCATGTACATGACTTTCGTAAATTTCAGGTAATAAATGCATTACCGTTAACGAAAGCAAAAACGAACCGCTGAATGCCAATAACAGTTTGAGGTTGCTTTTATTTTTTGGTTTTAAAACCAAAGCAATACTGTATCCTAACAGTACCGAAAGTAAGGGTAATAGATAATTCATTTAATTGAGTTGAATCGTTTAATTGTTTTAATCGTTTAACCGCGGATTTGTTTATTCGATGAAACGTTTAGACAAATTAACAGTTAAACACAGCAATCTATTTAAAAATCATGATTAATCGTTCGCTTTCTGTTTTATGAAATTTCTTTAGTTTGTAATCACCAAAAATATCCAAAAGGTAAATGCCGGCTTCTTCCATCATGGCTTCAAAGTCCTGTAACGTCAGGGCTTTTACTTTCTCGGTAAAATGGTATTTTTTGCCTTGGTCTTCAAAGTCAATTTCTTTAAAAATATGACCGTCGGCAACATAGCGTTTTAGGTGAAAATCGATTCCGTCCACGGTTTTAACTTCTTCAGGAACCAAAGTATCAATTACCTGATGCACATTCATAAAGTCGATTACCGCAAATCCGTAATCGGTCAAACTATTTTTGATGGCTTTTAAAGTGACTAAATTGTCATCGTCATTTTCGAAATAACCAAAACTGGTAAACAAATTAAATATAGCGTCGTATTTTTCTTCAAAAGCTTCGCGCATATCATGCACTTTAAAATGCAGACTTTCATTTGAAAAAGCACTGGCTTCAGCAATGCTGTTTTCTGATAAATCGGCACCAATGACATCAAAACCCAATTGGTTCAGGTAAATTGCATGACGGCCTTTGCCACAGCATAAATCCAAAACTTTGGCTTTTTCCGGCAGATTTAAATAATGCGTTAAATTGTCCATGAAAAGCTGTGCTTCACGGTCGTTGCGTTCTTTATAAAGGATGTGATAGTAAGGAGTGTCAAACCAGGAACTGAACCATGTTTCATTTGTTTCTTCCTGATTTGTATTTGTTGGATTTTGTACTGCAGACATTTATTCTTTTCAATTAATTCTATCCCGCAAATTTAGTGTATTTTTGCGGAAATATACTATTTCAGGGTGTTTGGAATTTGAACACGAGTCCCGATGGCTATCGGGACGAACTGGCGTAGCAATTTAACTATTGGAATTTAAAAGAGAAATGGAAGAAAATTTTAAGATGATTGCTAAAACCTTTTTTGGTTTTGAAGAAATATTAGCTACCGAATTGCAAAATTTAGGAGCGCAACAAGTGGAGCAGGGAGTACGAATGGTAAGTTTTAAAGGCGATAAAGGTTTTATGTACAAAGCGAATTTGGCTTTGCGTACAGCTTTAAAAATTTTAAAACCTATTTATTCGTTCAGAGCCAATAACGAAAAAGCGTTGTACAAAGGTGTTGCTGCGGTAAACTGGTCTAAATATTTGAATGCCAATCAGACTTTTGTGATTGATACTACGGTACATTCGGAGTATTTTAATCATTCGGAATTTGTTTCACAAAAATGCAAGGATGCGATTGTGGATCAGTTTAGAGAAAGAACTGGTCAGCGTCCGAGTATTGACAAGGTTTATCCGGATTTAAGAATCAATATTCACATCGACAAAGATCAGGTTTCAGTGGCATTGGATACTTCAGGAAAACCTTTAAATCAGCGCGGTTACCGTACTTCTACGAATATTGCACCGATAAACGAGGTTTTGGCAGCGGGAATTTTGTTGCTTTCGGGTTGGGATGGTCAGTCTGATTTTTTGGATCCCATGTGTGGTTCGGGAACTTTTTTGGCTGAAGCGGCAATGATTGCCTGCAATATTCCGGCAAACATCAACCGTAAAGAATTTGCTTTCGAAAAATGGAAAGACTGGGATAATGATTTGTTTGATAAAATCACCGATAGTTTATTGGGGAAAGTGCGTGAGTTTCATTATACGATAAAAGGCTATGACAAAGCGCCTTCGGCGGTGATGAAAACGAAAGAAAATATCCGAAATGCTAATTTGGACGAATATGTAACGGTTTCAGAACAGAATTTTTTCGATACAGAAAAAACTTCGGAAGGCAAATTACATATTGTATTTAATCCGCCGTATGACGAGCGTTTGGATATTCAGATGGAACGATTTTATAAAAATATTGGCGACACTTTAAAGCAAAGTTATCCGGGAACGAATGCATGGTTTATCACCGGAAATTTGGACGCTTTGAAATTTGTTGGTCTAAGACCTTCCCGAAAAATAAAATTATTCAATGCCGGACTCGAAGCTCGTTTGGTAAAATACGAAATGTACGAAGGAAGCAAAAGAACGAAATTTCAGCAATAAGTTTCTAAGATGCTAAGCTTCTAAGGAACTAAGAAAGATTTACGATTAAAAATAATAATTAGGGTTCAGGATAAAATTCTCAGGAACTTAGTATCTCAGAACCTTAGCAACATTAAAAACAATGACAAAATTACAAGTTAGAGCATTTTTATACCAATTAGGCTGTTTTGCTATTTTATTTATTTTATTTCGCTTTTTAGTGCTAAAATACAGTGGATTGACAGGGATTTGGATTCCTTTTACCGCATTTGCAATAGCTACATTAATTGGACCGAAATTCCAGGCAGTGAAAACCAAAGACGGGGAAAAATTATTTATGAAATGGATTTTTTCTAAAGATGTAAAGGAAATTGGTTAATTACTTTTTGGAGAGCAGACTTAGTGTAAAATAAAAACCGCAAATTCGCAAATTATATAATTTGCGAATTTGCGGTTTTTCGTTATGTTGAGATTTCTGAATACTGAAAACTGCTTTCTGCCTTCTGAATTTTGCTTACTTTTTCGCAGTTTTCTTCTCAGCTGGTTTTACGACTTTCTTGAAAATTGGAACAAAATAAGTTACGGTATAATTAAATCCTACTCCGAAATCACCATTATAAGTGCGATTGAATCCCGGAATATACAGATTTTCAAAACCACTTGGTTGTTTGTTGCTGATTAATCGGTTGAATCGAATGCTGAAACCTAAGAAAACATTGTTGAATACTTTAGCCTTCATTCCGGCAACGACTTCAATCCAGCTGGCGGTTAAACCATTGTATTTTTGACCGGAAGTTAAAGCCGGTGTTTCTCCAAAATATTGGTCGGTGTTGTAAATTCTGTAGGTATTCAATTGTTGGTTAAAAGTACTAAAACCATAACGCAAGCCTATAGAAATAATGTTTTCCATATCCAGCCAGTTCTCGTAACCGTTGTAATCAAAACCTACTTTTAGATAAGAACCTTTGGTGGTGAAATTCACGCGTTCGTCATCGGTGGTTTTGTTTTCATTTCCAACTTCGGCAGCCAAATAATGTTTTTTGCTAAGGCGGTAATCTCCCACTAATTCTAAACCAGTGTAATCTTTGTCATAAAAACTACGGCTTAATTTGAATAAATCGATTCCGAGATGTAATCCGTAACGGTCTTTTTTTACCGGTGGAACAATCGAATCGGTTTTGGGAGTTGTGGCTGTAGTTTTTGTAACAGCAGTTTTTTTAGGAACCACTCCTTCGCTCACAGTGTCTTTGGTAACTGTTTTGGTTTCTTGCGCATGGGCAAAAGACAAAGACAAAAACAGTAAACTACTAAAAATATATCGCAAGGTGTGTTTCATTTTCGTTAGTTATATTACTGTTAGTTACAACAACATATTGCATCCATTTTAAATCCGGAGTGGCTGCGTCTGAATGTACAAAAGGAGTTGTAGGATCTAAAAGAAAATTGGTTTTAAATCCGCAGGCACGGGATACAAAGATATTTTCTCTCTCATAATTAAATTGAATAATGTCTTCGTTTACCAATGCAGTATTGGCATTGCCGTAATTCAGAATAAAATGAAAAGTAGTCATATCAGCATCTACTTTTAGCGGAATAGAAACGGTACTTCCATTGAATAAAGTACTTCCGTTGTAGGTTACAGCTTCTTCCATACCATCGCCAAAAATACTCAGATTAGTCACATTTTTCTCTGCCGAAGCATTGTTGTAATCGTAAAAAGTAATCACAAGCCGTGGCGTTGTAACCGTATTGGCATCGCAAATATCGTCTTTCTCACAACTGGAGAAGGAGAAGCTTAGTACAAAGAGTAATAAAAGTATTTTTTTCATAACTTTTTTAATTTAGCGTTCAGTTGCAGTATTCAGTCGCAGTGTTCAGTAGTAAATAAACTGAATACTGCGACTGCAAACTGACCACTATTATCGTCTTTCTAACAACACCACATTTTCCACGTGATGGGTTTGCGGGAACATATCTACAGGACGTACTTTGGTTACCTTGTATTTCTCATCCATTAAAGCCAAATCACGCGCTTGTGTAGCCGAATTACAGCTTACATACACCACTTTTTCAGGAGCAATTTTCAGGATTTGTTCAATCACGTCTTTGTGCATTCCGTCACGTGGCGGATCGGTGATAATAACGTCCGGTTGTCCGTGTTGTGCAATGAAAGCTTCGTTGAAAACCACTTTCATATCTCCTACAAAAAACTCACAATTAGTAATGTTATTGCGTTCTGCATTGGCTTTGGCATCCTTAATTGCGTCAGGAACGCTTTCTACACCAATTACTTTTTTAGCTTTTTTAGATACAAACTGCGCAATAGTTCCTGTCCCGGTATATAAATCGTAAACGGTTTCATTTCCGGTTAATCCGGCAAAATCTCTCGTGATTTTGTATAATTCGTATGCCTGGTCGGAGTTGGTTTGGTAAAAAGATTTGGCATTAATGCTGAATTTCAAACCTTCCATTTCTTCCAAAATATAGTCGCGGCCTTTGTACAAAATGATATTTTGATCGTACAAAGTATCATTCGCCTTATTGTTCACCACATATTGCAACGAAGTAATTTGCGGGAATTTGGCATACAAATGATCCAGTAACAATTCTCTGTTGGCTTTATCATCTTCGAAAAACTGAATCAAAAGCATGATTTCACCGGTCGAAGCGGTACGTAGCATCAATGTTCTCAATAATCCGGAATGTTCTCTCGGATTAAAGAAAGTCAGCCCATTTGCATTAGCAAAATCACGAATTTCATTTCTAATCGCGTTCGAAGGATCTTCCTGTAAATGACATTTTTTGATGTCCAGAATTTTGTCCCACATTTTTGGGATATGAAAACCAAGTGCGTTTCTGTTTCCTAAATCTTCATCGCTTCCAATTTCAGCTTCTGTTAACCAACGGCTGTTGGAGAACGAAAACTCCATTTTATTTCTGTAGAAAAACTTTTTCTCCGAACCTAAGATTGGTTCGAACTCAGGAAGTTCAATTTTGCCAATGCGTTGCAGGTGGTTTTTTACCTCATTGTGTTTGTAAAACAACTGTTGGTCGTAGTTCATGTTTTGCCATTTGCAACCGCCACAAACCCCAAAATGCTCGCAAATTGGATCCACCCGATGCTCTGATAATTCGTGGAATTTTACCGCTTTTCCTTCGTAATACGCCTTGCGTTTTTTGAATGTTTGCACATCCACCACATCTCCCGGAACCACGTTCGGAATAAACACTACTTTACCATCGGGAGCCTTCGCTACCGAAACGCCTTTTGCACCTGCATCAAGGACTTTTATCTGATGAAAGACAACTTTGTCTGTATTTTTTCTACCCATGGCGCAAAAATAAGTTTTTGTACGCTTTTATAAATTCAAATTAGGAAATATTTTTGAAAAGAGTGTTTTTTCTAATAATGGTAAACGTCACTTCGAGTGATTTTTCGTAATGAAATGGAGAAAAAATTTCCCGATAGCTATCGGGACGAGAAGTTTCGTTTATACAAGTGTTCTCGATACTTCAAACTAATTTTCTGTCGCAAATTAGTTTTCAACTCGAACTGACGGTTGTAGTCTTGTTTTTTAATTTGAGCCCAATCCCGCTTTTCGCTACAAATCCTCGCGTTGCCGGCAGTAACACTAAGCCATTAAAGGAGCTTCCGTTGGTCGCTCTTTACCGGCAAGAGTAAAAATGCCGGCAACACTGCGGGTTTTCCGCTGCAATCGGGGGCAGGGGAGTTACTTGGTTTAATAATTAGTTAACCTTTTTTTTGATAAGCAAAATTATGTCACTAATCAGATAAATTAAAACGATACCTATACCAGTAAATATTTTGATATTCATCTCTTTTGGAGAAAAATTAGTTGTGAAAAACCATATGAAAAATATGCAGAAAGGATAAAGAAGTAATCTTGTGAAAAATTTAGGTGTAGTAAACTCGTTTTCTTCTTCTCCTTCAGATTCAATTATTAATTCAGGATTTTTCTTTCGTTCAATATTTTGAATAGTATCTTTAAGTTCTTTAGTTAAAAGTTTTGTTTCGTATTTTCTTGCCTTTGATAAAATTAACTGCAATAGAAAAATAATTACCGAAAGACCTGTTACAAGAATTAATGAGGTTTGTAAATTTTCAAATATTGCTAATAAAATTAATAAAATTAGAAAAAAGATAAAAGTAAATTTTTCTGAATATTTGTGATATAGATTTTTTTCAATTTTTATTTCTTTAAGATTTTCGTTTCTATCAAAGTTTAATATGTAAATTGGATAATATCCCCTTAAAAATTCAGATGAACGCCAAAGTAAAATTTCATTAGATTTGATTTCTCCACTATATTTTGTTGTATTGCAAAAGAAAGCATCTTTCCAATGATTTTTTAAATTACTTTTTTTGTTTTCAATAATTAGTTTTTTGATGTCGCTTTTATTGATCATGTTATAAATTACAAAATTTAAAGAAATCTTATTATTTAGTTCGTTTCATATTAACAGGATTCTGTCTGGAATCAAAAACATCAATAATTTCAATATGGTTTTCGGTTTTATTGATCCAATAAATAATTTTGTAGTTTTTATAAATTAAATACCTGAACTCATTTTGCCTGTCAATAAGTAATTCTTCAATTTGACCAATTGTTGGTTGCTTTTTTAGTTTTAAAGTTTCTTTCGCTATTCCAAGGGTTATATTTTAGCGACTTTTAAACTAGCATTTTCTTTGTAGTATTCGAAAATATCTCGAAGTTGTGTTTTAGAAAAATCAGTCCAGTAAATCTTTAGCTCCATTTCTCTATTTCAGAAATTAAGTCATTTACATCGGTTATTTTTCCATTTTTAGCGTCATCTAAAGATTGGTCAATGCGCTGATTTAAATTTTTTATGCTCATGGGTTGAATAGTATCAGTTGTTTCTTTTCTCAAAATACTTTCAAGTAGAGAAATGGTTTCCTCGCTTTGTATTTTAAGAAATTCCTGAATGAATGATAATTTTCGTGCTTCTAGTTTCATGTCATAGTAACTTTAAATCAAAAGTACAAAATCTATTTAAATCAGAAATCGGTTTTTTGCTAAAATTATAATTTTAAATATTGTCAACTCATTGATAAATAAGGATTATTTGTTTAGTTTAAGGCTTTTCTCTTCCCACAAATTTTCCTTTTCCTAATAAAAAAGCAATCGCTTTTAGAATGTTTTTATCAATGCTTTCTTCCGTTTTTAAGTGGGCAATATAACGGATGATTTCATGCTGCAATGAAGGGCGTAAATTTTGGAATATATTATTGGCTGCTTTGTCGTCTTTTAAGGCTTGTAAGAGTTTTGGGTGAATGGGAATACTTCTTTTTTCAGCATCGTAGTCAATGCTTATTGTTATTTGCTCACCAATTCGTTTCGGAGAATTTTTTAGCATTTTAGTATTGATATACAGTCTCCATTCGCCTTTAAATTTCATTAAATTCTGGGTGTAGGGAACAGCATTTACGCTGCCTTTTACAGGAATAGGGCCTTTGGATTTTGCTGCTTTTTCAAAGATGTAGCTCAGTATTTCTTCGGGTACAAAAACAAAAGGATTGATACCTATAATTTCAATGGTTGCCTGAAAAGTATAGCTTGTTTCTACTGCCATAAAGAAGGATTTAATCTATTTGCTAAATATAAGAATTTGGTTGAAAGATTATTCAATAAAAAAAACCTCGTTCCACCATAAAGCAAAACGAGGTTTTGTATTTTAAAAAGATTGAATTTTTTAATCCTTCAATCTTTTAATCTTTTAATTTGAAAAAACTACAAATCCGATCTTAAAATAGCACCGTTACTAGCGTTAGTTACTAACGAACGGTATTGTCCTAACCATCTTGAAGTTAATTCCTTTTTCAACGGAACAAATTCTGCTTTTCTTTTTGCAATTTCTTCGTCAGATAAGTTTACTGATAAGATGTATTGGTCCACGTCGATGTGGATTTCGTCACCGTCTTTCAATAAACCAATCATTCCGCCTTCGGCAGCTTCCGGAGAAACGTGACCGATTGACGCTCCACGGGTTGCGCCACTAAAACGACCATCCGTAATTAAAGCTACTTTGCTACCTAATCCCATTCCCATAATTAAGGAAGTAGGAGCCAGCATTTCCTGCATTCCGGGTCCTCCTTTTGGTCCTTCGTAACGGATAACCACTACATCACCTGCTTTTACTTTTCCACCAAGAATTCCTTCGATAGCTTCCGGTTGTCCGTCAAAACAAACGGCTTTACCTGTGAAAACTCGGTCTCCGGTAATTCCGGCAGTTTTAATAACAGCTCCCTGCTCAGCAAGATTTCCGTATAAAACAGCTAAACCTCCTACTTCAGAATACGGATTGTCAATGGTGTGAATGATATTGGTATCTTTAATATAAGCATCTTTGATTTTTTCATGAAGGGTTTCACCAGTAATCGTCAGATTGTCTAACAAAATATCATCACCACGTTTTGTCATTTCTTTCATCACGGCATTTACACCTCCCGCTGTGTTGATGTCTTCCATGTGAACGGTTGATAAACTTGGAGAGATTTTAGCGATATGCGAAACTCTTTTAGAGATGCTGTTGATGTCTTCTAAGTTGAAATCTACATTGGCTTCTTTGGCGATAGCCAACATGTGTAAAACAGTATTCGAACTTCCACCCATAGCCATGTCTACAGCAAATGCATTTCGAACAGCTTTTTCGTTAAGGATGTTTTTTAATTTGAATTTTTCAGTTTGTGCAGCGTCTTTTGCAATTTCGCAAATTCTTCTTGCCGCCTGACGGTATAATTCTTCACGCTCTTTTGTTAAAGCTAAGATAGTTCCGTTTCCAGGAAGAGCAATTCCCATTGCTTCCATCAACGTATTCATAGAGTTGGCTGTAAACATTCCGGAACAACTTCCTCCTGAAGGACAGGCATTACACTCGATATCTTTTAATTCTTCATCAGTGATTTCACCTAATTCGTGTTTTCCAACGGCTTCAAAAGCGGTAGCCAAATCGATAGGTACTCCGTCTTTAGTATGTCCTTTTTTCATTGGTCCGCCACTCACAAAAATAGTAGGAACGTCTACACGTAAAGCTCCCATAATCATACCCGGAACAATTTTGTCACAGTTAGGAATCGCAATCATGGCATCCAGTTTATGAGCATTCATTACTGACTCAATGGAGTTAGCGATGATTTCTCTGGAAGGTAGTGAAAAAAGCATTCCGTCATGTCCCATGGCAATACCGTCATCTACTCCGATAGTGTTGAATTCAAAAGGAACACAACCATTGGCTTTAATTTCTTCTTTGATTACCCGGGAAACACGGTCTAAGAAGAAGTGACCCGGAATAATTTCGATATAAGAATTGGCAACTCCAATGAATGGTTTGTCAAAATCTTCATCTTTTAATCCAGTTGCTCTGAATAATGATCTGTGCGGTGTTCTTTGATGTCCTTTTTTTACTTCATCACTTCTCATAATAAACCTTGGTTTTATTTACTTTTTAAAAGTTGTATGCTAATAATTTTTTTCTGGTCGCAAATATAGGTAATCTTTTAAGTTAAATCTTTGCAGAAAATAGAAAAGCATTGATAATATTGCGTTAAAACGTCATATTTAGAAAAGTTCTACTGAATTTATCTTACTATTGATACCTTTGCTTTTAAGATTTATCAGGATGAATAGTATTTTAAAAATAAAAATCAGCGTAATTTTAGTTTTAGTTGTTTTTTGCTTTGTGTTTTTTAGTTGTGATAATAGTATAAAAAACGGTCAAGAGCTTTTTTATCGGGCAATAAAAGATAAGGATACTGCTTTGTTACGTTTTACAAAGCTGGAAGACAATCGGTTTTTTGGGCAATATGAAATTCGGTACAATGGTTTTCAAAAAGATTCGGGTGAGGTAAGAGGTATTATCGTTGGTGATACCATCAAAGGCAGTTTCTATTATATGCCTTACGGTGGCGGAGTTTTAAAACGCTATCCCATTGCTTTGTTGAAGCGAAAAAAGAAATTGCTTTTGGGTAAAGGAGTGATATCCGTTTATATGGGGATTCCCTCTTTTTTAAAAGGAGAACCTATTGATTACAGTAATCCTGAGTTTGTTTTTGAAGAAGTCAAAAAATATAAAAAAAATCCGTCACAGCCCCGATAACTATCGGGATCAGGACGGATTTTTTTTAGTTCAAAGCAATCAGACAATCAGCAAAAGTTTCTTCTAAATGTTTTTGATAAGCTTTCATGTCTTTTTCAATATTGACATTTTTTTCTACATCATGAAAATGATAACTTTTTAGCGGAGTCATTCCGGTAAAAGCGTTCATCCTGTGAAAACCAAAAAAAGGTCCCTCATCTACTGATTTTTGATCGAAAAATTCTCCCGGAAGCGTAAAAGCTGTTGCGGGCGCGTTCCATGTTGTAGTAAGCATGTATTTTTTACCCTGCATCATTCCCCCCGTTCCGTAATTGATGTCTGGATTGCTTGATTTTCTGCCGTCACTGCGATAAATTCCTTTATTGTATCCTGCACTAAAAACTTCGTCAATGTACTTTTTAAAATTAAACGGAAGTTGGAACCACCATACGGGTGTGTGGTAAATAATAACATCTGCCCAAACAAATTTACTTACTTCATCCATAGGTATATATCCGTTTTCTATAGTTGTAGTTTGAACGACTATATCTTCTAATTGTTCAAAAAATTGCTGGGTAGCTTCCGTAATAGTATTGTTGAACAATCCACCAGAATGTTCAAAACGTTGACCTGCATTTATGATAAATACTTTTTTCATGAGTTTTATTTTTATGTTGATACAAATTTAAAACTGATTTTATTATTATTAAAATAGTATAATTTATACATTTGTATTATAAATATAATAGTTATGGTCAATTTAGAATGGTATCGCACCTTTAAAGCTATTTATAAAACGGGAACACTCACCAGTGCTGCCGATGCTTTGTTTATATCCCAGCCGGGAGTGAGTTTGCATTTGAGTTCGTTAGAAAATTATGTGGGTTATAAACTTTTTGACCGTACCGGGCGCAAAATGATTCCGACCGAAAGGGGAAAGATATTGTATAATGCTATTGCAGAAGGACTAAAAATTCTTGAAGATGCCGAAAAGAATTTTCAACGGAGCTCCGAGAAACACACGCCGACCATTAGTATTGGGATGTGTTTTGAAACGTTTCAAATTACCTTGGAACAATACATTTCGACTTTGCCTTTTAATGTGATTATTCGTTTTGGGGAGTATCCTGAAATGCTCGAAAATTTAGATAAAGGAATTTTAGATTTAATCATTTCGCCGCAAAAAGGGAATTCGTCCAATATTTGTTACGAAGCTTTTTCCTCAGAAACCATTGTTTTAGTGGGAGGGAGTCAGCTTGATGATTCGGAATTTCAGCAGTTAGTAAAACAAAAAAAATATGCAGAGGCAGAAAGTTATTTAAAAACGCAAAAGTGGTACGGAACCACAGGCGATATGGAACATCTTTTTCGTTTTTGGCAATTGAATTTTGGTAGTTTTCCTGATTTCAGACCCAATTATATTGTTCCAAATATTCATTCAATAGTTCGTTGTTTAAGTAATGCCAATGGACTGGCGGTTATTCCTGATTTTTTATGCCAAAAAGAAATAGAAAACGGCACCGTAAAATTGCTTTGGGAGGGACATTCAAAGTTGAAAAACACTCTTTATTTTGCCAACAGAAAAAACACCGCTTACGGGAAAGAACTGGATTTAATCAAGGATTTGTTTAAAAAGGTGATGTTGTAATTCAACCCAGAAAAAGAAAAAAATTAACTGGGTTGAAAACTTTATTTTACCACAAATTATGCACTTCTTTTTTGATGTAATGATTGTAAATTTCGTTCATAGCGGCAATTTTTTCAGGAGTTAAAGCCGGTAAATCCAGGGCAGAAAGATTTGATAAAACATGACTTTCTGTGGAAGCGCCGGGAATAATACAGCTTACTTCTTTGAAACTTAAAATCCATTGCAGCGCAATTGGTGCCAGATTTTGAACTTCTGGGAATAATTTTTTCAGTTCGTTAACCGCAATTAAACCTAATTCATAATTTACTCCGGAAAAAGTTTCTCCTTTGTCGAATGCTGCGCCTTCGCGGTTAAAAAAACGGTGGTCTTTACTGTCAAAAATAGATTTTTCAGAGAATTTTCCGGTCAAAAGCCCGCTGGCAAGAGGTACACGGGCAATGATTCCAATGTCTTTTTTCTTAGCTTGATCAAAAAGTAATTCTGAAGGACGCTGTCTGAACAAATTGAAAATAATTTGAATCGAAGTTACATTGTCAAACTCCATCGCTTTGAGACCTTCTTCCACTTTTTCGATACTGACTCCCAGATTTTGAATTTTCCCTTCTTTTTTTAATTTGTCAAAAAGTTCAAAAATTTCCGGACGATAAAAAACTTCGGTAGGAGGACAGTGCAGCTGAATTAAATCCAATGTTTCTAAGCCTAATCTTTGCAGACTGTCTTCTACGTATTTTTGCAACACTTTAGTTTGGTACCCTTCATTTACATGCGGATTGATGTGACGACCGCATTTGGTAGCCACATAAATACGTTCGGAACGGGAACGAATGAGTCTTCCTACAGCTTTCTCGCTTAAACCATTTTCATACACATCGGCAGTATCAATAAAGTTGATGCCTTTGTCGATTGCTGTGTTCAAAAGTTCGTCGGCTGACTGGTCACTAAATGGAGAACCCCATTTTCCGCCTACCTGCCAGGTTCCGAGTGCAATTTCGGATATTTCAAAATTAGTTTTTCCTAGTTTTCGATAGTTCATGGTATTTTTTTTAGTTGTTATTTAAAGTTGTTTTAATAGCGTTTTCAATCATCGGGCTCATAATTTCGTAGCCCGCAGTATTGGGGTGAACGTGGTCTTCGGATAATTCGGTTTTTAAACCATTTTCGTTGTTTGTCATTACTGAAAAATAATCGACAAAAGGAATGTGATTTAACAACGCGTATTCTTTTAAAATAGTGTTTAATTCGATAATCCGATGCGCAGGTTTTTCCTTGGGATTCCAATAAAAATAATTCGCCGGCAAAACGGAACAAAGAATTACTTTTATTTGATGAATTTGAGCCAATTCAATCATTGAAAAAATATTGTTACAAATCATTTTGCTGTCAGAAAGACCTGTGTTTCCCGCAATGTCGTTGCCTCCTGCTAAAATTACAACAATTTTTGGTTTTAATTCAATGACATCGGTTCTAAAGCGCACTAACATCTGAGGTGTGGTTTGTCCGCTGATGCCTCTGTTGACGAAAGTTGGATTTTGAGAAAAAAAAGAATGTTCTTTACTCCAGAATTCTGTAATCGAATCGCCCATGAATACCACTCTTTTTTCGCCTGTTTTGGGTTCGCCCAATTGAGCATTTTCATTTTGGTATTTTTTTAAATAAGGCCAATCCTGCATGCGTTTGTTTACTGATTTCGATAATGGCAAAGCTAATAAATTTATTTTACCCTGCGTTTGGTGAAATTGAGAATAAAAAGCGATTATTTTTTATGTTGTTTTTTCGTATATTTTAGCTGTTCCAAATTTAAGTGATACCCATTAGATGGAATTATCAAAAACGTCAGTTCGAGAACCGTTTTTGATGATAAATTTTCTTGTTCTCGATACGATTTTCTTCCCGAGGCTTCGGGAGAAAATCACTCGAACTGACGAAAATTTACAATCAAAAACAATTTCACCCAACACGTTAAGTGATATGAAATTTTATGAAAAATTATCCGCTATAAGTTTTTTAAAGAAAAGTTATGCCTTTAAGTTTTTGTTTGTTGCTTTTATTGGAATTCATATTCCTTTAATTGGAATTTTACTTTTTGTGCTATTTGACAAAGGGGATTTTTCTGTTGCCGGTTTATTAGTCTTTCCGTTGGTTATGACACTAATTGCTACAGGGGGAACCTTATGGATTCTGAAAAAATTAATTCAGCCGATTGAATTGGCACCCAAAGCATTAAGTGATTATAAATTGAACCGAACAATTACTAATTTGCCGGTGTATTTTTCAGATGAAGCAGGATTGTTATTGTTTAATATCCACGATTCCATTTTAGAAAGTGAGTCGTTTATAACTGAGAAGCAGGACTTGATTTATCTGCTTTCGCATGATTTAAAAACTTTTGCAGGGAATCCAAAATCTTTGGCTACGTTGATTTTAGAAACCAATCCTTCTGATGAAGTGAAAGAATTGGCGCAGTTGATTTGTGAATCCTCAACGGAGCAATATCAATACATTCAAAATTTTATCCAAATGCTGAAAAAACAGGATGAAATGTTACAAACCAATCCGGATTTTAAGTTGGTTGATTTGGAGAATATAATTCAGGTAGTTGAAAATAAGGTTTTTAAATGTATGAATGCCAAGAGGATTCAATTGGTTAAAAAATTAGATTTAAAAATGTTGCAACTGGTCATTAATCCCGAATTATTAACCCGGGTGATTTATAATTTAATGAGTAATGCTGTTAAGTTTTCTTTTTTCGATTCGGTAATCGAAATCCAAAGTTTTCAGGACGAAAAAGGATTATATATAAAAGTGATAGACAAAGGTGTTGGTTTTGATAGTGAAAGCAGTCAAAAATATTTGATAAATTTACTAAAATGAGCAGGTTAGGGATTTCTAACGAATCTTCTGCCGGAATTGGTTTGTATTTGTGCCGGCAAATTATAGAAAAGAATAATGGTCGTCTGACAGCCACTAGCGAAGGGAAAAATAAGGGGGCAACTTTTGTAATTTCTTTTAGAAATATTCTTAATAATAAAATCTAAAATGTTGATTATGTAGTTGGTAGTTTTTTTTGTGCGTTCATCGACAATGTGAAATATTGTATGGCTAATTGTATAAATTAGTTATGGTTTTTTGAAATTCAGGTAAAATAATGTTGTTTTCTGTTATTTCAAATAATTACGATTTGGCATACTTTGTTTATTTTAATTCATTGCGTATGAAAACAATTCTACCCTTTTCCCGATTTTTATTTTTTGTTTTTTTGATTACTAATTTACTGTTTGCCAATATCTCTTTTGGTCAAATTGTAATACTTGATCAGGTCGATTTAGATTATGCTCCGGGCGAAACCGTTTATATTAGCGGTTCGGGCTGGCAACCCGGAGAAACGATAATGCTCGAAGTGGATAATCTTACAAATCCCGATGTAGATTGCGGGCCTGTAACTCCCCAACCTCATGAATCCTGGACAACCGTGGCTGATGAAAATGGTAATTTTACGGCTTCCTGGTATGTGAATGACTGCGAATTAGGTGCCGATTTAATGCTTGGTGCTTTAGGTTCGTCTTCGGGATTTACTTATGAAGTTTTCTTTACGGATGCTAATGTTACTTTTACAACAAGCGGATTACCAAATAATACTAGTGTAACGGTTAACTATAGAGTATATCCTACTGGTTCACCAAGTGGGAGTTTTACATCTATAAATTTTGTCACTCCTAATGCTTCTTCTCCAGCAATTGCAGTAAACAACAGTCAAACTATTGAATATACTTTTAATGACGTGTCTGTCTCAGGAGTAACATATAAAGCTTCCAGAGGGAGTGTTGTAGGTGCTAATAACGGCAACGGTGGTCAGCAAATTACGGGTATTTATACAGCCTGTACACCTCCTGCGGCACCTACAGTAAACAGTCCCCTAACCTATTGTCAGGGATCTTCATCAAATCCTTTAACAGCAACTGGTGATAATTTATTATGGTACACATCAGCTTCAGGTGGAACTGGAAGTACTACGGCACCAACTCCTTCTACAACTTCATTAGGAACTACAAGTTATTATGCGAGTCAAACGATAGGGTGCGAAAGTCCAAGAGCAAAAATTGATGTAGTGATTAATGGTGTCAATCCCGGGGTAATTGGAAAAGGTGTGACACAGCCAGGTCCGGGTTGCGGAATTTTAAATCCGGGTATAACATCAGAGGTTATGGCAGCTAGTGGTCCGGGTACAATTAGTTATATTTGGCAAGTGAGTACAGATAACGGAGGAAATTGGACAACTGTTACTTCAGCAACATCTAGTCAGTATAATCCAGATTCTTTTGCAACAACTACATCTTTTAAAAGAATAGCGACTTCAACGCTTAATGGTATTAGTTGTTCTGCAGAATCAAATGTTTTAACTTACGAGGTTAATCCAATACCAGTTGTCGCATCTATATTGCCTGGTGGTACTACCAATGTTTGTGTAGGTTCTTCTTTTCAATTGTCAAATGCTACTTTAGGAGGCGTTTGGAGTAGTGCTGATCCTGCAATAGCAACAGTAAGCACTAATGGTTTAGTTACAGGTATAGCTTCCGGTGATGTAAGTGTTACCTATACTGTTACTGATGTAAATACAGGCTGCTCTAAAGCAGCAAATAAAACCATTCATGTTCTTGCCTTACCAACTGCACCAACAGCAGTAAATTATTCCGGAGTTTATGATGGAGTTTCCCATACAGGAACGGCTACTTCGAATCTTGGAGAAGAAATTGATTGGTACACAACCGCTACCGGTACAACACCGACAGTTGCTCCTGTAGGTACGAATGTAGGAACCTATTCTGCTTATGCGGAAGCCAGAAATACGACATCTGGTTGTAAAAGTGCAACAAGAACATTGGTTACGGTGGTAATTACTCCAAAAGCAGCTACCGTAACAGCTAATGCCAAATCTAAAACTTATGGAGATTTTAATCCAACATTAGATGCCTCAGTTACAGGAACGGTGAATGGCGATATTTTGGATTATTCTTTAGCAACCACAGCAATCCAGTTTTCATCAGTTGGTGATTATCCGATTACAGTTACTTTAGGTTCAAATCCGAATTACAGTGTAACTCCAATTAATGGATTGTTGACTATTGGCAAACGGGCAATTACTATCACAGCAGATGCGAAGTCCAAAACTTACGGAGATTCCGACCCTGTCTTGACTTATCAGATTACTTCAGGAAGTTTAGCCTTTAGTGATGTTTTCAGCGGTTCTTTGAGCAGAGATGCAGGAGAGAGTGTTGGTGATTATGCCATCACACAGGGAAGTGTCGCTTTAAACAGCAATTATACCTTGACTTATGTTGGAGCTGATTT
>NZ_AUDK01000032.1 GCF_000425425.1 Flavobacterium daejeonense DSM 17708
ACTTTCTTTAAACATCTCTTTCAAGAGCAACATTCCTGCTATTTTACGAATCGGTATTGAGGGTCTTCCTTGAGTCGAATATAAATTTTCGAACTCAACCTCCATTTTATCCCAAGAAATCTCTTGGGATAATTTTACCAATGGATGTCCAAGGTTGATAAGGTCTGTGAGTCTAGTTTTGAATAAATTTTGTTGTAAATCGGGTTTTATTTTGCCTAACATATTGCCACTTTTTTATACTCGAATATACCTTTTTCGGCAATTATTACCATCTCTTTCTAGCTAAATTTTATAGTAATAAAATAACAATCAGGTAGTTATTTGTTTTATAAGGGATAACTAATTAACAAACTCGTAAGGAGCAATAGGATTTACATTATACAAATCAAATTTTCGCAACAAGATTTTATTTTCAATGTATTCTCCGTAGGACATATTCTTATCAAATTGGGTAACAATTCGCGGTTTCAAAATAAACTGAATGCTAAAAAACTCTTGTAACAAATCGGCTTTTTTTACATATTTCCCATTTAAAGAAACCCTATCACTGCCTTTTTTAAAATAAATAACAAAGTCATTGTTTTTAGGTTTTCCCATCTTATAATACACTTTGGTAAAAGCTAAAAAAGCCAAATTTTCTTTTACAGTATCCGCATAAGAATAGAAATTCTCAGCTTGTTCATTTTTATGTACTTTTTCATTGCGTTTTTTATCCTGCATTTTTATGACTTCAGGAATGACTAATTTTAAAGGCAAACGCTTATCAATATTAAAAATCCAATTGGTCGTACTAATGCTGTTTTTTCGATTCACTTCTGCCAGCGTATCTTTTTCATTAACTCTGAAAAAAATATAAATCGGTGAATGATCCTGGACATCACTCACTACAGTTGTATCGGATTTTGGCAATTGAATATCTTCTTTATTTCCGCAGGAAACGAGCAAAAAAACGATAATAAGACTAAGATATTTCATCATTTTAAGCATTCAGTTTTTCGAACAATTTCACACATTCCACTGCCTCTTTTACATCATGAACTCTCAAAATTTGAGCGCCTTTGGTCAAAGCCACCGTATTTAAAAAAGTAGTTCCGTTCAAAGCTTCGTCGGCACTAATTCCTAAGCTTTTATGAATCATTGATTTTCTGGAAATCCCAACCAGCAATGGCAATTCTAAATTATGAAATAATTCCAGTTTTTGCATTAATTCAAAATTTTGTTCCATAGTTTTGGCAAAACCAAAGCCCGGATCTACAATCAAATCGTTTATTCTTAAACTTCTGGCCTGAGCTATTTTTTTTGAAAAATAAAACATCATTTCCTTAACCATATCGTCATATTCCGTAAGACTTTGCATGGTTTGCGGAGTTCCGCGCATGTGCATCATAATATAAGGAACCTGATATTGAGCAATTACTTCCATCATTTTTTCATCCAAATTCCCGGCTGAAATATCATTAATTATAGCAGCGCCGTTTTCTATACAGGCACTGGCCACTATACTTCTAAAAGTATCAATTGACAACAAAATATCCGGAAAACGTTTTACTAACAATTGCACAACCGGAACAATTCGGTTCAGCTCTTCTTCTTCCGAAACAAATTCGGCGCCGGGTTTACTCGAATAAGCCCCTAAATCGATAAAAGTAGCGCCTTCAGCCAGCATTTTTTCAACTTTCGCAATAATTTCTCCTTCGTTGGAATACCTTCCTCCGTCAAAAAATGAATTGGGCGTAATATTTAAAATCCCCATTACTTTTGGCTGCGATAAATCGATGAGCTGCCCTTTGCAATTAATTGTCATTTTCAAATCTTTGTTTTAAAGTTGAATCCTTTTCCCTACTTTTGAGAAAATTTTAGACAAATATACATCAATAATGAAGAATACTTCTCAAGAATTTGATCAGGTAATTGCAATTTGCCGTTCGTTATTTCTTAACAAAATGCAGGATTACGGAAGTGCCTGGCGCATTTTAAGATTGCCTTCCTTAACTGATCAAATTTTTATAAAAGCCCAAAGAATCCGGAGTTTACAGGAAAATGAAATTCGAAAAATTGACGAAGACGAATCCGGAGAATTCATCGGAATTATCAATTATGCGATCATGGCTTTAATACAATTAGATTTGGGCGTTGTTGAACAGCCGGATTTAGATGTGGCAAAAGCAACACAATTGTACGATGCCAAAGTGCAATTGACCAAAGATTTAATGGAAGCTAAAAACCATGATTATGGCGAAGCCTGGAGAGAAATGCGCGTAAGTTCTCTTACTGATTTGATTTTGCAAAAATTACTTCGCGTGAAACAAATTGAAGATAATGAAGGAAAAACAATCGTTTCTGAAGGAATTGACGCTAATTATCAGGACATGATTAATTATGCCGTTTTTGCTTTAATATTAATGGGATTTGCTAAAAAACAAAAATAATTATGAAAAACGCCATCACTCAGTTTTCCAGACTATTTGTTGGAATTTTATTTATCATTTCAGGATTAATTAAGTTAAACGATCCGGTAGGTTTTTCTTATAAATTAGCAGAATATTTTAGCGAACCGGTTTTTAATCTTCCCTTTTTAGAACCTTTTGCTTTGACATTAGCCCTATTTTTAGTGATTGTCGAAGTGCTTTTAGGAATTATGCTGCTCATTGGTTACAAATCCAAATTTACCATTTGGAGTTTGTTGCTCATGATTTTATTTTTCACTTTCCTGACTTTTTATTCCGCTTATTTTGATGTGGTTAAAGATTGCGGATGCTTTGGTGATGCTTTGCATCTTACACCTTGGCAATCCTTTTCCAAAGACGTTATTTTGTTGTTTTTTATCTTCATTTTATTTGCCAATAAAAAATTAGTAAGACCTTTATTCAATCATAAAGGAGTGCAAAATTTAGTTACTTCTTTAGGATTAGTAACTGCAATTTTTCTGGCTTATCACGTTTTGAATCATTTGCCTATAATTGATTTCCGACCTTACAAAGTGGGTACAAACATTCAAAAAGGAATGGAAATTCCGGAAGGCGCTCCAATGCCGGTAGTACAAATGACTTTTATTTATAAAGTAAACGGAGTCGAAAAAGAATTTACCGAAAACGACCTGATGAATCTTCCGGAAGGAGCTGAATTTGTGGATCGAAAAGACAAAGTAATCAGCGAAGGCTACATTCCTCCTATTCATGATTTTACAATGATTAAAGACGGTTCAGATTATAAAGACGAACTTTTACAGGAATCTAAATTGCTAATGTTTGTTAGTTATGATTTAACTAAAGCCGACGAAGACGGAATGCAGGACTTAGAAAAACTAAATCAAACGGCTCAGGCAAAAGGTTATAAAGTAATTGGTATGACTAATTCTTCAGAAGAAGAAATTGCAAAAGCTCAGAAAAAATACAAACTGAAATTTGAATTTTATACCTGCGATGCTATTGCTTTAAAAACGATAGAAAGAGCGAATCCAAGTATTGTTGTTTTAAACCAAGGAACTATCAAACAAAAAGTACATTACAACGATATTAAAAAATTGAAATTATAAAAAAGAGAAACTCCTAAATTGACGATTCCGGTTCATTTAGGAGTTTTTTTATTTATTTTACAGCTCCAAAACAGTCAAAAAAGACTATTTAATAGTTCGTTTTTAAGACAAATTTGAAATTTCAATGATTTTATTTCAAAAAAATCAGTCTAACTATTACGTTTTCTTTCGGTTTTTTATAACTCTAAAAGCTGTATTTGTTATTTTATTTAATAATTTTCAAAAAAAAACATTCCGTAAACAGCAATCAAATTGTTTATTTTAACTTTGGAACAATGAAAAAATTAGGTACAGCAATCGTTATTTTACTTCTTTTGACAGGTGTTTCCTGTTCGAAATCCAATGAACAAAAAACAAAATTTTCTAAAAAAGCATTAACGGCAACCGTTCTAAACACTGAGGGAAATCCGATTACTTTCGAAAATATTTTAGCCCAAAACAAAGGAAAAAATTTGGTGATTAAAATTTGGGCCAGCTGGTGTCGCGATTGTATCAAAGACATTCCAAAAATGAAAAGCTTACAGGAATCATATCCTGAAACCAACTTTGTTTTTATTTCCATGGATGACAGCGCCAATTCCTGGAAATACGGAATAGAAAAATACGAATTGGAAGGCTCCCATTTTATGGCAAAAGATCAAATGAAAGGCGTATTTGCCAAAGCCATAGATCTGGACTGGATTCCAAGAACAATAGTTGTTGACAAAACCGGAAAAATAGTCATTTATCGCGCTGTTGAAACCGATTTTGAAAAAGTGAATTCGACTTTAAAACAATTAGAAAAAGAAACAATTTAAGAATTATAAACAAACAAAATTTAAATACAATACTTATCAAAATGAGAAAAAAAATTGTAGCAGGAAACTGGAAAATGCACAAAAACGCAGCACAAACCAGCACATTATTAGATGAATTAATCTCAAAAGTACCTTCTGAAACCAGAGCTCAGGTTATTGTTGCGCCAACATTTGTAAATTTGGCAGCTGCTGTAAATCAATTAAAAGGAACAAACATCAGTGTTTCGGCACAAAACGTTCACCAAACAGAGAGCGGAGCTTTCACAGGAGAAATTTCTGCTGATATGCTGACTTCTGTTGGAGTAAACACTGTAATCCTTGGACACTCTGAGCGCAGAGCAATCTTCCACGAAACAGATGCATTAATTGCAGATAAAGTAAACACAGCTTTAAAACACGATATGACCGTTATTTTTTGCTTTGGTGAAGAATTAAAAGACCGTCAGTCAGGAAATCATTTCAACGTAGTTGAAAACCAATTAAAAGACGGTTTGTTCCAGACTGATGCTAAATCATGGGATAAAATCGTTTTAGCTTACGAACCAGTTTGGGCTATTGGTACAGGAGAAACTGCTTCTCCGGAGCAAGCTCAGGAAATGCACGAATTTATCAGAGAAACGGTTCTTAAAGCGTATGGAAAAGAAGTGGCTGAAAATGTAACTATTCTTTACGGAGGTTCTGTTAAACCTGAAAATGCTAAAGAAATTTTCTCTAAACCGGATGTTGACGGAGGTTTAATTGGAGGAGCTGCTTTAAAAGCGGATGATTTTGTAGCTATCGTTACAGCTATCTAAAAATAACATTTATACCATTTTAAGAAAGCGATAATTCATTTTATCGCTTTTTTTATTTTTCTAATTTCATCAAAGAGAAATACTACCTTTGCAAAAAATTAAATTTTATGTCAAATATTTATATCGCCTACCATTTTAGCATTGAACCAAAAGAACTGGGTTCGGAAATTTTAATTGCCGAATTGGGCGAATTAGCCTTTGAAAGTTTTACCGAAACCGAAACCGGAATTTCAGCCTTTGTACAAAAAGATTTATGGGACGAAATGATTTTGGAAAACGTACACATACTCCATTCGGAAGAATTTGAAATTGATTACACTTACGAAGAAATTGAACAGGTAAACTGGAATGAAGAATGGGAAAAAAACTTCGAACCTATTGATGTGGACGGAAGATGTCATGTGAGAGCTCCATTTCACCCAAAAACGAATGCTGAATTTGATATTCTGATCGAACCTAAAATGAGTTTTGGTACCGGACATCATGAAACCACACACATGATGATTCAACATCTTTTAGAAATGGATGTTACCGGAATGAAAACTCTGGATATGGGTTGCGGAACAGCAATTTTGGCTATTCTTGCCGAAATGAAAGGCGCACAACCTATTGATGCGATTGATATTGACAACTGGTGTTATTTGAACTCGATTGAAAATGCCGAGCGCAACAATTGTACAAATATTAGTGTTTACGAAGGCGATGCTTCTTTGTTAAAAGATAAAAAATACGATTTGATTATTGCCAATATCAACAGAAACATTTTGTTGAATGATATGCTGGCTTATGTGAACTGTTTAAATCCAAAAGGAACTTTATTACTAAGTGGTTTCTACAATGAAGACATTCCTTTTATTGATGCTGCCTGTACCGAAAAAGGCTTGACTTATGTTAAAAAATTCGAAAGAAACAACTGGGTTTCTCTAAAATACGTAAATTAGTACTCTGTTAAAAATCAAACATTTAAAAGTATTAAAAGCAATTTCAATGAATACGAAAGAAAAAATTAGAGAAAGGATAAGCGTTCAGGAAATCATTACAAAAAACAATGAAATTGTACTTTATAATGACGATGTAAATACTTTTGATCATGTAATTGAAACCTTAATGCGCGTTTGTGAACACACTCCTGAACAAGCCGAACAATGTTCTTTAATTGTTCATTACAATGGAAAATGTACTGTAAAAACAGGTCCAATGGATAAATTAAAACCACAATGTACGCAACTTTTAGAAGCCGGTTTGAGCGCTGAAATCATCTAATTAAAATAATTTTACCCATAAAAAAAAGCATTTTCTGAAATTTAGAAAATGCTTTTTTTTATAACTGAAAAACGAATTAATGAGGTAATTTATCTTTAAAAACGCCGTAAATAAAAGTTCCTATCAAAGCTCCCAGTAAAACTAAAATCATACTGGTAAAACCGGATCCAACCAGAATAAATATCGGTCCCGGACAGGATCCGGCCAAAGCCCATCCTAAACCAAAAATGATCCCTCCCGCAATATAACGTACCGTTGCAGGCTCTTTATCCGGAATACAAATTGGAGCACCCGAAAAATCTTTTAAATTATATTTTTTAATGATCTGAATTCCAATAAGTCCCGTTAACACTGCAACCATAATGATACCGTACATGTGGAAAGACTGAAACTGAAACATTTCATAAATGCGATACCAGGATACGGCCTCGGCTTTGGTTAAAACAATTCCGAAAATAAACCCAACTAAAATAAACTTTATCAATTTCATACTTTATAGAATTAAGGGTAAAATAAAATGAACCATAATCAATCCGCCGATAAAAAATCCAATAACGGCTTTTAAGGAAGGAAGCTGTAAATTACTCAAGCCTGAAATAGCATGACCTGAAGTACATCCTCCGGCATAACGGGAACCAAAACCTATCATTATTCCCGCAATAATTAAAATAAAAATTGACTTTGGAGATTCAAAAACCTGATTAGAAAAAAGGGCATCGGGCATTAATTTTCCATTTGGTGCATCGATATTCATGGCTTGCAGCTGCTCAATAGTCTTTGGATTAATAGCAACATTCGAAACATCACTCAAATAATGTGTAGCTACAAAACCGCCTAACATCGCTCCGGCTACCACCGCCAGATTCCAACGTTGTGATTTCCAATCCCAATCAAAAAAAAGTACTTTTTTTCCGGCTCCCGCCAAACTACACAAGGTTCTCAAATTGGAAGACATTCCGAAATTTTTCCCGAAAAAAATTAAGCTTAGCATCACTAAACCAATTAAAAAACCTGAAATATACCAAGACCAGGTATGATAAATTAATTCCATATTCTATTATTTTTTTGCAAAGTTAAGCACTAAGTTTTCAATTGAGTGTGAGAAATGTTTACATAAGGCAAAAAAGACCATTTCAATTCAAAAAAAAGCAAAAAAGTACGCTAAACTTTGAAGTTCTCAATATCTTTGTAAGACAATTAAATACCACAGATTCTCTCTATTTCGAAATTAATTTAATTTTATGAAATCATTAGTTATATCTAATTTGCGTAAAAAATTACAAGAAAATAAAAAGCTTGTACTGTTTATAATCACTAAAAAATTAATTACTGTATTAGTTTTAATGTTTTTAAGCAGTTCCTGTATCAGCACAAAATCAACCTTGAAAAATGTAAATAATAACGCGCCTATCCCTAAACTTTCCAGAGAGAACACCTTTATCATTACCGAATACAGTAAAGACAAAAAATACGGTTACAACAAAGACTACCCTATCAATATATTTTACTACAACACAAACAACGAACAGTTAAACGAAGAGCGTTTTCTAAACGCGCTGGCAGGCCCAAAAGGGGAAAAAATCACCTATACGAAAATAGAAACCTGCTGTCCTTTTCCTTCCAAAAGAACTTCTATGGGAGCGGGTTTTTTAAATATGTATGAAATTCGATGGGAAGGTCAAAAAAAACCAATTACCTTATATCTGAATATTTACGAAAAAGGGTTTTTAATGTGTCCAATGGGATTAAGCATTAAAAAAATCAACCCGTAAAAATCTTTTTTCTTCAGAATTTCAATATCAAAAAAATAGAATTTTAAAACGTCAAGTCGCAAATCATAACTACCTTTGCAACTTCAAAAAATCACCTATGAACATACAAAATATTCCCCAAATTAAGCATACCGAAAGCGGTAATTTCTTTTTGCTTTCAGGTCCTTGCGCCATTGAAGGAGAAGAAATGGCTTTGCGTATTGCCGAAAAAATTGTTGGCATTACTGATAAATTACAAATTCCTTATGTTTTTAAAGGTTCTTTCAAAAAAGCCAATCGTTCCCGAATTGACAGCTTTTCAGGAATTGGCGATGAAAAAGCCTTGAAAATTCTTCGAAAAGTTTCTGAAACTTTTCATATTCCAACAGTAACGGACATCCACACCAATGAAGATGCTGATAAAGCAGCTCAATATGTTGATGTTTTACAAATTCCGGCCTTCTTAGTACGTCAAACGGATTTGGTAGTGGCGGCTGCGAATACCGGAAAAACCGTGAATTTGAAAAAAGGACAATTTATGAGTCCGGAAAGTATGAAACACGCCGTACAAAAAGTATTGGACTGCAACAATCAAAATGTGATGGTTACGGATCGCGGAACGATGTTTGGTTATCAGGATATGATTGTAGATTTCAGAGGGATTCCTACCATGCAACAATATGCATCAACCGTACTGGATGTTACCCATTCGTTACAACAACCTAATCAAACTGCCGGAGTTACCGGAGGTCGTCCGGATATGATTGAAACTATTGCCAAAGCCGGAATTGCAGTTGGCGTAGATGGAATTTTTATCGAAACACATTTTGACCCGGCTAATGCCAAAAGTGATGGGGCTAATATGTTGCACTTAGATTATTTTGAAAATCTAATGACAAAATTAGTCGCTATCAGAAAAACAGTTAACGCATTTTAATCTTTAATTCTATAAATAAATCGTGAAAAAATTAATTACTGCTGCCTTTGTTGCTTTTTTATTTGTGAACAATCTGAGCGCACAGGAAGAAATAAAAGTTCAGGACAAATATACCGCCCACAACAAAGGAAAATTCTTTATTAGCTGGGGAGGAAACCGCGAAAGTTATACTAAATCAGATGTTACTTTTAAAGGTGACGGTTATAATTTTACCGTAGAAAATATGAAAGCCCACGATAAACCAAAAGGTTGGCATATTGATTATATTAATCCTTCCCGAATGACTATCCCACAAACCAATTTCCGTTTGGGATATTTCTTTAGCGACCATTACAGCGTAACTGTAGGTGTGGATCACATGAAATATGTGATGACACAAAATCAAACAGCTAATGTTACCGGAGAAATTAATTTACCACTAACCGAAGCTGGATCAGTTCATAACGGTGTTTACAATAATACTCCCGTTGATTTTACAGATGGAACTTTCTTAAAATACGAACACACAGACGGTTTAAATTACGTTCATACCGAGGTTTCAAGATTTGACGACATTTCTTCTTTACTGAATCTTCCTAATATCGATAAAGTGCAAATTAACTTAACAGAAGGTCTGGGTGCTGGTCTTTTATATCCTCGAACGAATACTACTTTACTAGGAAAAGAACGTCATGATGATTTTCACGTTTCCGGATATGGATTTTCGGCAAAAGCAGGTTTAAATTTTACCTTCTTTAAACATTTTTACCTTCAGGGAGAATTAAAAGGCGGTTACATCAACATGCTGGACATCCGAACCACACAAAGTCCAACAGACAAAGCGGCTCAGGATTTCTTCTTTTTCCAACAAATTATAGCATTTGGAGGAATTTTTAAAATATAATTCAATTCTTTCAAGACTTTTTTTTTAACTATACAGAGGTTTGTTATTTTTATTACAAACCTCTTTTTTTATCCTAAAAAACAATACTAAAGACAAATAAATACTGCTCAGTTCCAAAAAAAATTTATTTTTGTTTAAAGATTCCCCAAATCTCTTGCAAACCTATTTACTTGTAATAAGCCTGTTGTAGTAAATATTTATGACTAAAAACAAAGAAAAAGCCATTCTCAATCCTCTTGATGCTTTTAATAACTTCGAAAATTTTTTTGACAGTTCTCATGATTTATTTTGTGTGGCCGGATACGATGGTTATTTCAAAAGAATCAATCCGGCGGTTTCTAAAGTTTTAGAATACAGCGAAGAAGAATTATTTGCACGCCCTATTAATGATTTTGTTTACCAAAGTGATAAAGAAAGAACTAATACGGCACGAAATGAACTCAGAATCCGAATTCCTTTATTCGATTTTGAAAACAGGTATTTAACCAAAAGCGGACAAATTGTATGGCTTTTATGGACATCCATTCCTATTGAAGAAGAGCAACTTATCTATGCCGTTGCAAAAAATATTACTCACAAAAAAGAATTAGAAAAAGAACGAAAACTACATCTCAAAAAACTCACCGAAATCAACAACGAATTCAAACAACTGAGTTATTCGACTGCACATGATTTACGATCACCGGTAAACAATATGCTGGCGATTTTTGATTTGATGGAAACCGAAGATATTAAAAATGAAGAAACGCTGGAATTTATCAATATTCTTAAAACCACAGCAGATACTTTAAAAGAAAATTTAAACGAATACATCAAGCTTTTAAACGCCCAAAATCACAGTGAAACACAGTTGGAAGAAATTGATTTAAAAGACACTTTGGATGAAGTTTTTCTCTCTATCAATTCTTTAATTCAAAACTCAGAAGCTTCTATTAGCGTTGATTTTTCAGAAGTTCAAAAAATTAATTTCAATAAATCTTATCTCAAAAGTATCTTTTTGAATTTGATTACCAACTCCATAAAGTATGCTAAACCAAATACTTTAGCCTCAATTTCTATTCGTTCAGAAATAAATAACGGTAAAACACAATTGATTATTTCTGACAACGGAATCGGATTTGACATGAGTAAAGTGAAAGATAAAGTCTTTGGTTTGCATCAAAAGTTTAGCAATCATAACGACAGCAACGGAATTGGATTATATCTTGTTTACAATCAAATTACAACTTTAGGCGGTCAAATTACACTTGACAGTACAATAAATGAAGGGGCAACTTTTACTATAACTTTTAAGAGTTAATTTTTTGAACAAAAACAAGAATTATCCTTAATTCATCAATTATTTAACTGCCTTGATTTTGTTTTTTTTACCAATACCATTTTCATTAAAAGCTTCAATAGTAAAATAATAAGTTGTTCCTTTATCTAAACCTCTAAAATCATACGAATTATCTCCATAAACCATAATATTATTATATAATTTATCCGGGGCAATTCCGTAATAAATTGTATAACCAACAGCGTCATTTTGTTTTTTCCAAGAAATCATCGCATTCCTTGAATCTGATTGATTTCGATCAACCTTAAACGAAGAAACGGCTTTTGGCTTATTTGCCAAACCATTTCCAAAAACCCTGAAATCAGAAATAGCAAACAGTCCGGAAGCATTATGAACATTAACCATTTTTATAAAACGTGCTTTAAATGGTTTGCTTAATTCTACATAATCATGAGGTACATCTTTATCATTTTTTGATTTATCCACCACCAAAGTCCAATTTTGAGCGTCATCTGACATATAAATTTTATACTGATAATAAATATCCATCGCTTTATTGTATTGTGTGGCTTTATGATCGGCATAATTAATTTGTAAAGCGTTAATTTCCATTGGTCGTCCTAAATCCATTTGAAGCCATTCCCCGGGATTAGCCGTTTTAGCCGACCAATACGTTTGAATATTTTCGTCGGTTAAATTTTCAGAATTGTAACAAAATCTCTCGAATACTTTTTTTCCGCCATTATCCATTCTGTTAGTTTCAACTTCCATACATTCTTCAAAAGAAGAAACGCTTACCGGTTTTTTATAAGAAAGCAACATCCAGCCTGAAGACGCTCCGCTAGTCTGATCACGCTGATTTGTTGGCAGCACAATCGGAAAATCACCATAGGCGGTAATAGAATACATAATATCATCTTTATCATATCCGGCAGGAAACATGTCAATACGACGTTCAAAACGATCTTTAATGGAAATTTTACAGGTTCCGGTATTCCAATAATTTCCGTAATTATCAGCAAAAGTATTTCCGTGTCCCGCTCCTATTACAAATCCGCCCGGTTTATACGACATCGGATTGTGTTTTTGATAAACAAAAGGGCCAAGAGGATGATTCCCAACATGAACGCCGTTAGCATAACCTTTAAATTCCGTTGCCGGTGCGCCATATTGCATGTAATATTTACCATTATGCTTAGTCATCCAAGCTCCTTCTATAAAATTTCCCCAAGGCGCGGGTTCCATATCATTATTAGGTCCAAAACGCTCCCATCCATGTTGCGAAGGATCTAAACCAACGACCGCCTTAGCCTCTCCATACGGATGCTGAATATCCTCAACCTCTGTTGCTTCATATAATTTTGCATAATCTGCCTGATTCCCTTTTGGCAACCAGGTTTTGTAATCAACCTCAACGCCTACCAAAGGTAATTTTCCACTGGATCCATAATACATATACACTTTTTTATCATCATCCTGAAAAATAGCGGGATCCCATGTGGGCAACATCGCCTGATTTACATGACGAGTCCATCTTCCGGATTTTGGATTAGCCGTTTTCCAGATAGGATGATCTCGTTTCCAGGTAGAACCCACATAAAACAAAGTATCATTTACCACCCAGGCTGCCGGAGCACACTGGTCGTCATCTCCGGGTTGTCTTTGAAAACTTCCGTAAACAAAATTCCAATCGGACATATCTTTGCTCCAAAAAAATCCTGCCTGATTAGTCGCAAATAAATAATATTCGCCTTTATAGGTAATGATAACCGGATCGGCACTGGAACGTCTCGAAACTGAAATTCCGTTATGATTATAAGTCGTATAATTGTAACCGATGTTTATTGGATTACAAAAAGTAGTTGCCGGTTTTTCGGGATCAAACCACTCAGTTTTGTTCGAATTTACTGTTTGTTGCGCCAAAATATTATTGACACCAAACAGCAAAAAAAATAAAACAACTAAGGAAAATAGTTTTTCGTTTTTTTTCATGTTAATGTAAGTTTTAAAAAAAGCCCAAAAAAAATTATTTTTCCGATTGTACTCTTTCAATTAATAACTCCGGCTCATTAGTAGTAATAAAATTGAATTGATGCGCTATTATCCAATCCATTTCAGCAGTATCGTTTACCGTCCAGACATTTAGAATAATATTATTTTCTTTAGCTTCTTTAATCCATTCCGGATGTTTTTTAAAAACCGAATAATGATAATCAATGCCATTAATTTGGTCAGCTTTGATTTCTTTAGGAGATTTATTTCCTTCTAAATATTGCAAAGAAGCTTTAGTATCCACACTTCTGATTTGTTTTAAAATATCATAATCAAAACTAATGTAAACTGTAATTTTTTCAGCTTTGAGTTTTTTAATGGTTTCTACCACTTTCAGGGCGGTTATTTTTCCTCTTTCTTTGCTAATCGCGGAAGGTTTTATTTCGCAAACTAAAAGGGTTTTTTTATTATTTCTTTTCCCTTCTTTGATATATTCGTTCAAAGTAGGCAGCTGCTCTCCGTTAACCAGTTTAAATTTTATTAAACTGGCATAATTGGTTTCCTCAATAAGTAATTTATTATAATGAGCATCGTGATTAATAACCAGCGAATCATCAGCTGTTCTCCAGACATCAAATTCAGAGCCTGCGAGTTTTAAATCGATGGCATGTCTTAAAGCGGCAATTGAATTTTCGGGTAAATTATTTTTTTTCCATGCTCCGCGATGCGCCACAACGGCATTCATTTTCACACCACAGGAGGAAATAAGTAAATACAACAAAAAAATAACACTACAAACCGCTTTTCTCAAAAAATTCATCATACTAATACTTCTTTCTTTGGGAGAAAAAGCCCTTCAAAAGAAGAGCTTTTAACCAATTAATAAACCAACTATTTAACTAACCCGAAACTTACTTTGTTTTCTACAGCAGAATCTTTTCCAACAAAAACTTCAAACTGTCCCGGTTCGGCTACAAATTGTAAATCAGAATTATAGAATTTTAAATCTTCAACTGAAATCTCAAAACTCACTGTTTGCACCTCCCCTTTTTTAAGGAATATTTTTTGGAATCCTTTTAATTCTTTTAGCGGTCTTGTCACGGAACCTACCAAATCTCTAATGTACAATTGCACTATTTCTTTTCCGTCATAATTCCCTGTATTGGCAACATCAATACTTACTTTTAATTTTTCGTCAAAATTCATTTTATCAGATGAAATTTTCAAGTTTGAATAATCAAAATTAGTATAGCTCAATCCATACCCAAATGGATACAAAGGCTCATTTCTTTCATCGATATAATTAGACCTGAATTTTTCAAATTTACCTTCCTTATTCATCAAAGGTCTTCCGGTATTTTTTTGATTGTAATAAATAGGCACCTGACCAACGCTTCTTGGAAAGCTAGTCGTTAATTTTCCTGATGGATTTTCATTTCCGTATAAAACATCCGCAATGGCATAACCAGCTTCACTTCCGGCAAACCAGGCATTTAAAATAGCCGGTACCGTTTCATTTTCCTGAACCAATACCAAAGGTCTTCCGGTAAATAAAACCAACACAACCGGCTTGCCTGTTTTTAGTAATTCCTGTAATAAATCTTTTTGCGCCTGTGGAATTTCAAGATTAGTTCTACTGCTGCTTTCCCCGCTCATCTCCGCCGATTCTCCTAAAGCGGCAATAATTACATCGGCCTGATTAGCCACTTTTAAAGCTTCGTTAGTTAATTCTTCTTGGGTTCTGTTATCTCTGTGAAGGGTTTTGCCAAACATTGTCGCTTTCTCTTCAAAAACGGCATCATAATCTAAATTACTTCCTTTGGCATAAAGAACTTTTGCATTATTACCTACTACTTCTTTAATTCCTGCAATTAATGAAATCGATTTATCCATATTAGTAGCCACACTCCAGGTTCCTGCCATATTTTCTTTGGCATCCGCCAAAGGACCAATAACAGCCACAGTTGCTGATTTTTTTAATGGTAAAATTTGATTCATATTTTTTAATAAAACCAGAGATTGAGCCGAAATTTTGCGGGCTTCTGTTCTGTTTGCCGTGGTGTAAACCTCCGTTCTAGCTCTTTTTACATCACAATATTTATATGGATTCTGGAACAATCCTAAGTCATATTTGGCTTCCAAAATAAGTCTTACCGCGTTATTAATTTGTGCCAAAGTCACTTTGTTTTCTGCCAAAGATTTTTTCAACGTCGTTAAAAATCCTTCTCCTACCATATCCATTTCAATTCCGGCATTCAAAGCTAAAGCAGAAACAGTTTGTAAATCCCCCATTCCGTGGGCGATCATTTCGGGAATTCCGGTATAATCAGTAACTACAAAACCTTTAAAACCCCATTGCTTTCTTAAAACATCTGTCATCAACCATTTGTTTCCGGTAGCAGGAATCCCATCTACTTCATTAAAAGATGCCATCACCGAACCTACACCAGCATCAACAGCAGCTTTGTAAGGCGGAAAATAATCATTGTACATTTTGATTCTGCTCATGTCAACCGTATTGTAATCTCTGCCTCCATCCGGAGCGCCATATAGAGCAAAATGTTTTACACAGGCCATAAGAGTATTATTTTTAGACAAATCATTTTGCTGATAGCCATTAACCATAGCTTTAGCCACCTGACTTCCTAAATAAGGGTCTTCTCCGGATCCTTCAGAAATTCTTCCCCAACGCGGATCACGGGAAATATCAACCATAGGTGAAAATGTCCAGTTGATACCGTCAGCACTCGCTTCCTGAGCGGCAATTTGAGCACTTTTTTCTATTAATTTCATATCCCAGCTACACGATAATCCCAATGGAATAGGAAAAGTTGTTTCGTAACCATGAATAACATCCATTCCAAAAAGAAGCGGAATTTTTAATCTACTTTTCTCTACGGCAATTCGCTGTACTTCCTTAATTTTCTCTACCGATTTGATATTAAACAAACCACCTACTTTGCCTTCAGCAATATTTTTAGCAATATCAGAACTGCTTGCCTGACCAGTTGTAATATCTCCTGAAGTGGGTAAATTAAGCTGACCTATTTTTTCATCCAAAGTCATTTTTGAAATTAAGTCATTAACAAATTCGGCTTTAGGTTTAATTTTTTGTCCAAAGCTTAAAAAAGAACATACTAAAAAGAATAATGTTATTTTGTTTCTCATTTTATTTAATTTTTTGTTTTAACATCCATTCGTAAACCTCTGGAGCATCATAAACTCTGGTCCAACTGTCGTGATTGGAATCATCAAAAATGGTCAATTGAATATTAGAATTACATTTTTGAAGCTTTTTATAAATTGAAATCGAATAATTGACATCTACCACATCATCCAATAAACCATGAAAAATCCGAATCGGAATATCTTTTAATTTACAATTTTCAATCATTGGAATTCGATCAACAAAACCTGCAATGGGCACCAAAGCGGCAAACATTTCAGGATGGGCAAAAGCTAAATTCCATGCTCCCCAAGCTCCCATACTGAGTCCGGTTAAATAAATTCGATGAGAATCAATTTTATTCTCTTTTTGAATTTTTAAAATCAAATAATACAATACCTCCGAATTCCAATATTCATTTTCCGGACACTGAGGCGCCAAGACATAAGCATCAATTGAATTATTTTTTAAATATTTAAATGGCCCATGGACTTTTACTTTTTCAATATCAGTTCCTTTTTCTCCCGAACCGTGAAGAAAAACAATCAACGGTTTATTCTCTTTGACTTCTTTAGGTACATATAAAGCATAATTCAATTCCTTTTTTTGAATAATTTCTGTTTTAAATGTGCCTTTTGTTTGAATTTGAGCAAAGGCAAAGTGAGAAAAAATGATAAAAAATAAATAACTGTGTTTTTTCATATATGGATATTTATGGAATCAAATTGTATTTACCGGATTCAAAACCTAACTTGTTTAAACCTTGTTTGACTTCGGTTGCACTCATAAATAATTTCCACAATAATCCTGTTCGATAATTTTCAATCATTGGAGCAATTGTTCCCTGATCAATTGCCAGATAACGAGGCGTCACCCAATTATACTGAGGGGAAAAAGCATCGTAAGGACCAGCAATTCCAACGTATTGCGCTTTATGTTCATCGTACAGATAATGTAAAAATTTCATAGCTTCAACCGGTGCAAAAGGAAATGATGACAAAGCCGCTGTGGGCGAAATTACTCCGGTGTCATTATTAGGCTGATGTGCAGTATAGCCCGTTGTTCCGTCGGCATTTCGGGTATAACTGGCTGTCAGCCCCCAACATTTATCTGAATAATCTTTCCAATTATGTGGATTTGCAATACTGTGCTGAATCATAATTTTAGCATGATTTTGGGTCAAAACACCATAATCTGCATATTTATCTTTCAAACCGTTTGGATCTAGCCCCAAATAAGAGTAATGCGACCAAAACATTGGTCCTACATTTCCGGTAGCTCCATTATAATTAAAAATGACGGGAATTCCGTATTGATAACCTCCATTTACAATAGCACCGCTTCTGGCCCAGCCTTTATGATAAGCATCAGCTGAAATAGGATGTGTAGGGGAAGAAGCTGCCATGATATAAGTAATCAAACATTCATTATACCCTTCCAGCTTAAAATTCATTTCCCAACCGTAATTAGGCGACCAATGCCAGTAAAGAGCATCCTCGCCTTTGGTGTACCAATCCCATTCTACTCCTCTCCAAAGTTCGTCAGCCTTGGCGGCTAAATCTCTTTCAGCTGCATTCCCATCTTTAAAATACTCTCTAATAGTAATCAAAGCCTGGCAAACAAAAGAAGTTTCCACTAAATCTCCTCCGTTATCTTTTGTTCCAAACGGAATTACTTTTCCGGATGCATTATCCATCCAGTGTGGCCATGCTCCGTGAAAACGATCGGCTTTTTCAAGAAAATTTAAGGCTGTTGCTAATCTGGAAACGGCTTCGGCTCTTGGTAAAAAACCCCTTTCTACCCCAACAATGATACTCATCAATCCAAATCCGGAACCTCCTGTAGTAATAATATTCGATTCGAAACCAGGATCTCCGATAAGGTATCTTTCCCGGGCTAATTTTGAATTGGAATCAGCATAATCCCAGAAATACTTAATTGCATCCTTTTGAACTAGGTCCAATGCTTCGGTATCGGTTAATGGATTTACGGGATTTATTGGAGTTGTTGTTTCCTCATTCTTCGTCTTCTCTGGTGAAGAAGAAGAACAGGCTCCAAAAACACTCAAAAAAAGGACTATATATAAACTGCTTTTCATTTTTTTTTTACTTATGTGATAATTAAAGTGATAGAAAAATATATCCGGATATTAATTTATCCCCAGATGCATATAATTTTCTATTAAAAAAGTATTAATTCATCAGACTGACTATTTCAGTTTGAGTAAGAACTTTATTAAAAACTTTTATTTCATCATACAAACTATTATCCGACTTATGTCCCCAATAAGAAAAAGTAGGACCACCGGAACCAATTAGAAAATCAACACATCCTGTAAAATTTACCGGACTGGAGAATGTACTTGTTCTTTGAAGAACGCCGTTGAAATAAATTTTAGATTCAGTTTCAGAAATAGTAAGCGTAATATAAACCCAATTATTATCTACAGTTAATACTCCTCCATCATTCCATGATTCACCTGTTCCAATACCTGCATTCAATTTTATGGTTTGAGAAGATCCGTTTCCTTCTCTGAACAAACGAAAACCATATTTTCGTCCGTCATCTCCCGTAATTGAAGGATTTCCAACTACAACTAATCCTGATCTATCAGGCGCTGCATTCACTTTATACCAAAATCCAACTGTTAACTCATTAGTTCCAAACAAGCCTTTCACCGGATAGGTTATGTAAGAATCTGTAGCTCCCATAAAAGAGTACTCTCCTACTTTGGGCTCTCCTAAACTGGAATTTCCAACTTTAGTAGCTGGTGCTCCGTTTATAGAATTAAGATAATATGTATTATTAAACTCTGCAAAAAGGGTTTCTCCATCCAGAGGTGTATAATTGCCCACGTCAGTTGGATAATCTCCTAATTCCGGTCTTTCCATATCCTGACATCCAATAAATGCTAATGAAATAAGCAGTATCCCAAAGCTTCTCTTTATAATTGATTTATTAATATTCATGATTTTAACTTTAAAAATTAGTAATTAGGATTTTGAACTAATATCCCTCCAGATTGATCAATAGCCGTTTGCGGAATTGGATAATATTGGTTTTTAGCCTGATATCCCAAACCACCTAAAACTGCCGGAGCATCACCCCATCTTACCAAATCATAAAATCGTTCATTTTCCATGGCAAGTTCAATTCTTCTTTCGTGCTTTATAGCTGTTCTTAAACCTGTCTGGCTCAAATCTGTTACTTTAGGTAAAACAGTACCTGTACCTCTTGCTCTGGCTCTAATCATTTCTAAATAATCGGATGCTTTGGTTGTGTTTCCTGATTCATTTGCCGCTTCAGCAGCCATTAATATTACATCGGCATATCTCAAAATTTTAATGTTTTTCCAATGATTTTTATTTTCTCCGTAACTTTGTCTGATACTTGGAGTTGTATACGCTTTTTTATTCCAATACGGTTGAGCCAATGGCGGGCTGTCTGGAACCGTTAAGCCAAAACCATCATTTTGACCTGAATAAAGAATTGTAGCATCTTTACGAGGATCACCTGTTTCATAGGCATCTACTAAATTTTGAGTAGGAACATTAAATCCCCAACCTAAATCCCAGGTACTTGAGCCACGCACTCCTTGAGATTCCCAATAATTGTTAGAATAATTTACTCCGGCTTCTCTTAAAAACTGAACTTCAAAAATGGATTCTTTTGAATTATCACCCGCTTCAGAAAATAAGGTAACATAGGAGTTATCCAACACATATTGTTCAGAATTGATAACTAATTCGCTTTTTTCTAAAGATTTAGTCCAATTACCCTGATACAAATATAATTTTGCCAATAGAGCATTCGCAAAGCCTTTAGTAGCTCTCCCCGGATAAGCTGGCCAACTATCCGGTAACTTGGAAGCAGCAAATTCTAAATCACTAATAATTTGGGCATCAACTTCTGCAACAGTCGATTTGGCTTTAATACCATCACTTGGAACAACAATTTTCTTTAAAATAATTGGTACTTCACCATAATCTCTGCGCAAATCAAAAAAAGCAAATCCTCTGATTGCCATAGCTTCGGCTTTATTAATCATCGTTCCCTCATCTGTTAAACCCGATTCATCAATATCTACAATTAAATCGTTACAGGCAAAAATCAAACTATAATGTCCGTCCCAATAAGCAGCAAACTCTGCCGGAGAATATTGAAACTTATCCATAACATTCCCTCTGGTTGCAGCATCGGTTGCTGTACTCCCTTTTTGAGCGTCATCAGAACGAATACTTTGGAACCAATATCTGTCCCAATTAGTAACTCCTTCCTGAGTTCTGATTTTTCCATATAAACCAAATGCTTTTTCTTCGTATCCTCCTGCTGTTAAATCACCTTCTGTTGCAGTTCCTAATGGCTTTCTGTCTAAAAATTCATCATCATTACATGAATTTAAAACTGTTACTGCTAACAAAGCAAAAAGTGATAATTTGATGGTATATTTATAATTTTTCATTTTTCTTTATTTTAAATTTTAAAAAGTCACATTCAATCCTAATGTCATGATTGTCGGGATTGGATATCCTCCTGTATCTCTACCAAAAGAGGTTGGTGTTCCGCCTGCTTCTGGTGTAAAACCGGAATTATTAGCCCATGTTACCAAGTTCTGTGCATTAACATAAACTCTTAATCCTTGAATGTTTATTCTTTTTAATAATTGAGCATCAAAATTATATCCCAGTTGAATATTTCTTAGCCTTAAATAACTGCCATCTTCAATCATATAAGTTGAATTCAGTTTATTATATCCTGATCCGTCATTAAGTCTTGGTTCCCAATTCGAAGTACCTGCTCCATTCCATCTGTCTAATCGGGCTGTTCTGTAATTGAATTGAGCAAAAGTGGATCCATTACCCCAGTCTCTATAAATTTCATTTCCATAAACTCCTTGAAAATCTATAGAAAAACTAAAATTTTTATAGGTAATATTTCCTGAAAATCCATAAGTAAAATCAGGACTTGGATTTCCAATAATAGTTCTGTCATCTGTAGTAATCTGTCCATCACCATTTACGTCTTTGAATTTTAAATCTCCCGGAGCATAGTTCCCAAGAGTACTGGGAGCAGAAGCTATAATATCGGCATAAGATTGATAAACGCCTTCTACTTTATAACCGTAAAAAGAACCAATCGGAGCACCGGCGGTTAAAATAGATGGTCCGTCAAACACTTCAAAACCTTCAATATAAACTGATTTTACTTTATTCTTAAGTGTTGCTAAATTTCCGCTAACAGAATAAGTAAAATCATCATTTATTTTATCGTTCCAGGAACCTGAAAACTCAAATCCTTTATTCGAAATTTCTCCTGCATTGGTATAAAATTTTTCACTTCCCAAATCCACAAATGTCAATAAGTTATCAGTGGTTTTATTATAATAGGTTGTTTCAAATTTTAACCTGTTTTTTAAGGTTGATAATTCAAATCCTGCTTCATAAGAAGTCACTGTTTCCCACTCTAAATTTGGATTGTTTCTATAGGCTAAAACATAAGCCGGCACTAAGGATTCCCCAAAAACGGCCGAAGAACCCGTAGTATAATTAGGTTGTGACGGATAATGAACTCCTGAATATTGATTCCCTAAAATACCATAAGAGCCTTTCACTTTAAGTTGATCAAAAATTGTTTGATTTTCCATGAATTTTTCTTTGGCTACATCCCAGGCAGCACCTACCGACCAAAAATTTTGAAATCTGTTTGCTTCGCTAATTTCCGAAGAACCATCACGTCTAAAAGAAGCATTCAAAATATATTTTCCATCATAATTGTATAAAACACGACCTAGATAAGAAACGGTGGCTCTGTCCCATTGATCTGAATTTGACAAACGTGTCGTTGGATCACCAAAAGGATAAGTATTTAGATACCACCATCTTTTATCATAAGGTATTGGATCACCATTTACGTATTGTTTTACTGTACCACTAACAGACTCGTATCCTTCCTGATATCTGGTATAACCTGCTAAAGCAGTTAAATTATGGTTTCCAAAAGACTTCTCATAGGTAAACAAATAGTCTTGTTGCGTTTTTTGAGTATCGCTTTTGAATTGGTTTACATTAGTCAATGCATTTCCGGCATACAATGTTGTTTCTCCTGTTTCTCCTACATAAATATTAAATACCGGAGTATATCCTCTTCCTTTACTGTATCCTAAATCGGCTAAATAGGCTGCACGGAATTTCAAACCTGAAAAAAGTTTAAACTCAGCAAAAACATTTCCAACATATCTGGAATCTCTATTCAACTGAGTATATTTTTTCCCCTCAACATTTGCTAAAGGATTCCCTATTTGAGCACCACCAATTTCAATTGGCAATTGATTGTACAATCCAAATTCGCTGTTATAAGGAGCTACAATTGGAGTGGCATTCAAAGAAGATATAAAATCATGCAATTGAGGCATTCTGGCATCATATCCATTAAAACCAATCCCTACTTTTATTCCATCAGTAATTTGAACTTCGTCATTGATATTGAAAGTGAATTTTTTAAATTTTTCATTTTCAATCAAACCTTCTTCTGCATGATAACCCGCACCTAAATAAAATTTATTCTTTTCGGTTCCGTTAGAGATACTTATATTATGAATAAATTGATTAGCACTATTATTTTCAATAGTATTTACCCAATTTGTATTGGCGCTAAATTTATCGTAATAAGCATAAGGCGAAGCCCCTTCGTTAACTCTTTGCTCATCATACAACATTTTGAATTGAGAAGCATTAGTCATTGAAGGTTTATTAGGTATCGTTTTAATTCCTATGGAAGAACTCAAATTTACTGTAGTGACACCACTTTTAGCTTTTTTGGTAGTAATGATAATAACACCATTCGCGCCTCGAACACCAAAAATAGCCAGAGAAGAAGGATCTTTTAAAACTTCCATCGATTCAATATCATTTGGATTGATAAAACTGATATTATCATTTAAAATTCCATCCACCACATATAATGGTTTCGTTTGGTATCTACTTACAGTACCTCTAATTCTAACATCAGGATCTTCTCCTGGTTTACCGGTATTCACAACAGACAAACCAGCTACTTTACCCTGAATTGATGAAACTGGATTCGCATTTGGTTTATCCGCTACTTGCTTGCCTTCTACTTTAACAATAGATCCTGTTAAATCCCTTTTCTTGGCTGTTCCATACCCAATAACAACAACTTCTTTTAAAATAGTATCTGCTGCTTCTTTTAAAGTAACTGTCATTGGTGTATCCGTTGCAGGTATAGAAGCTGTTTCAAGACCTATCATCGAAATTTTTAAGATTTCCCCAGCCTTAGCATTAATTGTGAAGTTCCCATCAAAATCTGTTACAGTAGAAGTTTTGGACTCGGCAGCAATGACATTGGCTCCGGGAAGTCCCAATCCACTACTGTCAACTACTTTTCCTTTAATTGCCTGTACCTGTCCGGACATATAAGCCGGAAGCAATAGGAGTGCTAAAAAGCTAAAAATTAAATTTTTCATATGGTTAATAAATGTTAAAGTTAGTTAAGCCAAATTAAACAATTACAACCGTAGAACACATCAAATCACACTACTACACAGCCACATCATTACATCAAAAAACAAACATAAAATACTGAAAACAAACAAGATAAAACCAAACGAAAGATCCTTTAGCATATTGTTATGATGTAGTAATGATGTACCGGAATCAACCAAAAAAAGACTATTAAAAATATAAAATGTATAAAAAAAGTAGTTTATTTTTATATACTTAATAAAAAATTAGACAGGTTATCATCCTGAGATAAGTTTAATTTTTTGCGTAAACGATACCTGTGCAATTCAACACCTCTAAAGGAAATATTCATTAACGGAGCTATTTCCTTAGAAGAAAGGTTCATTTTTAGATAAACACACAATTTTACATCCTTTGAAGTTAAATGCGGATATTTCTTGGATACTTTAGTAATAAATTCATTATGAATTTGATTCAAATTAGTTTCAAAAATTTCCCATTCGTGTTTATAAACCTCATTTATTTTAATTACTTTCTTAATTTCACTTTTCAACTTATTGAAATCTCTTTCTGTTTCTAAAATGCGTTGAATATTTTCAATCATTTCACTTTGTTTGGCAATCGAAAGAGATTTTCCGGCAACCTCTGAAGATTTAGACAAAACTTCTAATTCTAAAATATGTTTTTCATATTCCTGAATATTCAATTCGTTTTCAGCCTTTAATTCCATTTCAAGAATTTTTTTCTGATGCTTCAATTCTTCTTCTCTCAATTTCATTTTTTGGAGATAACGCATCTTATTCCACTTATAATACAAATACAAAACAGCCACAATCACTAATATATAAACCACAATCATCCAAAAAGAAAAATACCAGGGTTTTGCAACCTCAAAATTAAAAGAAGCAACTTCAGCATAATTACTTCCGCTATAATTATAAACCACAAAATTATGAATACCGCTTTCCAAATTATTCAAAAGAATTTTCCCTTCCTTAACCGGAATAAAACCAACGGATTTATCAAGTTTGTAAAATATATTAGGCTTCTCGACCCCATATTTACCCGAAATCACATTAATACTTAACTCTGAATTATATGGAATCTTCGAATTATTAGCTACATAAACACCTTTGTCAAAAGCTTCAATTTTTAACTGAGGATTTAAATTAGCTTTGTTTTTAAATTTAAAAGAAACAAAACCATCATCCAGATTTAATAAATAATTTCCATTGGATTCAAAAATTTTCAAATTACCATTGATAATCTTTCCTTTATAATATTTCTCCTGAAAAAGGTTTTTTACAAATTTATTTTCGTTAGCGTAAACCTGATACAGTAAACCATCCTGAAGTATCACAAAATGATCTTCATCGATTTTAACAATATCTGAAACGTTTAAAAAATGCGTATTAAAAAACTCATTTTTAACCAATTTATCAGCAATTGAATTATAGGTGTACCAGGTATTATTAATCAGATAAAGTATTTCGTTTCTAAATTCAAAAATTTTGACACCAAAGTCATTCGTAATTTTACTCTTCTGTGTGATATTTTCAATTTTAAGAGGTTCATAAGCATCATTATAAACTACCCGATACAAACCTCTGTAATTATCTGCCGCCCAAATTTCATTTTTTCTGTTTTGAGCGATATATTTAATAGGTTTTAAAAGTCCCGGAATCATCACTTTATGATCTGAATTTTGCAAATCATCATAAACATAAACACCGCTGTAACTTGCCTGCAAATAAGAATTATTAATACTGCTTTTTATTAAATTCCAACCTCCGTTTACACCGTTTAATTTAGAAAAAGTACCATTCTCGTAAACAAAAGTACCTTCGTCGTGTCCAATCAAATATTTATTATCAATTTTACTGATATTCCACGATTGTCCCTGAGAATTAGGAATAAAAGAAAAAACATCCCCTTCATATTTAAAAACACCATAATTAGAAGCCATTAAATAACCTTTATCTGTTTTAACTACAGAATATACTGAACCCAAAGTCCCGGAATTATCATGAAAAATAGACACCGGAGAATTGACTTCCACATGAGCAATTCCATTGTCTAAACCTAGCCATAAATCGTTCTCTTTATCTAAGGCTATGCTCAAAATTGAGCTGTTCATCAATACATTATTCCTGTTGATATTTCGATAAGAACCGGTATTTAAATCAAAAATATAAACCCCTCTATTAGCCGTTCCTACTACTAATCGGTTATTTTTAATAAACTTGGCAACATTAATACTGGCTCCTTTTAAAATTTCATTTAGTGGGTATTTCCAGGCAGTTAAAACACCATTTTCGTCAACATAAATCCCTTTTTTCTTCGTAAAAAAATAAATCTTATTTTGATGCTTTTCAATCGAATGAATCACATTATTCTCTAATAACGACCACCTTTGTATTTTGAAAAACTGAGAATCCTTAAATTCATAAATTCCTTTATCTACTGCTGCCACCAACAATTGATTATTAATCACAAAACAATATGAAGCCAAAAAAGGAAATTTAAAACTCTTTATTCTCTTGCCGTCAAATTGAAAAAGCGCATTAAACGACTGGAAATAGATTTTGTTATTAAATTCAAATATCTTCCAGATTTCTTCGTTATCACGGTCACTAAAAATCAGTTTATTATTAGAAATTGAGACGTAATCCATTTTCGCATTTTTTCTTACCCAGTAACCAAATTCTTTATACGAACCCGAATAAATCCTGTTGCCTTTCACCATAATGGATCGTATAACAGTTTTATTTGGTAACATATTTTTCTCCCATTTTACCCCATCATATCTCAGCAAATAATGATTATTGGCAAAATACATTGCGTCATCCTCTCCCTGAGCCACACTCCAGGTTTGATTGTCTCCTTCGTAATTTAATTTCGTATAATTTTCTACAAAAGGGAGCAACTCCTGCGCATAAAATGATGAGGATAAACAAAACAGAAATAGTAATTTAAGTAGGTTTGTTTTCAAAATACATGGTTTTATACCCAAATATAATTAGATTTATGATAGATAAATACAAAAAAAAGCCTCTCTTTCGAGAAGCCTTTACTATTAAATCTGAAAAAAAGCTAAGCTAAAATTAATTCATACACCTGATTAGCAATTTCAAGCTCTTCATTGGTAGGAATTACCAGAATTTTAGTTTTGGAATTATCGGTATTGATTGCTCTGATTTCTTTAGAACGAATTGCATTTTTTGCGTCATCCAATTCGATTCCTAAAAATTCCATATCCGTACAAACTGATTTTCGGATATAAGTCGAATTTTCGCCAATTCCGGCTGTAAACACAATAGCATCTACGCCGTTCATTGCCGCCGCATAAGCTCCGATGTATTTTTTAATGCGATAGACATTCATATCCAGTGCCAATTGACAATTGACATCACCTTTTTGAGCATTCGCTTCAATATCTCTTAAATCACTATAGCCGGTAAGTCCCAGCATTCCGCTTTGTTTTTGCAAAACCGTATTGACTTCGTTCAATTTATAACCTAAGGTATTAACCATATAAAAAATCACCGATTGGTCAATATCTCCGCAACGGGTTCCCATAATCAAACCGTTCATAGGGCCAAACCCCATACTGTGATCGACACTTTTTCCGTCTTTTACAGCGGTAATACTGCAACCATTTCCTAAATGAACTGTAATTATTTTGCTGTTTTTCTCTAAAAAAGCAATCGCTTTTTCAGAAACATATTTATGAGAAGTTCCGTGAAAGCCATAAGCTCTTATTTTGTTTTCTGTCAGCAAATAATTAGGAATGGCATAACGATAAGCAACTTCGGGCATCGTTTGATGAAAAGCCGTATCAAAAACCGCGATTTGTTTCGCAGCAGGAAAAACTTCTTCCGCTACAATAATTCCTTCTAAATTAGCCGGATTATGCAATGGAGCCAGTTCAAAAAGCTGTTTGATTTTTTCTTTGACTTCTTCGGTAATCAAAACCGTATCCGAAAAACTGGCACCACCGTGAACCACACGATGCCCCACCGCGTCAATTTCTTCTGTACTTTTTATTACTCCTATATTTTCATCGAGTAATAATTGTGCTATTTTCTCTAAACCAATTTTGTGATTGGGAATAGGCAAAATTTCCTCCAAAGCATCTTTATTGGTTTTATAACTAAAATTCGAAGTTTCCAAACCAATTCTGTCAATCATACCGCTACAAATTACTTCTTTGGACGGTATATCAATCAATTGGTATTTTATAGAGGAACTCCCTGAATTTATGATAACTATCTTCATTTTTAATCGTTTAATTGTTCAACAGTTTAATTGTTTAACCGTTTAATGCAAACCAATTAAACAGTTAAACGATTAAACTTTTTTATAATCCCTGTGCCTGAATGGCCGTAATCACAACGGTATTGATAATATCATCAACTGTACAACCTCGACTTAAGTCATTTACCGGTTTGTTCAATCCCTGCAACATTGGACCAATAGCCAAAGCTCCGGTTTCCCGCTGTACTGCTTTATAGGTATTATTTCCGGTATTTAAATCCGGGAAAATCAACACACTTGCCTGCCCTGCTACTTCTGAATTTGGCATTTTACTTTTTCCAACACCCATATCTACCGCTGCATCATACTGAATGGGTCCTTCAATTTTCAAATCAGGACGTTTTTGTTTGACAATTTCGGTGGCGGTGCGCACTTTTTCTACTTCATCTCCTTTTCCGGATGAACCTGATGAATACGACAACATCGCCACTTTGGGTTCTATTCCGAAAGCCAAACTGGAATCAGCAGAAGAAATGGCAATTTCAGCTAATTGTTCCGCTGTTGGATTTGGGTTGATTGCACAATCTCCAAAAATAGAAACACGGTCTTCCAGACACATAAAAAAGATGGACGAAACAACACTCGAATTCGGTTTGGTTTTAATAAACTGCAATGCCGGTAAAATGGTATGCTGGGTGGTATGAGCAGCTCCCGAAACCATTCCGTCCGCATGGCCTTTATACACCATCATAGTTCCAAAATAAGACACATCTTCCATTAAATCTCTCGCCATTGCCATCGAAACATTCTTGCTTTTTCGAAGATCATAATAGGTATTTACATAATCATCATAAAATTCCGATTCGATTGGCACAATAATATTTACTTTCGAAAAATCGAATACAATTCCCAGTTCGGCAACTTTCTGTTCGATTTGTTTTTTATTTCCAATAATCGAAATATCCACCACATCCATTGCCAAAAGTCGCGAAGTGGCAATAATAATCCGATCGTCATTTCCTTCAGGTAACACAATATGTTTGCGATGTTGTTTGGCTCTTTTAACCAAATTATACTGAAACATTTTTGGCGTCATTCCTTCGGCCTCAAAAGCACTTAATTTATTGGCTAATTCATCCAGATTCACATATTTTTCGAAAGTGCTGATGGAAGTTTCAATTTTGTGTTTATTCCCGGCATATATTTTAGATTGAATGGAACCAATTTGATTGGTAATTCGATAGGTTCCTCCTTCAACCGAAATAACCGGAACCACACTATGCAAACCGTCAATTAATTTTAAAATGGTATCTTCCGGCAAAATATTTCCAGTTAAAACAATCCCGGAAATAGTTGGATAATTAGCTGATTCATTAGCCTGCAAAGCCCCTAAAATAATATCCGCACGGTCTCCCGGAGTGATTACCAAAGCATTTTCTTTCAAATGCAACAAATAATTACGCAGCTGCATGGCGCCCACACTATAATTGCCCACTTCGTTATTCAGATAATCTTTTCCAAAAAGCACTTTGGCATCCAATTCTTCCACGATTTCTTTAACCGTAGGATTATTCAAACTGGAAACCACCGGAATAGCGCTCACCAAAACTTCTTTGGGTAAAACACTGCGTAAACCTTCTTCGGCTAATTGTAAATTTTCAGGTTGAATTTTATTAGCAATAAAAGCCAAAACTTCTACTTCTTTATTTTTAAACGAATCATAAGCTAAATATTCTCCATCGAGGAATTCTTCTAAAGTTTTCCCCACTCCCGAACCGACAATAATGGCAGGAATCCTCAGGTTTTTAGCAATCAAAACATTCATATCCAATTCAATAGCAGTTCCTTCCCCGCTAAAACTGGTTCCTTCCACCAAAACAAAATCAAAACGTTCCTCTAAATGTTTGAATTTTTCGATAATCAAATCCAAAACATCGCCTATTTTTCCCTTATTTTTCTTTTTAATAAGCTGACTTTTGGTAATGGCATAAGCGTCTTCAAATTTGATATCCAAACCAAAATAAGAAATCACGGTTTCGATATGATTGTCTAATTTTCCATCTTCAAAATCTTCAATAATGGGTCTGAAATAGCCCACTTTTGCCGTTTTACCAATCAGCATACTCATTAAACCTAAAGTAATAATAGATTTTCCGCTACTACTTTCGGAAGTTGCGATATAAATAGCTTTGTTCATTATTTTTATATTTTAATTTCTGATTCTTCTTTTATCTTTTTAAAACCATTTTATCTTTTTAAAATAAGCCACCATGACCAAAACCAACAAAAACATAACTCCTAAAACAATAAAATAACCGTTTTGGAATTTTAATTCCGGCATATTTTCAAAATTCATCCCGTAAATACCTGCAATAAAAGTTAGCGGAATAAAAGTGGCCGAAACAATCGTCAGGGTTTTCATAATCTGATTCATTTTGTGTCCCTGGGACGAAAAAAAGAAATTTGAAGCGGTTTCCAGCATCCCCATATCCGATTCGATTTGTTCCAGAAGTTCTAAACTTTTTTGATGTAATCTGGAAAAATACACATAAGAATCGTCTTCGATAACATTGCAAATAATATCTTCCTGCAAACTTTTAATTCCGGTTAAAGAATCCCTCAACGGAACAATGGAGCGCTTTAAAAAATTAAAATTGTCGCGGTGTTTTTCTATTCGCACCAAAATATCCGGATTGTCACTGGATTTAGCCAGCACCAATAATTCTTCGACTTTGTCTTCTTCGTTTTCAATGGTAATGTAAAAATTCTCGATAACGGCATCCAAAAGCAAATACAACAAATAATCGATTTTTTTAGTCCGAATCACACCTACTTTAGTTCGAATGCGTTCCCGGATATGCGTAAAAAAATCACTTCGTTTTTCCTGAAATGAAATTAAAACGCCTTCTTTTAACAAAAAACTAATTTGTTCTACCGTTATATTATCTGAATTCTCTGTTGGTAAAATGGATTTTATATTAAAAAACAAACTGGTAGCTGTTTCTTCTAATTTTGTTCGCCGCGTTGTATTTAAAATATCTGAAAGCAAAAAATTTCCAATATCAAAAAAATCACCAATTCCTTCAACAATACTAATATCATTCAAACCGTGTAAATTCAACCAGTTGTTTTTAGTCAAATCAATGCTGTGCTGAAAATCGGAAAGCACAATATTAGGATTCTCTTTTAAAGAGGACTCGTCATAGACAAACAACTGCATTTCCGATTCTGAACGCTTATGTTTTCCGGTATATTCCAGCTGATTCAATTGTACTTTTCTGGTTTTTTTATATTTTATTTTTCTCATACAAAAATCATTTAACAGTAATATTACGAAAAACTTTTGGCACAGAATAACAACTTAACAATTTAAAAACATAGATTAACACTGACAAAAGTAATTTGAAATTCCTGTTCATTTTATGAGATAAATCATGTTTTAGGCTTTTTTTCCAACTTTACAACTTCCTTTTCGATAAAATAAGACATAAAAAAAACCGCTCCTTTTCAGGAACGGTTTTCTTAATACTTAGTACTAATTTAGCTATGCTCCGTTCGGCTAAAGCCTTGGGTCTTAATACTTATTTCACTTCTTCGTAATCTACGTCCTGAACGTTATCACCTTCAGCTTGTGGCTCAGCAGCAGCTGCCTGACCTTGCTCTCCTTGAGCGTACATAGCTTCAGTTGCTTTTTTCCAAGCAGCGTTTACGTTGTCTAAACCTTTTTGAATAGCGTCTAAGTCTTGAGATTGGTGAGCCATTCTCAATTCAGTTAAAGCATATTCAATAGCTGTTTTGTTTTCATCTGAAATTTTATCTCCTAACTCTTTCAATTGAGATTCAGTTTGGAAGATAGTACTGTCAGCTTCGTTCAGTTTTTCAGCTCTTTCTTTAGCTTGTCTGTCAGCATCAGCGTTAGCTTCAGCATCTTTTTTCATTTGTTCGATTTCTTCAGCAGTTAAACCAGAAGAAGCTTCGATACGGATATCGTGAGATTTTCCAGTTCCTTTATCTGTAGCAGAAACTTTGATAATACCATTAGCATCAATATCAAAAGAAACCTCGATTTGAGGAACTCCTCTTGGTGCTGGTGGAATACCATCTAAGTGGAAACGACCAATTGTTTTGTTATCCGCAGCCATTGCTCTGGCTCCTTGTAATACGTGGATTTCAACAGATGGTTGAGAATCAGCAGCAGTAGAGAATACTTGAGATTTTTTAGTTGGGATAGTAGTGTTTGCCTCGATAAGAACAGTCATTACACCACCCATAGTTTCGATACCTAAAGATAATGGAGTAACGTCAAGTAACAATACATCTTTTACATCTCCGGAAAGTACACCACCTTGGATAGCAGCACCGATAGCTACAACCTCATCAGGGTTAACTCCTTTAGAAGCTTTTTTACCGAAGAATTTCTCCACTTCTTCAACGATTCTTGGAATACGAGTAGAACCTCCTACTAAGATTACTTCGTCGATATCAGAAACTGATAAACCAGCATCTTTTAATGCTTTAGCAACAGGCTCCATAGAACGTTTTACTAAAGAATCAGCTAATTTCTCAAATTGAGAACGAGATAATTTTTTCACTAAGTGTTTTGGTCCTGAAGCCGTAGCTGTAACGTATGGCAGGTTAATTTCAGTTTCAGCAGAAGATGATAGTTCAATCTTAGCTTTTTCAGCAGCTTCTTTAATACGTTGCAACGACATTGGATCTTGACGCAAGTCAATTCCTTCTTCAGCTTTGAATTCGTCAGCTAACCAGTCAATGATAACCTGGTCAAAATCATCACCTCCTAAGTGAGTATCTCCATTTGTAGATAATACTTCGAAAACTCCGTCACCTAATTCCAAAACAGAGATATCAAAAGTACCTCCACCTAAATCGTAAACAGCAATTTTTTGATCTGTTCCTTTTTTATCTAATCCGTAAGCCAATGCAGCAGCAGTAGGCTCATTGATGATACGCATAACTTTTAAACCAGCAATTTCACCAGCCTCTTTTGTAGCCTGACGTTGTGCATCGTTAAAATAAGCAGGAACAGTAATAACTGCCTCAGTTACTGTTTGACCTAAATAGTCTTCAGCAGTCTTTTTCATTTTTTGAAGTGTCATAGCTGACAATTCCTGAGCAGTATATAAACGACCGTCAATATCCACACGTGGTGTATTGTTGTCACCTTTTACTACTTTGTAAGGAACTCTTTTTGCTTCAGCTTCTGTTTCAGCAAAAGTGTGTCCCATAAAACGTTTGATAGAAGCAATAGTCTTAGTTGGATTAGTTACTGCTTGTCTTTTTGCAGGATCACCCACTTTAATTTCTCCACCCTCAACAAAAGCGATGATAGATGGTGTAGTTCTTTTTCCTTCTGCATTAGGAATAACAACTGCCTCACTACCTTCCATTACAGAAACACAAGAGTTGGTCGTACCTAAATCAATTCCGATTATTTTACCCATTTTTATTTATATTTAAATTTTAATATACTAGTTTATAACTCATGCTGCATAAGTCAATCTTTGTGCCAATATAAAAGCCTGCGGTAAATTGACATAAATAATTAAAATTGACACAAAAACTACTGACAAGATGACATTTTTAATACGCTGACAGAAGTGCAAAACCCAATTTCAGACTGTCATATTATTAATGTAGCCCTATCTCAATAGCAATCAGAACTAAAAATTAAAATTCACTAAACAAAAAATCAGCTGAAAATTTCATCACATTTTCTTATTTTTAAAATCTAAAAAAAAATCGCCCCATGCTCAACTTTAAAACCGACTTAAAACTGCTTATCACCATAATCCTGATTTTAGTATGTACATTCGTCTTGGGCGCCATTGTTGACAGAATCCTGAAACGATTTATGTACAAAGGACTTGAACACAAAGATTTTGATGTTACCGGATTCAAATTCTTAAAACACCTTATCATTACCATTATTTACATACTGGGGATATCTTTTGCACTAATTCAAATTCCCGAATTCAAAATCATCGGACATTCACTATTGGCTGGTGCCGGAGTTATTTCTTTAATCGCCGGTTTGGCCTCACAACAGGCATTGAGCAATATCATGAGTGGAATTTTTTTGGTCATTTTCAAACCTTTTCGCATCAACGACCGTATTACCATAAATGATTATACCGGAATTGTAGAAGACATCAATTTGAGACAGGTGGTTTTAAGAGATGTTGAAAACAATCGGATTATTATTCCAAATTCGGTCATCAGTAACGGAATTATTCAAAACACCAATATGCAGGATACCAAATGCTGCAAAGGCATCGAAATAGGAATTGGCTACGAAGACGACATCGAAAAAGCGCTTGCTATTATGCAGGAAGAAGTAGCCAAACATCCGCTGTTTATTGACACCCGAACTCCTGAAAATATTTTGAACAACACCCCTCTTGTGGTTGCCAGAGTCATCGCCCTGGCCGATTCCAGTGTAAATCTGAAAGCCTGGGCCTGGACCAAAAATCACAGCGACGGTTTTATTTTGTACTGCGATTTATTGCAAAGCATCAAAAAACGTTTTGATCAGGAAGGAATTTCAATTCCTTTTCCACAAAGAGAAATTACTATTAAAAAATAAACAATACCTCTTTTTACATTAAATTTGAAAACCTACAAAAAACAAACATGTTTACCATAGAACAAATCAAAGCGGCTCACGCCAAAGTAAAATCAGGAGCTGATTTTCCCAATTACATTCAGGATTTAATCCAATTAGGCGTAAAAGGTTATGACACCATTGTTACTGACGGCAGCGTGGCTTATATTGGCACGAACGACTTTAGTGTAAGCACCGAAAAAAAATATGATGCCATTGCAGTAGCTCCATCAGCTAACAAAGAACGTTTTATCGAATTTCTGGTCATGCATCAGGACGGACAAACCGATTATCCTACTTTTTGTCAGCATGCCGCCATTTGCGGTATTGCCAAATGGCGTGTAGATATCATCGAAATGACCTGTACTTATTATGACAGCGCCAAAAATCCTATTCTGATTGAAAAAATCCCAGAGTAATAACATTTTATTGTTAAAAATCAAAACACAGATAAAGCGGATCTAACAGATTTCCTCAGATTAAAATTAAACCGTTAATGTTCGAGTGCCCTTAGCTTCCGCAGTCGAGTGTCAAATGTTTGAAGAATGCGTAAAAAGAAAAGCTGTCTGAGTCCCGACACTTCGGGACGAGTTTTTTTTCTTTTAGCATTCGAAAACTAATTTGACCGACAAGGAAGCGTAAGACTTGAAATCAAAGATTCATGAATACCGAAAAAGCAGTATTAAAGCATGAATATTTTTTTGTTTTTTTTTGATCAAGCAAAAAAGAAAATTAATAAAACAAACCAAACAGATTTAGCACAGATTAAATCTAAAAAAACCAACCATGAAAAACCTTTTTATTTTACTTTTTACGATTTCCAGTTTTAGCAATTACGCTCAAACTAAATCCATTAAAAATTCCCCAAAACTCATTGAAGCTACTCCTGCCAGCGCTGGCATGTCAGACGAAAGACTGGCGCGTATCGACAATATGCTTAACAAAGCTGTTGCTGATTCGGAAATTCCGGGAGCGGTAGCCTTAATTGCCCGCCATGGCAAAATTGTGTATCTGAAAGCTTTTGGAATGGCCGATAATGCCAGTTCTAAAAAACTCAATACCGATGCTATTTTCAGAATTGCATCCCAAACGAAAGCCATTACTACAACCGCTGTGATGATGCTTTGGGAAGAAGGCAAATTCAAATTGGATGACCCCATTTCGAAATACATTCCCGAATTCAAAAATCCGCAGGTTTTAGATTCGGTTTATCCTGACGGAAAATATACTACGAAAGCCGCCAAAAGAGAAATTACCATTCGCGACCTTATCACCCACACTTCCGGAATTGGCTATGGTCAAATTGACAGTAATGCGCGTTTTAAAAAAATATACAAAGATGCCGGCGTAACCGATTTATTTACAACAGATAAAATCACCATTGGCGAAAGCGTTAAAAAATTAGCCAAACTTCCGTTGCACCACAATCCCGGCGAAAAATTCACTTACAGTGAAGGCTTGGATGTCATTGGTTATTTTATTGAATTGATGTCAGGAATGCCAATGGATGAATATTACCGAACCCATATTTTTGAACCTTTAGGCATGAATGACACCTATTTTTACCTACCTCAGTCCAAAGCGAACCGATTGGTTACCATTCAAACTAAAGAAAACGATAAATGGATTTCGTTTCCCAATACTTTTTATGATGTCAATTATCCTATTAAAGGAGCCAAAAGCTTTTTCTCAGGAGGTGCCGGACTTTCCAGTACTGTCAAAGATTATGCAACTTTCCTGCAAATGTTCCTAAATAAAGGCGAATTAAACGGTGTTCGCTTATTGAGCAGAACAACCATTCAGTTTATGCTGAGCAATCAAATAGGTGAAATTTGGGGCAAAACCGATGCCGGGCATGGATTAGGTTTCAGAATTCTCAACCAAATGGGCGAAGATTTGGGCGGACAAGGCAGCACAGGAACTTTCAACTGGGGCGGTTATTTCAACACCCAATATTTTGCCGACCCAAAAGAGGATTTGATTGGAATTATTCTGAAACAAACACAAAAAACATCTGATAATACAGGTTGGAAATTCCAACTCTTGGCCGAACAGGCTATCGATGATTAATGCATCAAAAAAACAACTTCAAAAGCGGTTACTAAAAAATTAGGAACCGCTTTTTTATTCTTTAATAGCTTGTTAAAAAATAAGGTTGTCTACTTTTATATAATTTAGAATTCCCTAAATTTACAGGAAGTTACTTTATTTAAAACAAAATATGACTTCTTTCAGCAAACACCTTACTTTTCGCTGGGCTGATTTAGACCCTAATTTTCACGTTCGTCACAGTGTGTATTATGATTGTGCCGCCCAACACCGTATGGAAATCTTAGACAGTCTGGGACTGAATCTAAAAGTGTTCCAAAAAATGCATTTTGGTCCGGTACTTTTTAGAGAAGAATGTGTTTTTAGAAAAGAAATCACTCAGGGAAATTCCGTTTATATCCATACTACCATTGCTAAAATGCGTGCCGATGCTTCGCGCTGGTCGATTGCGCATGAATTTCGCACCGAAGACAATTTGCTTTGTGCCACACTTACGGTCGATGGCGCCTGGATGGATACCAAATTACGCAAACTCATCGATCCTGTTCCGGAAATTGCCATTAATGCGTTATTGAGTATTCCTAAAAGCGAAGATTTTATTGAATCTTAGGCAATGGCAAAATTCAATAACAATAGCAATAGTCAATTACAATAGCAATAGTCAATTACAATAGCAATAGTAATTCAATAAGCTAAAACAAACATTAAACGCCTAACTTTTAACTCTTAACCTTAAACCAAAAAATGAAAACTAAAATTGGGATTGTATTTTCCGGTGGCGGCGCAAGAGGAATTGCCCACTTAGGATTATTAAAAGCCTTAGAAGAATTTGATATCAAAGCTTCTATTGTTTCCGGAACCAGTGCGGGTGCCATTGCAGGCGCTTTTTATGCAGCCGGTTATACGGCAACTGAGATTTTGAATATTCTGAAAAAAGGTCAAATTTTTAGTTTTTCTAATTTGTTAATTAAACGACAGGGACTTTTTGCCATGAAAGGCTTTCATGACATTTATCTGGACTGTTTTCCGCATAATTCCTTCGAAGATTTAGACATTCCTTTGTATATTACCGCAACTGATATTTTAAAAGGCGAATTGGTTTATTTCACTTCCGGAAACCTGTCCCATGCTATTATGGCTTCTTCCTGTATGCCGTTATTATTTCAACCCGTACATTTCAATGACACTTTGTATGTAGATGGCGGTGTGATGAACAATTTCCCTATCGAACCACTTTTAGGTCAATGTGATGTAATCATTGGCAGTTATGTGAATTCCATCAAAAAAGAAGTCGAAAAAGTAAACATGAACAATATTCTGGATCGCTGTTTTCATTTGGCCATGAAAAGTTCGGTTGAACAAAAAACACACAGCTGTCATTTGTATTTCGAACCGCCAAACATGACCCAATTCAGTCTTTATAACCTTAAAAATGCCGACGAAATCTTCCGATACAGTTATCAATACGCATTGACATTGGAACATAAAATAAAAGCACTTGATATTCAATTTTAGTTGATTGTTGCCAGTTGGCTGTTGTCAGTTTTGAGTTGTGGGTTGAAACTTAGAGCCAGTTAAGTAATCTATTTCTGTTATCTTTTATCTTTTATCTTTTATCTTTTATCTTTTATCTGGTATCTGTTATCTGGTATCTGTTATCTGTTATCTGTTATCTGTTATCTGTTATCTGTTATCTGAGCACTGCTTTCCAACTCACAACTCATAACTCATAACTCATAACTCATAACTTAAAACTTAAAACTTCCTATCTTTGCAGTCAATAAAAAAGACACCTTTTAATGCAAACTGCTACCCCTTGGAACATTTTACTTTCCAATCAAATCAATAAAAAAGAATTTATAGAAAACATTCTTTCCGGAAATGCCAAAGATGAATTAACTCCATTCAACACCTTAAAAGGAATTTTATTTTCGGATATCGCCATCGATCAGTTTATCCAAAAAGAATTTCAATACATCGAATTAACAGCTATTGATTCTAACCGGAAACTGAGTACTTTTTCTTCCGGACAGCGCAAAAAGAAATTCCTGCAATACTGCATTGACCAAAAACCGGATTTTATCATTTTTGACAATCCGATGGATCATTTGGATCAGGCCTCCAGAGTTGAGTTGGCAAAAGCACTGGAAGAAATGGCCTCACATATTACCATTATCCAACTCATCAATCGCTCAGCCGATTTACTGCCTTTTATTTCCAATAACCGACAAATCAATTCGGATGCTTTTGTATTGGAAAATATTTCACACGAAGCGCACGAAAACAAAATCATAAGTCAGTCCGGAATTCCGCATCCGCCGCATGCTTTTGAACAAACCGAAAAAATTTTGATTCAAATGAACAATGTTTCGGTAAGTTATCAGGAACGTCCCATTGTCAAAAACATCAACTGGACTATCAACCAGGGTGAATTCTGGCAATTAATAGGCCCAAACGGTTCCGGAAAAAGCACGCTTTTATCACTGATAAACGGTGATAATCCCAAAGGTTACGGACAGGATTTATACCTTTTTGGGCGCAAAAAAGGAAGTGGTGAAAGCGTTTGGGACATCAAGAAAAACATCGGTTATTTTGCTACCAATATGACGAGTTTGTTTACCCGAAATCACACTTTGGAACAAATGATACTTTCCGGTTTTTTTGATTCCATCGGATTGTATGATCTGCCAACGACACTACATAAAAAAATTGCCGACGAATGGCTGGATTTAATTGGGATGAAACACCTTAAAAACAAGATGTTCAAACGCCTTTCGGTAGGACAACAACGTCTGGCAATGATTGTTCGCTCCGTATTAAAACACCCGCCGTTGGTAATTTTGGACGAACCCGTAGAAGGCTTAGACGACGAAAGCGTAGCCCTGGTGTGCCAATTGATTAATTTACTCAAGCAGGAATCGAACATGACCATTGTTTATGTTTCACACCGCATCGAACCGAATTTGGCCCCCAATTCCATTCTCGAATTAATTCCTTCCGAGGAAGGTTCTATTGGCGTTATCAAATAAGGCTGTTCTGTTATAATTTTTTAATACTAATCCGATTTGTGTACAGTCTAACTTTTAAACGGATTTTTTTTATTCTGTTTCTAAACGTCGGAATGTTTCAGAATTTCTTTTTTTTGACGTGCAGTACTGCAAACTTGAAAATTTACTATTGTTATTGAAATTGCTATTGCTATTGAAACCGATTAAACACGAAAAGTATTCAACAAATAAAAAGTCCTTTTGATGATTTGTAATACATCTATTATTTTTATATTTGTTAAATAATACGCTACTGATTTCAGCAAAAGGCTAGAAACAGTAACTGCACCCAACAGCCCGCTAAAAAAAATGCCTTTGTGCTTTTCTGCTAACAATAGTCAATTTTGTAAAAATTATTTTATATTTTAAAAGCCACTGAAGGAAGGCACTTCTTTTAGCGGGCATAACGTTAGGTACAATTTTAGAGCGACACGCTGCCACATAATAATCCAATAGAATTTACTTGAATTAAAAATAAAATTGCATATTATAAGTACACTTATTATATTTGCGCTTATAAATTTATTTAATCATTAATTTCAAGAAAATATGTGGACAAAATCTCATTCAATCGTAACAAAAGAAGTCACCAAAGAACAAATGTGGAAACTCTTTGCAGATGTCAATAATTGGCATACCTGGGACGACGGAGTTGAATTTGCAAAATTAGAAGGCAAGTTTGAAAAAGGAAATCATTTTATGTTTCAACCAAAAGGCGGACCAAAACTTAAAATTGGAATAGTAGAAGCGTCCGAAAATAAAAGTTTCACAGACTTTACTAAATTTCCTTTGGCTAAAATGTATGGAGAACACACTTTTGAAGAAACAACAGAAGGACTAAAACTGACAACAACAATGACAGTAAAAGGACTTTTGAGTTTTTTATGGATAAAAATTGTAGCACAAAAAATTGTTAATACACTGCCAGAAGATATGCAAACACAAATAGAAACTGCAAAAAATTTATGAAAAAAAATGACAATACATTCAGCGTAGAAAAACCAGAAGAAAGTTCAGGTTTTTTATTGTGGCAAGTGACAAATCTATGGCAAAGAGAAATCAAAAAAGCATTAGAACCTTACGAATTGACACATTCACAATTTGTTTTATTGGCAAGTATTCATTGGTTGACTTTGCACAAACAAGAAGTTACGCAAATTTTATTGTCTTCGCATACAAAAATTGACCCAATGACAACTTCAACAGTTTTAAGAACATTACAAACAAAAGGGCTTTTACAAAGACAAGAACATTTGACTGATACAAGAGCCAAAACAGTTGGACTTACTGAAAATGGAAAGAAAATTATCAAAAAGGCAGTAAAGACAGTTGAATCATTTGATAAGACTTTTTTTGCAGCTCTTGACGAAAAGACAAAAATCTTTAACGAACAATTATTAACTTTACTCGAACAGAAAAAATAAAAACTGCACCTAACAGCTAGAGTTTCGTTGCGGCTGTAAGCCGAACAATGAAACTCGTGTTGAACGGAACCGCTGAAATTCCGCCAGCACTATGGATTTATCGAAAAGTTTTGAGAGAGAATAGCAAGAGGATTAAGTGTCCTCTTTTTTTTGTGGTGTATTTGGGGTGGTTTTTTGGCGTGTTTTCCTTCACTTATGGACACAAGTTCCCTTACCCATAAAATTAACTTTCATAGGGACTGGAATTTTGGCTACTGCCAAGATACCAAGCAGGCGGACCGCGCTGGTCAAAAACCGCTATTCGGTGTAAATTGCCTATTTTACAACAGGGACATTTAGG
>NZ_AUDK01000033.1 GCF_000425425.1 Flavobacterium daejeonense DSM 17708
TTTTTTGAAAATAAAAAATACCGATTACACCTATTTTAAAGGCTTCAAAATCTAAATCTTGCAAATGATATAATTGAGTTTATAACCTAATTTTTTGCTAACTATTTTCAAAAAAAATCAATCTCTTATTTATTGTGGTTCTGCTCCTGCTCCATCTAAAAAACTTTGCATTTAATTACAAAATACTATTTAATTAATTTGTATATATGATATAAATAAACTATCTTTACGTAAGTAAAAAAGAGAAATGATTCTCTTTTCTTAATCTAAAATACTATTTAATTAATTACTATAATCTATATAATTATGAATACTTACGCAAAATATACGGCTAATGTTTTTGTTGCAAAATGTGAAGAGCAACACGAAAAAGGGGAAACAATAACTTTAACTACTAAATACGGTAAAGAACACGAGTGTATTGTTTTTAATCTTGTGGCTAAAGGAAAATCAGGAGAATTTTATTACTCAATTGTTCGTGCTGATGGTTTTAATATGCAGGAGTTCGCAAAGAAAAAAGCCGAACGTTACCAACAATGGGCGATTTCAGCAGAAAATAAATCTACTGAATACTGGAAAGCATCACAGGAGGGAAAAGATTTTCTTTCATTGGGTGAACCTATAAAAATAGGACATCACAGCGAAAAAAGACATAGAGCCTTAATTGACCGAAACCATAATAGAATGGGAAAATGTGTAGAGGAAATGAAAAAAGCGGAAGAACACGAAAGTAAAGCGGAATATTGGGAAAAAAGAACGAACGATATTAATTTATCGATGCCTGAAAGCATAGAATTTTATGAGCATAAAGCGGAAGAAGCAAAAGAAAAACATGAGGGGATGAAATCTGGAAAAATTGAACGTCCACACGGTTACTCTCTTACTTATGCTAAAAAAGCTTTAAATGAAGCTTTGAAAAATTTAGAAATTGCTAAAAAACTTTGGGGAGAGTAATTTTTAAAATTAAAGACTATGTGTAAAAATCTTATTTGTGAATGTGGAAGTACAGAATTTAAAATTTTAGAAATCATAACGTGGAAAGGTTTCTCTATCGATGGAGAAAAAGAATTAGGCGCAAAAAATTCAGGAAATGAAATTGAATCAATTACGTGTGCTAAATGTGATAAAGAAGTTGAAAATATTAATGATATAAGTATTAATTTTGGATAATATGAAAGCTATAAAAGTTGTTTTTAAAGTAACAAAAATCGAAGATGTTAGAAAATCAAATTCTTTATTGGAAGTCAATAAAGAGTATTCAGGTTTTTTAAATACAAATAATAATTCGGTTTTTTGGGAAGATTCAGGAAGCGGACAAAGTTGGGTTTTTTGGGTAGGTGATACTTGTAAAATTTTGAAATATTTGGATGATGGATTGAATATAAATTTGAAAATTGAAGCTAAATCGAGCTATGTAATAGATAATACTTTAATCACTTTAGGAGATTTACCACGTAGTGAAGAATTAAAAATGTACTATAGTGTTTTTGAAGATTGCTTTTTGAAAAAATTTGTTCTTATCAAAGAATCAAAAAAAATGAAAAGAAGTTATTATTTCAAAAATTCATTACCTGAAAAAATTAATTTAATGAGAATTAAATTTTTTAGAATGAGTGATAGTTTAATATATCTGAATAAAAAAATTGAAAAGTTAGAGAATTTCAACGAAAAAAAGGAAAACTCTAATGAAATAAATAAACTTGAATTACAAGTAGAAAGAATAATCAATGTTATGGATAACGTGAAAAATAAAATCGATAAATTTTATTTTTCTTCATAATTATTATGCTTTTATAAAGAAGAAAAAAATTAATACTTACATTGTTTAATGATATTAATATTCGTATCTTTGCAATGTGATTAAATGATTGTTCTATGAAATATTCGGAATTAGAGCGTAAGCTAAAAAAGGCTGGTTGTTATTGGGTAAAAGATGGTAAAAAACATCCTATTTGGTATAGTCCAATTACAGAAAAAGAATTTCAAACTAGCCACCATAAAAGTGAGGAAATTAAGTTTGGAACATTACAAAGTATTTTACGAGATTCAGGATTAAAGAAGTAATCGGGGAATTTTAAAAGTTATTAAAATCAAGTTTTATGAAAGCAAAAGTTATTATTGAAAGAGGAACAGATGGAAGTTACGGAGCTTATATAGGCTCTGATAATATACCTTTTGGGATTGTTGGAGACGGCAAAACTGTTGAAGAAGCAAAAAAGGATTTTTTAAATTCATATAAGGAAATGGAAGAATATTATAAAGAAGAAAATAAAAGCTTTATAAAATGTGAGTTTGAATTTTCTTATGACATAGCATCTTTTTTAGAATATTATGGAAATATTATTTCTTTGGCAGGTTTAGAGAGGTTGACAGGTGTAAATCAAGGTCAATTAAGTCATTATGTAACTGGAAGAAGAAAGCCTTCTAAAACAACAGTTCTTAAGATAGAAAAAAAATTACATGAATTTGGTAAGGAATTAAATCAAGTCGAGTTCATTTGATTAATAGATTAAACTTTTGATTTTGAAAAGACTCTCTATTTAGGGGGTCTTTCTTTTTATGAGTGCTTAGAAATATTGATTGGCTTAATAAAATACTATTTAATTAATTTGTATATATGATATAAATAAACTATCTTTACGTAAGTAAAAAGGAAAATTTAAAAATCAATTTTAAAATATATTATTATGCTTAATTATCAAAAATTAATGAATCTTAATCCTTTTGTTTATGAAGAGTTTATTAATTCTTTAGGGCAAAAAATCACATTTGTGGAACATCCATTAAAAGGGGATGAAGAAAGAGTTATTTGTATATGTCACGAATTAAAATTAGCTTCATATTCAGATTTTTTTGAAACTGGAGATATGATAGCAGAACATAGAGAATATGAACCTCTTTTTATTGATGGAAAATTTCAACACGGTAAATAATAAAACCATATACAAGATACAAGATGGAAAATTTAAAAGAAGTATTGAAAAGTGGTAAAGAAGTTGTTTTTGATAACGAAAGAACTTTCAATAGTGATGATGGTTTTAGAGTTGCTTTATGTAGTTTCAGAGACGAATCACGCAATAGTTGGGCGAATGGATTTAAAATTGAATTTAACGGGGCGATTGTTGTTTCTTCAACTCGATTTAATGTTTTTAAGAAAAAACTTGAACAGTTAATAAAAGATTGGAATTTAGAATTAAAACTTGATTCTGAATAAAAAGAAAGTCCTGCTTTGGTAGGATTTTTTTTTGCGTGCGCTTCTAATTTTTAAACTCATTATCTAGGGATAACGAGTTTAAAAATTAGAAGCGATTTCCCCACGCTTTGAATACCAACTAAAAAATAGATCAGTTGAAAAAACTGTACTATTTTTTAGTCCGTATTCCATCCAAAAACCGCCTTAAAAAATTCCTTTTTCGATATTTTGAATAAGTTTTGAAAAAAAACACATTCAAAATCCCTGCCCTCCTTCTCCCATTTTTCAAGGCTTTACAAGGGTTTTTATTGCTTGGTTAATCTTGGCCAAGTGTAGCCAATTAACCAGGAATAAAAACAAGGAAATTTTTCAGCTGCAGATCTGCCCGGAACAAAAAAAGTTCTGGGCAGAACTGCTGCCAAAAAATGGATATTTACATTTTCTTTCTATTGCAATAATCCTCAAAAAATTTTAAATGACATCCTGAGTTCAAGTTTTAGCCATAAAACCAAACAAAGGTTTTAAATTCGATTTTAAACACAATTACAGCTCTCGCCTTAAAAAGTATTCTAAGACTTGTTTTCGTTCCTTACAAGTCAAGAATACTAGATTTATACTCTATCTGATTGCTTATTTAAAATTCGAATTTCTATTAAACGGTTTAGTTTTAAAGGCGAAAAACTCAAACTCAGCGGAAGATGTAATTTTCTAAAAATTTTTAGTCTTATTGCAGAAAAAAAAGGAGCTGTTCGGATATCGGATTTTTTGAAAATAAAAAATACCGATTACACCTATTTTAAAGGCTTCAAAATCTAAATCTTGCAAATGATATAATTGAGTTTATAACCTAATTTTTGCCTAACTATTTTCAAAAAAAATCAATTTCTTATTTATTGTGGTTCTGCTCCTGCTCCATCTAAAAAACTTTGCATTTAATTACAAAATATTATTTAAATAATTTGTATATATGATATAAATAAACTATCTTTAAGGATAATTAATGTCGTGGTTTATGAAGTCAGTATTCTTGTTTTTTTTAGTAAATATAATATCTGTAATAGGTATTTCTTCTGCAATGGGTACAAGAACCTTTACAGGTGTTTTTGTAGTTTTCTTTGTGTGGTTTTTATTTCTTAGACGTATGTTATTTAAAAGCAACAAAAATTGAATAGTACTTCAGTAAAATACTTTGTATTTATTTATAAAATACTATTTAATTAATTTGTATATACGGTATAAATAAACTATCTTTACATAAGTAAAAAAGGGAAATGATTCCCTCTTCTAAATCTAAAATACTATTTAATTAATTACTATAAATAATATAATTATGGAAAACGTTGAAAAAATTGAAGTTGTTGAGCCTATAATAGTAATAGGTCTTAATTCAGGAAAAAATGAATTAATTGAGTTTTATCCTGAGTTTATAATTAATGAAAATCAGCATCAAGGAACTACAAAAAAAAATTTAGTAGTTGAACTTAAAAAAAACTTTCCTAAAGTTAAATTCTCAGTAAAAAAAGAGTTTAGCGATTGTTATAGTGTGACTTGGTTTGAAAGTGTAACAATTGAAGAAGTTGATAATGTTGTAAGAAAATTTATTGACCATCAAAATGATGTATCAGGAGATTTCAGAGATTACACCCCAACCAATTTTAATAAGCTTTTTGGAGGGTTTAAATTTATTTCTACCTATAGAAATTTTGGAGATTCTAAAGAACTATTACTGGAAAAGTTAGGGGAATTAATGAATGATACAGATAGAAATTATCCAAATAATGTAAGCGATACTTTATATCGATTGCTTAGAAAAACATCATTTCCCATTGGTGCAAAAGTTATAGGAATAAAAAAAGATGATAACTTTAAAGGAGGAAATAGTGAAGATTCTTTTACTATTATTTTCGACAAAAATACTATTTAATTAATCACTATAAATAATATAATTATGAGCGCACAAGTACAAAATGCAAACGATTCTTTACAAGGGTATTGCGGAGGAGAACAATTATTTGTTAATCCAGTTACAAAATTAAAATATACAGAGGGAGTGAAAGAGATTGCTAAAAATACAGAATCTTATTGGTTCTTAGATATTATAGCAAGTTATCAAAAAAAACTAATGGAAGAGGGATTTCAGGTTTGGAAGCTTGAAAGAGAATATTCTTTTACCACAGTTAATGACCAAAAATTTATTGATGAAAGAAAGGATAGTTTTAATGTAATTTGTGAAGATGGAAACAATAGAATTTTAATTAAACAACACATTGAATTTTCAGATTTTACTTTTGATGAATATACAGTTTGGTGTGTTGATGGGGTGGTATTATTGCCAGTTGAATATTAATATTAACTAACCTATCTACGTTTTAAAATTAGATAGGTTTAAATTTTGTCTTATGGAATATTTTATTTCTAAAAGCCTATTAAATGACTTGGCTAAAATAAACGCTTGTAGTGAAATGTGTTCAAATAAAATAACTGAACTATTTAGCTATAAAAACAAAAAATATATAGTTATAGGGAGCATTTCTAGCGGTGCTAAAGGAGTTTCTTTAGTTAATGCTTATGAGGTGGTTCTTTTAAAAAATTACAAAGGAAAGGCTGTTTCTTATGCTCAACACGGCTTTGATGTTTTAGATGGCAAAGCAGAAAGAGGATATACAGGTATTACCTTTAAATGTAAAAAAGTTGATTGGGTAATTATTGGAGAATCAATAGATTTTTTGCCAATTCCAGAAAATACACAACTAGAGTTTTTTTAATACAAATACTATTTAATTAATTTGTTTATATTGTCTAAATAATATAATTTTGTAAAACATAATCATATCAAAACTATGAAAATAATATCTATTTTAAATCACAAGGGAGGAACTGGAAAAACTACTTCGACTGCTAATATCGGAGCAGGATTAGCAAGGCTAAACAAAAAAACGTTGTTAATTGACATTGACCCCCAAGCTAATTTAACAGAGGGTTTAGGTTTAATTAATACGGAAAAATCAATTTATGATTCTATTAAAGATGATAAATATAAAACACCTCTTCCTATTGTAGAAATTAGTGAGTTTTTACATTTAGTTCCCTCTTCTTTGGATTTATTAGGAGCTGAATTAGAATTAGTATCACGTAGTAAGAGAGAAAGTATTTTAGAAAAACTAATTCATGGAATTAATATCAATTATGATTATATTATTATTGATTGTCCTCCTGCGATGGGTTTATTAACTCTAAACGCACTTGTTCCGAGTACAACGGTATTAGTTCCTTTAGAAGCTGAATTTTACGCTTATAAAGGTATTGATAGGCTTATTAATATAATTGAAAATGTTCAATTTAATTTTAATCCTGAATTAGCTATTGGAGGGGTATTTATTACAAAATGTAATTCTCAAAGAATATTAACTGACAGCATTAAAACAAGTGTGAAAAAATATTTTGGAGAGAAATTATTTGATACTTCTATTAGAGTAAATGTTGCACTTGCAGAAGCTCCAGTATCAGGACAAAATATTTTTGATTATTCTCCAACTTCAAATGGAGCAATTGATTATGGAAATTTAGTTGATGAAATTTTAATGAAAATTTAATATGAAAAATAAAAAATTTGAAGATTTAGAAAAAGGAAATAAAAACTTAGGAGGAGGAGTTTCAACGTTATTTAATCCACAGGTTAAAAAACCGAAAGAAGAAAAAATAAGTAATGATAAAAAAACCTTTAGCCTTACTTTTCCTCTTGATAAATATGTATATATTACATCTTTAATCAGTAAAAAAACAAGTGAAGGTATATATAATTACAATTTAAAAGATGCTTTTGCAGAGGGCTTAGAATTGCTTAAAAAAGCCAATCCTTTAGTTACTAGTGAGAAATCATTAGAAAGACGATATTATAGGGGAGGAGGACAAAAAGAAAAAATTGAAAGTTATAATACTTCTAGTATTCTTTTGGTTTCAGATATAAATTGGATCGATAACTTTATTGCAGAAAGAAGAAAAAAAAATCAGTTTTTTTCTAAAACAGATTTTATTATAGAACTCGTTGATATTTTAGAAGCATCTTATAAGAAAAAATAATTTTTGAATTATGGAAAATAAAGAAGATAAACCAATTGAAAAAAGACATTATCAAGGAAAAAAGAATAGTGATATTGTGAATTTTCCAGTTGATTTGAGAAGAAATTTTTTATCTCCACAAGTAAATAAAGAAATTTTAGACGCTCCTGTTAGTGCTACAAGAATTATTATTAAAATTTTAAATGACATCAGCCACGACCAGTTTAGGGGGAGCAATAAGTTGCAGAATAAACAGTATTCTCTTTTTGAAAGTGATTTCAAAACTGAAAATAATACTTTTGCAAGATTTACATTTAAAATTACTGATATTGCCGAAAGAGGGGATTATTTGAATGTTAAAAAAGGATTGGAATTCCTTGAAAATTATAAAAAAGGTTGGCACGAATCAGTTAATGAAAAAGGAAAAAAAATAAAATCTTTAGGAGGATTTATTACTAATTCTAATATTTCTGATGGAAAGATTTCATTTTTAATGTCAAGCTTTTTCTTAGAACAAGTAATTTCATTAGAAAGATATAATCCAGCTTATACTGAAATAGCGTGGAAATTTACCAAGAGTAAACAAATACTATTTTATTTGTGGCTATTGGAAGTACCCGATAAAGGAACAAGGGTTAATTTTATAACTTTTCAAGAAGCTTATGGATATAATTACTTAGATGCAAATACATACGCTAAAAATGTCTTAAAATCGCTTAAAGTGGTTTTAGATAAATATTCTAATAGGTCGTTTAACTATTCTGTTAAAGGCGATTTGATAAATATTATTCCGTTTTATACTAAAGATACTGAACTTAAAATAAGTTCAGAAACTAATAAAAAACAAGAAATTGTACAAAAGTTAAATTACTGGAAACAACGGCATAATCTTAGTAAATACAATATTGACATTCTTAAATCATTGATTAATATTGATTATTCTAATTTTAAACTATTCCAAAAAGCATATTCTAATATTTTAAAAACTTATAGAGCGCAAAAAATTCCAATAGTTGAGCTACAAGAAAATGAGTTTATTAAAAAATTTCAAGAAGAAATTATTGAAACTTATAAAAATTCAGCGTGGGGAAGCGTGAGTAAGAATGGTTATCCTACTATTGAATAACAGCAATTTTACACTACCTTGAACTATTTTACACTACCTTGAATTGCAATTTTACACTACCCTAATTGCAATTTTACACTACCTTGAAATAGTTAAAATGTAGCACTTATTTAATAATTTACACCTTTAAATAGCAATTTTACACTACCCTAGATTTATTTTAAGCCATTGTTTTACAGTAATTTATATAAATCAGGGTGTTTTTTTATTGCTTTTTTTGCGCAATTTTACACTACCTTGTGCAATTTTACACTACCCTGCGCAATTTTACACTACCCTGAATTGCAATTTTACACTACCTTAATTGCAATTTTACACTACCTTATACCCACGATTTTACACTACCTTAATATTTTTACTTTTGTAACCTTAAAACGCTGTAAAATAAGTGTTTATATTGTTTTTTTAAGGGAGTTTTAAAACTAAGTATTTAAAACTTTTAAAAACTTTATATAAAAGAAAAAGATAAGGAACGCTAAATTTTTTAAAAAAAAAATTTGGTCGCTATTTTTACAATAGAAATCTATAAATGAAAACCAAATAAGAACAAATATAAGCGAATAGAGGAATTATTTAATAAAAAATAACTACAAGTACTTATTTTAAAAAAAATGGCTAAAATAGGTACTTCTATGTTTTTTAGCTTTGCTAAAAAAAAGGATAGGTTTTTTTTAGAATTTCGATATTTCCCGAAGACAACCTATTTTAAAAAAAAGTTGCGCAAAAAAAAAGTCACTTTTTTAGTGACTTTTTATATACTTCGGTATAATATCTCGGGTTCGGCTCTTCTCAAGGTCGTCCTCACGTTGCCTCTTTGTCTTTCCTACCCGACAGAGCAAATATATAAAAAAATAATCATATTTGATTAAAAAGAAATTAATTTTTACATCACTTCGGGCAAAATCCTGATTCTAAAAAAAAACCTAACAGTCCAATGCTCCAGTACCAACTAAAAAATAGATCAGTTGAAAAAACTGTACTATTTTTTAGTCCGTATTCCATCCAAAAACCGCCTTAAAAAATTCCTTTTTCGATATTTTGAATAAGTTTTGAAAAAAAACACATTCAAAATCCCTGCCCTCCTTCTCCCATTTTTCAAGGCTTTACAAGGGTTTTTATTGCTTGGTTAATCTTGGCCAAGTGTAGCCAATTAACCAGGAATAAAAACAAGGAAATTTTTCAGCTGCAGATCTGCCCGGCTACATAAATTTCGCAGGGCAGAACTGTTGCCGAAAAATGGATATTTTTAGTTATACTGGAGAAAAAAAGGAGCTGATTATATATATTCTCATTTTAAGAAGAAAACTTTTTTAACTTCGTGCAATATCGAAATTCTTAAAAAAACCTTTTTCTAGTATTGCTTTTTTTTTGAACAAAAATAATTCTATTTAAGAAGTATCCCCACGCAAAAAAAGCAATGATAATTCCAGTTAATGTTTTTGTTCCCATAGCTGAACTGATGCTAATTACTGAGATAATGTTTACAATGAAGAATAAAAATAGATTTTTCATTAGACTTTTGTTTAAATTGTTATAATGTTATATAGTTATTATGTAATATTGTTACATTATATAAACTAGTTTAACTCTTTTATTACTAAAGTCTTACAAATTTTTTTTAAAGAAATTTGTGAGATTTTTTGTTATTATAAAGATAATGTATATATTTGATTAATCAAAATTGATTAATCAAATATGATTAATTGATTTTAATTATGGATAAAAAAGCTACAAAACAAAGCATTGAAGCAAGCGAAGAAGAATTACTCTTCATAAAGAAAAATATGCCTAAAGGCATGGTTAAAATGGTAATGATTAGAACTGGCAAAACAAGAAGCCAAGTTTTATATCAATTAATACAAATGCCAAATAATCAAGACTTAGACATAATTACAGCTTTTAGAGAAATATTATTTGCTATAACTCAATTGCGATTTGAATCCAAAGAATAAGGTCTTTGACATATTGGAAAATTTTTATAAAAGCAGAGTGTTTCTAGCATTCTGCTTTTATAAAAATATAACTTCGATTAATAAAACTAGGGTAGTGTAAAATTGCAACTTCAACCCTTTGTTATAATGTTATACTGTTACATTGTTATAATGTTATAATGTTATCTAGGGTAGTGTAAAATTGCAACTTCAACCCTTTGTTATAATGTTATACTGTTACATTGTTATATATCTTTTTTTACAAATTAAGCACACTTATTACATCGTAATATCTATTCCATATCAATCTAATATATTTGTTATTTATTTAATTTTTCAACCTTTATTTCAAGTAATAAAGGTTATTGTTCTTTTATGAAAATTACTTTTATATTTTTGTAAAGCAAGATGTGTTTTTGTGTACACAAAAACTTCTTGCCAATTAGAAATTGGAATATAATTTTCGGAACTCAAATTATAAAAAAATGAAAAAAAAAGTTGGAAGACCTGAACTGGAAGAAGAAGATAAAGCAACCGAAATAATAAAATTTAGATGCTCAAAGTCTGAAAAAGATATTTTGAAAAAAAATGCTAAGTCTTATAATTTATCCCTTTCACAATATTTAATAAAAAAAGGATTAGATGAAAAAATAATATCTAATAGGATCGAATTAATATCATCATTAGATGCTCTTAATTTGGAAATTCATAAAGGAGGAAATAATATTAATCAATTAGCTAAACACGCCAATAGGATAAAAAATGTTGGAGGTTTAGACCAAAGCCTTTTTTTAAATTTCTCTTTTTTGCTTAGTGATTATGTGAAAAAAGTTGAATCAATAAAATCAATTATTAATTCGATTTATCGAGAATTAAGTAAATAATGGTAGCAAAAATTTTAAGTTCAGGGGGTTCTTTTAGTAGTGTTCAGTATAATTCAAACAAGGTAGATAAAGGAAAAGGAGAATTAATGTTAGTTAAAAATCTTTCTCAAATGGGAAACATTAATAACATAAGTTCAGAATCAATTAAGAATTATTTAAAGGCTGTATCAAATACAAATAAAAGGGTTAAAAAACCTCAATTTCATTGTGCTATAAGTTGTAAAGGTAAAGAATTTGATAAAAAGGAACTCACTGTTATAGCTGAAAAATATATGGATAAGATGGGATATTCTGAACAACCTTATTTAGTTATTTTTCATAATGATACTGCTAATAATCATGTTCATATAGTTTCTACAAGAATTGGTAAGGATGGTAAAAAGATTAATGATTCTAACGAACGTTATCGTTCTAAAACTGCTATTAAAGAAATTTTAGAAAAAGATTATAACATTAAAAATGACAATAATCTTAAAGAGTTATTCGATTATAAATATTCATCTGTTAATCAATTAAAGCTGTTATTAAATAATAATGGTTACACTTTATCTGATGATAATAATCTACTTAAGATATATAAGAATGGGGATTTTCAAAAAGAGATTGAACACTCAAAAATTGAATTAGCTGATAATTTTTCAGAAAAAAGAAATGAACAAATTAGAGCATTGATTTATAAATATTCTAAAGAATATTCAAATAATGTATTCCCAGTTTTTGAAAAATTAAAAGGTGATAGAGAGGGAAAAATTATTGCTTATGAATCTGATTTGACAAACTTTTTAAAAACTTCATTTGGTTTACAGTTTGTATTTCATTTTTCAGATGAAAAAAAACCTTTCGGTTATAGTCTTATTGATAATAAAAATAAGACTATACAAAAAGGTAGTGATGTTTTAAAATTGAAAGCTTTAATTGGAGAAGAGGTTATTAGTAAGACAAAAGGTAAAAATTACCAAAAAATTAACGAAGTAAATTCGTATAATATTAATAGTTTTGCAAACTTAAAAGTACTTTCAAATCTTTATCAAATACCCCCTGATAAGATTCTCCCTAATGAAAGGTCTTTATCCAAAAACGAAACCTCTTACTATAAGAGCTTACTTGATGTTTTTTTTAAAAACAACAATTGGCTTGATATGTCAAAAATCAACATCTATCCAGTTGTTGAAAGTGGCAACTTGTATTTAGTTGATAAGCTAGGATTAAACGTTGTTCCTGCTAGTGAAGTTTTAGACCAAAGAAAAATAGATGAATTTTTTGAAAATAGAAAAATGAATTTAGAAAATGAAGAAGAAAATAAAAATTCGGTTGTGTTTGGGTGGAGTTTGGCAAATGATGTAGATGATGAAAAAGTTCATGGAAATGAAAGAAATAAAAAAGGAAAAAAAAGATAGTATTAATTAATAAAAAATATTCTTATGATAATTGTTTTTGGTAATCAAAAAGGTGGAGCAGGAAAAAGTACTCTTGCTATTTTATACGCAAATTATTTAACGCTTGTAAAAAAACAAAAATGCATTGTGCTTGATATGGATTATCAAACTTCAATTTTTAACAGATATGAAGAAGATAAAATTTTAGATAATCCCGAATTATACGAAGTTTTAGAGTTGAATCTTGAAAAATTTCCTGAAACTATTCCTTTTTTAAAGGAGGAAAAAAACTTAAATATTATCATTGATTTACCAGGGAAATTAGATGATGAAAATTTGCTTCCGATCCTGCAAAATGCGGATGTTTTCATCATCCCTTTTTGTTATGATAAATTGACTTATCAAGCTACAACTATATTCAATTTAATATCTCAACAGATTAATCCTGATGCTAAAAAATTTTTTGTTCCCAATAGAATAAAGGGGAATGTTAAATATGAAACTTTAGATTCTGTTAATGATGATTTCAAAAAGAATGGTATCGTTACATCTGTTATTAACGATAGTGTTGGATTTCAAAGAATAACTACTAAAGAATTGCCAATCAATTTACTTAATATAGTTGAGCCAGTTTTCGAAACAATAATTAATAATATAGATAGATGGGAGGATTAAAAGATTTAGCTGATAAAATAAAAGCACAGCAATCGGGAAAACAAATTTCTAATGTTGCTGATGAAAAAGTTGTTGTAGTTGAAAAAATTACTCCCATTGAAAATGAGAAAATTTTAAAAGAGAAACCCCAAAATGAAATAATAATTAAAAAATCAAAAACAGATGAAGATGTAAAAATAATTAAAAAAATAGATGCTTTAATTTTAAAGATTAAGCAGTCAAATAAGGAATCAAAATCGGTTGATAATATGATTCACACACGAACGGAAGAAAAGGCATTTAAGAAGCTCAAAATATTAAATGCTCACGGTTTATCTACACAATCAATAGTTTCATTTTTGATTAGTGATTTTTTAGAAAAAGAGGAAGTAAAAATTTTAATTAAACAAATTTTAGAAAATGAGTTGGAGTAAATTCTTTATAACAATTTTCGTGATTTACTTTATTTATTACACAGTTAATATAGTGTTGGATTTAATGAATAGAGGTAAAAAAACGGATAATGAGGTTTTAGAAACTTTATCTTTTTCTGATGATTACACCCCTAAAAAGGTGCAATTTGAAGAAGAGGAATTAACAGAAAAAAAAAACATTAATTCTGATAGATTAGAAGATGAAAAAAATTCTGTTCAAGAAAAACAAATTGAAAATGTAGAACTAATAGAAAGAAAGGAGGGTAGTAATAAAAAAACTGAGATTGGAGTATCAGGAGGATTAACAATTAGCGAATTAATTAATCTCGCAAAAACAGAAGCAATAGTAAAATCTAAATCAATTGCTTTTGCATAAAAAAGAACAATTAAATAAATCAAATATCAATTTTTAAAAACAATTATTATGAACAAATTTAGAATGAATCAAAAAACACTTTTCACATTATTAGCAGTTTTTGTATTAGCAATCGACAGTATGAATGCTCAAAATGGAGTTACAGGAATAACCGCAGGAGTTACAATTCTAAAGACTTATATTACCCCAATTACCAACTTAACGATGGCAATTGGTGGAATTGTTGGAATTGTTGGAGGAATTAGAGTTTACTCTAAATGGAACTCTGGAGATAATGACATTAATAAAGAATTAATGGGATGGGGTGGTTCTTGTGTCTTTCTAATCATTGCACCACTTATCGTAAAAGGATTTTTCGGAGTTTAATTATGAAAGAATATAAGGTATATAAGGGGCTTCAAAAGCCCCTTGTTTTTAAAGGTTTCAAAGGAAGATATATTTATTGGGGAGCTGGATTTCTTATTAGTGGATTTGTTTTAGCAGGGATTATTGGAGCAATATTTAATTTAGGAATAGGAGTTTTAACAATGATTATTGTTTCTGTTGGTGGTATTTTTTACACCTCTCAAAAACAGAAAGGAGGTTTGTATGATAAGACTAGAAGTAAAAATGAAATTTATATAATTTCAAATAATATTAAACACATTAGTAACAATGGGAAAAAATAAAGAATTTCAACTACCATATTTAGCAGTTGATAAAAGTGACGAAACTATTAATATTCTTTATGGAAAAAAAGGAGAAGCTACAGTAGTTTTCAAAATAATTAATAACGTATTACAGTATTCAGCAAATCCAGATTATTATTTAGATTTTCACAACGCTTTTTTAAATGTAATTAAGATAATTGGAGAAGAACATTTTATACAAAAATTAGATGTATTTTCAAAAAAGATATTTTCTGAAAATATTTCTGAGGAGTATTTACAAAAAAAATATGATTCTCATTTTGATGGAAGAGCTTATAAAAGTATCGATACTTTTATAGCAATTACACGAAAGGCAAAAAAGAAATATTCTAAAAAAGAAGATGATGAATTTAAGCAGAAAATAAATAAAGTTTTACAGCTTTTATCCTCTTCGGGATTCAATCCTAAATTATTATTTGAGAAAGAAATCAATGACCTTATTAGAAGAACTCTTGTAATGGATTTTTCTTCAAAGTTCGTTCACTTGGATAATATGCAACCAACAGATTATAATATTAAAATGGAGGGTAAACTTATAAAATGTTTATCCTTAATTGATATTGATAATTGCGATTTACCATCTACAGTAACTCCATATATAGAAATTAACGAAGATGCTTTGAAAAATTTCCCAGTAGATAGAATGGGATTTTTAAACAAAGTAGGGGATTATGAAACATTGATTTATAATCAAGTTATTGAAATCCCTAATCAGATGAAAACTTTAAGACAATTAGAGGTTAAGAAGAAAAGACACTCAGGAATGCCTGACCCTGCAAATGACCTTTGTGTAGAAGATATTGACGCATTATTGAATGATGTTGCTAGAGAAAGTCAATTAATCGTAAATGCTCATTTTAATATAGTTATTTGTGCTAAAGAGGATGAAGTAACTAAAGCATTAAATTCTATTGAAACACACCTTTTTAATCAAAATGTAATAGCATCTAAAAGGTCATTTAATCAAATGGAATTATTTAGAACTGTTTTAGCAGGAAATTCAGTTGAATTAAAACCTTATGATTGGTTTATGACTACCTCTGATGCTAGTCTTTGCTTTTTTTTTAAAGAAGCCCTGCCTGTTAGTGAACCTTCTAATTTCTTTTTGAGATTTACCGATAGACAGGGCATACCATTAAAAGTAGATCCCTCAGATTATCCAATGGAAATTGGGAGAATTGTAAATAGAAATAAATTTGTTTTAGGTCCGAGTGGTTCGGGTAAATCCTTTGTAATGAATAATATTATTGAACAGTATTTATTATACAATATGGATGTTGTTATTGTAGATACTGGAGATAGTTATTCAGGATTATCTTCATATTATAATGGAAAATACATCACTTATACAGCCGAGAAACCTATTACAATGAATCCTTTTATTATGAAAAAGGAGGAATATAATTTAGAAAAGAAAGAGTTTTTACAAACTCTTATTTCTTTATTGTGGAAAGGTGCGGATGGAAAAATAACATCTATTGAAACAGATGTTTTAGCAGAAGTAATAACTGCTTATTATGCAACGTATTTTAATAACTCAATTGATAAAGATTCTTTATCAATTTCAGAATTAGAGGAATATTTAAAAGACAGAGGAGTTAATGTAACGCTTTTGTTAGAAGAAAGTAAATTAGCTGTTTTTGGAGATAAAAATCTTAATCATTACGATATACTGGGTATTTCTGAAAAAGCAACACAGGAGGAACTAAAACGAGCTTATAGATTAAAGGCAATTGAGTACCATCCCGATAAAAACCCAAACTTAAAAGATGCTTCGGCTATTTTTTCTTCAATATCAGAAGCCTATAATGTGATTTTAAATAGAATGATACTTAGGGATGAAAAATCTAAAAACACAAGTATTGTTTTGAAAAAAGAGGAACTGGAAAGCGATATAGATAATAATGTAATTGTAGTCTATAAATCTAAGTTGCTTCAAAAATTTGATGAAATTGAAGAAAAAGGAAGTGTTAAGGAATTGAGTTTTAATTCTTTTTATGAGTTTGCTTTATATAAAATTCCTTTAGTTACAACAAAGGAAAAAATACCTTTTGAAATTGACGAGTTCAGATATATTTTGAAGAAATTTTACAGAGGTGGGGAGTTTGAAACAATCTTAAATGAAAATTCTGATTCTTCTCTTTTTGATGAAAAGTTAATCATTTTTGAGATTGACAATATCAAAGAACACAAAATATTATTTCCTATTGTAACTCTTATTATTATGGATGTTTTTATTCAGAAAATGAGATTAAGAAAAACCCAAAGAAAAGCTTTAATTATTGAGGAAGCGTGGAAAGCAATAGCTTCTCCAATGATGGCAGGATATATTCTTTACTTGTATAAGACAGTTAGAAAATTTTGGGGAGAAGCTATTGTTGTTACGCAGGAACTAGGAGATATTATAGGTAATCCAGTTGTGAAAGATTCTATTATTAATAATAGCGATAGTTTACTCTTATTAGACCAAACTAAATTCAAAGATAATTTTGCTGAAATAGCTAATCTTTTATCATTAAATACTGTTGAGCAAAAGAAAATATTCACAATTAATAATTTGGATAACAGGGCTAATCGTAGCCGATTTAAAGAGTTTTATTTTAAAAGAGGAGATAGAGGTGAAGTTTACGGAAATGAAGTTTCTTTAGCTCAATATTTAACTTATACAACTGAAAAACCTGAGAAAATGGCAGTCGAATTTTATACAACTTCTTACGGTAGTTATCCTAAAGGTTTAGATGCCTTTATTGAATCTTTAGAACTAGCTAAACTGTCATTACCTACTCTTGTGAATTTTGTAAATCTATACGGTAAACCTATTCCTTTTGATATTCTTTTGAAAATAAAAATTTTAGAAGAAGAACATAAACAAAACACTTTTAATTATATCAAAAGAATCTTGAAAAACCAAGAAATTACTTTTGAACAATATATTAATCAATTAAATAAGGTAGCATGAAAAAAAGAGTTTTAATAATAACCCTGCTTTTTGTAGGTGGGGTTAAAGGTTTTTCACAAACTGTTTATGTTGATGTATTGACAGCTCCTGCAATGATAGCTTATTCTAATACTCTCAAAACTGAACAAAATAAGACAAATACAAATTTGTCAAATATTCAAAAGGGGCAGGCTTTAGTTGCAAGTCAATTAAAAGTAGCAAATGATTTGCACGACAAGGTTTTAAAGGGATTAACCCAAGTTTCCCAAACCTTGAATAATGCCCTAACAATTAAAGAAATCTACTCGACTTCTGTTGACATTATTAATGATACTAAACAGACAATTGATTTAGCAGCAGGTAATCCAGTTCTAACTGTATTTGCTGTTAATTCTGCTAAAACTTTTAAAGAAAGAGCTGTTTTAATGACTGCTGAAATTTCAAGGATTTTAGCTAGTGGAGAAACTAATATGATGGATGCAGGGGAAAGACAAAAACTTTTAAACTACATCCATACTGAAATTAGACTTCTAGGAGCGAATGTTTATATGATGAAAGAAAGTATGTATTGGGCAAAAATGAACGGGATTTGGAATACATTAAACCCTTTTAGAGCTTGGATTAATCAGGATGAAATGATAATAAAAAGTGTGATGCAAAGGTCTAAACAAATTTAATATTTACGATTATGAAAAAGAATTTATTACTACTGCTTTTCTTTTGCTTTTATGTTAATACAGCTAAAGCAAGTTATATATCTTATTATTTAATTCATACCGGCATTGACCACCAACTTGATGAAAACAAAAGGCAAATAAAAATAAAAGACAATCAAGCAGGGGTTTTAGCATTGGAGCAAAATAACAAAGAACAAACCACTACTTTAAAAACTAAATACGCAAAAATAAAATCTCGATTAAATAGTTTAGGATTTTTATTTGATGCCGTAATGGTAACACCAAGTGCTATTCCTGCTATAAAAAATACAATAGCTAATCAGGATAAAATAATAAAGGAAGTGCAAAATGACCCTTTATTGATTCCTATTGCTTTAAAATCAGAAAAAGATTTTGTTTATAAAATACAAATGATTTCAAGATTTATAACTGGTTTAGCTATCTCTTACGGAGATATTAACCAAATGAAATCAGGAGATAGAAAGATGTTGTTAAATCATGCTATTGATGAAATAAATATACTGGAATCAATTTCAGGAAATTTATTAAGTATCATCCAAAATATTAAAATGGAAAAACTTATAGCAAAGCATAATTGGAATAATTACATCAATCGAGAAAAAGATATTATCAAAGAAATTATGAATAATTCTAAGCAAATTTAATATGAAAAAATTCTTTTTTCTCTTTTTGTTTTTTGGGTGGAAATGTTTTTCTCAACAGTATCTTCAACCATACTATGATGAAAAACATTATAAAGCAGTAACAGAAAATAATGTTATGCGTATGACAGCAGAAGTTGCTTTGGAAAAGCAAACTAATAAAATTAATGAAAACGTAAATTCTATTAATAAAAATTTAGCAAAAGTAGTCGCTACAAAAAACTTGATTTATAATTCATTGTATGAAGTTAATGAGGTTATAAAAGATGGAAAGGAAGTGAAATACATAGCTCAATTATTACTGGATATTAAAAATGAAGCAGATGGATTATTCGCTTTAACAAAAGACAGTCCTCAATATAATGTTTTTGCGGTTTCTTACGGAAAAAGAATCTATACAACATCTTTGACATTATATGAAGATGTTAGAACAATGGTATTGACAAGTAATAAAGATATTCTTATGAATTATAATTCTAGGGATGAATTGCTTAAAAAAGTGGTTTACAAATTACAACTTTTAAGAGCTGAATTGTACGGAGCAAGAACCAGTATTTATTGGGCGAAAATGAACGGAATGTGGAACAGTTTGAATCCTTTCAAATCTTGGATTAATCAGGATATGTATTTAATAAATTCTATAATTATTAATTCTAAACAACTATAAGATGAAACAAAAAATATTTTTTATTCTATTCTTTTTTATAGTTGTGATTTCTTATTCACAAGGAATAAAAAAAATTAGTGACCCACATATCACAGCACAACAAAATAGGATGGTTTATAAAAGTTGGGGAAATTTTTTACCAAATCCAAAGTATAATTTTTTCGGGATTCAAACTAATATTCATTACGCTATGACTTGGGGTTGGTTAGCAAATTCGAAATATAAAAAATATCGCAAAGGAAAAGATATTAGACCTCTAAGTCCTACTGGAGAACAAACTCAAAGAATGCTTATGAATACTTCTCTTGAAAATGTTACTCAACAGTATCGAGAACAAACAGACGAATTAGGAAATACAGCTCTTAGTGAACTATATTATTATTCAGGACTTTTTGCAGGAGTTGACCCTTTATGGAATTTGTATTATAAAATAGAATTAGCAGATGTTATTGATTATAATAAATCAAAACCATTAAGTACTGATTTAGAAACGGAAAAATATTTGAAAGATACAGGAGTTCAAGAATGGTATCAATCAGAAATGGAGAGGTTTCAAGATAGATTAACAGGAGCGTTTAAAACGAATATGGATCGGGGAGATAGAATTCTAAATTACCATAGGATAATGAAAGAATACAAGTTAGTACAAGGTAAATTAGGACAGCATTTAACAATGGCTTCTACAATGATAAAATTAAATAAACGCTCACAAAGTCAAAATTCAGGAGACGATTTAAAAAATGCGGAGTGGAACTATAAATCAGATAGAGAAATAATGCAAAACATTCTTAAAAATTCAAAATAAATATATAAAATAAAAACTATGAAAAATAATCAGAAAATAATCAAAATCGGTTTAGTCTTAATAGTAGGAACTCTTATAATTTCTTGCGGAAAAAAAGAGGAGGAATCTAAAAAAGAAGAACAAGAAAAAATAAATCTTGTTCTTCAAAAAGACACTTTAGAAAAACCAAAAGTAAAGCCAAAAGAAGAGAAAAAAACTGATTCTCAACTGATGCAGGACATTCTTAAAAATTCAAAATAATACTTATGAAATATCAAAAAATTTATTTAATACTTGGTACAATAATTCTCTTTTTTGTACCAAGTTTTTTATTTTCTCAAACAACCGCAGAGCAACAAAAAGCTGTTGATTGGGCGCAAGGAGGAAATGTTTTAGAAGATTGGTTTATGAAAGATTTTCTTTCAGGTTATAAATCGATGGTTTGGGCTGAATATGCAACTTTTATAGATACCGCTAGAATATTAGGCGGTGCAATGGCTTTAATTTATTTTGCAATCAAAGCTTATGAAATGATGACAGGAGATAAACAATTAGAAATACTGCCATTATTAAGACCTTTTGGATTATGCTTAGTCATTATTTATTGGGGAGCTTTTATTGATGCAATTTCTGTTCCAACAACAATAGTTGCAAATGTAGCTAGTCAGAAATATGAAGCTCAACAACAACGAATAAATAAGTTGAGAATTTCTAGAGCTACATATCAGTATGCAATGGTTAATAGTTTGTATAAAGTTTCAGCTGAAACTTCTTTAGCAGCAGACCAGTCAAGCGATTTTATGAGTGACCCTTTAGGAAGTATTTCAAGTACTGTTAAAGATGGACTTTCGGCAGTTGTAAATCCTATTTTAGAATTAAAAGAGAAATTTAACATTGCAATTTCTTTGGCTATAACTCAATGTTTAGAAATACTGGGATTATGGATATTACGAATTGCAGTTTATTCCATATTTATGATACAGATTATTTACTCTGGAGTTCTTATTATGCTCGGACCATTTTCAGTTGCAATGTCCATTTTACCTATGTTTAAAGAATCATTTAGTACATGGATTAGTAGGTTTATTTCGGTTCAGCTCTATTTAGGTGTAGCATTTATTATTCTCTTTGTTTGTGGAATATTACAAGAATTTGCTTTAACCTCAGAAATTCAAAAATTTAAAGAAATAGTTACAGAAAACGGAGATATAGTTTCAATGGAGAAACTAATGTATTTACGAACAAATGGAATTATGTCTTTTGGAGTTGTAATTGTAACTTTTCTTATTTCAGCAATTTCCATATTTACTGTTCCAAGTATTTCAACATGGATTGTTTCAACAAGTGGTGCAACTTCTGCTGTTTCTACAATGGGTAGAGGAGCAAGTACAATTGCTAGAATAGCAAAAGGATTTTAACTTTAAAATATAAAAAATGGGTTTAATAAAAAACATAGAAGATAAGATAAAATTAGCGACAATCATTTCAATTTCTTCTTTACTTTTCTCTTTGGCGGTAATTATTATAGGTGCAATTTTTGCAAATAATTTAATAATTGAATCAAGAAAATCAATTTATGTTTTAGATAAGGATGTTCCTATTCTTGCTAAACAGACGAATCAAGAAGTAAATCGACCAGTAGAGTATAAAGCTCACGTTGATTTATTTCATTCGTTATACTTTTCCTTAAGTCCTGACGAGCAACATATAAAATACAATATGGAGAAAGCCATGTATTTAATTGATGAATCAGGAATGGTACAATATAATACTTTAAAGGAAAAAGGTTATTTCAATCAAATTTTAGCAAGTTCAGCCGTATTGAGTTTAGAAACTGATAGTATTCATTTAGATTATCCTAAACGTCATTTTATTTATTACGGTAAGCAGAAAATTGAAAGAAAATCAACAATAATTATAAGGTCGTTAATTACGGAGGGGTCTTTAAAAGATATTCCAAGAAGTGCTAATAACCCTCACGGTGTAATAATTCAAAACTGGAAAACAATTGAAAATAAAGATTTAAAAGTAGATGAAAAACAGCAATTATAATCAAGAAAATGATAACCCTGATAATGATTATCAGGGTTATTTTATAGAACGGTTGGAAAGAAATCCAAAAATGGTTTTTAAAGCAATGATTTTAATATTAGGAGTTTCTATTGTAGGTTCTGTTTTATACTCTGTATTTAAAGAACCTTATGTTAGAAAACCTTTAGTAGTAAAAAGTAATTCAATTGAAAATACTCTTTCTACTGGTTTAGGTGGGTTAATAAATGCAGGAAGTTCAATAAATGAAATCAAAGATTTAGATTCTAAAATTCAAACAATTTTAGCTAAAAAAACTTTGACAAAACAAGATAGTACTGAACTGCTTAATTCATTAAATGAATTACAAATTATTCAAAAACGTTTAAATCCAAAGAAATAATGGCAAAAATAAATTTTAAGCAACAAAAATACATACTTCCTTTAATTCTATTTCCTTTTACAATTTTAGGGTTCTATCTGTACAAAGATACTTTCAAAGATGAACCTAAAACGGTAGTTGTTGGAAATGATGGAATGCAAAGTAATATTTCTGATGTATCAGAAAGTATTAAAGATAGAGAGCTAAAGGATAAATTAGAAAATTATGAGAACTCTTATAAAGATGCAAACGGTTATAGTGCCATTTCCGAATTAGAAGAAGAGGAACTACCAACTTATCAAAATGGGATTAATTCTAAAAATGATGATTTAGATAATCAAATTTTGACCAGTAAAAAATTGCAAGAAGAAAAGGCAAAAGGTTATAATCCTATTCGAAATCAAAGCAATGAAAATAAAGAATTATTGGCATTATTTAAAAAGGAAAAAGAACCAGTAAAAGAAGTATCTGAAAAAGAAGAAGATTACAATCCTATTAAAATGATGCAGGAACAGGCTAGACTAATGGATAGTTTGAATAAAGCAAATGACCCTGAATATCAAGAGGAATTAAAGCGATTAAAAAAACAGGAAGCTTTTGAAAAAGAAAAAGCTAACCGAAACAGCAAAAAATTAGCAGTTCAAAAAGCATCGTCTTTAAGAAACAATTTTAATACTATAAAACCAGTAAAAGCAAATGAATTTATCAAAGCAATCATTGATGAAAATACAAAAGGTTATGCAGGTAGTAGAATTAGAATTAAACTTTTAGAAGATATTAAAGTAGGTACAAATCTTTTAAAAAAAGGAACGTATTTATATGCTATCATAAACGGTTTTACCGAGCAAAGAGTTATGATGAAAGTAATATCTGTTATGTATCAAAATAAAATTTTGCCAGTAAATTTAGATGTGTTCGATTTGGATGGTATGCTTGGTTTGTATGTTCCGGCTTCTGCTTTTAGAGATTTTACCAAAGAATTAGGTAGTACTACAATGCAAGGACAAGATATTTCAAGCGGTAATAGTGAGGATTTTGTAATGAGTACAATTGGAAAAGCATTTCAATCCACCTCGCAAGCTTTAGCAACAGCTATTCGCAAGAATAAAGCAAAATTTAAATACAGTACTTATATTTTTTTAATAGACCAAGAAGAACTTAAAAATCAAAATAACTAATACGATGAAAAACAAATTATTTTTTTTAGCAGCATTAATATTTTTTTCAATTGCATCATTTGCACAAAATGATTCTGTAGAAAAGACAGAAGATTATATTTCCAGAATTAAAGATGCAGGGATGCAAGGACAACAAGCAAAAGAGGATTTGACTTGGTTATTTATTACAGATGATGTTTCTATTCATTTTCGCTCTCCTGAACCGATCCAGTACGTTGATATATCTTCAAATTTAGTTGTTGGAGATTTGCCAGTAGAAAATGTATTAAGAATAAAATACGTTCCCGAAAATGACACCTTAAAAAAAGTGAATGTTAGTAGTGATAATGAAGTTGCTATAGTAACTGTTGTTGGACAATCATTTCTTGCTCAATATAGAATCAATTACACTCAAAATAAAGATTCAAAACTTACATCTACAGAAATCGAAATTCAACCTAAAGACATGAAACCTTTAGAATTTCCAAAGGTTACATTAACTAATAATGAGTTGAAGAGTTATTCGTATGAATTGCTAAAAAGAAAACCGACTTTTAAAAATGTTACTTCTAAAAGTCTTGGTTTAATAGCTTCATTGAATAACATATATTCTTTCGGAGATTATATTTTTCTTGATGTATCTTATAAAAACCGAACCAATATAAAATATGATTTTAACGAAGTAAGATTTAAAATTGAGGATAAAAAAATATTTAAAGCTACCAACGTTCAAGAGTTAGAAGTAAAGCCTGATTTCACTCTTTACAATAATAAATCCTTTAGAAAGAATTTTAGAAATATTTATGTATTTAAAAAATTCACTTTTCCAAATTCTAAGGTTTTGAATATTCAATTAACCGAAGAACAAATAAGCGGACGAATGATTGAATTAAAAATTGATTACAGAGATTTACTAAACGCTGATACACTTTAATAATAAAATTATGAATAGATTTTTTTTAGTTGCAATATTTATTATCTCAGGATATACAATGAACGCACAGGATGGATATAAGCACTTCTTTTTTAAAGGAGGTGCTGTTATATCAAATGGAATAAATGTTGGATTAGGATTTGATTTTGCAGGGCAATATTATAATTCTGTTGAAATATCGGCAAACTATTTTAAGAGAAACGATTTAATTGATTATGAAAATTATTTGTTTGGTGTGAATTATAAACCTCTGCTTTTTAGAGAAAGAAATACTTTAGGAAAATTAAGGGTTGGGGTTTATGCAGGAAGTGGAACAGAAAATTTTGCTATTGCCCCAAATATTGGATTTGAATTTATCCAATCTTTATCTAATAACGTGGATTTGTTTTTAAGTAATGATAACGGTTATTATTTTGAAACTAGTCAAAAATGGGTTACGACTGCAAATATAGGATTAAGAATAGCTTTATAACACAAATAAATTATGGAAGAAAACCAAAGTCAGAAAAAGCTTTATGGCTTTTTACAAATGGCGGTATATGGCTTAGTTGTTTTAGATGTTTTGGTTAATGTTTATAAAGGAGAAGCTTTTTTAGGAATGGGTAACGTTGTTCTTCAAAAATTCTCTGCAATTGTAATTTTTTCAAAACCTTTATACTTTAAGTTATTTACTTTATTGTTAATTTGTTTAGTTGGAATTGGAACTTTAGCAAAAAAAAAATTAGATATTAATGTTAAAAATCACATTGTATATCCTTTAGTTTTAGGATTACTTTCTTTGTTCAGTTCAATTTTATTTTTAACTGTTTCAAAAGAAAATCCCGAAAATTTACTATTATCCTATACCGATAAGTATGAGTTGGCTTATATTATACTTTCGTTTCTAGGTGCAATTTTAACTTTAGTTGCAATTGATAATATTAGTAAGATTGTCAAATCAGGTTTTGGAAAAGATAAATGGAATGTCGAGGGTGAGAGTTTTATGCAAGAAACAATAATAGATGATACCCCATATTCAATTAATCTACCTACTCAATTTTATTATGATAAAAAAATTCATAATGGATATATAAATATTAATCCATTTAGAGGAACTATTGTAATTGGAACTCCAGGATCGGGTAAAAGTTTTGGAGTTATAAATCCAGCTATTAGACAACTGATAAAGAAAGGATTTACAATGTGTTTATATGATTTTAAATTTCCAGACTTAGGAAAAATAGCCTATTATCATTACTGTTTAGGTAAACAGCAAGGAAGATTAAAAAATCATAACTTCCATGTTATTAATCTTAATGATGTAGAGAAAAGTAATAGAATAAATCCTTTAAATTCAAAGTACGTTAATACTTTAGCCGAAGCTTCGGAAATTGCCGAAGCTATGGTTGAAGCTTTGAAAAAAGGAGATAGAGGAGGAGGAGGAGCAGACCAATTTTTTACTCAATCAGCAATTAACTTTTTAGCTAGTTCAATTTATTTTCTAGCTAAATATGAGAAAGGGAAATACTCTTCTCTTCCTCATTTATTAGCATTTATTAATAAAGGTTATGAAGAAATTTTTACGGTATTATATTCAAATACTGAATTACATTCTTTATTATCTCCTTTTTATAGTGCTTTTGAAAAAAAAGCGTTTGACCAGTTAGAGGGGCAAATTGGTACATTGAAAGTTTTTATAAGTAGGTTAGCTACTAAAGAATCATTTTGGGTTTTTTCAGATGATGATTTTAACCTCAAAATATCAGACCCCGAAAATCCATCTATTTTGATTTTAGCCAATGACCCTGCCACACAAAATATTAATTCAGCTTTGTACTCGTTAGTTTTAAATAGAATGTTAAAATTGATAAATTCAAAGAATAACTTACCAACTTCTATCGTAGTTGATGAAGTACCTACTTTGTATATTCATAAGATTGAAAATCTTATTGCTACTGCAAGAAGTAATAAAGTTGCGGTATTATTGGGTTTACAAGAATTACCACAATTTAAACAGCAGTATGGAAAAGAAACAGCTGATTCAATTAATTCAATTGTTGGTAATATTTTATCAGGTTCTGTAAGGAATAAAGAAACTTTAGATTGGTTAGAAAGGCTTTTCGGTAAAGTAAAACAAAAAGGTGAGGGGTTGAGTATTGACAGAAATAAAACCTCAGTTTCCTATAATGAGAAATTAGATGCTTTAATTCCTGCGGGTAAAATAGCCAGTTTAAGAACTGGTGAAATGGTAGGTATTATAGCTAAAGATGTTGGAGAATCAGATTTTGGAAATTATAAAACGTCAGCTGTTAATTGTAAAATAAATTTGAACCTTAAAAATCTTAAGATTGAAGAAGATAATTATAAAGAACTGCCTAATTATTATGACTTTGGAAGTCAAAAAGATGAAATCCTTTTTAAGAATTTCAAAAAAATAAATGATGAAATCACATTCTTTGTTAAGGATTTGATGGAAGAAATTTTATCAAATAAAAATTAAATTATTAATCTAAAATAAGAAGAAATGAATAAATATTTGCTTCTCTTTTTTGGACTTTTTTTTCAAATAATAATGTATTCTCAAAATTTCAATTCTATTTCTTTTCAGAGAGATTATAAAAATATCTCAATTAAAAAGCAAGAAGAGATTATAAAAAAGAAACCGCTAGATACTGTTTTTAAAAAAGATTCAACAAGTGCAAAATTTGCACAGGTTCAGAAAAAAATAGTTGTTAATAAACCAATTCTTGAAAAAACTGATTTATACAACAGTTTAACCTTGCCTTTAGATGAATTAAAAATCACATCTAATTACGGTATGAGATTTCATCCAGTAAAAGCAAAATGGATATTCCATGATGGAATAGATTTCAGAGCTAACAATGATACAATAAAATCAATGTTAGATGGGGTGGTTCTGAACTCAGGTTATAACAAAGGCTTAGGTTATTTTATCAAAGTAAAGTATAATGATTATGTAGTTACTTATGCTCATTTGAATGAATACTTTTATTTGAAGAATGATTTTGTAAAAGTCGGAACTGCTCTTGGTGTAACAGGAAATACAGGATTGTCAACAAGCGCACATTTGCATTTCTCCGTTAGTTATAAAGGAGAAAGTATTAATCCTTTAGGATTTATTAAAGATTTAGTTTTAATCGATAAAAACATACAAACATTTAAAAATTTAGCTCAAAATATTGAGTGATAAACAATACATTAATTTAAACAATAAAAACATGGAAAATTTTAGCTTAAATGAAGTTCCTAGAGAGGACTTAAAGGCATTGGGATTAATAAAAAATGATATAGTAACTTTGAAAGAAGATACTCTTAAACAGCTTTTAAAAGGCGAATTAACGGATTTTGTTAAGTTAGATAACATCAATATTAATGGAACTGATAATATTTCATTAGATGCTAAATTATCGCTTCATAAAAAGGAAAATGGAGGGGTTTCATTATTAATTCATCCAATTTATAATGAAGTCAATATTCCTAAAGAATTAACTCCAGATGAAGCAAAATTAATTCAGGAAAATGGAGCTACTGAAAAAGTAATTTCTGCTTATGGAAAATTAACTAATTTTGGAAATGCTAATTATGAGCATGACCCAAAAAACAAACAAAGTTTCTTTGTAGAACTGGAAAAATTTGATGGAAAGAAAACTGTTCTTTGGGGAGTTGAACTTCAAAAAGCTTTAGAAGAATCTAATCTTAAAAAAGGAGATATGATTCAAATTTCACACTTAGGCAAAGTTCCAGTACTTGTAGATGTTCCAGTATATGATGATAAAAATGTTTTTATCAAAACTGAGGAAAAAACAGTTGATAAAAACATTTGGAACATTGAACCTTTTTCAGAACACAAGAAAAAAGAAAAGACACTTGTTTATGAATTTGATAAAGAAACAAAAAGTTTTGTTTCAGTTGATGCTTCAAATATTCAACCACCATTTCAAGTGAATGGAAAAAATCTATCTGAAAAAAATAAAGAAGATTTCAAAAAAGGAAAAAAAGTTGAATTAGAAGATGGTATTGAAATTCAATATTCGCCAACTTCTAAAGATTCTATAAAAGCAAATAAAAATTTACTAATAACTTCTTTGTTGTTAGATGGTGGATTATCTTATCTGTTTATTAAAGCTAGTCGTACCATAGCTGATAAACTAGATAAGAAAAAAGAAACTGAGTATTCAAGAGGGTATTTAGAAGCCTTGAAAAAAATTCAAAATGATTTAGAAAGGAAAGCTCATAATTTTCCAAATGACACTAAAATTCAAAATGATTTAAGTTCTATTAAGGGAGAAATTACACGCTTTACAACTGCTTCAAATATTACACTTACAAAACAAAAATCAGTTAATGATGTTTTAGAAAAAGTAAATGACCCTGAAATTGAAAATTCAGCTAAACATCAAAAAGAGGAAAAATTAAAAGAGGAAAAACTTGAAACTTCAAAAAAGGTTGAAATAGAAACAACGTATAAAATAGGACGATAAATCAAATGAATTTCCTTAATAACATCGGTTTTACTAATAATACTATCTCCATATTTGGGGATAGTATTATCTATGATAACGAATTAAATAAAATATATTTTACCTATCATAAAGCGTTTTTTGAACCAAATTTCAAAAATGAAATGCTATCTATTACTAGAGAAAGATTTATTCCTGCTGATTTTTTTAATTTAATTAATCCTTTAGAATCAGCATTTATATATGAGGTATATTTTTTTAATTCTTTTTTGGATGCTATGGCTTTTTATCAAATCAAAAAAAACATTTCATTCAATCATGCTTTGTTTGTTGTTACTGGAAACAATCCTAAATTTTCATATATCCAATATCTAAAGAAAGATTATACTAATTTAAAAAAATTTTATTTAGTCTATCCTAACTCATTTTATGGTAAAATGTTAGATATTAAAATTGCTTGTTACCTTAAAGGAATTAATAACGTTTCTTTTATTCTTAAAGACAATATTTTAACTGTTTACTATAATAGTCAATCGGTTTCTATAAATAGAAACTACGTCACTTTATCAATGATTCGTAAAGCCTTGAATATAACATTACCATACAAAACTTTTAAATCAAAAATTGCTAAAAGCTATTTTGAAGAGCTTATTCTAAATAAATAATTATACTATGATTATGAGAAAAATATTATTGCTAATTCTATTTTCTTTTGCTTTATTTTCTTGCGATAATAGAGAAAAAAAGACTATGGGAAAAATTTCATTAGAGATTTTTGTTTACAACCAACCATCAAAAAATATTTATGATGCTGTTAGGATTCCTATTTCAAAAATGTATTTTAAAGATAATAACTTCATAGAAGTATTACCTGATTTTGAAAATAGAAAACAAATTCCTTTTGCTTTTATAACTGGAGATAAATATGCGAGATTTAATAATCTTGAAAAAATAAATCAGATTACCAAATTTTATGACCTTGCTAAAAAAAACTTTGGAGTTAAATTTATAAATGATTCTATTCAAAATTATACTTCCAAAAAAATACTTACTGATACCTCTTTTAATGGCTACAATTACAAAAGAGTTGCAATAGCTACTAAGAAAGATTATACAGTGTTTTATATCCATCAAACAGATACTATTTTACCGTTTTCATTATCAAAACAATTTGATAAAGATTTTCACGGGATTTTAAATCGGGTTGATACTTATGAAATTGAAAAGGATCGTTTCACTTCTTTAAGAATGACAATTTCTGATACAATACCAAGTAACTTTTTTAATGCTCTAAATAATTTAAAATGAAAAATAACAATACTGGTATAATTTTAAAGCCTACTAATCTTTATGCTATTGCGGTTGTAAGTAAATATTTAGTATTAGCTTTGCTGGCTTTAATTTTAGCTATCATTTTTTTTAATGGATTGATTTTTGTTTCTCTTGGATTTACTGCTTATATGTGGTATAAATTTTTATCTATTATTAGTATTAATTACATTATTTCTGAGGAAACAATTGTAGTAAGAACTGGAATATTATCAAGGACATTTAATTCTTTGGAATTATATAGAGTTAAAGACTATGTTACCAAACAATCCGTTATAATGAGAATATTTAATGTAATGACAATTACATTAATTACAATGGACGAAACAAATCCTATTTTGAAAATAGAGGGGATTCCTTTCTCTAATATTGATGAAACTATTAGAGGTTTAGTTCAACAAAACAGAAGAAACAACAGAATTTTCGAAACAATTTAAATTAATATACAATGACTATTTCAAACAATTTTAAAAGTTTATTTTTGGGTTTAACTTTCTTAACTCTTTTCTCTTGTAGCAATGATGATGGAGAAAATGGAGAAAGCAGTAATTCAGAAGCCATTATAAAAGTTGAAGTATTAAATACTTCAAATTTTACTGATTTTGACGAATCCTTGACCATTCAAATTATTGCTGATAATGCTAAAGAAATTAATGTTACTGGAGAAACTTGGGATAACATTGATAACCCTGAAAACGTTGCTAGATGGTTTTCTAAATATGGGGAAATTTCAAGCCAAAACAGAACTTTTGTTACATCAAAAAAAGTTAAATCTTTAACAATTTCAAATGTTACAACTCCGAAAATCATTGATGATAATAACGTTCAGAAAATGAATACTACTGTTAAAGTTTACGCTGATGATAAATTAATAAAAACAGAGGTTTTTAATTCATCTTATGGAAGCTCCAGTACTTTTACTGTTCCAGTAGTTTTAGGAAATTAATTTTCCTTTTTTTATCAATACAATTTTATAAATTAAAAAGCCTGGTCCCGAAAATGGGACTAGGCTTTTTTTTTATATTTCGGGCAATATCGAAATTCTAAAAAAAACCTAACAGTCCAATGCTCCAGTACCAACTAAAAAATAGATCAGTTGAAAAAACTGTACTATTTTTTAGTCCGTATTCCATCCAAAAACCGCCTTAAAAAATTCCTTTTTCGATATTTTGAATAAGTTTTGAAAAAAAACACATTCAAAATCCCTGCCCTCCTTCTCCCATTTTTCAAGGCTTTACAAGGGTTTTTATTGCTTGGTTAATCTTGGCCAAGTGTAGCCAATTAACCAGGAATAAAAACAAGGAAATTTTTCAGCTGCAGATCTGCCCGGCTACATAAATTTCGCAGGGCAGAACCGCTGCCAAAAATAGTTTTATCTTTTCCTTCCAGTTCTTCCAATCACTAAATTTTGAAATCATATTCATAATTTGATTTCGAGCTGATTTATTGAAATATATTTATTTAATCTATTCGTTAAGTAGAACGTCTAATTCACTTTTAAATTTGCCAGTTATAAGTCTTTCATCTCTTAGAAACGTAAAATAATCATTATAGTTTTTAGGACTTAAGAAATTGAATATATACATTTGGTTTATTTTTCTTTCTTCAAGTTGTTTATTCAATTCTTTAAAATGTTCAATTGCGTATTTATTTTTAGCCTTGTTTTCATCACTGTTATCATTGTCAGATTTAATTTCAATTATAGAAATATATTGAATATTATCTTTTTCTATTAAGATAAAAAAATCAGGATTAAACCAATGACTATTGGTGTGTGACCCTTTAGTCAATGAGTATTCTATGGAATAAAAACTTTGATTTTTTGATTTTATCCAACTTGTTATTTTTTTTGCATTTTCCTTTTTAACTAAATCACAAACAAATTTTCTTTCAGGCTCACGTGAAGTAAATACTAAATCAATTGATGTCTTAAAAAGAGATTTATTAATACTTTCAGCGAATGCAGAACGTGGTAAAGACATATCTTCTTTAATTTCATTAAATGAAATTAAAGAATCAGATATAACAACTTCGTTCATATAATCATCAGAAAAAAATATTGTTGAATCACTTCTTAAACTTAAAACAGAAACACTTTCATGTTCTCTGTTTTGTGTTTTTATTTCTGTTATCGAATTTGGTATTCTAGTTAAAATAATACTTTTAGGTTTTTTACGAAGTAATGTATTAAAAGAACTAAACGCTGCCATAGTGTTTTTTTTACCTAAATAATCTCCAAGTAAACCCGCTTGTTCCATAGAGTTTCTAATATATATTTCTATATCTGATTTTTGAGGTAAATTATCGCTGTTAAAATCATTTTCATTTAATTTTAAAATTATTCCTTCTAATCTTCTTGTCTGGAATTCATCATAAATTTTATTGACAATATATTCTAAAGAAAATTTTTCTTTTTCAATTTCATAAGGGATTTTATATTCTTTATCTCCAAATTTAACAAATTTGGTTTCTGTTATAATGTTTAAAGTTTCAGAAGAAAAATTTATATAATCTTTATAATTAAATATTTTTGTTTCTCTCTCTATTTCAATCTCCTTTTTTTCTTTTGTATAGTCTAAATTATGTAATGTAAAATGAAAACAAGCTCTCTCTCCTTCAAGAATTGGACTGTTTTTTACTTTCGTTTCCATTTCCAAAATTTCTTCAACTAAATCCTTTATTCTTTCACTCCATTTATCATGATTAAATACTGTTACTTCTGCATTTGGATAGCCATTTGGGATACGTAAACCTCTACCTAAAACTTGTGCAATTAAAAGCTTTGAACTAAAAGCTTTTTCTTCCATAGGTACAATCTGAAAAACATTTTTCACATCCCAACCTTCAGTAAGCATTGCGACTGAAATAATCCATTCGACAGGTTGTTCTTGATTATCTACATAAGGTAATTTTAAAACATTGGCTTTATGGTCTTTGTCAGAAGTTACTAATAAAACTTTATCATTGCTTAGAAATTCCTCTGACCCTTCCTCTTTTTCGTGTAAAAACTCTACTAATCTAGTTTTTAATTGTTTTGCAATTTTAATATCTTTTGTTAATAAAATTGTCAAAGGTTTTAGGGTTGAATATTTTGCTTTGTTGAGTTTGTGATTTTGTAATATTTTTTGAAATTTTTCATTTTCATTACTATCTTCATTCTCTACAACATAATTGACACTTTTAACAAATCGATTTTCAATAGCGGAACGCAAAGAATATCTGTAAATTACGTCATTGAAATAGTCATTGTCTATATATGATGTGCCTGTAAATCCTAAAATGTATTTGAATTGAAAAGTAGTATCTAACAGAAATTCTTTCCATTTTTTTATACTTCTACTTTCGTTTGTTGTTCCTTCAACTTTGTTATATGCGTGATGGACTTCATCATTTAATACTAAGCATCTTTCCCCTTTTCCAAAAGCTAAGCTGTCGAAGATAGATGAACCAGTCTTTGAGTAGACTGCATTAATATTTTCAATAGCAATGCAATTATCTTTTATAGTTTGGTCGGCGTTTATAATTGTAGGGTTGCTAACTTTTGAACTTGGAGGAATTGCATTTTTTAAGCTAGAATTTGTAGATAGTCCTTCAAATTTTCTAGTCAATTCTCTTTCAATCGTTAAACTTGGCGGACCTAAAACTAATACTTTATCTACAATTCCTAAACCTAATGCAATTTGTGCAATACCATACATTACAAAACTTTTACCCGTACCAGTTGCTAAATCTATACTAGCTGAAAGTTTGTTTGGTAGCTGTATTTTATTAATATATTCGTTTTCAGTTTTGTATCTTAATTGTAATTGCTCATTTGATTTGTAATTTTCTTTCACCAAATCTTCAATACTATTATATTTGGTCGAAATCAAATAGTGAATAGCCATTTTAATTGCTTCTTTTTGATATTCTCTATTTTGACAAAGAACATCTAAATACCTTTCCCATTCATCTAAAGGATATTTTATTGGATCAAAATTTTTATAGTTTACTTTTAAAACTAAATCTTGGGTGTTAAAAAATTTTTTTACTGCCATTGCTTATTTAGTTTTAATCACTTGTTTAAATTCATTGCCGTAAATGTCAATAAATATAACACAAATATCATCTCCCTTTTTTGGTATTGGAATTTGAAGTTGGTTCTGCACAATTTCTATATCTTCACTAAAAATACAATCACTCATAATAAAACCGTCCTTTTCACTATAATGATTGTCAATAATAACCATACTTAAACTTTCAAAATTTTCTAATTCTTTATTAGTTTCTTCTTCTCTAAAATTTGAAACAAATTTTTTGATTAGTAAAATATTGTTTTCGAAAGAAGCATCTACATCTGGTTGCAAACTAAAATGAAAACCTATTGCATTATCTAAATCATTAACTTTATTTTTACTTTTGGGTTGTCTTATTTTAGCAAAATCTTTTGGATGTAATTCCTTGATAATTTGATATGGGATTTTAAGAAAATAATAACGAACATCATCTAACTCATGAAAATCACTAATGAAATCAACTGCATTTGCTGGCGCAATAATATAAACTCTTTTAGAAATGCTTTTACCCAAAGTTTGATGTAAATTGTCTAAAAAGTATATATCTAAATTACTGTCTTTATTATTCCAGTATTCCCAAACAATTACTGGATAACCGTCTTTTCTTTCTCCATGAAATGAAAATCCCTTTTTCGTTTGTTTTTTTTGTGTAACTTCAAATAACTGCAATACAAATTCAATATATTTATCTTGATTGAGTTCTTGCATTTTTTTTAGGTCATAAATGCCAGTATTTATAGTTACAAAAGTTTTAGCAAGTTTGTTATATAGTTTTTTAGGGTTTTCTAAATTTAGCGAGTTTTGTATTTTAAGCAACCTTTTTTGTGTTGTATAAAAACTAAATTTCCCTATATCACATGTTATCCATTTTCTATTTAATTTTTCGGAAACAGCAGCAGTTACACCACTACCACCAAAAAAGTCTAACACAATTTCGCCTTCATTTGTGACTGCTCTAATAATTCTTTCCAACAATTTTTCATCCTTATGTGTTGGATAATTACTAGCGTTTTCTCTTATGTTTTTTGGGATATGAGAACCAGTCCTAATATCTGTCCAATAATCCTCTATTTGCTTTCCTTGTTCGTCAAGTTGTCTTAAATAGTCATCATCTGCTCTACCTGCCAATGAAGTTTTTCCAGTTGTGAAATTTGATTTTTTATAGTCTATTCTTGTTGTTTCGTTATTAAACGTGAATGAATTACTTTTTCTATAGTAGAAAATATTATCATGTTTTCTTGGAAAATTGTTTTTTTGATTAGTTGGTCCTGAATAACAAATAATAATTTCATTAACGAATTTTTCTTTTCCAAATATTTCATCTAATATTGCCCTAATATATGCAGACATTCTCCAATCACAATGAACAAAAATACTACCATCATTTGATAATATTTCTTTAGCTAAAATTAAACGTTTTCTTAAAAATTCAATAAATTCAGAACCTTGTTTTCTATCACTATAGGATTTAATACCATCTTTATTTTGAAATTCATCTTCTGTTGCAAATGGAGGGTCAATATAAATTAGTTTTATTTTACCTTTTACTTTATCTTTTATAATTGGGTCTTCATTTTTGTAAAGAGTTTTTAAAAATTGTAAATTATCTCCAAATACGAGCATATTTTTCCAATCATCTTTAAAATTTTCTCTTTCTCCATTATATATCTTTTCAAGCTGTAAAGGTACAGCAAAAGTTCCGTCTTGGTCAGCTAAGATGTCTTCTTTACGCATTTTACCAGCATAACGAAGTTCATATTCCTTATGAATTGTTGGGAAAAGTTTTTCTCTAAAATCTTCGGGAATAGTTGTGCCTTTCGCTAAACATTCCATTAGAAACTCACGTTCTTCTAAATTTAAATTCTTCATTTAATACTTTAAATCATTTTTTGTAAAAATATGGGTTTTATTTATATTTCATTATCTATTTTTTTAATTATAAATAGATATTTTGACTTTATTATTTTGCAATATTTCTTAAATAATATTAAAAAATACCACAAGCACTTTTGTCATTTTTCAAGGCTTTGCAAGGATTTTTATTGCTTGGTTAATCTTAGCCAAGTGTAGCCATAACCAGAAATAAAAACATGGAAATTTTTTATTAAATAAAAAAAATATTTGAGATTGCATAATAACGTTCGTTTAAATGAACCAAATTATTTTTTAGAAAATGATTTCTTTTTTTAACTGGAGATAAATATTTAGGTTCATTTTATTAGTTCATTAATCAAAGTACATTTTTATGTTTTTTATAACGTTTTAATGTACTTTTTTGTATATTTGATTTTTGTTAATCTCTAATCAAAAGAAAATTAATTATGATTGAAAAAGCTATAATCGATTTTATTAACACTAACAAGATAGAACTTAAAAATTATCCTAATACAACTTTTCAAATTGAGGATAGGATAATTGATAGTGAAGATAAAATTGGATATGAATATTTGATTTTCTTTTCAGATAAAAGTGCATTCCTCATTGGAGAATGTGAAGTATTTAATGAAAATGAAAATACTATTGAATTTCATTGTTTTGATTATTACCAAAAAAGAATTGTTTCCCCATCCGAAATAATAAATAAATTCAAAACATATCTTAATTTAATAATCTAATTATCCTATGTACGTACTCTTAACTCTTCAAAATACCTACTTCGTAGAATATCTAATTGGTACTTTGGTTCTCTCCAGTTCCATCTTCGATGCAATGGTTTTCGATGATTTAGATACGGCAGTAAAATTCAAAAAAATGTTACTTATAAATTGTGAGCTTCAAACAAGTGTTTCAACTTTTATACAATAAATTATGGCTAGAATTTTTTTAATAAAAGCTTCAAAAGGAAAAAATAATTTCTTTATGAGTGAACCATCCGAATTTTTATATTTCTATTCTCCAACATTGAAAGATTTAAGAGGAACTTTAAGATGTATAACTTCTAAAGGTTATCGAGTTCCTAAAGAAGCTACTATTTCAAAACGTATTAAAAGTTATAACGGTCATTTAACCCTTTTGAATCCTTTTTTTCAAACAACTATGTTTGAAATATTTGAAATTGATAGTGTTCTTAAAATTAAAAAAGAATTGGATTATGAAAATTCATTTGGTTTTAAACACAATCTTAAAATAGTAGATAGTGAATTAGCCGAAAAGCTTTTTAAAACTCTTTATCCTGATTAACCTTTTAAAAAAATATAAAATGAACGATGTTAAGAAAACGCTTTTAAAAGCAATTAGATTAGAAAATTGTTTTAAATTATACCCAACAGGCGCAGAGGCTAAAAAAGAAGTTTTTGACAAGTTTAAAGCCGTTTGGGGAGAAAGTATGGCAAATCATTTTTTAGGTAAATATGATAACGCTGATAGCCTTATTTGGGCTTTAGATAGCGAAAACTTAGAACTCTTTATTCAAAAATTTTAAACATGAAAAAGAAAAATGATAATTTCAAAAATGAAGATAAATTTACTGTAATAGAAAAAATATTTTTCTTTTTTCATACATGGTTTTTTGTTAAACCTGATGAATTTTTTAAAAACTTAAAAGATAAATTAAAAAAATAATTAGTGGCTTCGCCAATAAATAAGTAAAGAGTGCCTACGGCACTTTTTCTCTTATTTCCACGCATATTTTTTATATAAATATCGATTACTTTAAAATTTAAAAATATCACGATATATGGCGGTTTTTGGATATGCTAGAGTTTCAACGTTAGACCAAAATTTAGATTCACAAAAAGACGAGCTTCTAAAATATGGATGCTCAAAAATTTTCTTTGAAAAAGCTTCAGGGAAAAATTTAGCTCGTCCAGAGTTAAAAAAATTATTAGATTCTTTAAGAGAAAATGATGTAGTAGTAGTTTACAAATTAGACCGATTAGGACGTTCTTTAAAAGATTTAATTGAATTAGTAAATGATTTAGGAGTTCGAAAGGTAGATTTTGTAAGTTTATCAGATGGAATAGATACAGGAACAGCTGTTGGAAAATTAATGTTTCATTTAGTAGGAGCGTTCGCAGAATTTGAAAGAAATATAATTTCAGAAAGAACAAAAGTAGGTTTAGCAAGCGCACGAGCAAGGGGAAGAACTGGAGGTAAACCGAAAGGACTTTCAGCAGCAGCACAAAAAAAAGCAGTTAGAGCTAAAGAACTATACGATGAACGAAAATTAAGCATAGACGAAATTTGTAAAGTACTGGAAATTGCATCAAAAACAACGCTTTATAAATACTTGAAATTTGAAAACGAACGTTTAGAAAAAGTAAAAAGATGAAAAATAATTGTTTAAGAATATTGGGGTTTATGATTTCTTCTGATGGATTTATTATAACTAATTCGAGATTGGCTAAATGGATATGTGATGCTATTTCTTCTTTAAAGAATAAAACAATTGTTAAGTTGAGTCAAAACTTTTATATAATTAATAATTAAACAAAAATAATTTTTAGGGCAATCCCAAAGGTCGGGCTATACACTATATCTTTTTTTTGGACTAGGTTTCGCTACGCTACTCCTGGTCCAAAAAAAAGGATGCCGTTCCTATCCCTATTGCATTGATTAACTTTATAAATAAAAAAATATAAACTTTAAATTAAATAATTATGCTTACAGATTTTTTTAGAATTAATTTACCTTACGGAATAGCTCAAAATGAAAAAGGAGAATGGTTCGCTTTTAACAGAGAATATCGTCCTTTAGGAATTAATGATTGGAACTTTCCTGTTTCAGTTGATGATAATAATAATAGTTTTGGAAATTTACCAGTTTACACCTTTTATAAGAATTTAAATCTTGCATTTATAAAAAAACTGGTCTCAATAGATAATGATTTTAATGCTATTCAATGCCATGAAAATGGAGCAATAGCAAAGGTTTTTTTATATGATGATGGTACAAACCCAATGAGAAAAGAAAAAGGTAATGATATATTGTTTAATAACTATTTTGCTAAATTGAAATTATTATCCAGTTTACAAAAAAGTGAACTAAATGAAAAGCCAAAAGCTTTATTATATACCAAGTAAAATTTTAATTCAATGATTAAATTAACATTTTTCTTTTTTGGACTTTTATTTCAATTATATGCTTTTTCTCAATCAGGAAAAGTTATTAAAATCAAAGATGGAGATACTATCGTAGTTCTTGATTCTTTAAACAATCAAATTACAATTAGATTAGCAGAGGTCGATTGTCCTGAAAATAGTCAAGCTTTTGGAAATAGAGCCAAACAATTTACAGCTAATGAAGTTGGAAATAAAAAAGTAACTTATAAAGTTGATTCTAAAGATAGATACGGTAGGACTATTGCTAAAGTCTTTTATGATGGAAAATATTTATCCGAAGAAATTATAAAAAATGGTTTTGGTTGGCACTACAAACAATATTCCATTTCAAAAAAACTAGCGGAAATAGAAATTTTAGCAAAAAAAAATGGTTTAGGACTTTGGAAAGATAAAGCTCCAGTTCCACCTTGGGAATTTAGAAATTTAAAAAGAGCATCATACTATTAAATATTATACTTCGGTCAATATCGCAATTCTAAAAAAACCTAACAGTCCAATGCTCCAGTACCAACTAAAAAATAGATCAGTTGAAAAAACTGTACTATTTTTTAGTCCGTATTCCACCAAAAACAGCCTTAAAAAATTCCTTTTTCGATATTTTGAATAAGTTTTGAAAAAAACACATTCAAAATCCCGCCCGAACTTCTCCCATTTTTCAAGGCTTTACAAGGGTTTTTATTGCTTGGTTAATCTTGGCCAAGTGTAGCCAATTAACCAGGAATAAAAACAAGGAAATTTTTCAGCTGCAG
>NZ_AUDK01000034.1 GCF_000425425.1 Flavobacterium daejeonense DSM 17708
AGTTGCAGGAGTTGTGAGTTGGATGGTATTAGTCAGATTGCTGTAATTTCCTTCGGTATCGGGAGCCTGCAACAATCCATCTGCATTAAAAAAATTGGCTTTCTGAGCATTGGCTATGTTCGCAATTTGTCCGTATAATGCGGTGTTGTTGTTATTGTCGGTTACCAATTGCAGGTACAAACTGTTGTTTGCCACTGGTGTCGATTGCGTTTGGGTATTAATTAGTACCGGCCAGCCGTCAGTTCCATAAGTCACTTCAGTCATGGGAACAGTTTGCGTTTGCGGGTCAACAACTAATCCTGTTTTGAGATTGCTTGTTTCCTGAGCTGTTATTTTGTAAGTATCATAAAAATCATAGCTACGACCACGGTCACTTTGCAAATAGATATACCAGTTGTTTTTGGTTGTAAAATTGGTAAGGACATCATTGTATATTTCTGTCCCTTTTTTGTCGGTTTTAGTTCCGGCTGTGTCTATAGTTACTTTGCCTTCCGGAATGTATAAACCATAAAAAGCCGCAATATCTATAAATTGGGTACTTTGTTCCCGTTGTAATTTTTGTTCAAAATCACTGCCGCTTAGATTGATTTCAGCTTCTGATGCTCGGGCATAAGCCAAATTGAAATCAAACTCGCTATTATCAAAATCATGACTGTAATCGCCGTAATTCAAAACGACATCGATACCGCAACTGCCGGAGGCAAAACTCCCCAATGATTTGCCCATAGCAATTAACGGCAATTCGAAATCGTCTTTTTCTTCGAATGTCTCTCCTGCTTCTACAAATTCCGATTCCTTAAAAAAGAAAGCAGATAAGGGAATCGATACATCAGTTAAGGATTCGTCATAGCCAATAAATTTAGCCGTAAAATCAGGTACCGGGATTGCATTGCCCTGCTCATCTTTGCGTCCGTCATGAAAGGCATGAAAGTCAGCATTAATTTTATTGACAAAATCTGAAGTTGTTGTTGTGGAATCTATAATTTTAGGAGCGGGATCTGTAGTGAAAAAATCACTTCGTTGCAAACCTCTGTAGAGGAAGTATTTTACATTTAGTCCCGGGAAAGGTTGGCTGTAGGGACGAAGAATGAGGTTTACTTTTTCTTCATTTCCCGCTCCTGTTTGTGGTTGAACTAAAACCACTCCTTTGCAAATGGCAAAGGCTTTTTTAGGTGCTGTTAAGGTAAAACCGGATGTTATCGTGAAGTCTGTAGGCGATTTAGGTCCAAATGATTCCGCGGCTGTTTGTTGCGGAAAGCCTGCTGATTCTATAAAAAAATGGGTCTCGATTGCCATAAGTTGTAGTATGAAGTTAGTGAATGAAAATGCCTGATAAGAAATTGCATATTATATTTACAGGAACAAATATGCCCTCTAATTAGGACTTTAAAAAATTAGTTCTTAGCGTTTTAACTATATTATTCCGGTAGTAAACAGCCTTGTAAGGAGAAGTGATTTGCCTTTATTAAAATGTTCTTAAAAGAACATTTTAGGCAATAGTATGTAAGCGAAACTTATAGGGTAAGTTTCGGACTGGAAATAAAATGTAGGCTTGTGGGGATTGTTAGCTAAAAAGCTATGGATTGTAAGGCTCAAAGTAAGGAACAATGAGCCTTTTTTGACTTATTCCATTGAAACAGGAATATTGATAATCCTATTTCGTGAAATACAACCACTTTATTTAAAGCTTGATTGTTTTAAATTTTAAATCTAACTCCAAAATCTTGATGATTAAAACGTTTCATAAATTCGTTACAATAAAATTTATCATCTTTTATTTCAATACCTTTTTCTAAATAATCTTTATTAATATACTCAACTAGACTCTTCCAATCAAGTACAATATCTTCATCTGTATTTATCCAACGATTTCCTAAATAATGAGATAAATATATAAATATATAAGTATAATCCTCACTTTTACTAAGCTCAATCAGAGAATCGGTAATTGCTTCTTTTTTGAGATAACCATTGTCAATTAAAACATAAAAAATTGAAAAAAGACTTGGAATACTTGTGTCTTCATATGGCATTGCAAATGAACCCGGATGAACAAACCTGAAAGTACTATATTCTCTATCCCCTTTTATTACATTTATTAGATTACCATCTTTAATATATTGACTAATAGCATTAAATAATTCTGTATATTTATCTATGTATTTACTATTAAATCTGAGTTCTGGTGAATTTCTCGATGAGAAATTTAAATATTTGTTTAAAATTGATTCCATATTTATTTTAAATTAACGTATTTTACTTGATTAATATTCAAACTTGTTTTAGGAATAGATTCAATTAGTAACTCACTCCAATTTTTAGGTGTAACTGCTCCAGGAAGCCAAAGCCCATTTGCTCCTTGTTCTGAACCATTTGGTAAATTTCTAAAATTTATTTGATTAAAATTAATATCAACTCTCACTAATTTATCTCCGTTTCTAATTCTAGAAACCCAATTTACATCTTCAGTAAGATCAATACCTAATTCTTCACAAATTCTAACCAAATTACCATCTGTTTTTTGCAATAGAAGATTCATTTCATCAAATGATGAAACGAAAGTACCTTCTGCCCGACCTATAGTCATGAAACCTCCTGTTAACCAATTAGTTCCTACTTCCTCAAGAGCTAAAAAGGAGTAACCATTGATAAATTTATCATAGTGACTATTAATATAACTCTCCTTTAAATATTCACTTGGATCTCTAAAAATACCATTAGCTCTTTCTTGCAAAACCTTGCCAACAGTCTCTCCTGGCTTAAATGCATTATCAACTGTATGTAAATAGGCTTCCCATTCTTCAATAACTTTCCGTAATTTTAAAAAACCATTATTCATTAAGGGAGAAAGTTTTTCTCTTAATTCTGGGCTCAAAGATGCATAATAATTTTCGAATTGATTCAATGCAATTCTATATGTCTGATAATTAGCAGCAAGAGTCGTAATAGCCTCAACCGCAAAGAGTGAAGCATATCCTATATTTAGAACAAGAATCGTATTTTGTATTACAGTCCATGTATCATTAATTTCTTGTTGATAGTTTGTGCCATTTTTTATATCATAGTTATGAAGCAACTCTTGTGTTTGTGGCATTTGCAATATGGTTGAACCTGTCATTGCAATTGTATCAGCTATACCTAAAGCACTTGTAATGGAACCTATAGGTGCAAGAACGGTAAAAAATGCTGATATCTCAGCTGCAAAATATCCTTTGAAAAAATTTATTAAATCTTGATCTTGATAATAATTATTAATTGTATAAAGGTTTACTAAAGTTATCGCAGGCATCAAAACGTATGTAACTTCCGATTTTTCAGGAGGTACTGAATATATATTAAATAACTTTTGTTTTGTATTTATCTTTTCTAAATCTTTATAAAAAGTTTCATTAGACTTCAAAATATATACTTTAACCAATTTCAAAGGATCATAATTTTTAAACAACTCCTTTTTATGACATTGTACAATATTATTAGGAGATTTAGTAAATGCCCTATAAGAAAATGCAAGTTTTCTATTTTGTTCATTAATTGGTGTATTCGGAAGAGTATCAAAAGGAAAGTATTGATCTCTTAATGATACTGAATAACAAGGTTCATCTAATTCATTACCATATTGATCAAGTCTAATGTTAATAGGAGTTCGGAAATTTGGATTGTAAATAAATGTATCAGCTTCTTTTGCAAGTTTATTAAAGATATTCCACTGTCCTTCATATTGATCATAAACATTAATTTCTTTAGCAGCAATTAACATTAAATCTGTGAATTCAAACTGTGTATTAAATAGATCTCTCAATGCAAAACTATAATCTACAATATATTTAATCTTTTTTGGAGTATCTGAACTAGGAAGAAATTGGTCTATTTCATGCCAAAAAAATCGATTTAATTTAAATATCAATTGTAAACTTTCATCTTTCAAAAGCCTTATTACAGATTGAGCAGCATTTTTATCTTTCGTTTTAAATAAATTGATAATGATATCAGGAGGCAATTCTAATGTTTCAAAATTTTTAATCAAATAGAGCCTTTGATATTCATTAACCTCTCTACCTATTATTCTTGGATCATATTTCTTTAATTTCTGTAAATTTCCACCAAATGCATCATGAATAGCTTGATTGAAAAAATATTTCCAACCTCCTGTGGTATAAGATTCAACTCCTTCTACAACAATAGGCTTTGAATCAGAATCCAAAAGTACATTTCCATATGACAGATTCAAAAAATCTTGAAATTGAGTTACATCTGAGGTTTTTACGAGTATTACCATCGAAGAAGGAAAATAATCATAAGAAGTGTTGCTTGGTCCATATTGATTGAAAGTCTTAGTAAACCAATCTGGATTTTTAACTTTAGTTTTTTGACAAAAATCAGATAAAAACACAAATCTTGTATATGAATTACCACTTAAGCTTGAATCCGATGTAAATTCAGGTCTCATTGATTTGTTAGAATTGCTACCAAGGGTTTGAGTATTTTGTAGATTAAAATAAAAATAATAATTCTCAGTATCTTCATTATCACTAAAACAAAATTGTCCAATATCAATTCTAAGTCTTTTTATTGTAAATGAATATTCTTCTGGTGTAGTTATAAGTGTTTCTTTACTAATATAATCAATAAAACTATCTCGAGTTCTAAAACCCACATTACTACCTTTTAATGTAAAATATTTTAGGTATTCTAAAAATTGACTAATATCTTCCATAAATTATGCTATATTAATTTCATTATATTCCTCATATTGCTGAATATTAATTGTTTTTTCTTCATAGTCAGAATATTCTTTGCTAGTTAAAAAACTATGACTAAATCCATAAACGTAAATTGGAGTTGAAGGCATTAAAATAGAAAGTATGCCATCATTGTTTTCAAAAAAAACACCTAATGAATATTTAAAAAAAGGTGCTTTTGTTACAGTATTAATATGTGGATTATCTAAATTATCCTTTAGGTAAAAATCAATATTAGAAGAATTTATAGGAACAATTCCTTTTAAAATATTTAATTCCTCTTTTGTTATACCTAAATTATAAAAACAATAATCAAATTGGTTTCCAATATCCAATGAAAGTATTTTAATACTTTCTCCCATATCATCAATTAAATAATGTTTTAAATTATAATTAGTTGAACTGTAAACCGATTTAAAGTAATTAGAATAATCTGTTAAATTAAAATCAATATTCATTTTTTTCGCGACCACTTCTTTTGCAAACACAGCTGTATCATGAATAGCAAAATCATCTAATGTTTCGACTTTTTTAGCGACGAATAATACTTTTTCTTTAGTTAATGTTTCAATTGTTGAATCTGTATTTACAATATCTTTCTTCCCTAATTGGAAAACAACTGAACCATTTAAAACAGATTCATTCATATAATTAGAGAATCCTTTGTAGCTAATTAATGAGACCTTATTAACTGCTGCTATTAATAAATTTTGATTACTTTTAAAAACTGGTGTAACAGTTAAATTAGGAAAGATGTTATTATATAAAGAATGTCTTTTTTTATCTGACCATATTGTATAATTATCGGTTAAAGAAAAATCCAATTCAATCCCTACATAAATAATTTGAATTAAAGAACTAATATTTTTCTTTTCTCCGTTACTGTCAATATTCGGCACCTTAAAACTTATTACTTTACTAAAATTGACATCCTGACTGATATTAAGTGGATCAATCAGATTCTCTCTGCTAATAAACCCCCTATTGAAATCACCATTACCTAATGCGGCATATAATGCTATTTCTTCATAAGACGAAGAAGCAGTTAATTGTATTGATATATCATTAAAATTATTGGAGTTTACTTGGCTTCCTTCAAAAATATGAACCGGCCAATTCAATGTTCTATAAGTAGTCTCAGCTAAAGATTCTACCGTTCCTGTTTTCAAATCATTAGCATTTGTCTCTGACAAAGAATAATTATTATAAAAATTATACGAACGATGCCTATTACTTTGAATATATAAGTACACTTTATTCTTATTCCAAAAAGGAGCAAGTACCTCAGTATAAATTGCACTTGCACTTTTTGAACTTACTTCACCGCTTGCATCCGATATTTTTAGTTTACCTTCAGCGGCAAACAAACCATAAAAAGCCGCAATATCTATAAATTGAGTACTTTGTTCCCGTTGTAATTTTTGTTCAAAATCACTGCCGCTAAGATTGATTTCAGCTTCTGATGCTCTGGCATAAGCCAAATTGAAATCAAACTCGCTATTATCAAACTCATGACTGTAATCGCCGTAATTCAAAACGACATCGATGCCGCAACTGCCGGAGGCAAAACTCCCCAATGATTTGCCCATAGCAATTAACGGCAATTCGAAATCGTCTTTTTTTTCAAATGTTTCATCTGCCTCTACAAATTCCGATTCTTTAAAAAAGAAGGCGGATAAGGGAATCGATAAATCGGTTTGGGATTCGTCATAGCCAATAAATTTGGCTGTAAAATCAGGTACCGGGATTGCATTACCCTGATCATCTTTGCGCCCGTCATGAAAGGCATGAAAATCTTCGTTGATCTTTTTGATAAAATCCGAAGTTGTTGTTGTGGAATCTATAATTTTAGGAGCGGAATCTGTAGTAAAAAAATCACTCCGTTGTAAACCTCTGTAGAGGAAGTATTTTACATTTAGTCCCGGGAAAGGTTGGCTGTAGGGACGAAGAATGAGGTTTACTTTTTCTTCATTTCCCGCTCCTGTTTGCGGTTGAACTAAAACTACCCCTTTACAAATGGCAAAGGCCTTTTTTGTAATATTGGGTGGTAGGATAAACGATGATGTTAACCTAAAATTAGTTGGTGATTTTGGTCCAAAAGATTCTATTCCTGTTTGCATAGGAAATCCTCCTGATTCTATAAAAAAATGGGTCTCGATTGCCATAAGTTGTAGTATGAAGTTAGTGAATGAAAATGCCTGATAAGAAATTGCATTTTATATTTACAGGAACAAATATGCCCTCTAATTAGGACTTTAAAAAATTAGTGCTTAGCGTTTTAACTATATTATTCCAGTAGTAAACAGCCTTGTAAGGAGAAGTGATTTGCCTTTATTAAAATGTTCTTTTAAGAACATTTTAGGCATATAAGGGAAACTTATAGGTTAAGTTCCAATGGAGTTTAAATATGAAGGTGTTGAAATTATAGCTGTGGAACGAGAAAGTTTGATAATCCCTGATAAATTAATCAATTGACAGATGATTAGCTTAATTAGATTTTGTTATTAAACTATTGTGGATACTTAAAAGTAATTCATTTAAAAAAACTTGTACTCATTTAAAATTGTTAAAAATATTTTTGGTGAAGAAAAATTTAAGTCATAAACTTACATAATCAACAATACTCTTTATAAAATATTAAAAATCGTATTAAAGAACCAAATCTAATCCTCATAAATGAAAAACTATACATCCGCAAATAAAAAAAATAGAATTATAAAACGGTTCATAATACTTTTCACATTACTAATAGTTAGCCATCTAAGTTATAGTTGTTTTAAAGAAAAGAATGTTCCTCCTGTTTATAGTGAAATACCAGATGCAAATTTTAAGGCGTATTTAAAAACAATAGTCCCTGATGCTTTTACTCCTGATAATAAATTTATTTCCAATCATTCTTCGGTTGTTTCTTACGACAAAAGAATAAGTGTTAATGGAAGAAACATTAATTCATTATCTGGTATTGAATATTTTACTGCCTTAACAAGACTTGATTGTATGGAAAACCAATTGAAAATCCTTGATATTAGTAAAAATACCAATCTAAAAGAATTATTTTGTGGTTATAACCAACTTACAAAACTTGATGTAAGCAAGAATGCTAATTTGTCGATAATTCATTGCTACAACAACCAACTCACCAATCTTGATATAAGTAAAAACAATAAATTGAAAGAGCTTAATTGCTGTTACAATCAAATCTTCACTATTAATTTAGGTAAAAATGAAGTTTTAAGAAAAATATTTTGTCCATATAATCAACTAACTCTTCTTGATGTTAGCAAAAATATAGCTTTAGTTGAACTCAACTGTATAAACAATCCAAGTAATAAAATTGTTATAATAAATCCAAACAGATTAAAACGCCTTTATATTGATTCTTATAGCAAATGTAATCACCCTAGTATAAAAACTTTTAAAGATGAGGGTGGTGAACTTTTCGACTCTTTTTTTCAATCCATACCGCCATTTAGTTGTAATAATTAAAAACAATCTTTATCTATACTCAATTAGTTATAATCTATTTTTTAAAAACTTATAGCTCTCATAATCAATTTGGAGCTGATTCATTTCATTTTTAATAATGTTAAATGATTCTAAATTTTCAGAAGGATAATGTAAATCCATAAAATCTTTAAAATCATCTAAAGTACCCTTTGCTGTCATTAAAGTTTCAAAATCTAATAATAATTTTATTTTATCTTTGGTAGTTTTTTTTTAATTATAAATTGGCTGGCTGTTTCGTTGCAGCAACTTTAATCTAATCTTTAAATTTTGAAATATTTAGTCTTTTTATTACAGTTGTTTTTGTCTCCGTTTGTTCTTTTTTCTCAGGAGCATTCGGTTAAATTTCTTGACGCATCGGATGGACTTTCTAATAATTCGATAACAACTATTTATCAGGACAAAGAAGGGTATATGTGGTTCGGGACTTATGATGGACTGAACCGATATGACGGCTATACTTTTAAGACTTTTAGAAATGAAATACGCAACCAAAATTCCTTATCGAATAATACGGTTTATTGTCTGGAAGGTGATGCAAATAGAAATATTTGGGTAGGAGGAAACAAAGGAGCAAGTGTTTATGATAAGTCGAAAGCTTTATTTTTTCAGGTAAAATTTCAAGAGAATGAAAGTGTTGTTGTTTTAAAAAATGTCGTGCATCAGATAAAATCGGTTTCAAAAGGACTGGTTTTATTGGCAACGCAAAATTCAGGTTTGCTTGCTTATGAAGAAAATTCATTTGCCGGAAAAAAAGTGACAATTTCCAATTCCAAAAAGACAGTGGATTATGATGCTTTGGCAATAGAGAAAGATGCCAAGTCAAATCGGGTTTGGGTTTATGTTAGAAATTTGGGAATTTGCCAGTACCATTTTGATTCTAAAACATTGAAGTTGATTGCGCCATTTCGTCTTGATTTGAAATGTATGGGAAGTGATGGGAAAGGGAATCTTTGGATTGGAACCGATGAAGGTTTGTTTTTATTTGATACTAAGACCAACTCGCTTTCAGATAATTATTTTTCTGCAAAATGTATTGTCACCGATATTTATCAGGATACGAATAGCAGATTATGGATTGCTACCGATGGCTGCGGACTTTATATTTTAGATAATCAAAATCAAAAACTGATTTCGTATCAAAAAAATAATTCGCAATCAATAGTTAAAAGTAGTGCTGTTTGGAGTATTTATGAAGATCATTTAGGAAATCTTTGGTTTGGTACACTCCGCGGAGGAGTTAGTATGCTTAGTGCGGTTCCTAAGTATTTTGAAACGGTGAAGTATGTTTCAAAAGACAATAATCTGGCTCAAAATTTTATTTTATCGGCCTGCGAAGATGAAAATCGAAATGTATGGATTGGGACTGACGGAGCCGGATTGCGTTTTTGGAACCGAAAAAATAATACTTATCAGGTTTATACCAGCAATTCAGGTTCAGGTAATTATTTAACGAGCAATTTTATTACTTCTGTCATTCGCGATGTAAATGATGAAATTTGGGTATCAACCTGGGCGGGAGGTGTTAACCAAATTAATCCTAAAAATAATTCTGTACAACATTATTCCTGCTACAATCCTTACACCAAACAATTGGAAAAGAATATTTGGCTGGTGTATGAAGATTCCAAAAAGAATTTATGGGCGAGTGCGACGAATGAAGGTTGTTTGTATCTTTTTAATCGAAATAAAAAAGCATTTGAACTTTATGATAAAAAGATTTCTAATTTACAATGTTTAACCGAAACTGCCGATGGGAAACTTTGGGGCGGGAATTATACGGCTGTTTTTTGGATTGATAAAGCGAGAAAAAAGTACGGAAAAATCACAGTTGGTTATCCAATACGCTTTATTCATGAGGATAAAAACAAACAGCTTTGGATAGCAACTCAGGAAGGTGGTTTGCTTTTGTTTAACAGAAAAAACAATACTTATAAGCGTTTTACCACAGCCGAAGGTTTGTCTTCTAATACGGTTTTGAGAATTCTGGAAGATAAAAACGGTAATTTATGGATGAGTACTTATAATGGCTTGAGTTGTTTAAATACGAAGACGCAAACTTTTAGAAATTTTTCTAAAAATGACGGCTTACAAAGCAATCAGTTTAGTTTTAATGCGGCTTTAAAATTGGCTTCGGGAGAATTTTTGTTTGGAGGAATAAATGGATTTAATCTTTTTTATCCCGAAACGGTCAAAGAATTTGCTCCTAAAAGTAAAATTCTTCTTTCGGATTTGAGTGTCAACAACGAAGCTATTGAAACCAAACCTGAATTGATTTCGGAACGGAATGAGGAACGTCAAATAAAAGAAATCCGATTACCTTATGATCAGACGACTTTATCCATCGAATTTGTTGCTTTAGATTATGCTAATGCCGATAAAGTTAATTATGCTTATTTTTTAGAAGGCTGGGATGATCAATGGAGTAATGTGGGACAGCTTCGAAAAGCTAATTATCCGCATCTTTCGGAGGGAACTTATATTTTTAAAGTAAAAACATCCAATTTTCAGGATAAATCAGGTGGCGCACAAAATTTGATTCGAATAATAGTTTTACCACCCTGGTACAGAAGCTGGTGGGCTTATCTTTTGTATTTTATAATTGGCGGAGCTATTATTTATAATTATATAAAGTACAGCAAATACAAGGAACGATTAAAATATAAGGTAAGAATTGCCGAATTAGAACGGGAAAAAGAAAAGGAAATAGCCGAGAAACAATCGTCGATGTTTACTTATATTTCTCATGAATTCAGGACGCCGCTTTCGCTTATTATTAATCCGTTAAAGAAAGAATTAAAAAAAGAATCTACGGAGAATAATTCCAAAGGCGATTTACAGGTAGCTTATCGCAATGCCCGACGTTTGTTGAGTTTAGTTGATCAATTGTTATTGTTTAGAAAAGCCGAAAACGATGCCGATGTATTGCGTTTATCGGAAATAAACATGAACGATTTGTGCGAAGAAGTTTTTCAGTGTTTTGTAACCCAAGCTAAGGATAAAAAGATTCATTATTCGATTGAAAAACCGGAAAATCCTGTTTTTATTTTTGGAGATTATGAAAAAATTGAAATTTCATTGTTCAATTTGCTTTCTAACGCATTTAAATATACTCCCGAATCCGGGGCAATTAGTCTTAAGTTAACGGAAAGTGATAAAGAAGTTTTTGTAAAGATTTCCGATACAGGAACGGGAATAGCTTCTAAAAACCTTGAAACAATTTTTGAAAAATTTAAACAGTTAGAGGTTCGTGCTTCGGTAAGTACCGGTTTTGGAATCGGACTTTATATTGTAAAATATTTTGTAGATAAACACCAAGGAAGTGTTTCCTGCGAAAGTGAATTAGGAAAAGGAAGCAGTTTTACGGTGCATTTTTTAAAAGGGCGGGAGCATTTTGAAGATTTACCTATTAGTTTGGTTGCACCTAAAATGAGTGAATTAGTCGAAGAGCTTTTGGTGGATGAATTGGATAAAAAAGAACAGCCGGCACTTGAAAATTTAGAAAAAGAATTAAATAACGAAATATTGACCAGTAAAAAATCTGTTTTAATTATTGATGACAATGTTGAAATCCGTAACTATTTAGTGGCGTTATTTTCTGAATTTTATTTGGTTTATGAAGCCGAAAATGGTCAGGAAGGTTTGAAACTGACTAAAAAGTACATGCCGGATATTGTAATTTCGGATGTTGCCATGGAAATTATGGATGGTTTGGAATTATGTAAAAAAATAAAAGAAAGCGAGCAACTTTCGCATATTCCGGTAATTCTGCTCACGGCTTCCAGCAATCCGGAAACCCATTTGCAGGGAATTACCGATGGTGCCGACGATTATATTACTAAGCCATTTAATGATGACCTTCTGTTGGCGCGGGTAAATACCTTATTGAAAAACAGAGGAAATTTAAGAAGTTATTTTCTGGATAGCATTACTTTGAAAGAAAACAGTCAAAAAGTACCGGCCGAATATCAGGATTTTTTAAATAAATGTATTACGATTATTGAGGCTAATATGGGAAACAAAGATTTTACAATTAAAACTTTTGCTTCCGAAATAGGAATGAGTCATAAGAGTTTGTATAGCAAAATTAAGATTATTTCAGGCGATACCTTAAATGCTTTTATTCGTTCTGTCCGATTGAGAAGAGCGGCTATGTTGCTACTTACAGAAAATATCAATATAACTCAGGTGGGAATCGAAGTAGGTATTGAAGATCAAAAATATTTCAGGCAACAATTTGTGAAGCTCTTTGGAATGACTCCTTCGGCTTATGTCAAAAAATATAAAGATTCCTTTAATAAAGATTTGAATATTATAAAATGATTGTTTTTTGATTAAAACACAAATCAGTATTGTAATCCTAATCGCATTAATAATGTGGTTAGGATTTTTTTATATATAATTAAAAACAAACTATTATAAATTAAGTATAAAGTAAAAAAAGTAATGTTTTTTTGTCAAATAGTCTTTTTTGACGAATATATCCATGTGTTTTGCCAAATCCCCCTGTTTTTTATTCCATTTTACCCCCTTTAATTGGTGCCATTTAGTTATTTCTTTGCTAGGATGATAAATGAAATTTTAGAGTTTAAGATTTCTGTTATGTTAAATTATCATAAAATAAAAACAAACTATAAAAACTAATTATTAACCAAAAACAAATCTGATAGCGTATGAAAAGTAAAGAAACTCCATGAAATTTTGTACTACTTGTTATAAAATGAAAGATGTAGAATTACTATTAAATCAAAAGGGAATTTCCCATTCGGAATTCCTCTAAAAACTAAAATATATGAATAAACTCTCGTATTTATTTTTGCTAACTTTTTTTGTTATGCTGTTCGCAGGATGTCAGGAAGATGAATCAGGTTATCCTTCGTCAGATGATCCTACGGTTGTGGTGGCAACTAATGAAATTTATGGAGCTCCCAACAGAAAATTTGAAATTAAAGCTGCTTTAGCAGATGATTTAGGGTTGAAGAATGTAAGAATTCAGATTCCTGAATTGGATTTGGATAAGATGATTAATTTTTCAACAGATCCTCTTTTAACCGCTTATGATTTAAGTTACTTCTTTGAAGTCCCTTCAGACAGAGGTGTTTCGGAATCTTTTGTAATTAAATTAACCATCACTGATGTTTCCGGAAATAGCATTGAACAGGAAATTAATTTACGTTTGGATGGAGAGTTTAACGCTCCGGCAATTAGTATGATTACTCCTAAAGAAGGAGCTGTTATTTTGTTGTCATCCAGTAACCAATTACCGGTAAATTTTGTAGTGAATGATGATTCCGGAATTGATTATGTTCAGGTAAAATGTGAAGCTTTAGGGATTGATGAAATGGTTCAGTTAGAAGGCGCTCCTCAATCTTATACTTTTAATAAGACGTATACCTTGCCAATTACCGCTGCTGAGTACGTATTAACAATTACTGCAAAGGATAAATTTGCCATTCCAAATATGGGAACTTTAAACATTAATATTGTGGCTACTAATGAATATCCGGCCATTTATTTATGCGATCAGCCTAAGGGAACTAATTTAACAACGGATGCTGTAGGTGTTCCAATGTATTTCCATGAAAAAAACGGACAGGATTTTGAATTTAAATATTATGCCGATACTGATAATAAAGAAGTTTATTTCTTAGGTCAGGAAGCTGATTTTGCACCACATTGTTTTGGACTAAACACTTCTGGTAATTTAATTGATGATGTTGCTTCTTCGCCTATAGTTTTACCTACTAAAGGTTATTATAAAATAAAAGTAAACCCTAGTACTTTAGTTTATACGGTGACTAAATATACGCCAACAAGCAAAGTTTGGGCTGATGTAGCTAATGGTTTATGGCATGATGATGAAGCTTTGAGAAGACCTTTTGTGAGTGTATGCGGAGGCGGAATTCAGGGAGCCAATTGGGATACCTGGAATGCATGGGTTCAGACAAGCTTACATTTAGCTAATAATCCAAATAATCCATATCAATTAGTTGGAGAATATACTTTAACAGGAACGATGGAGGCTACTTTTACCGGACAATGGTGGAGTCCTTCCTGGAGATTAATTAAAAACGGAATCGCAACCATGTCGCCGGGTGAAAACGGAAATGCTAAATATCCGGCTGCCGCAGGAGTTTATAAAGTGATTTTGGATACTGAATTGGAAAGAGTGTTTATCACTAAAAAATAGTTTGTTATAAGCTAATAACAATTAATTAATAAAATATTTTAATATGAAATACAAATATATAGGCTTGTTAATAGCTGTGTTATGCAGTGTTACAACCTTTGCACAAATTACAGTAAAAGGGACTGTAAAAGACAAAGCAGCGGTTCCAATTCCGGGAGTAAATGTTTTTGTAAAAGGGACACAAACTTCTGCTTCAACTGATTTTGACGGTAAGTATTCGATAGTTGTACCTAATAAAGACGCACAAATTGAATTTTCTTTTATTGGATTTGCTTCGCAAACGATAACAGTAGGTCAAAAAACAACTATTGATGTTACTTTAAGTGAAGACAATCAAACCTTAGAAGAAGTGGTTGTGGTAGGTTATGCTACGGTAAAAAAGAAAGATGTTACCAGTTCGATTGCTTCTGTAAAAGGAAAAGAACTTCAAACGATGACCGTTGGAAATGTTACCGAATCTTTACAAGGAAAAGTAGCCGGGGTTCAAATTACCGGAGCCGGAGGTCCCGGAGCACAACCAAGAGTTTTGATTCGTGGAATTTCTACGGTTAACTTAAGTACTGATCCGCTTTATGTTGTTGACGGAATTCCGATGGGAACCAGTATTAATTTCCTAAGTAATAACGAAATTGAATCGATGGATGTACTTAAAGATGCTTCGGCGAGTGCTATTTATGGTTCTCGTGCGTCTAATGGGGTTATCCTGATTACTACTAAAAAAGGAAAAGCCGGTAAAACAAAATTTACGGTTGACATGAGTACGGGTTATCAAATTATGAATAAACCGTACAGTATGGCAAGTGCTGAAAATTATGCCAATATTTTAAATACGGCTTATACAAATTCAGGTTATTCAGAGTATTTACCTAATGCTGAACAGTACGGAGGAAAAACTACCGATTGGTGGGGAGCAGGAATTGACAGAACTTCTTCGGTGACAAATGCTTCAATTGGTGTTAGTGGTGGTTCTGAAAAAAATACGTATGCTATAAGTTTGAACTATTATAATTCAGATTCTTTTTATGATATCGGTGGATGGAAAAGACTGACTGCCAGAATTGCCAACGATTTTAAATTCACTGATAAATTCTCGGCTGGTGTAACTTTAAATCCACGTTATGAAACCTGGGGAGCACCAGGTAACTGGGCTGATTTTGTTAAGATTGATCCAATCACTCCTATTTATAAACCGGCTGATCAATTAAACGGAACTGAAAATGAATACAGCATTTATGCGCGTTCTCCTTCGTATGTATGGAATCCGGTTGCAGCTGTAAAAAGATATGATGATTATAGCGATTTGTATAATTTGAATTCGAATGCTTATTTGCAATACGAACCAGTAAAAGGATTAATTATCCGTACGCAGGGATCTATTGAGTTTGGAAATAAAATTCAAAATATATTCAGACCAGATTTTGTGATTGATGCAGCACATGAAAAAGCTGAAATCAATAGTGTAGAAAGAAAAGCAACTACCAATGTGGATTGGACATGGCAATCTACCGCAACATATTCCAGAACATTTGCTGAAAAGCACAATGTAAGTTTGATGGGAGGTTTGACAATGGAAAATTATGACTCATCAGATGTTTGGGGTTATGGAGAAGGAGTGCCAAATAATTCTGATTTAATGAGAGAGGTAAGTGCTGCTACTAAAAATAGAAATAGCAGCGGAACATCTTGGTCTAGCTCTTTAATGTCCTACATTTCACGTTTTTCGTATAATTATGATAGCAAATATTATTTAACAGCTTCTTTTAGACGTGACGGTTCTTCTAAGTTTATGGCTAATAATAAATGGGCTAACTTCCCGGCAGCTTCAGCGTCATGGCGTATTTCAAATGAGGATTTTATGGCTGATGCCAATTCAGTGGTAAATAATTTGACTTTCAGAGCAGGATGGGGTAGAGTAGGTAACCAAAATTTACCCGCAGCAGTTTATCAGTCTAATATTGGACAAGGTTATTATGTTATCGATGGTAATGTGGTTGATACTTCTTATCCTTCCTCAATGGCTAATCAGGATATTCGTTGGGAAATGGTAGAAGATGTAAACTTTGGTCTTGATTTTGGATTGTGGAAAAACAAAATTTCAGGAACCTTAGAATATTACCAAAAAACGACAAAAGACATGTTGTTCTTAAAACAGTTTCCTACTTATAGTGGTTTCCCTGCTAATGCTACTATTTGGACAAATGTTGGTTCGATGCGTTCTAACGGAATCGATTTGCTTTTGTCATATAAAGATAAAAAAGCTGATTTCTCTTATGGCGCCGATTTAACGTTTACTACCGTAAATGTAAAAATGGTGGCTTTGTCTGTCAAAGATGAAAAGTTATACGGAGCAAGCAATAGAACACTTACAGTTGAAGATGAAGCTCCAGGTTATTTTTATGGTTATGTAGCGGATGGTTTGTTCCAAAATCAAACCCAATTAAACGCTCATACTGATGAGCACGGGACTAAATTACAACCTTATGCTCAATTGGGTGATATTCGTTTTAAAGATGTAAACGGAGATGGAAAATTAGATGATAAAGACCGTACAAAAATAGGTTCTCCATGGGCGGATTACAATGTTGGTTTGAATTTGAATTTTGCTTACAAAAACTTTGATTTAGTGGCTAATTTCTATTCCAGCATCGGAAATGAATTGGTAAATCAAAATATTTCAGATCTATACAACGGAGCCAGTTTAACTAACAAAGTGAGAGGATTAGATCAAATGGCATGGCATGGTGAAGGAACTTCTAATTCTATTCCGAGACTTTCTAAAGATGACAACAACGAGAACTTCACTAAATTCTCTTCTTTATATGTAGAAGATGGTTCTTTCCTGCGCATGAAAAACCTTCAGTTAGGTTATTCTCTTTATAACAAATTTGGATTTGACAAATTGAGAATTTCATTATCCGGTCAAAATTTATGGACATGGACCAAATATTCAGGAGTAGATCCTGAAGTAGGAGGTAGTGTTTTAGGATCAGGATTCGGAGGATGGAATTACCCGGTTCAACCAACAATTTTGATGGGGCTTAATGTAGCATTTTAATTAAAGAATTATGAAAAAAATACTAGTATCAATACTAACTTTTGCTGCTGTTGCAGTTTCTTGTAGCGATTTTATTGAAAAAAACGAAAGAGGAAAACAAACCTTAGAGAATTATTTTCAAACGGCGCAGGAATGTGAAAATTACGTGAATGAATTAACGCACCGATTGTTATTACCTAATGAATGGTGGGTATTAGTCGCACCCAGAATGACAAACGAAATGGCAACTGATGATGCCTGGATGGGAAATACAGGGCAAGACAACAGCTCTCACCGCCCAGCTTCTCAATATCTTATTACTCCGGATAATATGGGGAATTTGAACGGTATGTACACCGCTCATTATTACACGATTCAATCCTGTAATATTGGTTTGGCTAAAATGGAATTAGCTCCTATTAGTGAGTCTCAAAAAAATCAGTATATAGGAGAATCTTTATTTGTTCGTGCCTATTGCTATTATGAGTTGGTTAATAATTACGGAGGTGTTCCATTGTATACTACGGTTCTGGGGACTAATGATTTAAAATTACCACGTAGTTCAGTTGCAGAAGTGTACGCTCAGGTTGAGGCAGATTTAAAAGCATCAGCTGAAAAATTAGAAACCATTGAAGTATTTAGAAATGGAAGAATTAATAAGTGGGCTGCTTATGCATTACTGGCTCGTGTATCGTTGTTTCAGGAAAAATGGGCCGAAGCAAAACAATATGCTAATAAGGTAATCACTGAAGGACCTTATCAATTAGAACCAAATTTCTTAAACATTTGGGATGTGAACAACCATAATGGAGTGGAATCAATTCTGGAAGCCCAATCTTCGGGTGTTCAGGATAAAAATTTAGGAAGTATGATACCTACTTTTTCCGGAGCCAGAGGAGAGGATAAAAAGAATTTTCCAAGTAATGATGCTGCTGATGTTCTTGATGGTTGGGGATGGTGTATGCCAACGAGTGATTTAGAAAACGCTTATCTTTCAGAAGGAGATGTTATTCGTCGCAGAAGTACTATTACTAAATGGGGTGAAGCAGCTTACGGAGATGAGGTGTTGAATCCAACGCATAAATTCAGTTTGAATGATAATAAATCGGGACGTATCTGTCGTAAATATTATATTCCAATAGCTACACGTCGTATGTTAGACAAGAAGGATGGACATTTGCCATTGAACACCCCATTGATTCGTTTAGCGGAAATGTATCTTACCAGAGCCGAAGCAAATTATCATTTAAATGACGCTGATGGCGCTATGGCCGATATCAATGTGGTGAGAGCCCGTGTGGATTTAGATCCGGTAGAAGGAATGGCAGGACCTAATCTTTTGAGAAAAATTTACAAAGAACGTCGTTTAGAATTGGCTTTCGAAGGTTTGCGTTTGTTTGATATTCGAAGAGAAAAAGATCCAAGTACAGGAAAACCGGTAATAGAATCTTTAATGGGACCAAACGGAACTTTTGTACAATACAATTTGAATTCGACTGATCCTTATGAAACAACTAATACCAGAGAAGCTCAGGACAAAGGAATCAATTTTAATCCAGCCAAACATTTAGTATGGCCAATACCGCAATTAGAAGTCGATTTAAGCGGAGGAATAATTACCAATCCAAATTATTAATATGAATTTGATAAAAAAATATAAAGTAAGCCTGCTGTTTGCAGGCTTATTTTCAATGAGTACAGCATTCATTAGCTGTTCGTCGGATAACAATGAAACTTCAGAGCCAGTTGCTGAAACAACAAGAGAATTAAAAATTAATCTGGATGCGAATCTGCAAACTATGGAGAGTTTTGGTGCTTCTGATGCCTGGCAGTGTAATAATATTGGGAAAAACTGGCCTTCGGATAAAAAGAATGCTATTGCCGATTTGTTATTTAGCCAAGAAGTAGATGCTGATGGAAACCCTAAAGGAATCGGTTTGTCATTGTGGCGTTTTAACCTTGGTGCCGGAAGTACAGAACAAGGCGATGCCAGTGATATTACTGACGAATGGAGACGCACAGAATGTTTTACTACTGATGGAGTAACGTATGATATGAGTAAGCAGGCAGGTCAGGTATGGTTTATGAAAGCCGCTAAAGAGCGTGGCGTAGATAAATTATTGGCATTTACCAATAGTGCACCGGTTTATTTAACTCAAAATGGAAAAGCGCATGCCAGCATTAACACTTTTTATAATTTGAAAGATGGTAAAATGCCTGAACTGGCAGATTTTTGGGTAAACGCTATTGATAAATTAAAATCAGTACACGATTTAACAATTGATTATGTGAGTCCGTTTAACGAGCCGCAATACGAATGGGACGGTTCCGGACAGGAAGGTTCTCCGGCTTCAAATGCTAATATTTACAGTTTTGTAAATACATTGGCACCAAAATTACAGGCTAAAGGTTTGAGTTCTCAAATTGTAGTAGGAGAAGCAGGAGCTTTCGAGCCTTTGTATAAAACAGTAAGTGGAAAAGAAAATCGTTCGAATCAGATTGATTATTTCTTTGGAGTTAATTCGACTAAAAATATTGCAGGATTGACTAATGTTAAAAAGACAATTTCAGGGCACAGTTACTGGCAGGCATGGCCAATAAGTGAATTGATTTCGTCAAGACAAGCTGTTGCAAATAGAGCTAATACTGTTCCGGGATTGAGTGTTTGGGCTTCGGAATATTCTATTCTTGAGAGTCCGGGTACTGCCGAATTGCCGGGAGGTGCCGGTCCGGGAAGGGATTTAGGAATGCAAACAGCACTTTGGGTAGCCCGTATTATCAGTACCGATATTTCAATTGGTGGTGTAACTTCATGGCAGTGGTGGACAGCGGTAAGCCGTGGTGATTACAAAGATGGCTTAGTTCACGTTGATGACGGAATTACAAAAGGTGCCGGAGATGCTAATTATTGCAAATACGATGGTTATGTAAGGGATTCTAAAATTCTTTGGGCTTTTGGTAATTTCTCTTTCTTTGTAAAACCGGGAATGCAAAGGGTTCAAATTCCTAATTTGGATAATTCAACAGCTATGACAGATGTTATGGTTACTGCTTATAAAGATGAAGCGACTAAAAAAATGGTAGTTGTTGCGGTTAATTTCGGAACTGCTGCAAGAACCTATAAGCTGAATCTTTCCGGCGGTACATTGGTAAATAATGCACTAACACCTTATGTTACTTCTGAATTGAAAAGTTTGGAAAAAGGAACTGATGTAGCAGCAGATAATTTTGAAATTCCGGCCAGAGCAGTAGTTACTTATGTAGGTGTTTATAAATAAGATTTGGCACTATAAAATTCAAAAAAGATAACTTTGGGTAATTTTATAGTACTTATTTTACCAATTTACCCCTCATAATTATTGAAGTTTAATCATTTCTTTGCTTTTTTAAGCTGTCTTTATAGAAATTCGGAATGGTTTAGCGCCCTCTTATTTATTAAAAAATACAATTTATGTTAACAACAAAAAAAATCTTTTTATCGTTTCTGGTTTGCTCTTGCACTTCTGTATTTAGTCAAATAGGATTTGGAGATTCTCAAAAAATTAATGAACAATGGAAATTTATTCTGCAGGACAATAAAGACTTTCAGGATAATTCTTTTAATGACAGCAAATGGCAAACTGTTGCTGTTCCTCATGACTGGAGTATTAAAGGACAGTTGAGTCCAACTCTGGCAAGTGCAACAGGATTTTTACCGGGAGGAATTGCCTGGTACAGAAAAACTATGGATGTGCCATCGGCCAAAAAAGGAGAAAAAGTGTTCCTGTATTTTGAAGGAGTGTATAACCGAAGCGAAGTTTTCGTTAATGGACATTCTTTAGGAAAACGTCCAAATGGCTATATTTCTTTTGCTTATGATGCTACTCCGTATATTAAATATGGTGAAAAAAATACCATTGCTGTTCGTGTAGATCACAGCAAGAGCGCCGATTCCCGTTGGTACACCGGTTCAGGAATTTACAGAAATGTTTGGGTAGTGTATGCTAATCCGGTGCATATTGCACAATGGGGCGTTTATGCTTATCCGGAAGTGAGTAAAAACACAGGAACTTTGAATGTTGAGGTTGGTGTTGAAAACGGTTCAGCAGAAAAATCGAATTTGACTGTTGTTAACGAATTGATTGCAAATGATGGAAAAACAGTTGCTAAGAGTACTAATACTGTAGCAATTGCAGCCAACCAATCAGGGAAAATTGCTGCGAAAATAAAAGTAACTAATCCTAAGTTATGGGATTTAGAAAATCCTAATTTGTACCAATTGAAAACTACTGTTTTAAAAGACGGTAAAGTTATCGATCATTCTACAACTCAAACAGGTTTCCGCAATTTTACATTCGATGCTAATAAAGGATTTGCTTTAAATGGCAAATGGATGAAAATAAAAGGAGTTTGTTTGCACCATGATGCGGGAGTATTAGGTTCGGCAGTTCCTCGCGAAGTTTTAGAAGGAAGATTGAAAACCTTAAAAGAAATTGGAGTAAATGCAGTGCGTACCAGTCATAATCCGCAGGCACCTGATTTTTATGAATTGTGTGATGAACTTGGTTTATTGGTTTTAAACGAAGCTTATGACGAATGGGAATTCCCTAAACGCAAATGGTTAGAAGGCTGGAATGTTGGAACACCGGGATTCGAAGGTTCTTTTGATATTTTTGCTGATTGGGCTGAGAAAGATTTAGAAGATTTTGTGCGTCGTGACAGAAATCATCTTTCTGTTTTTGCCTGGAGTATTGGTAACGAAGTAGATTACCCTAATGATCCCTATTCTCACCCGGTATTAGCAGGAGGCGGCGATACAGGATTCTCGCAAGCGGCTTACGGTGGTTATAAAAAAGATGCTCCGGATGCGATGCGTTTAGGTGCAATTGCAAAACGTTTGGTTGCTGCTGTGAAAAAATACGATAAATCCCGTCCTACAACGGCTGGTTTAGCCGGAGTAGCGATGTCTAATGAAACGGAGTATCCGGGAGCTTTGGACATTACAGGGTACAATTATACGGAAAGCAAATACCAGTCAGACCATAAGAAATATCCAAAACGTGTCATTTTTGGTAGTGAAAACCGTCATGATTACGAAGCTTGGTTAGCGGTAAAAAATAATGAGCATATTTTCGGACAATTCTTATGGACAGGGATTGATTATTTAGGAGAATCAGGAAGATGGCCATCGAGAGGATTCTATTCGGGATTGGTTGATTTTGCCGGACAGATTAAGCCTAGAGGTTATTTCCGTCAGTCACTTTGGTCAGAGAAACCAATGATTTACATCGGAACTTATCTTTCGAATAATCCAAATAAAAAAGACCTTTCTATGGACGCCTGGCCATTATGGAATTACAACGAAGGTCAAAAAGTAAAAGTAGTTTGTTATACAAATGCTGCTAAAGCACGTCTTGAATTAGACGGAAAAGTGGTGGGCGAAGTGAAAAACTATGATGCAGAAGTGGGGATTATTTCCTGGGACATTCCGTTTCAGTCCGGAAAACTGGAAGCAGTAGGATTGGATAAGAATAATAAAGAAGTGAGTCGTTATGCGATTACTTCTTCAAAACAACCTCAGGCTATTGTTGTGAAAAGTGCTGATGCAGTTATCAATAAAGATAATGGAGTAGCTGAAATCATGTTGCAAATAGTAGATGAGAACGGAATTCCGGTAATGATTTCTGATAATGAAATTACTTGTAAAATCGTTAGTGGTTCTGCAACTTTATTAGGATTGGAAGCAGGAAATAATTCGGATATGACTGATTACACCGATAATGTACAACGTGTTTTCCACGGACGTATTTTAGCTTACATTCAGGCAAATGGAACTAATGAACCTATTAAAGTTCAATTTTCCAGCCCATGGTTAAAAGCTGTTGAGGTTACTATTAATGTGAAATAAGTTGTTTTTTTGATTTAGAAAAATCAATATATTTTTAGAATTTATAAGTTAAGCTGTTTGCTTTTTTTAAGCTGACAGCTTAATTTTTTATAATAAAAAAATCTTCGTTAACCTATTGGTTGAAATTATTGACAACGTCAGTTCGAGTGAATTTTCGGAAAATGCGAATAGCTTTTTCTGAAAATTTGTATCGAGAACCTTTTTGATTGTAAATTTTCTTGTTCTCGATACGATCCTGCCCAAAAGCGGAATCACTCGAACTGACGAAAATTTACAATCAAAAACAATTTCACCCAATGAGTTTTATTATATTTGAAGTGTAATATTAACACATATAAAAACCAAAAAATGAAATTAAAGAATACAATTGCTCTGGCACTAGGAGTTATTTTGGTATCGGTTTCGACCAATGCCCAAAAAACAGCCTTCAAGAAGGACGAATTCAAACAATGGGCACAAACGCCACCAATGGGATGGAATAGCTGGGATTGTTATGGTTCTACTGTGGAGGAACATGAGGTGAAAGCGAATGCTGATTATATGGTCAAAAATTTAAAAAAATCAGGTTGGGAGTACATCGTAGTAGATATCAGATGGTTTGTGGAAAATGATAAGGCGGGAGGCTACAATCAAAAAGATCCACGTTATGTAATGGATCAATACGGGAGATATTTACCGGCATTAAACAGATTTCCTTCTGCAAAAGACGGACAGGGTTTCAAACCATTAGCTGATTATATTCATAGTAAAGGATTGAAATTTGGAATCCACATTATGCGCGGAATTCCTAAAAAAGCAGTAGAAGAAAAACTACCAATTAAAGGAGCAAACGGAATTACTGCTGATCAAATTTATACAACTGAATTACAATGCGAATGGTTGAAAGACAATTATACTATCCTTGCTGATAAACCGGGAGCACAGGAATATTATGATTCTTTGTTCGAATTGTACGCACAATGGGGAGTGGATTTTATTAAAATTGATGATTTATCGAGACCGTATCACGAAGGAGAAATCAACCTGATTAGAAAAGCAATTGACAAATGTGGTCGTGAAATTGTCTTGAGTACTTCACCTGGAGAAACGCCAATTTCGGCGGCTGCTCACGTAAGTTCTCATGCAAATATGTAGAGAATGGTTGACGATGTTTGGGATACCTGGCCACACATCACCCATTTAATGGATGTTGCTCAAAAATGGTATCCGCACATTGCTCCGGGAACATGGCCTGATTGTGATATGATTCCGTTAGGAAGAATTTCGTTAAGAGGAGAACGCGGTGAGGACAGAATGAGCCGTTTAACAAAAGACGAGCAATATACTTTAATGACTTTCTTTACGATCTTCAGATCTCCGTTGTTTTTTGGCGGGGATATGCCAAGTAACGATTCTTTTACCTTATCGTTATTGACGAATGCTGAAGTTTTAAAAATGCACCGTGAAGGAACCAATGTTAAACAACTTTTTCAAAAAGACGGAAAAGTGGCGGTGACTTCCAAGAATCCAAAAGACGGAAGTATTTACTTAGCATTATTTAATATTTCAGACAATGCTTCAGAAAAAGTAGCAGTACGCTTAGCTGATTTGGGGATCAAAAATGCTGAGGTTACTGATATGTGGACAGGGAAAAAAATAGGAGCTGTTAAAGATGAAGTTACTGTTACTTTAAATGCGCATGCTTCGGTTTTATATAAATTAAAAAGTAAAAAATAATGAAAAAAATATGTTTTAGTCTTGCTTTATTTTTGATGTTATTTAATTTTTCAAATGCTCAAAAAAAAGCAGGAGTTCCACCAGCACTTGCCGAAAAAGATTTAACCGCTTATCTGTTTGTGTATTTCACAGGGAATGCTGTTGAAGAAGAAGCGGTGCGTTATGCCATTAGCGCCGATGGTTATCATTATTATCATTTAAATAATAACCAATCGGTAATTGACAGTAAAATTATTAGTGAAACGGGTGGTGTTCGTGATCCGCATATTTTGCGTGGAGACGATGGCAAAACATTTTACATGGTTTTGACCGATATGACTTCGTCAAAGGGTTGGAGCAGCAACCGTGGTATGATATTGTTGAAAAGTACCGATTTGGTCAATTGGCAAAGCAGTAAAATAAATTTTCAGAAAACTTTTTCAGGAAATGAAAATTTAAAAAGAGTTTGGGCACCGCAAACCATTTATGATGCTAAAGCAGGTAAATACATGATTTACTTTAGTTTGATGCATGAAGGCAGTCCGGATAAAATTTATTATGCTTATGCCAATAAAGATTTTACGGCTTTAGAAAGTGAACCAAAATTGTTGTTTGTTCCAAAATCGGGTAACGCTTGTATTGATGGAGATATTATTGAAAAAGACGGTGTTTATCATCTTTTTTATAAAACCGAAACCAATACGCCGGGAATTAAAGTGGCAACAACCACTGATTTAACTTCTGGAAACTGGATTGAAAATGATAATTATTTGCAAAAAACTAAAGACGGAGTTGAAGGTTCCGGTGTATTCAAATTGAATAATTCTGATGAATATATTCTAATGTATGATGTTTATACAAAAGGAAAATATCAGTTTACTAAAACCAAAGATTTGGAGCATTTTACAGTAATTGATAATGATATTTCAATGGATTTTCATCCGCGTCACGGAACGATTTTGCCAATTACAAGAACCGAATTAAAACGATTGATTGCTAAATGGGGAAAGCCAAAAGACTATCCTCAAATCAATAACAATCCGGTTTTAGAAGGCTATCACGCCGATCCTGAAGTTTTGTACGCTGAAAAAACGGGCAAGTATTATATTTATCCAACAACTGACGGATTTGATGGTTGGGGCGGTTATTATTTCAAAGCTTTTTCGTCTGATAATTTAGTGGATTGGAAAGCGGAAGGAACTATTTTAGACCTTAAGAAAGAGGTGAGTTGGGCAGGAAGAAATGCCTGGGCACCTTGTATTGTTGAGAAAAAGATAAAAGGAAAGTACCAATATTTCTATTATTATACAGGAGCACAAAAAGTAGGTGTTGCGGTTTCAGATAATCCTACAGGTCCTTTTAAAGACAGTGGAAAACCAATTGTAGCCGGCAGACCGGAAGGCATAAAAGACGGTCAGGAAATTGATCCGGACGTTTTTACCGATCCAAAAACAGGGAAAAGTTATTTGTATTGGGGAAATATGTACATGGCTGTAGCCGAATTAAATCCGGATATGGTTACGTTAAAACCGGGAACTACTAAAATCATTAAAGTAAATGAGAGTTTCCGCGAAGGAACCTATGTAATTTACAGAAACGGATTGTATTATTTTTTCTGGAGTGAAGACGATACCAGAAGTCCAAAATACAAAGTGCGATACGGTATTTCAAATTCTCCGCTTGGGCCACTTGAAATTCCTAAAGATAATGTAGTTATTCAGGGAAATAAAGCAGAAGAAATCTATGCTACAGGACATAATTCGGTAGTGAAAGTTCCTAAAAAAGACGAATGGTATATTGTGTATCATCGTTTTTCATACCCTACCGGAATCAATATGGGTGACGCAGCCGGTTTCCATCGCGAAGTTTGTATCGATAAACTGGAGTTCAATGCTGACGGAACGATTAAACAGGTTGTGCCTACTCATGTAGGGATTAATCCTCTAAAATAAAATTAGAAAAAATATTTTTAAACTTAAAAAGGAAAGCATTTCTATTAGAGAAGGCTTTCCTTTTTTTTATGCAATTAATTTTATTGCAAGTATCTATGGAGTATCTATGGAGTATCTATGGAGTATCTATGGAGTATCTATGGAGTATCTATGGAGTATCTATGGAGTTGACCCGTCAAAAAATCACTAAAAGTGGGTATTGTAGTAATGCTTTTACTTGTATATGTTTGTTAATTAGAAGGTTCATTTTTTATATTTAAAATTATTACAGGATAGTGCAGGATACTTGTTTGTGTTTTTAATAGTATTTTTACTATTAAATAGTATTAAATATGATAAAAAATTACTCTGAAAAACCTTTTTTAAATATTTCACAAGCTGTTTGTTTTATAGTTTCATTCCTGTTGCTTCTAGGATGCTTGCTAAATTTTGAAATATTTTTATACAGCAGTCTTTTTAATTATTTTGTTTTAGTATTGGGTAGTGGTGTAATTTTAACTTTTATCCTTTTTTTGTTGTTTAAGGTTGTAAAAAGTGATGTAAAGATTGATGTAACATTACCTTTTATTCTTTTTATAATATGGGCTCTGTTTGTTTTTCTACAACATGGAGAAGCAGTACAATATAAATATTACCGCATTGCAGCCTGTTTTGTGTTTATCAGTTCTTTTATTGTCTTAAGAAAAGATAATAGTATCAGTTTTTATAAAGCGGTTGCTGTTGTTGCTACAATTGAAGCGATTTGGTGTGTTTTGCAATATTTAGGTAAAATTCCCAGTGAGGATGTCAATTTTAAAGTAACCGGAAGTTTTTCGAATCCTAATGTTGTGGCTATGTTTTTAGCCCTAAGTATTCCTGCACTACTTTATTTTTTTATAAAGCCCACTACAGTTTATAAAAAAGCAATTTATTCTTTAATGTTGTTGATTGTATGTGTTGGTTTGTTGCTTTTGGAATGCCGCACAGCTCTACTTGGCGCTGTTTTTTCATCAGGACTATTTCTGATACTTCACTTTAATAGTATCAGACGTTTTAAGCGAAAGTATTTGTTTTTTGGGTTTTTAGCTGTTGGGATTTTAAGTATTCCGATTGGGAAACAATTATATCTGCATAAAAAAGATTCCGCTGATGGTCGTTTGCTTATTTGGCGAATAACTACTCAAATGGTATTGGATTCACCTGTTCGGGGTTATGGTACGGGGATGTTTGAGAGAGAGTATAATCTGAGACAGGCAAAAGCCATACAGGAGAACAAGTTAAGTCAAAAAGAATTAAAAAATGCCTCATTCGTTTTAATGGCTTACAACGACTATTTAGAACAGGCGGTTCAGGGTGGAATTCCTGCTGTATTGTTATTCGTTTTAATGATAGCTTCTTTTTTTATATCCGAATAAAAAAGGTACCAATGCAATAGTAGAAGAGGAGGTTTTTGAAAATCGGGATGTTTGTTATGTGGCTTACGCCGGTTTTGCTGCTTTTGCATTGATGGGGCTTTTTAATTTTATACTCCAGGCTATTCCCGCTTTGTTTTTATTTGCGGTGTATGCAGGGATTTTATGTGCCGACAATAAACACATTATTGTAGTAAAATTATCTGTAAAATCGAATATAGTAAGATCCGTTTTGTTTACTTCCTTTTGTATTACAGGCTATTTGACTTTTCGACAATTTACAGAGGTTAAAGAGTATCGATTAATGAAAACAGCAAAGGATTATTTTGAATCCGGAAATGTTGTTCGAACTGAGAATTTACTCGAAAAACTTCAAAAAACAAAACAAAATTCCACAAGCTATTGCATTATTTATGGGAAGCTACTTTTTTCTCAAAGGAAATTCCAGGAGGCCTTAGGACAATTTGATTATGCTAAAAAGTTTAGTTCAACTCCGATATTGTTTGATATGGCAGCTCAATGTCATTTTCAAATGAAAAATAGCAAAGAAGCCATTTCTAATTTATATCAGCTAACTGCTTTATCTCCTAAGACAATAAAATACAAATTTGGATTAATGCAGCTTTTAGTGCTAGATAAACAGATTGGGCAGGCTCGTAATGTGGCACAACAAATAATAACTATGGCTGTCATTAATCCTGATGAATCGACAGATAAGTATCAAAAAATGGCAAAATCATTATTAAGAAATCAACAAAAATCCGAAAATCAATTACAAAAAATATGAAAAAGATATTTATATCAATAATAGTAATGTTTTCATTTTTTATGACTAAAGCACAGAATGCAGCTCCGCAAAATGTAATCGCAGTTTTAGAAAAAGCAGGCAAGAATAAAATCGAATTAGAAAAAGTCATTCAGCAATACAATAAAAACAAGGCTGACAGTTTAAAATTAAAAGCGGCTTATTTTCTGATTAGTAATATGGATATTCACTATTCAGCAGACTATTATTGGGCAGACAGAACAGGGAAAAGAATTCCTTATAACGAAATGGATTATCCTGACTTTGTAACCGCTGTAAAAGCTTTTGATGAGATAAAACTAAAATACGAAGGCGTAAAGCCTGTTCCTGTTATTTATAAAGACATAGATACCATCAAAGCTGATTTTTTAATCAAAAATATTGAAAATGCTTTTGAGGTTTGGAAACGACCTCAGGCTAAAAACACCTCATTTTCTGATTTTTGCAACTATATATTACCCTATAGGGTTGGTTCAGAACCTTTACAGGATTGGCGAGCTATTTATAAAGAAAAATTCAAATGGATTCAGGATAGTGTAAAAGGAGAAAACACAGAAGTGGCTTTACAATATTTTGCCAATGATTTCAGAAGTTGGTTTATTAATACATGGGATCAGGAACAGCGTAAAGAACCCTTACCTCATTTAGGTCCAATTCAGTTATTAAACCGGAAAAAAGGCAATTGTGATGATATTGGGGATTTGATGACTTATATGCTCCGTTCTCAGGGTTATGCTGCTTCGGTTGAATCTGTTCCTTTTTGGGCAACTTCAACAGGAACTCATTTTTTTAACAGTACGTATTCTTCGGAAGGAAAGCTGATTCCTTTTGATGTTTCGACAGCTAATGTGAAGATTGATAATTTTTCAAGAGAACCCTCTAAAGTGATACGTTTTACTTATGCCCGTCAGCCTGATGTTTTAGCTAGTATAATACCTAAAGAACAAATTCCTCCCGGATTCATGCGTAGTGAAAATTATAGGGATGTCACTTCGAATTACTGGCAAACCAGCAGTTTAGAGACACCATTGTTTATTCCTAAAATAAAACAATCAGTAGCTTATGTTTGTGTGTTTAATGGGTTGAAATGGAGAGCTACCTGGTGGGGAAAAATAAAAGAAAACAAAGTCAAATTTGATAATTTATGCAAAGGAGCGGTTTTTCTGCCTGCCTATTATATTGATGATAAAATAATACCGGCAGGTTATCCTGTGGCTTCGGGATACCAGCACCAGCTTACGTTAAAACCGGACTTAATCAATACCAGGAATGTGACTATTGAGGAGCAGGACAAATACCTCAAATTTAGATTAGACAAAAAATACACCCTTTATTATTGGAACAACAACTGGATTTCGATGGGAGAGCAAACCGCAACAGCTGAAACTAAATCGCTTGTGTTTGAAAAAGTTCCTAAAAACGCACTATTGCTATTGGTTTCGGACTATTCCCAAGGTAAAGAACGACCTTTTATTATTACGGATAATCAGGAAAGAATCTGGTTCTAAACCCAACATGTTTATTAATAACCATTAAATATTTTAAATTATGAGAAAAACAATTTTTGCCCTATTGATTAATCTGGCTTTTGCTTCGCATCAGATGAATGCGCAAACCAATGAAGAACAAGTCTTCAAAGAAAAGTATTTGAAACAAATGGAAAAAAATGCAGTTGCGGAAGCCCAGGCTCAATTGTTATTAGTAAGGGGAAAATACAGGATTGATAACGAAATGTATAAGACTCTTTTTCGGGTATATTACAATCGTAAACTGGAAATAGAAAAAGCATTATTGCTCACTGGAACAGCTCTTAATGAACAAAAGGATTTGGCTGTTATCATTTCAAAATACGATTCGATTGCTAATGTCTATTTACAGGCTATAAAAACCAAAAGCCTGATTGGAGACAAAGTGCTTGATGCAAAAGATAATTCAAAATTTGCCAGTGCAGTGAGAAACAGAGAAAGGTTAAAATTAAACAAAGAACAAATAGACAATTTAATCTATCAAAGTAAACTAATGGCAGATATGAAAAAAGAAACGCCATCATTAGATTTAAAAGCTCATGAAAGAAAGCTATTGCCAACTATTCTAACCGATGAACAATATACGGATTTGTTGGTTATTCTGAACCGAAAAACAGCATCAGACTGGGCAACTAATTCATGGAAGCATATTAAAGAACGAGGAATTGATCAAGGATTGGACAGTACTAAAGTTTACAGAGAAATCTACAATTACAATTTGGCCAAACTGGTAAGAAAAGACCGTTTTGGGAATGATATGCCAAAAACAAGTGCCAGTCTTGCCAGATTGGTTAGCGAACAGCCGGGAGCCTTAAGGATGTTGCAATCAGATCAGGCACGTAATGTTTCGAATAAACCTGAAGCAGCCAAAACCAAATTTGCCTGGTAATAACATTCCTTTAAAATATTGTATAAAGAAAAGAATCGGGTATGTGTAACTAAGTTTTGTCAAGTCGAAGTGTCATTTTTATTCTAAAAAAAAGTAATATAAAATGACTTTACAGCTTCCTCGTCAGTTCGAGTGAATTTTCAGAAAACGCGAATAGCTTTTTCAGAAAATTTGTATCGAGAACCATTTTTTGTAAAAATAGCATTGGTAACGTAGTCGAGACTTACTCGGTTCAATTTTTATTTGTAAAAAAAATAATATTTATGAAAAATAGTTTAAAAATAATAGCCCTGTTGCTGTCATTGCAGCTCTGGGCACAAAATAGCGGTAAGCCTAGTGTTTCCACAATGGATATGGCGCGAATGCAGCTTAATCCTAACCACTTTTATTATAATCCCGAGAAAGGATTTGAATCCTGTAAAAAAGCAGCTGAAGAAGAAGCGAATCCTAAGGCAATGAACATGCTGGCGATACTTTACAGCGATGGTGTGGGAACAGAAGTAAATCAGGAGCAGGCTTTAAATTGGTTCAAAAAAGCAGCTGAATCCGGTTATGTAAAAGCCTGGTATAATGTAGGGATCATGTACAAAGATGGGATAGGAACTCCTCAGGATTTTGAAAAAGCCTTTGAATATTATTCTAAAGGAACTGAATTAAAAGCCATAAGCAGTATGGGCGGTAAGGGTTACCTACTTTTTAAAGGTTTAGGATGTCAACAAAATTACGAGGAAGCTTTTGAATTGTTTAAGGTAGCCAGCCAGTATGGTAACCTAAACTCGATGTATATGTTGGGGATTTGTTACCGTAATGGTTACGGAACAACAAAAGATGTTGCAACAGCCCGGGAATGGATGACTAAAGCGGCAAATTATGGTTATAAACCGGCTCAAAATGAAATGATGGAAGCCGAACCTGAATTTACTGATTATAAGGAAACCCAAAAAACGGATTCTAAATCAAAAGAAATACATGAGAAAGCTATTAAGGAAACTTTTCAATCAGTATCTCACCGTTTAAAAAGCACCGAAAAACTGGACGGAACTTATACAGGCTATTTAGTAACTTATGACTGGAGCGGGCAGCATATTATTGCCAAAGAAGCATTAACTGTTGAACT
>NZ_KE384376.1:0-20581 GCF_000425425.1 Flavobacterium daejeonense DSM 17708
ATTTAAAAAAATACCAAACAATACTAATCTAATCTTACATTCAGACCAGGGTTGGCAATATCAAATGAAACAATATCAATTTTTATTAAAACAAAAAGGAATCATACAAAGCATGTCGAGAAAAGGAAATTGTTTGGATAACGCTATTATTGAAAATTTCTTTGGAATAATCAAATCAGAGCTATTTTACCTTAAAAAATATAACTCTATAATTCAATTGAAAGAAGAAATTCATCAATACATTGTCTATTATAATAACCAAAGAATTAAATCAAATTTAAACAAAATGAGCCCGATACAATATCGAGCTCATCATTATCAAAATTAATTATTAATTTGTCTAAACTTTTGGGTGCAGTCTATTATTCAGGGTTTTTAATTTAAAAAAAATTAGGCAAGTATTGTTTTTTCGGCAGCAACTCGCATTTGTTGAGCAGCTTTAACCATTTCAATCAAAGCTTTTCTGGTTTCTTCCCAATGACGGGTTTTTAATCCGCAGTCAGGGTTTACCCAAAGTTGGTTAGCAGGAATTACGGCCGCCGCTTTTTCAAGTAAATGAACCATTTCATCATGTGAAGGGACACGTGGGGAGTGAATGTCGTAAACTCCGGGACCAATTTCGTTAGGGTATTTGAAGTTAGCGAAAGCGTCTAATAGTTCCATTTGCGAACGCGAACATTCAATAGTAATGACATCGGCATCCATGTCGGCAATATTTTGAATAATATCATTAAACTCGCTGTAACACATATGGGTGTGAATTTGAGTATCATCGGCAACACCACTAGCCGAAATTCTAAAAGCTTTGATTGCCCAGTCTAAATAATTATCCCATTCTTCTTTACGCAAAGGCAATCCTTCACGAATAGCTGGTTCGTCAATTTGAATGATTTTGATTCCTGCTTTTTCTAAATCGACTACTTCATCACGGATAGCCAAGGCAATTTGCGTACAGGTTTCAGAACGCGGCTGATCGTTACGTACAAACGACCATTGCAGGATAGTTACTGGTCCGGTAAGCATTCCTTTTACCCATTTTGAAGTTAATGATTGTGCAAATTCTGCCCATTTTACCGTCATTGGTTTGGGACGGGAAACGTCACCATAAATAACCGGAGGTTTTACACAACGGCTACCATAACTCTGCACCCAGCCGTTTTTAGTGAAAGCAAAACCATCTAATTGCTCTCCAAAATATTCTACCATGTCGTTACGTTCAAACTCACCATGAACCAAAACATCAATGCCGGATTCTTCCTGAAAACGAATCGTTTCTTCGGTTTCCTTTTCCAGTAAAGCATCGTATTCGTACTGAGATAATTCTCTTTTTTTGAATTTTGCTCTCCAGCTTCTTACCTCGGCTGTTTGTGGAAAAGAACCAATAGTAGTAGTAGGAAATAAAGGCAATTGCAGGGCTTCTGCCTGTTTTTTTCTTCGAATAGCAAAAGCATTTATTCTTTGATCATCACCTTTAGTAATACTGGCTACTCTGTTTTTTACCGCATTATTGTGGATTAAAGTCGATTTTTTACGGTTTTCATTAGCGATGGTATTTTCCTGAAAATGCGCCTGATCGCTTTCGGTAATTTCACCTGAAGCCAAATTGCGAAGCGTAACTACTTCATTGATTTTTTGTTTAGCAAAAGCCAACCATTGCTTAATTTCAGAACTTAAGTTTTCTTCATTGGTTTCCAAATCCAAATCACAAGGCGAATGAATTAACGAGCAGGAAGGGGCAATGAAAATTCGGTTTTCACCTAGTGCTGAAACCGCTTTTTCGATAATTGCCAACGATTTTTTAAAATCATTTTTCCAAATATTTCTTCCGTCAACCACTCCTAATGAAAGTTTTACATTGTTGGCTAATTTTCCTGACTCTAAAATATCATCTAATTGCGATGGACAACGTACTAAATCCAAGTGGAATGTATGAACAGGGAGTGCTAAAGCCGTTTCGATGTTTTCACCAAAACAGTCAAAATAATTCGTCAGAATCACTTTGATGTTTGGAAAACGGTTGTTGATTTCGTTGTAAGTATAAGTAATCGCTTTTCTTTCGTAATCGGTTAAATTTAGAGCTAAGAATGGTTCGTCAAACTGAATGTATGTAGCACCTTCTTTTTCTAATTTTTCAATGATTTCGAAATAAACTGGCAAAAGTTTATCCAAAAGTTCCAAGCGGTGAAATCCTTCCTGTTTTTCCTTTCCTAATAATAAATAAGAAACAGGACTGATAATAACTGGTTTTGTTTGGAATCCGGCATTTTTTGCTTCAACGAATTCGTCTATAATTTTAGAGGAAAATAATTGAAATTCCTGATTTTTAGTAAATTCAGGAACAATATAGTGGTAATTAGTGTCAAACCATTTGGTCATTTCCATGGCAACCACATCCTGTTCGTCTTTTTGCGAACCTCTGGCCATAGCAAAATACAAATCTAAGGCCGATTTTGTTTTTGCGATTTCGCTGTAACGATTTGGAATAGCTCCCAAGGTTAAAGTGAAATCCAAAACCTGATCGTAAAAAGAAAAATCATTGGATGGAATCAAATCAATTCCGGCTTCCGACTGTAATTTCCAGTTATTGATACGGATTTCTCTTCCTGTGTTCAATAATTCCTCGGCAGTAATTTTTCCTGCCCAATAGGCTTCGCAGGCTTTTTTTAATTCACGGTTGCTTCCTATTCTGGGATAACCTAAGTTGTTTGTTTTCATATTCAGTATTTTTTACTTTACAAAGTTATGTTTGTAGTTTTTAATACTTAAATTTGGCTTTTATTTTAGTAAAATGAATTGTTTAATTTTTAAATTTCAGTTTTTTATTCTGATAATAATTTTAAAAGTGACTTTCAACAGTAAAATATTCTATGGAAAATTTAGATTCAATCGACTTACAAATCTTAAAACAGCTTCAAAAGAACTCTGATATTAGTATAAAAGACCTTGCGGCTCAATTATTTCTGACGGCAACTCCGGTTTATGAGCGTATCAAAAGATTAGAGCGTGAAGGTTTTATTATGAAATATGTGGCGCTTTTGAACAAAGAAAAACTCAATCGGAGTATGACGGTTTTTTGCAATGTCCGCTTGAAAGAGCATGCCAAAAATGTAGGCGCTAATTTTGTAAAAGATATTGTGGCATTACCTGAAATTATTGAATGTTACAATATAGCCGGAGATTACGATTTTATGCTGAAAATTTTAGTGGCTGATATGGCGAGTTATCAGGATTTTGTGATGCATAAATTGTCAACCATTGAAAATATTGGGAATACCCAAAGTGTTTTTGTGATGGGAGAAATAAAGAATAGCACGGAGTTGAATTTTTGATAATACTCTAAGGATAAATTTTCACGGCAGATTCGCAGATTTTTAATTGATAATTCAAATGAAAATCTGCGAATCTGCGGTTTTTTGATACGCTTTGTTTCTGTGTTTTGTCTTATAAAATCATAAAATAAAATGTATTTTTGAGTTTTTAATTTGTAATATAAAAATCAAAATGAACTGGGAACAACTTTTATCTTTAAAAAGACAAGGCGATACAAGTAAGCGATTACGAATTGAACAGGATGACACCCGTTTAGGATTTGAAGTAGATTATGACCGAATTATATTTTCGGCTGCTTTTAGAAGTTTACAGGATAAAACACAGGTAATTCCGCTTTCTAAAACTGATTTTGTGCACACTAGATTGACACATAGTTTAGAAGTTTCAGTGGTGGGACGTTCTTTAGGGCGTTTGGTTGGGAAAAAAATCATTGAAAAATATCCTTATTTGAAAGAAGTTCATGGTTTTCATATGAATGATTTTGGAGCTATTGTCGCCGCGGCTTCTTTGGCGCATGATATTGGGAATCCACCTTTTGGCCATTCCGGTGAAAAAGCTATCGGCGAATATTTTTCTAAAGGTGCAGGTGCTAAATACAAAGCCTTTTTAACGCCAAAACAATGGCAGGATTTGATTGATTTTGAAGGAAATGCCAATGGTTTTTCGGTAATGACTTCCAGTCGTCCCGGAATTGAAGGTGGATTGCGGATTTCTTACGCTACCTTAGGGGCTTTTATGAAATATCCAAAGGAAAGTTTGCCTAAAAAACCAACGCGCAATATTTCGGATAAAAAATACGGTTTCTTTCAGGCAGATAAGGAATTCTTTCAGGAGGCCGCACTAGATATGGGATTAATTCCAAATAAAACCGGAGAGGATATTGGTTTCGAAAGACATCCTTTGGCTTATCTGGTAGAAGCTGCCGATGACATTTGTTATACCATCATTGATTTTGAAGACGGAATCAACTTAGGTTTGGTTTCAGAAGATTTTGCCTTAGAATATTTGATCAAATTAGTAAAAGATAACATTGATACAAAAAAGTATAAAATGTTAGTTACTAAAGAAGACCGTATCAGTTATTTGCGGGCTTTGGCCATTAGCAGTTTGATTAATGATGCCGTAAAAGTATTTATTGCCAATGAAGAGGCTATTTTGCAGGGGAAATTTCCTTTTGCTTTGATGGAGAAAAGCAAATACAAAGCGCAAATGGACGATATTATCAAAATAAGTATTGATAAAATTTACCAAAGTCGCGAAGTAATTGAAAAAGAATTAGTAGGTTACCAAATTATTCAAACCTTACTGGATAAATTTATCACGGCTTATGACAATAAATTCAACGGAATCGATTCTAATTATGATAAGTTAATCCTGAAATTATTACCGGAGAAACATCATTTGGAAAAAGAAAGTCTGTACGACCGTTTGTTGCATATTTGCCATTATGTTTCCTTGCTAACTGACGGAAATGCGTTGGAAATTTATGAAACTATAAATGGCAGAAAAAAACGCTAAGAATTAAAAAGCATAAGTAAGTCCAACGCCCAAAACTTGTTTGATTTGAACTTTAGGACCTTCGTTTACGGTGACTCCGTCAACTTCGGTTTTGTTTTTAATATCGTCATCGTATAGAATTCGGGCGCCAATGTTAGCTTTTACATATTGGTTTACTACCAAATTTAAGGCTAAGTCGCAATCTACATCGATGTTTCCAAAATTATTAAGATAATCTGAGTATAAACTTAGAGTATTTACAAAAACAACATTTTTAGCGATTTCTTTTTTAATGTTGTTGGTAAATAAAATACCCAATTCGTTTTTGGCTCTTCTTCCTTTGGTTAGTAAATTACCGTCTTCATCGTAAGTGGCTTTTTCAACACCAAAAGCTCCTTTGTTAGCCAGGGTTTGATCCCAAACAAAAGTAGCTTTATAGGTAAACGGAGAAAAATACATCACCCGGCTTTTGTCCTTGCTGCTGTTTTCGGCTCCGGTTCCCAAGAACATATAAGCCGGAGCAAACAGTCGTGAAATAGGATTTTCTTTGTCGGGATATTTGTAACCGTTGGTAAATTGCGTGTTGAAATTAAGTTTAGCGGAATGGAACCAATTGCTTTCGGGATTTTTTCGATATCCAAAAGTCGAGTTAAATCGGAAAGCATCATCTGTTTTGCGGATTTCAATTCCGTCCTGCTTGTTCATTCCGTATCTTATACTAAGTTCGTTTACCCATTTGACCAGTTTTTTTTCATAGGTTCGGTTAAAATCTCCTTTTAACAAACCTGAAACCGAGTTGGTTCCACCGGCACTCCAGTTTACAAAAGCAATCTCGGAAATGTCAAATCCCAAAACATTTTTTTTACCCCAGCAGGAAGGTGGAGTTTTTTCAATTGCAGGTATGGTAACAAAACGGGCAAAAGAATATCTTAGTTTTTCAGGTTTAGGTTTTCGATAAAAATTATCATTCATAACAGGAATAATAATTTTTTTGATGGTATCGTTTTTAATAGAATCAGTTTTAATAGAATCAGTAACTACTTGAGAAAAAACGGGAGTGTTAGTCAGGAATAAAAATCCAATTATGAGTAGGTAGTGATTTTGTATTTTCATTATCAAATTGAGATTTTAGAGGTTTAAATTACTTGTTTATATAACTTAAAAAAAGTGATTTTAGTGTTTTAACGTCAATTTCGCAACATTGTTGTAACTCATTGATAGTCCCCTGTTCTATAAATTTATCAGGGATTCCCAAGGTTTTTATATTATTTTGATAATTGTTTTGTGCTGCGAATTCTAAAATTGCACTCCCGAAACCCCCAATAACTGTGCCATCTTCAATTGTGATGATGAATTTAAATTTTTGAAAAATTTTATTTAAAGTATTTTGATCCAATGGTTTAACAAATGGGAAGTCATAGTGCGCAATTTGTTCCGGATTTTTCAATTCGTTTAACGCTAAACTTACATTGTTTCCAATGGTTCCATTTGATAAGACCACAATTTCAGAGCCTTCTTCAATTGTGTAGGCTTTGCCAATTTCAATTTTTTGGTAATCACCAAAATGATTTTCTTTCCAATTTTTAATAATGCCTCTGCCTCGTGGATAACGGATAGCTATGGGGTGATTTAATCCTAACTGAGCTGTGTAAAGGATATTTTGTAAAGCAATTTCATTGACCGGAGCATAAATAATCAGATTCGGAATGCAGCGCAAATATGCAATATCAAAAACGCCGTGATGGGTTGCGCCATCTTCACCCACGAGTCCGGCTCTGTCCAGACAAAAAATTACGGGAAGATTTTGTAGAGCTACATCATGAATAACCTGATCGTAAGCTCTTTGTAAAAATGTGGAGTAAATATTGCAATACGCCATCATTCCCTGAGTAGCCATTCCTGCAGCTAAAGTTACAGCATGTTGTTCGGCGATACCTACGTCAAAAGCGCGTTCAGGCAAAGCCTCCATCATGAATTTTAACGAACTTCCGGTAGGCATGGCAGGTGTAATTCCGACTATTTTTGGATTTTTTTTCGCCAAATCCAGAATCGTTAACCCAAAAACGTCCTGATATTTTGGAGGAAGATTTTCTTCTGATTTCGGAATGATTTCTCCGGTTAAGGGATCAAATTTTCCCGGAGCATGGTATTGCACCTGATTTTCCTCGGCCTGTTGTAAGCCTTTGCCTTTAGTAGTAATGACGTGAAGAAATTTAGGGCCTTTTATTTTTTGTAAACGCTTGAGTTCTTTAGTTACTGTAAAAATATCGTTGCCGTCGATAGGTCCTGAATAATTAAAATTCAGGGATTTTATCATGTTGTTTTGCTTGGGATTTTTGCCTTCTTTTACAGCAGTAAGGTAATTTTTTAAAGCACCTACGCTTGGGTCAATTCCGATAGCATTATCGTTAAGAATCACTAATAAATTAGCATTAGTTACTCCGGCATGATTTAATCCTTCAAAAGCCATTCCTGAAGCTATCGAAGCATCGCCAATAACTGCAATGTGTTGTTTTTCGAAATCACCTTTTAAATTAGAAGCAAGTGCCATTCCTAAAGCTGCCGAAATGGAAGTAGAGGAGTGGCCTACGCCAAAAGCATCATATTCGCTTTCGCTTCTTTTGGGAAAACCGGAAATTCCGTTTAATTGACGGTTAGTATGAAAATTTTCTCTTCGTCCGGTGAGTATTTTATGTCCGTAAGCCTGATGTCCCACATCCCAAATCAATGCATCATCAGGTGTGTTAAAAACATAATGCAAAGCAATCGTCAATTCGATTACACCCAAACTGGCTCCTAAATGACCTTCTTTTACCGAAACAATATCGATTATGAAATCACGTAATTCCTGTGCTAATTGAGGAAGTTGCGCTTCGTCAAGTAAACGTAAATCAGTTGGTGTTTGTATGTTTGAAAGTAAATTTTCCGGCATAGTGCAAATGTACAAATTGAATGCTGTATTTTTGTTCTATGGAAAACATTTTCACCGACGAATATTTTATGAAGAAGGCTTTGCAGGAAGCCGAAATAGCTTTTGAACAGGGCGAAATTCCTGTGGGAGCGGTTATTGTTGTTAATAATACCGTTATTGCCCGAAGTCATAATCTGACTGAAATGTTGAATGATGTAACAGCGCATGCCGAAATGCAATCCATAACTGCTGCTGCCAATTATCTAGGTGGAAAATACCTGAAAGACTGCACACTTTATGTGACTCTGGAACCTTGCCAGATGTGTGCCGGTGCTTTGTATTGGAGCCAGATTACTAAAATTGTTTTTGGAGCCCGTGACGAACAACGTGGTTTTATGACTCTGGGAACAAAACTACATCCTAAAACTACCGTGGTTTCCGGAATTATGGCTGAAGAAGCTGCCAATTTGATGAAACGTTTTTTTGCTTCGAAGAGAAAGTAGTTTATAGTTTCTTCAGCGCACCAGGGTTTATATTCCGTTGTTTTTTAAAATAATTGGAAAGATGGCTTTCATCGGTGAAGCCAAATTCGTAGGCAATTTGTTTTAGCGACAGTTGTTTGTTTTGAATTCTCTTTTCTATTAATTGGGTTTTGAGTTTGTTGCAATATTCCCGATAGCTTATGGTGAAATTGCGTTTGAAATAACTTCCGAAATAATTTTGAGAAATATTAAAATGAGCTGCAATCGTTTTTATTTGCACCAGTTTTGGTTTGTAAATATTTTGATGAATGTAAGAGATAATCTGGTCGTTGTCAATTCCGGATCCTAAAAATTTGATGTTTTGTTGCTGCAAACTTTCTTTGATTAAACCAAAAATGGATAAGATTTGATAAAAAGCAATTGGCGAAGTTGAAATATTTCCGGTGTTATTGTAGGTTCGGATGTTGTCGATGGTGTTTTTTAGAATACCCGCACAGCTTTCGTTTAGTTTTAAAACATTTTCTTTCAGTGATTGTTCGCGCATAAAATTTTCCGGTGTGTTGAGTAAAAATTCGTCACAGGAAAGTTTTTTATTCGAATTAAAATAGGTGTCGGTAAATTTGATAAAGAAAAACCGGGTGGTTTCTTTAATATCAAAATAATGTTCGTCATCGGTTGAAAGTAGAAATAAATCTCCGCTTTGATATGGAATCAGGTTTTTGTTCAGTTGATGGATTCCGTTTCCTTTGATGATGTAAATAATCTCGTAATAGGTGTGACTGTGTCGGGGAAGGTGGTATTGGTCTTCCTCAAATTCGTCTATGGCTAAGGTGTCAAATTGATTTAATTTTTTCATAACCTAAAATTGCAAGTTTATGTTGTAAAATTACAACTTATTTGAAGCGAATGTCAATAAATTTGCAGAATAAAAAGAGGTTGTGATTAATAATCTCTATTGTTAATTTTTAGGTAGAATAGAATGAAAAAAAGTTTGCTTACACTGGCTTTGGGCGGTTTGACAATCGGAATTACCGAATTTGTGATGATGGGAATATTGCCGGATATAGCCCAAAATTTAAGTATTAGTATCCCTGTTGCGGGACATTTAATTTCGGCATATGCGCTTGGTGTGGTTATTGGGGCGCCTTTGTTGGTGATTATTACGCGAAATTTTCCGCCTAAAAAAACGCTTTTAATTTTGGCTTCTATGATTACATTGTTTAATTCGCTTTCGATAATTGCACCTAATTATGGGTTTCTTTTTGCTGTGCGATTACTTTCGGGATTGCCACATGGTGCTTTTTTTGGGGTAGGTGCTGTGGTTGCCAGCCGACTTGCGGATAAAGGTAAAGAAGCGCAGGCTATTTCGGTTATGTTTGCAGGTTTAACGATTGCAAATCTTCTTGGGGTTCCGCTTGGAACGTATATAGGGCATCATTTTTCCTGGCGATATACTTTTATAATTATTACAATTGTGGGGACTTTAACAGTGGCTTCGCTTTATTTTTGGATGCCAAATTTGGAAGCGAAAGGCAGAGAAGGGATGCGTACTCAATTGCAGTTTTTCAAGAAAATAGAAGCCTGGCTGGTTATTTTAATTACGGCTATTGGAGCAGGCGGTTTGTTTTGTTGGATAAGTTACATCGCTCCTTTGTTGGTTTCGATTTCGGGTTTTGATGCTGCGGATGTGCCTTATGTGATGATGCTGGCCGGTTTAGGGATGGTTTTAGGAAATTTTATAGGAGGGAAATTAGCGGATCGCTATTCGACTGAAAAAACAATTATTTTGTTGTTGTTAGTTATGGCTGTCGATTTGTTGTTGGTGTTTTTCTTTTCATATAATCAATATGTGAGTCTGGCTTTGGTGTTTTCTACGGGTTGTATTGCCTTTGCAGTTGCAGCACCTATTCAAACCTTGATGATTCAAACGGCTGTTGGTGCCGAAATGATTGCTTCGGCAGCGATTCAGGCTGCTTTTAATACCGGAAATGCATTAGGAGCTTTTCTGGGTGGATTGCCATTAATTGCAGGATTTAGTTATGCTTCTCCTAATTTAGTTGGTGTAACCATGTCTATTTGTGGTGTGCTGTTTACAGTGGTATTTTTACAAAGAAAAAGGCGTGTAATGAAGTTAGCTGCGATTTGAATTTAGCATTACATATTAAATAATTAAAGTAAAAATTGCACGCAGATTTGGCAGATTTTAGCAGATTTTTCTTTTGTTAAAGCTGTTAATTAATCCCTAATCTGTGAAAATCTGCCAAATCTGCGTGCAAACTTAAAATGTTTGTTTGAATTTATTTGCATTCAATTTTTCTTCTAGTTTAGTAAAAATAAGACACAAAAAAACCGTTCCGAAATAAATCGAAACGGTTTTTTGTTTAGTCTTCTTTAATAACATTTCCTTTATTGTCAAAGAAATGATATTCTAAATACGTGTAAGCGTCACGTGGTATAATTTTCACCCATTTTTTATGTTCAAGAAACCATTTTGAACGTAATGATGGAAAACCTTTGCTGAGGTATGCAGCCACAAACGGGTGTACATTGAGTACTACTTTTTTGTGGGTTTTTAAAACTCTTTCCAGGTCGGCATTGATTTTATCAATGATTAAAATTGGTGCTTCAATTTCACCATTTTCATTGTTTGGATCTTCTTCTCTGGTTTTAATATTTCTTTCCGGTCTTACTCTTTGTCTGGTAATTTGGACTAATCCAAATTTACTCGGAGGTAAGATTTTGTGTTTTGCTTTATCATCGCTCATTTCTTCCCTCAGGAAGTCGAAGAGGACTTTGCGATTTTCGGGATTCGACATATCGATAAAATCTACTACGATTATTCCGCCCATATCGCGCAAACGCAGTTGTCTGGCTATTTCGGCTGCGGCAATCATATTCACTTCCATCGCCGTGTCTTCTTGATTAGTCGCTTTATTCGAACGGTTTCCGCTGTTCACGTCAATAACGTGTAAAGCTTCGGTATGTTCAATAATAAGATAAGCTCCTTTACTCATGGAAACGGTTTTTCCAAAGGAAGTTTTGATTTGTCTCTCTATATTGAATTTCTCGAAAATAGGCGTGTCATTTGATTGATAAAACTTTACAATTGATTGTTTGGATGGTGCAATTTCTTGCAGGTAATCCTTGGTTTGATGGTACAACTCTTCATCATCTATTTGAATACTGGTAAAAGTATCGTTGAAAACGTCTCTAAGAATGGAGGAAGCTCTGTTGAGTTCACCCAAAACTTTTGAGGGATGATGAGCAGTTGGTAATTTCTTACACATTGCAGTCCATCTGTTAAGCAGATTCTGCAAATCTTTTTCTAATTCGGCTGTGTTTTTGCCTTCGGCTACTGTGCGAACAATAACGCCAAATCCTTTTGGTTTGATAGATTGTACCAGTTTTTTAAGTCGGTCTTTTTCTTTTTTGTCTTCTATTTTTTGAGAAATAGAAACGCGGTCAGAGAAAGGAACTAACACAATAAAACGTCCGGCAAGAGAAAGCTCAGCGCTTATTCTTGGACCTTTGGTTGATATTGGTTCTTTTACAACCTGTACTAAGATAGATTGATTGGCATTGATTACATCAGTAATAGTGCCGTCTTTATCTATCTCTTTTTCAAACTGAAAGTTTTTTAGGGAGAAATCTTTTATTTTACCTGCGCTTACAAGTTTTATGAATTTCAGTTGGGAAGTTAGATTAGGACCTAAGTCGTGATAATGTAAAAAAGCATCTTTTTCAAAGCCTACATTTACAAAAGCAGCGTTAAGTCCGGCAACAGGTTTTCTGATTTTAGCAATAAAAATATCGCCTACCTGAAAATTGCTGGTTTCTTCTTCTTTGTGTAATTCAATTAGTTTTCCATCTTTTAATAAGGCAAAATCTACGGAATCAGAACTAGATCGAATGATTAATTCTTTATTCACGTTGTAAATTTTTATCCGTGAATAGGTTGTCAGTTGTTTGTTGTTAGTTGTTGGCAAAAAGCGATCAACTATCAACTATCAACTATCAACTTCTACAAGGATGGATTAAACAATATTTTTGAACAGGTATTAACCCGGAGGGAAAAGTAAAATCTCAATTTTTAAATTCTAAATTCCAAATTTAATCTATGATGATTTCGTGATTTTTGGATTTTGGATTTTATTTTTTGAAATTTTTGAAATTTCCCAAATTTCAATGAACGTTTAAAAAGAAAAAAGTAGTTATAAACTACTTTTTCTTTTTGTGACGGTTAGCTCTCGCTCTTTTTTTACGTTTGTGAGTCGCTACCTTATGTCTTTTTCTTTTTTTACCACTTGGCATATCTTGTCGATTTTATGATTAATTAATATTATTTTGCTTCGTTGTTTGTTTTTACTCCTTCTACAAATACTTTTGCAGGTTTGAAAGCAGGAATATTGTGTGCAGGAATTTTGATTGTAGTGTTTTTAGAGATATTTCTACCTGTTTTCTCTGCTCTTGTCTTTACGATAAAGCTACCAAAACCTCTTAAATATACATTGTCTCCAGTTTCTAATGAAGTTTTTACTTCCTCCATAAAAGTCTCAACTGTTGCTTGAACATCACCTTTTTCAAGACCTAATTTTTCTGAAATTTTCGCTACGATATCTGCTTTCGTCATTTTCTTTCCTTATTTATTATTTTGTAATAATTTTTTTGAGTGTGCAAATATATGAATTAAAAAAACAATTATTCAAGCTAATTCATTAAATTTTAATTACATAAACTTTTACTTTTGTCAACAAATTTTTTATAATGATTTTTTATAACTCGTTAATAAAGTGGTATTTAGAAAATAAGCGTAATTTGCCATGGCGAAAAACCACCAATCCTTACCTGATTTGGCTCTCAGAAATTATGCTGCAACAGACGCGAGTAGCGCAGGGATTGCCCTATTTTTTGTCTTTTGTTGAAGCTTTTCCAACGGTTTTTGATTTGGCAAATGCCGATGAAGAACAGGTGTTGAAATTGTGGCAGGGATTAGGTTATTATTCCCGTGCCCGAAATCTGCATAAAACAGCTCAATATATTGCGACGGAATTAAACGGAGTTTTCCCGGACAACTATAAAGATTTGTTACAATTAAAAGGAGTGGGCGATTATACTGCTGCGGCCATTGCTTCTTTTTCTTATAATGAAGCCGTTCCGGTAGTGGACGGAAATGTATTTAGAGTACTTTCCCGGTATTTTGATATTGAAACTGATATTGCTCAGGCTTCCGCCAAAAAAGAATTTGCAGCCTTAGCTTTCGAATTAATGCCGAAAGACACCCGAGGCGAAGCCGAACTGAGCGAAGCTAATCCTGCCATTTTCAATCAGGCAATAATGGAGTTTGGGGCACTGCAATGTGTGCCTAAAAGTCCTGATTGTTCAGTCTGTGTTTTTAATGAAAGTTGTGCGGCTTTGCAAAAAAAGAAAGTTGAGTTATTGCCGGTGAAATCCAAAAAAGTAAAAGTGACTAATCGCTATTTTAATTATATTATGGTTTCGGATGCCGATGAGAAGACTTTGGTGCAAAAAAGAACTGCTAAGGGAATTTGGCATAATTTATACGAGTTTCCTTTGATTGAAACTTTGCAGGAAGAAGATTTTGAGTTTGTTTCTAATGCGGTTGCGGCGAACTCTTTTTTTGCTAATCCTATTATAAGTATGCAGGCTTGCAACGAAAAAAGTATTGTGCATAAATTGTCGCATCAGCATTTGCATATTAAGTTTTGGAAGCTGAATGTAAAAGGGGAGTTGGTTAACGGAATTACCAAAGAGGAGTTAAGGCAATATCCGTTTCCAATTGTAATTCATAATTTTATTGAATCGGTATAGAAAATAAGGAGTAAAAAATGTATCTTTGGTAACAATACCAGCTTGTATATTATGAACGGAACATTAAATAAGGTGATGCTTATTGGTCATTTGGGTGACGATGTTAAAATGCACTATTTTGATGCAGGTAATTGTATTGGAAGATTTCAATTGGCCACGAATGAAGTGTATATTAATAAGACAACCAATGAGCGGATTGTTTCAACCGAATGGCATAATATTGTAGTTCGTAATAAAGCGGCTGAAATATGTGAAAAATATTTATCAAAAGGAGATAAGATTTATGTAGAAGGAAGGATTAAATCCCGTCAATGGCAGGCAGAAGATGGTTCGACGAAGCATACTGTTGAAATTCAGGTGACGGAATTTACTTTTTTAACAACTAAAAAAGAGACTGAAAACAACAAACAAATTCAGCATCCGGATGCTACTAAAAACACTAATTTTGACACGCCCAATAAAGGCTTGCCTATAAATGATTTGCCTTTTTAATTGTTTAACTAATTTTTTCTAATTTGGACCCGGAGCCCAGTTTTAATTTTGTTTATACTTTAGATGTAAATCTATTGTTCGGTTTTGCCGGAATATTTGTGTTGCTTTTTTGTTCAGCAGTTGTTTCCGGAGCCGAAGTTGCCTTGTTTTCGCTTTCGCAAAAAGATATCGATGAGGCGCTTCAGGAAAATCTTTCTACCGGAAAAATTCTTTCAGAGCTATTGCAGCGACCTAAAAAATTATTGGCAACACTTCTTGTAGCGAATAACTTTATAAATATAGGAGTCGTTATTCTTTTCTCTTTTATTGGTTCCGATTTGTTTGCGGTCATCACTTCGCCTTTGTTAAAATTTATTTTTGAGGTAATTGTGGTTACTTTTCTGTTGTTGCTTTTTGGTGAGGTTTTGCCAAAAGTATATGCCAGCCGAAATAATATCAAATTTGCCAAAACGATTGCTTATCCTATTTCGGTTTTAGATCAGTTTCTGTCTCCAATAAGTATTCCAATGCGTTCGGCTACGGTTTATTTGCATAATAAATTAGGAAAACAAAAAACTAATTTTTCGGTTGACCAATTGTCGCAGGCTTTGGAGTTAACCGCTGCGGATGAAACTTCGACTGATGAACAGAAAATTTTGGAAGGAATTGTGTCTTTTGGAAATACCGATACCAAACAGGTTATGAGTCCCCGAATTGATATTTTTGCGTTGGAAATTTCGGAGACTTTTGATGAAATTTACATTAAAATTTTAGAAAAAGGTTATTCCCGAATTCCTGTCTATCGGGATAATATTGATCAAATTGAAGGGGTTTTGTTTATCAAAGATTTGTTGCCGCATATTGACAAGCAAAATTTTGACTGGACAACTCTGATAAGAGAGCCGTTCTTTGTGCCGGAAAATAAAAAGTTAGACAATTTGTTGAAAGATTTTCAGGCAATGAAAAGTCATTTGGCTATTGTGGTGGATGAATATGGCGGAACTTCCGGTTTGGTTTCTCTGGAAGATGTTATCGAGGAAATTGTTGGCGATATTAGTGATGAATTTGATGATGAGGATATTAATTTTTCACAAATAGACGAGCGTAATTTCCTTTTTGAGGGAAAAATTAATCTCAAGGATTTTTATCGAATTGTTGATGTTGACGAAGAATTATTTGAAGAGAAAAAAGGAGAGGCCGAAACTTTAGCGGGGTTTATTTTGGAAATTTCAGGTGATTTCCCGGCTAAAGGGCAAAAGATTGCTTTTGAAAATTGTGTTTTTACGATTGAAGTGGTGGATAAAAAACGTATCAAACAGATAAAAGTTACTATTGATGTTTAATTTAAAGTGTGTGGATAAGAAAAAGATTTTAGTTCCGTCTGTTGTTGTGTGTTTTATAGTGCTGTTTTCGGCTTGTAAAAAGGAAGTTTTACCTAAACCGGCTGCTTATTTGCGACTGGATTATCCGATGGCTCAGTATGCGCATTTTGAAAATAGCTGTCCTTTTGCTTTTGATATCAATGCAAAGGCGATTATAAAAGGAGAAAAGGATTGCGGATTTACGATTTCGTATCCAAAGATGAAAGCAACTATTTATCTGACATATAAACCGGTAAATAATAATTTGAACAAATTGTTGCGTGATGCTCAAAAACTAACTTTTGAACACGTAATTAAAGCTGATGATATTTTAGAACAACCGTATTTAAATCCGGAGAAGAAAGTGTACGGAATGTTTTACCAGGTGGATGGGAATGCGGCGACCAACTCTCAGTTTTATTTGACAGATAGTACCCGACATTTTTTAACGGCTTCGGTTTATTTTTATGCCAAACCTAATTTTGATTCCATTATGCCGGCTGCGAGTTATATTAAAAACGATATGCAGCGTTTGATGGAAACTTTGTATTGGAAATAATAATGAAGTTATTTTTTTATGATATACTTCAAGTTATCAAATAATCGTTGGATTAACCTTCTGTCGTTGGTGATTATTTCAGCGGTTCCTTTTGCTTCGAATTTAAAATCTAATACAGTGCCGTAATTTGTTTTTAATTGTTGAGGAAAGTCAACCATAATCATATAAGTTTCAATATCTCCATTTTCGGTTTTTGTAGAATTTGTGGTTAAGGAGATAGATTGTACTTTCCCTTTTATCGAACCGTATTCTACATATGGATAATCTTCTAGTTTAACGATAACTTCTTGTCCTTTTTTTACTTTTCCGGCTCCTTTTATCGGCAATATGACTTGTCCAATGGCTTGATCATTTTTAGGAATTACGGTGAAAATAGGTTCTCCACTTTGAACAAATTGGTTGGTTGTCCAGAATTTTAAAAATTGTACTTTACCGTTAAATGGTGCTCTAAATACATATTTTTGTTCCCAAATTTTAATATTGTCTTGTAAATCGGTATAGGTAGATAAAACAGCTAGTTTAAGTTCTTTTTCTTTCTCTGTTTTTTGGATAGAAATTTCCTGTATTTTACTTTCAGTTTGCTGGGCTTGTTGACGGTTATTAATTAAATTGCTAATTGCATTTTGATAGTTGTCTTTACTGTTCAAATAAGTTATTTCTGTTTGGTCAAAATCGGCTTCACTAACAATTTGTTTGCTTAATAATACAGAATCACGACGATGAAATTTTTGCATATATCTAAGACTATTAGCACCAGTTTTAACTTTCAAAGCACTTGATTGTATGGCTTTTTCTTGTTCAAGGCTAAGTTTGCGTAAACTTTCTTCCTGTTTTTCGAATAATTTATCATGTTTATAATTAGCTAATTCTTGTAGTGAATTGACAAAAGCATAATATATTGAATTGAGTTCACCTAAAGCTAAGTTTTTAGGCAATTTTGATATTAAATCGATTATTTTATCTTCTGTAGGATTATAACTTTTAATTAAACTATTTACATATTCTACGTCTTTTAAGTCTGCGGAGTTTTGTACATAGGCTACTATATCATTTTCTTTAACAGTTGCTAAAGATTTTAATCCATTTAAATGTAGTTTACCATTAGTATTGGCAATCAACTTTATGGGAGCAGCGTGAGTATTTATCGTAATTTGACCCATTACCACATCTGGATAACGGATTTTATATCCGAAAAAAAACATAAGACTAAATAAAGACATTACAATAATGGTAATCCATAATCCAAAACGAGTTGGCATTCGTTCTATAATTTGTTGTACTTCTTCGGTACGTTCTGTTTTATAGTATATTTTTTCTGTTTCGTTCATTTTAATTTAATGATGTACAAAATTAATTGCTTGTTGTGTTAAGTTCTGTAATTATTGCAGTTGATTCAGTTTGGGATTCGACTAATTGGAAATATCGACCTTTATGTTCCATTAGTTTATCATGATTTCCTATTTCGACTACCATCCCACCCTGCATTACGATTATTTGATCGGCTTTGCGAATAGTACTTAAACGATGGGCAACAACAATAACTGTTTTATCTTTGAATACATCATCTAAGGCAGTTACAATTTTTTGTTCGTTTATGGTGTCGAGACTATTTGTTGCTTCGTCAAAAAACAAATAATCAGGATTTTTATATAAGGCTCTGGCTATTAAAATTCTTTGTTTTTGACCACCACTTAATCCTCTTCCTTGTTCTCCCATCATAGTTTGATAACCTAACGGCAGTTGTTCTATTTCCTGAGCAATATTGGCTGTATGCAATGCTTTCTTTAATTTGGCATAATCAATTTTTTCATCATCCAATACTACATTGTTTAATATGGTGTCGTTGAATATTTTACCATCCTGCATAACGGCACCACATTTATCACGCCATTGTTTTAAACTAATATTGTTGATATTCATACTACCTATCATAATATCGCCATAACTAGGTTTGTATAAGCGTAATAGTAATTTTAATAGCGTAGATTTTCCGCTACCACTATCGCCTACAATTGCAGTAACTTTCCCTTCGGGAATCATCAAACGTATATTTTTTAATACTACCGAAGAGTTAGGGGTATATTGAAAAGAAACATTGTTGACTATTAAGCTTTTGTTTTCGGGCAATTCTACATTGTTAGTTCCTACATCTTCATGTTCATCCTTTAACTGATGAATTTCATTTAACCGCAAAAATGAGATTTGAGCAAACTGAAAAGAGATAATAAATTGAATGAACTGAACAACAGGTGCATTCAACATTCCTATAATGAACTGGGTCGATATCATTACTCCGAAAGTAATTTCACCATTTATTACCGCCTTGGCACAATAAAATGTGATAAAAAGATTTTTTAAACTATCAATAAATTGTGCGCCTAAATTCTGGGTATTGGTTATGTTTAATATTTTCAGGTTGACTTTGTACAAACGGGCTTGTATATTCTCCCATTTCCAGCGCCGGGGTTTCTCGTAATTATTAATTTTGATATCCTGGATACTACCAATGGTTTCCACCCAGTAACTTTGGTTTTTACTCACTAAATCAAAATATTCCCAATCCAGTTTCTTGCGAATTTTAAGAAAAGCCATCACCCAAAGTACATAAATAGTACTTCCGGTTAAAAAAATATAAAAAATTATGGGATTATAGAAAAACATGATAATTCCAAAAACCAAAAAGGTTAAAGTAGAAAAAATCATATTCAAGGAGTTGTTCATTAAAAAACTCCTTATACGTTCATGATCTTGTGCCCGTTGCAAAATATCCCCAGTCATTTTGTTTTCAAAAAAAGTAATAGGCAACTGCATTAATTTGATTAGATAATCTGATATTAAAGCAATATTTATTCGGGAAGTGATATGCAGTAAAATCCAATCGCGAACCATATTGCTTAATAGTACACTTACAATAATTGCAATATTGGCTGCTAATACTATATTGATAAAATCGATATCATGAGTTTGTATGCCCACATCGATAACCGCTTTGCTGATGAAAGGCAAAAAGCCCTGTAAAATGGTTACTAAAAGCATCACCACAAAAAGGTTTACGAAACTTTTTTTGTAAGGTTTAAAATAGCCTAAGAAATTTTCAAACGTTTTTTTGCGTTCCAGTTTTTCATCGGCTTCCCGGTTGTAAAAATCAGCCTGAGGCTCGATAGCCATCAGGATGCCAAGTTGTTCTTTATTCTCTCTTTTTTTTTCATCTGAAGAATTGTGTTTTAGCCATTTGGCAGCAAATTCTTCGGCAGAGTATTTTATATGCCCTTTTGCGGGATCTGAAACATAAATAGTTCCTCTGGCAATTACATTTTCATTTTTTGCATCTTTTCGAGAATATTTTGGTTTGGTTTTGTAAACCACAATATAGTGGTTTGTGTCCCAATGTACCAGTGCTGGCAAAGGAACTTTGTACAACAAGTCTTCCATGCTGCATTTAAGTGATATTGTGCGCAATCCAATTCCTTCGGCTGCATGACTCAAATCCAGAAAAGAGACTCCTTCCTTTGTTATACCGCATTTATCTCTTAGGTATTGTAAAGAGTAAAACTTGCCATAATGTTTGGCTATCATTTTTAAACAAGCAGGACCACAATCCATCATGTCCATTTGTCTGTCACAGGGAAAACTATATAATTGCATAGACGAAATTAAGTAATAAGCAAACGTAAGATATTTTTTATTTAAAAAAAACATTATTTATAAGATTTTTTTTCTAATATTGTGTTGCGATAAAATTATAAACTACTCTTATTATTTAACTTAAACATATTTTAACTATGAAAAACAAAGCAAAATTAGCATTTGAGCTGCTGGAGCAGGAAATGGAGGTTATCTTTAAAGAAGATTTAATGCAGTTTGTTGGAGGGAGTGGTGGATATACGTGGCAACAATTTCTTGATGATATTCAGAATGGTAATTTTAATAATGTACCAGCAGGTTCATATATAATGAATGAAGATGGTTCTACAACTATTTATGGAGGAATGCTTAATGAAGTTGTTATATCTTCAAATCATTCAAGTGGTGGTTATGGCTATTCTTCAAGTGGAAGTTACTCTAGTAATGGGCTTTTAACTGATCCTTATTTTTTGAATTCTCTATTTTGGATGGGATCCGGTGGTTACAGTAGCAGCGG
>NZ_KE384376.1:21791-29557 GCF_000425425.1 Flavobacterium daejeonense DSM 17708
ACTCACGATTCAAATTATTACGAACAATATTACAACTTTACTCATCCAAGTAGTGGCAATGATATTGTATACAATTATTTAACTGGTTCTGGAGGAGGTGTACCACCAGATCAATTGATGAACTTCATCAAGACCTTTTTTAATGCCACAGATTATAGTGGTGCTTCAAATCAATTCTTGACAAATTATATTACTAATTCTGCTGGAAATCAGGAACTAATTGGCGTATATAAAACTTCTACTGGAGGGTTTCATATGGTTAATGTAACTGAAATTAACGGGACTACAGTTGGCTTTTTTGATGCCCAAAATCCTCTACGTGAAGATACTACAGTACAAATGTCACAAATGGTATCTTTTATTGGAATTACAAAGTAAATATTATTTTTTAAAATTCTTATTACTAATTTAAAGTTGCAATAATGAAATTTAACTTGAATACGCAAAAAGAAAGAAAATGGAAACTGTTGTTGGTTTTTATTTTCATGTTTGTTTTTAATATGCAATCGCAAAGTTATTTGGATGAATATGATCAATTATTTGTTAAAGAAGCTAAAATAATGAATTATCATCGACCAGATAATTATTTCTACATAAGTCCTGTTTCTTCATATTTTGAAATTTACCCAACCATTCAGCAGAGTCAATATAATATTTCTATGATAAATAAAGACAATCAGATTATGATTTGTGTAGCTGTTATTCATTATCCTGAAGGTAAAACTAGGGCACAAAAATATTTAATTGCTAATGTAGATTTGAATCGTCGTTCGAAAGAAGCTATAGCGGCAGAAATGGATAATCGTTTCTCAAATAAAAATTTACTAAGTGTGTCTCACATAAAAAAAATGAATGCAAATAGAGCTTATGTTTATAATATGAAAGTTAGAAAAAACTTATATCTAGGGATTTATCCAAGATGTAAAAAATTAATAGTTTATAAAGATAATGTTGGAAGAGTTGAAATACTGTTTTTTTACAAGGAAAATCAGGAGAAAATAGTTAGAGAAGAGATAAATAAAACATGGGGGATGTTAAAGTTTAAATAATCATTTTTAAGTCAAGCTATTTATTAACTAAACATATTTTAACTATGAAAAACAAAACCAAATTAGCATTTGAGTTGCTAGAACAGGAAATGGAAGTAATCTACAAAGAAGATTTAATGCAGTTTGTTGGAGGGAGTGGATACAGTTCATCAGGTGGTTATGGACCTTTACCAAACGGATATTGTTTGTTCAATGCTATGGCTTACATTTTTGATGGAAATACTGCAAATGCATGGATGTATGCGAGTAATTATGAAGCGAATTATAATGAGGTTAGAAATTACGATAGTAATGGTAATTTTACTGGTTATTCTATGAGTGGTAACGAAATGCGAAATGTAATAAGTAGTGCAGACGGTGGTTATGCAAGTGTGAATTATGTTAGTAGTGGTAGTTATAGTAATAGTATGTTTAATGGTGGGACCAGAATATTAGCTATTCTTCCCAATATGGGGCCTGCAGGAGAGCAGCATGCTGTTGAGATAACAAGTTTTAATAGTGATGGTACATTTAATTATTATGATGCTACGACTGGTAATGACGTTTATTCATCTGGAGCTACTGTAGGAAATATGTTTTCTATACAATGTCAATAATAAAAATTAAATTGCTTATTATAAATGTTTCGCAGATGAAATTTTCATCTGCGAAACATAGGTCGGTAATAGGTTTTTTATTTACTAGGTTTTAATGTAAAATAATTATTATGTTCAAATATATATATATTTTAATTGTAACATCTGTTGTCTATTCTCAGAAAAATGATTTTTTTGTTGATAATCTTAATAGGATAAATGGCGTTTTTAACGTACCTGATGGGTATAAACTTGAGAACTCAAATATTGAATATACATGGTGCTGGGATAACAAGGATGAAGGCGGTATTTTTAGAACGCTTTCTAATGTAGATGGCAGCATACTGATAGGGGTAATCATTAATAGTCCAGATACAAAAATGATAAATACCGCACGTCGTTATAATCCAAATTGGACGGCAGATACTGGTTATTTTAATAGATTTAGAAACTTGGCTGATACCATAAATAATTCTGTTCGGTATTATGGAAAATCTTATGTGAATGATACATTGAATGCTAATATGGCAGTTGAGTTTAGCCGAGGATGCACTCGGAGTTATAGAGAGAAATATACTCACAATAAAATAGTTTTGATAGGAAAAAAGGGAGTAGGTCATTTTCAAATAGATTTTCTTTACACTGATGCTGTTGAAAAAACTATTCATTATGAAATTCAAAGAATATTACCTATGCTGGTGAAATTCAATAATTAGATGTTGGTGTTTCTTAACTGCTGTGAACGATAAGGCATGGGGTTTTATAATGAGTTTTATTATGAATAATTATTTTGTTTAAATATATCTTTTTTTTAATTGTAACCTCTGCTGTCTATTCACAGAAAAATGATTTGTTTATTGAAGGACTCAATAGAATGGACGGTATTTTTAGTGTGCCACTTGGTTTCAAGATTCAAAATTCCAATATTGAATATACTTGGTGTTGGGATAATAAGCAAGAAAGTGGTATTAGAAGAACGCTTTCTAATTCTGATGGTAGTATTTTAATAGGTGTAATCCTTAATTATCCACTTCTATAACTTGAAGTTACCGTAAGGCAATATAACCCAAATTGGACATCTATCTCTAATTATAATAATACATTTCGAGCCTTAGCAGATACCATAAATAATTCTGTTAGTTATTATGGGACATCTTATGTGAAGGATAAATTGAATGCTGACAGGGCTGTGGAGTTTAGCCGGCCTTGTACCAGAAACTATAAGGAGAAATATACTCACAACAAAATAGTTATGATAGGAAGAAATGGTGGTGCTTTTTTTCAAATAGATTTTTTGTATACTGACGCTGCTGAAAAAACTATTCATTATGAAATTTTAATAATGTACCCGCAGGTTCTTATTTGATGAATAATGATGGTACTACAACTATTTATGGAGGAATGCTTAATGAAGTAGTTGTGTATTCAAATCATTCAAGTGGTGGTTATGGCTATTCCTCAAGTGGAAGTTACTCTAGTAATGGGCTTTTAACTGATCCTTATTTTTTGAATTCTCTATTTTGGATGGGATCCGGTGGTTACAGTAGCAGCGGTGGATATGGCGGCGGAGGTGGCGGCGGTTATTATGTAGGGCCTACTTATGTTGCTGGGAGTGGTAGTACTAGTGTACAGTCAGGATCTGGATTAGATATGACAAATGTTATTTTTGATTTTTCGGGTGGAAATCAACCATTTAATACACAACTAAATGGAATACTCACTTCAAATAGTGTAATTGCAAAATTATTGAATTCAGCTTCGAAAGGAAATAATAGTATAATGATAAACATTGGACAGTTGGAGCCTAATGCTTTAAATTCAACAAATATAGCAGCAAGTACACATCTCGATGGTAGTTTTATTTATGGACAAGGTTTAAATCAAATTATAACTTTAGATTCTGATTTAGTGACAACAGCAGGTATGATTGATTTGAGTTATATGGATTATGGGGGAATGAACCACAGTAATTTAACAGCTGCAGAATCATTAGTAGTGATTTTAGCTCATGAAGCATTTCATGCGTATAGTAGTGAGATATTTTATAACTCTCAAGAAGGGAGTCTAGAAAATCGTGTTGCAACAATGCTGCAAAAAGGTGTATCTCAAGAGGTTGTTGATATTTATTATTCATCTACAACTGTAAATGGAGTAACAACATATACCCAAAATGCTCCGTCTACTTACGAACAAAATGAACATAATTATATGAAATCAAGTGCCTTTACTTATGTTAATGATGCACTTGCTGAATATCGTGCCAATAATTAACAATTTTTATGATTATTTCAAATATATTGTTTTGTAAGTTCAAGTAATAAGTGCAACAGATAAATTAAAAATACTTGGAGTTACCCCCAAGTGTTTAAGGTTTTAAAAAAAATAATTTAATATTTTTTGTTATGAAGTTTAAAAGTTGTTTTTCATCGATATTGTTTTTATGTATTATGTTTTCATGTAAAAGTAATAGTGAACAAGGTAATAAGAATTCAAAAACTGTTGAACATATACTATCAAAGTTGGATATGAACGACACTATACAATTGTTAGATTTATCCTGTAAAAACATGGAAAAATTACCGGATTTATCAAAATTTAAAGTTAAGAAATTGAATATTTCTCATAATAATTTAGATACTTTAGTTATGAAAAATCTTCCAACATATTTGGTTAATTTAGATGCTTCGCATAATAAGATCAATGGAGGAATGACCTTTGTGAGTATTAAAAAAGAATTATTTGGAAGGTTTAAAGTAGAAAATAATATTTCAAAAGCAATAAAACAAATTAATCTTTCAAATAATAAAATTGAAGGTGTATCCTTAATCTTTTATGAAAAAGGGATTGAACGTATTATTTTTTCTAATAATAATTTAAATGAAATTCATCTTTATTTAAATGATAAAAATCTTAATTATTTAGATGTTTCAAATAATCCAAAATTGAGTAATAGAGTTTCATTTGATCCTTCTAAAATTGATACAATAAAAAGCAATAACATTGCTGTTGATGCTCCTCTTAAATTTATTAATCCACCAGTGATTATAACGATACCTGATAAAGTTAACTAAATAAATTTTAATTAGTTTACCAGCATGTTCGTATATAATGAATGAAGATGGTTCTACAACTATTTATGGAGGAATGCTTAATCAGGTAGTTGTGTATTCAAATCATTCAAGTGGTGGATATACTTCAAATTATCCAATTCTTAATTATGATTGGGAAAATTATAGCCAATGGAATTTAGAGGCTGTTGCTGATGTCTTTCATGGTATGGGTGATTCTGCAAACAATATGGGAATAGTTTTAACTAGTACAGGATTTGGTGAAATTGGAGTGCCACTAATGGGGGTGAGTGGAGCTATTAATCTTGTTGGTACAGGAATAGATTTGTATTCTGATATTATGAATAATACACCTGAGACTTTTGATTATGGAGCTTGGGCAATTACTTTAGGACTAGAGGCTAATGCGTATGTGTTTGGAAAATTGACGACAACTGATGGAGAAAAAGTAATTTTTGAATTAAGCCAAAATGGTATACAGTATATTTATGATTCAATTAAGGATTAATTTTTAAAAAGATGAAATATATTATACTTTTTTCTTTAGCATTAATATTATTACTTATTGTTTTATTTTTATCATTGAAGAACAAAAAACATATAAAAGATTTTAAGAATCAAGATGTTTATTCGAAAGTTAGTACATTTAGGTATTATTTTATTTTATTTGTATTAATTATAGTTTTGATATCAGTACTTTATACAAAGTTGATGGATTTTTTAATTAATAAGTAGTCGCAATGATTCCTTATCCTAAAGGTAAAACTAGAGCAAAAAAATATTTAATTGCTACTGTAGATTTGAATCGTCCTCAGCAAAAGTGGTTGTCATCAGAAATGGATACTCGTCTATCAAAGTTGATTTATGCTGATGCCCCCCCCCCACACACACACACACACACACACACACACACACATAAAAAAAATGAATGCAGATAAAGCTTATGTTTATAATATAAAAGTCTCTAAATTATATTTAGGAATTTATCCAAATTGTAAAAAAAAACAGAACTGTATAACGATAATGTGGTTAGGGCTGAAATATTGTTTTTTTATAATAAAGGAGATGATTTTCTAGTTAATGAAGAGATAAATAAAACCTGGGGGATGATAAAGTTTAAATAATCATTTTTAAGTCAAGCTATTTATTAACTAAATATATTTAAAATTATGAAAAACAAAACCAAATTAGCATTTGAGCTATTAGAACAAGAAATGGAAGTAATTTATAAAGAGGATTTAAGACAGGTTTTAGGAGGGATTCAACGGGACGCCAATGGAAATATAATATTTACAGCAGTAGAACCTTTTAATACATATGATTATTCTGGTAATCCTGTTTCGATGATTAAGGGATATATTCTTGCTGACGATGGTACGCAAATTGTGGCTTATAGAAATGATCCTAATTCACCCATGGGTTATGATACAGATTGCCATGGGACAACATTTGCAGATGGGCAGTATTGGATTAATAACGATCAGACTTGCAGTATATTAACAGGAGATGGTTATACGATTATAGGAGAATCTACAGGTACAAATTCTTCAGTAGGATACTCTTCAGTAGGGTATTCATCAGGTGGATATTCTTCAGGAGGATACTCTCCTGATGGATATAAAGTTGGGGATGTTGTGGTTTACTATGACTCCAATGGAAATTTGGCACATTCTTTAACAATAACTGGTTTTAGTGAGGATGGAACGCCTATGGTTTATGGACAAGGAGGAGAGGAAATTTTTAATTCAACTACCAGTATTGAGAATGGTTGGGCTAATTACTCAAGTTATCAAGTTTATAGAAAATAATTGAACAATAAAATCAAATAATGATGAAAAAAAGAATCTATTTAGTGGCCTTTTTTACAATTTTAACCTCCTATGTCATGAATGCACAAAAACAATCTCAATATTCTATAGTTACACCTTATAGTGATATAGTACCTGCTTATGAAGCAAATATTAACGGAATTGTATTTTCTATTGCGGTAGATGAATATCGAAAAAAACTGTTTATATCAACAAGAGACACAAATTTTAAACAAGAAGGAAAAGCTGTTGTAGGACGTACTCTATCCTCATTTAAAAACAAGGCCGATATTAAGCTTATGCAAGGTTGGGGTTATTATCTAAAAATAGATGAATACTGGTATGCTCGCTTCGATTTTAATAATATAGGCGATGACTCCAAAGTAGGATATGTGTTTCAATACAAGTTTTAAGGTTGAAATTCTGGTAAAAATTCCAAGTTAAGCCCTCTTCCTGCGATAGATAATTTATATTATGGGAAAGGGGCTACCTATAGTAAATCAACTTGCATCTAAAGACAATATTACTTGTAAAATACAAGTTATTTTGGTTCTGGGTGTCACTTTTAAACAAACAATAACAATAGAATTTGACTCATGCCAGAAGCCACCATCCTAATTCCAGTCTATAATTGTGCCAAGTATATCGTGGCCGCAATAGAAAGTGTTCTTGCCCAAAAATATACTGATTATGAATTGGTAATCATTGATGATGGCAGTACTGATAATACCACAGAAATCATAAATTCTATTAAGGACAGCCGTATTGTATTTCTTAAAAACAGCAAGAATCGAGGTATTGTCTATACTTTAAATAAAGGCTTAGCTTTGGCTAAAGGCAAATACATTGCCCGTATGGACGGAGATGATATTATGCTAGGAAACCGTTTAGAAACTCAAATTAATTTTCTTAAAAATAATCCTGATTTTGGGATCGTTGGTGGGTGGTATGAGGTAATTAATGCCGATGGTAAAAAAATCGATACGGTAGAAGGAGTGACAGATTATCGCGATGCTCAATTAAGTTTATTATTTCGAAATCAGTTTACTCATTCGGCTGTTACTATGCGTACTGATCTTGCAAAGCAATTAAAATATGATCCTGATTTTCAATATTGTGAAGATTATGATCTTTGGGTTCGTTTTGCAGAAATTAGTAAAGTAGCTAATTTACCCGCTTATTTTGTAAAATATCGTTGGTATAGTGAGAACAGCTGTAGTAGAAAACAGAAAGAATTAAAGCAAGCTATGTTTAATTTATTATCTC
>NZ_AUDK01000037.1 GCF_000425425.1 Flavobacterium daejeonense DSM 17708
CTTTTTCTGCAAGTAAAACAAGTAGTCCTGTACTTGTTCGGGATCTAATTCTGTGGGGATTTTGCCAAAATAGAGCAAAATAGCCGCCACGTGGCGAGAGTAATTATTAAAGGTACTCTCACTTCTACCCAAAACAGAGACGGTGCGTTCAAAACGTTGCAACAATTCCTCAAATCCGGGAACTTCTCGCTTGGCTTGCTGCAGAATTTTATTCTCTCTTAATTCATCTGGATGCTTTTTTTGTAGCCATACTTTACGATTTTTAATTATCTTCGTAAGGTACTAAATCTCAATAAGTGCTACCGAAGGTTTAGTTCAACATGGGCTTGGCAAAAGCGGGGCTGAACGGCTTCGATTGGGCATTTGTGCAAGGCTCAACATCCGTTCTTTGATTGAGCGTTGGTGCTAAAAATCCCCGCCTTCGGCAATACCCGAACCGTTGTGCACCATTTTAGGAAGACCCTACACAAAACAAAATGACAACAGAAAAGCGATACAAAATATTAAGTTCATTGCCGACATACGGACCAATGTATGTTCCCGTAACAGACAACGGAGAACCTTTTTATTCCGAAGGATTTCCTGTTCGCTTTTACAAGACAGACGGAACTGAATGGATTGCCAACTTTCAACCAGGTTGGACAGACTTGAAACAAATAATAGAGTTTGAGAAAATCCAAAGCTTGTTAGTTATAGCTTGTGGGACTTGTTATATAATGAACCCAAATGACACAAAACCAATTCAAGTTTTTGGAGTTGGATTTTCAGATATTTTTAAAGCCAATAACGACAGACTTGTATTGCAAGACCAAACAGACTTGACAATTATTGAACCTGACGGAACACATTGGAACACGGAAAGAATTTCTTGGGATGGTTTAGCTGAAATTAAAGTTGAGAATAATTTGGTAACAGGACTTTCCTATGACCCAATGCACGATGCTGATGAGTGGGTTCAGTTTACTTACGACATTGACACACAAATTTTAACAGGTGGTAATTATCACAAATACGACAAGAAAATAATTAAACCTTGGTGGAAAGTATGGTAACAGAAAAATTTGCTTGCCCTTGTTGTGGTTACAAGACATTTAGAGAAAGACCTAATGGCTCTTATGACATTTGCCAAGTTTGCTTTTGGGAAGACGACCCAATCCAACTTGATGACCCAAATTATGAAGGCGGAGCAAACAGAGTTTCATTAAAACAAGGACAGAAAAACTTTATTGAATTTGGTGCTTGTGAAAAAGAGATGATAAAAAACGTAAGACAACCAACAAAAGACGAACAACGAGAAGAAAATTGGAAACCAATAGAATGATAAAAAAACGGTGCATAACAGGCAGTTTTGCAATAGCGGGGCTGAAGTGCAAAATTGAACTTGTGTGCTTCTATCAACTTTTGTACATTAGCCGAACGGAAGTGCTTCGATTGCCCCGCCATCACAAAGCTGCCGGACGTCAGGCTGTGAAAAAACCTCTTTTTTTACTTCATAACAACTTTATTTTCCTGATTTATAGGTCAAATAAAGCCTTTTCTGCCACCACCAATTGATAGTCGTTCTTACTTCCCTTTTTGTAGGTAGGTACAAATCCAAATCCCAAAATCGTAAAGTGTACAGGACGTCTAATCCCACTGCATCTACATAACAATAATCTGATTTAATAGCATGTTCAGAACACTGTTTCGGACTTCGTATTGCTGTGGATACTCATCCTTATTGCTATACCTCTTATGCAATTTCTGTCCGTCGGTACAGACTTTTTCCGGTTCGCTTCCTTCACTGCATACCTCACGGTAAACCAGCTTGCGACGTGCTAACGATTCGGGTTGTTAATCCGCTCATAAGGGACTTGCGCCCTCTGGAAAAATAACACGCTGTAAGATTTATTTTCTAATCCTAAATTTGTATTTTCGAGTTTTATCTAAGCTTACAGCGTGTGTCCTGCTCATGCAGGGCACCACACTCAAGGTATTGCCGCAATGGAGGCTGACGTGCTTCTATGAAACTTTAGTGAGTAACAAACGGCAGTGCATCTATTGAACATTAGTGCTAAAAATCCCCCCACTGCGGCAATACCCCAACCGTTAGCAAACATAATTTCTCAACAGAACGCAACGAAGTTTGGAAATAAATATTTACTTTTGATTAATAAAATTGTACGCTATGGATATGACAGCCCAAATAAAAAAGAATTTGATTTCTAGAATAAAAGATTCTACAGATTTGAATTTTCTAAATGCGCTTCAAACAATATTTGATTCGTCAGAACAAGCTTTATATCAATTATCTACAAACCAACAATCATCGATTGAAACAGGTAAAAACGAAATTAAAGAAGGAAAGTTTCACAGTAATGATGAAGTAATTTCAGAAATGCGAAAATGGCTAAAAAAGAAATAATTTGGTCAGAAATTGCAAAACTTCAATTTGCAAATGTTTTGGAATATTATGTTGAAAGAAATGGTAATGAAAATTACAGTCTAAAACTAATTGACGAAGTAGAGGATTTACTAAATACACTTTCAAAATCAGAATTAATCGGAAGATTAACTTCCAACAAATTTACTCGTGTAATTTCCATGAAAGTCTATCTTATATTCTATGAAATAAATGGAAATAGGATTGAGATTGTATCGTTTTGGGATAATCGACAAGATATTGAACATAGAAAAATAAAATAATTACGTTTGCTAATCGAGTAGACGGCTCTGCCAGTAACTGACAGAGTGCGCCTCTCAAATATTTATATTCACGAAAAACAATAAAAAACAATAGAAACCTGAGTACACCACTGAACCCTTCGGCTAACGCTCAGGATAAACCAAGCAGGTTTTATACGAGCTTACAATTACACCTGAGACTTAGTGTGATTTACAAGTCCGATGAATTCCCATTTTTTATTCCTATTTTCGTTCCCGAAATAATTGTTTTCACAAGAACACAATTAAGTATAAAAAATAACAACATGAATAATACTCACTCCAAATTTACGAGAGATGTTGACAACGAAAATATATGGTTGTCTCAAAAAAGCGAACAGGAATTTAATGTTACAGATTATGGCGTAAAACCTACGGTTCTTGGCAGTGAAGCCGAGGTAGGACAAGCCATGTTACAGGAATTGTACAACACAGCACAATCTAAAGAAGGTGATATTAATATTGCGCTTTTGGGAGGCCGAGGCGCTCAGGAACTTCACCGCTTGCTGGGAGAATTAGCCAAATCGTCTGAACAGGATGAGTTACTGGGCAGGCTAAATGTATTTACTCAGGACGCGCTGGCACCTTTGGGAATGGCGAATAGTTTTAGTTTTGTTCGGGATTTTGAGCGTATTTTAGGCGAAGCTTTTTTCAAAAAAATAAAAAGCTTTACTCCAATGCAAACCGATACTCAGGATATAGAGTCGGCATTAATAGCCTATTTAACAAAACTGGAAGACTTAGGCGGCTTGGACATCTTTTTTATTGGTCATGGTCCGGAAGAAAACCAAGCCTCTCACCTGGCCTATATCAAACCTTTTTCGGGAGCGCAACCACAACATATTGCAGGTATCATCCCGATTTCGAGCAGTATTTTGGAACACCACATCAGCAAGTTTAAAGCCGGCGGAAGTTTGGTAAACGAAAGCGATGAAAAAGAATGCCGCTCTGCCGAATATATTCTTACTTTAGGACCGGCGGCTATTTTACAAGCCAAAAAAATTGTGCAGTCAGTAGTCGATGCCGATTCGGCTCCTGCTAAAGTTAAAACTTATGCTAACGTATTGAACACCTCTTTGAGTTCCAACAAAGAGGAAGCCCTGCAACAATTAAATACCAATCCGGGCTTATGGATTCGATTGCATCCTAATACCAAATCGTTTGTCTTGCCTAATTTAGGTTTGTAATCCATTTTTAGCACGGACTTACTTTCCTTTTAATAAAATTTCATAAAACTGACCCCGCTTAAAAAGACCTAAGCGGGGTTTCTTATTTAGCAAAAATTCGCCGCATTAAGCAATTGGCTCTCAAGAAAAACAGCTTTTATACAGCCTGAATAGTTGAAATTTATTGCAAAACCGCAATCATTTAGTTATCTTTAAAATATCTACTCCAAAAATGCAAATCACATGAGTGAAACCGTACACAAAAAACTAAATGAACTACAAGCTACCGCCATCTGCGGAAACGATATTAGTTCTTCCTGCCTTTATGTATCTGCCTTAACGATTATGTATGCCGGACAATATGCCTGGGTTTCTTTGCTAATTGTTGCCGTAGTACTTTTTTTATTTCGAAAAATTTATGGCGAAGTGGTAGGCGCTATTCCCCTTAACGGAGGTGCTTATAATGTACTCCTGAACACTTCTTCTAAAAAAATGGCTTCGCTGGCAGCTACACTCACGGTATTATCCTACATGGCCACCGCGGTGATTTCAGCCACCGAAGGCATGCATTACCTTCATAGTGTTTTCCCTATTGTTAATGTCCCCATTGCTACTATTGTGGTATTGCTTGCCTTTACTTATCTGGCTATTTTAGGAATTGGGGAATCGGCTTTTGTGGCGGTGATTATTTTCATTACCCATTTAGCTACTTTAAGTTTGCTGGTTTTAGCCTCTGTTTGGTTTTTAACCCAAAACGGATTAGACACTTTTCATTTCAACTGGAAACTTCCTATTAGTTCCGACGGCATTCCACATGCACTTTTCTTAGGTTTTGCAGCGGCCATGTTAGGAATTTCGGGTTTTGAGAGTTCGGCTAATTTTGTCGAAGAACAACAACAGGGTGTTTTCCCAAAAACACTCCGCAACATGTGGGGTATTGTTAGTTTTTTCAATCCGGTTTTAGCTTTGCTTATTATTTGTATTATCCCGCTTACCGAAGTTGGCGCTCACAAAGAGTCGCTTCTGGCTTATTTAGGACATACTACGGCTGGTTCCTGGCTGGCTCATCTGATTTCGATTGATGCCGTTTTGGTGCTTTGCGGAGCGGTTTTAACCTCTTTTGTTGGAGTTTCCGGACTTTTAAACCGAATGACCTTAGACCGTATTTTGCCTAACTACTTTTTGAAAGAAAATAAAAGAGGCTCTCATTACCGTATTATTATCAGCTTTCTTTTGCTTTGTGTTTCGGTTTTAGTGGTAACCGAAGGGAATATTGTAGTTCTGGCGGGAGTTTATACCTTTTCTTTTCTGGCAGTAATGGGCTTGTTTGGCATTGGAAACTTATTATTAAAATTCAAACGCCGAAAATTACCCCGACCTGAGAAAGCCAGAGGTTTTGCTGTGGTTGTGGCGGTAAGTTTAGTAATTACAGCTTTTATAGGTAATATCGAGCTCAATGTGGATTCCTTTTACACTTTTTTAAAATATTTAGTGCCGGCGCTGCTCTTTGTCGGAATTATGCTCAATCGTTCTTTTCTGATTTTAGTTTTAATAGAAGCTTTGGAATATTTCTACAAACCTTTGCGTAAAATGGTCATTTTCAGCAATCGTTATTTAATCAAACTGAACAACAAAATTCACTCTCAGGAATTTGTTTTTTTTACCAAAGGAGACGATGTAGCTATTTTGAACAAAGTCATGCAATATGTTCAAAACAACGAAACAACTAAGAAATTAAAAATTGTAAATATTAAATTAGAAAATGCAGATAACGAACCGCTAAAAATTGATTTAAAAGTTCTAGATCGCGCTTATCCTGAAATTGATATTGAATTTATCGAACTCGAAGGTGTTTTTGGTCCTGAAATTATTGACGAATTATCCAAAAAATGGAACATTCCAAAAAACTTTATGTTCATTGGTTCTCCCGGCGATAAATTTTCCTACCGTGTTTCTGAACTGGGAGGAGTACGTTTAATTATGTAATGAGAAACTTTAAAAAATATCCTTTTCAAAGAAAATCTTATGAAAGAACTTTTAAACTATACTCTTTTTGAAGATGATGACTATTCCATCAAAGTAATTAGTATTTTTAAATTGATTTTATTTCTTTTTGTTGTATTTCTTGTTTTGAAAATAATCAAAAAGGCAATTTATAAAATTGATAAAATAGATATTGCCAAAAAATATTCACTCTATAGTCTGGTACGCTATTTTATTATCTTTTTATCTATTATTCTGGGATTACAACTTTTTGGATTTAATCTATCTGTACTGATAGCAGGTTCAGCTGCACTTTTGGTAGGAGTCGGTTTAGGTTTACAATATCTCTTTAGCGATTTTATGTCGGGAATCATTTTACTGATTGATTCTACTATTAAAGTAAATGATGTTATCCAAATTAAAGATACCGTATGTATTGTAAAGGAAATCAATCTAAGAACTACAACCGTTTTAACAAGAGACGACAAATACATAATCCTTCCTAATACTGATTTGACTCGAAATCAACTTATCAACTGGACACATAGTAAACATTCTTCCCGTTTTGATGTAACTGTAGGAGTTGATTATTCATCTGATGTAAAACGAGTAATGCAATTGCTTAAACAAGCTGTTGACACTCATCCCGCAGTATTAAAAACGCCTGCGTCTGCTGTCCGTTTTACTGATTTTGGTGATTCTTCTTTAAATTTTTCCGTAATTTTCTGGTCACAGGAATTATTTCGGGTCGAAACTATTAAAAGTGAAATACGAATTAAAATCTTTGAATTATTCACTGAAAACAACATCTCTATTCCCTTTCCGCAAAGGGTTTTACATCATGTAAATAATCCTGATAATAAAAGCTAAAAGTATAGTCTTCCTGATGAAAATTTCATATACAACAATCTTTTTTATCTAAAAAAAAAATCAACATTCTGTTAGCAACGAATCATACAAATTTGAAAAAGAATCAATTTTAAAGTAAACTTTCTGAATGTCGCTAATAATATAATCCGTTTGCATGATAGCCTCTTTATCGTACGCTTTCACAATAATACTGTCAAGAAAAATATGTTTGGTCTCTTTTTCAGAAGAAGTAATTCCTGCGCCATAAATTCGGGCACCCGATGTGGTTTCTATTAATCCAAATTCTATTGTAAACCAATACAATCGCTGCAAACGAATTACTTTTTCTTTATCAGAATGGTTCTTGTAACCTATTTCGCCAAATTTTTGCATAAAATTACTGTAATCCGGATGAACCAATTGTGGAATATGCCCAAAAATATCATGAAACATATCCGGCTCTTCCAAATAATCCAACTGATCTCTTTTGCGCAACCAAGTTGAAGAAGGAAACTTCTTTTGACTGAGCATCTCAAAAAATTCATCCACCGGAATCAGTCCCGGCACAACCTCAATAGTCCATCCGGATAATTCTTTTAACAACTTATTGAGTGCACCAAATTCAGGAATAGCATCAGCATTCAGAGCCGGTTGCAATAATTTGAGTCCCTGTAGATATTCCGCACAAGCCTTGTCCTGCAAATTAGCAAGCTGTCGATCAAATAAAAGTTTCCATACCTGAAAATCTTCTTCCGTATAAGCACTATAGACTTGTTTTAAACGATTCATGACTTTCTGTTTTTAGTAATTTTTTCTGCTGCCAAAAGTAGTTTCCAAGCTGTTGCTACCGCCCCTTCTTCGATATAATATTTTAACTTTTCATGTAGCAATTTTATCGAAATCACTCCATTTTCGGCTAAAAATTGATTTAAATTCCCTATCCAATCTGCAAATTCTTCATCCGTTAAAGCCGGAACAGTTTCTACCGAAGCCATTCGTGCCAAATGATTTCCGTTAAGTATTTCACTTTTAAGCAAAGATTCCGGTAATTTCTCAAAACCTACAGCCAGCTTAGTTCCGGGTTTAGGCACTTTAAACAAACTTTGCTCATTGACTCTGCAATACCAATCTCCTCCCAGCCTGGCAACTGCATCAAGCTTTTTGGGCAAAATAACATTGTTGTTATCAAAAATTGCATCATCAACATGAACCAAAAGTACCTCGCAAATCACCAAATGTCCTGCTCCACCCTGCTTTCCTAGCGGAATTACCTCGTTCACCTTACATTCAAATGCAACGGGTGATTCTTTTACCCTTGGCGGTGTAACAAGCTTTGATTGCACGGCTGTCAATCCCGATTTGACAAATTCATCTATTCCTTTATCAAATTCGACACTGGACAAAGAAGTTTGTTCCACCATCGCATAATTTACGATATTAATCACCACTTCTTTGGTTTCTAAAATATTTTCCAAAGTATGCTTGGTGGTATTGTTTCGAACTCTCCTCGCCGGAGAAAACACCAAAATTGGCGGATTGGCACTGAAACAGTTAAAAAAACTGAACGGACTTAAATTCACATTTCCATTGGCATCCACGGTACTCGCCAAGGCAATTGGCCTGGGTATAACTGTTCCCAACAAAATTTGATGAAATTCGTGAGTGGCTAGCTCTTTGGGATTAAAAACGCTCATAATACTATATTTTTTGCTGGCAAAACTTCAGTTCGAACACTACCAAAACCTACTCTTTGAGCCCCTTGTCCGGCATGTCCTCTCATAATTACTTTATCGCCATCCTGAATAAAAACTCTCGTACTTCCATCTGCTAATTGAAGCGGTTTTGTTCCTTTCCAGGCTAATTCCAACATCGAACCAAAACTTTCAGGAGTTGTCCCACTTATTGTTCCAGACGCATACATATCGCCTATTTCTATATTACAGCCATTAATCGTATGATGCGCCAATTGCTGTGGCATGGTCCAATACAAATACTTAAAATTGGATTGACAAACTACTGTTTCTTTTGCATCTTTTGTTGCAATAGCTACTTCCAATTGGATATCAAAAGTTGTTCTTTGCTTTTCTTTAAGATAAGGCAACACTTCAACAGTTTGTTCCGGCGCATTCGTTCTAAATGGCTCCAAAGCTTCCATAGTTACTATCCAGGGAGAAACAGAAGAAGCAAAATTTTTCCCCAAAAAAGGCCCCAGAGGAACGTATTCCCAAACTTGAATATCACGAGCTGACCAATCATTGAACAACATCATCCCAAAAATATAGTCTTCCGCATTATTGACCGAAACCATATCTCCCAACTGTGTTTCTTTTCCAATTACAAAGGCCATTTCCAGTTCGAAATCCAATCGTTTTGAGGAGCCAAAATCGGGTTTGTCTTTAGCTGGATCTTTGATTTGTCCATTTGGTCTGTGAATTGGAGTTTCGCTCACCACTATCGAAGAAGCCCTGCCGTGATAACCAACCGGCATGTGAAGCCAATTAGGTAACAAAGCATTTTCGGGATCACGAAACATTATCCCCACATTGGCAGCATGTTCTTTACTTGAATAAAAATCAGTATAGTTCCCAATTTTTACAGGCAAAAGCATTTTTACATCTTGCTGCTTATGTAACACATTTACAAGATATTTACCATCATTTTCTAAAGTACTTCCTTTAGTAAATAATTCCTGAATATGTTTTCGAACCGCATTGGTTTTTTCTTTTCCTAAAGCAATAAAAGGATTTAAAAAACGATTTTTGAAAATATTTGAAGGCAATTCCATAAGACCAAAATAACCCGCTTTATGCAACATATCCAAATCCACAACATACTCACCTATGGCTGTCGCCACGGCAAAATGTCCTTCTCCATTAGAATAAACTCCAAATGGAATATTGGCTAATGTAAAATCTGAATTTTCGGGGATTTCAATCCAACTTTTTGATTGATTCATATTCTAATGCTATAAAGTTCCTCTTAATTCCTGCTCTCTTTCAATTGCTTCAAACAAAGCTTTGAAGTTTCCTTTTCCAAAAGACTGCGCTCCTTTTCTTTGAATAATTTCGAAAAAAAGTGTTGGCCGCGTTACCAATGGCTTCGTGAAAATTTGCAACAAATAACCTTCATCATCTCTGTCAATCAAAATATTCAGTTCTTTAAGACGTTTCATGTCTTCATCGATTTCACCTACTCTTTCGGTTACGGTATCATAATAAACTCCGGGAACATTCAAGAATTGAACGCCACGACGTCTTAATTCTGAAACCGTATGAATAATATCGTCAGTCGCAACTGCAATATGCTGTACACCTGCATCATTGTAAAATTCAATGTATTCCTCAATTTGTGATTTGCGTTTCCCCTGAGCTGGTTCGTTTATTGGAAATTTGATTCTACCATTCCCATTACTCATCACCTTACTCATCAAAGCCGAATATTCGGTAGAAATATCCTTATCATCAAAAGAAACCAATTGGGTGAAACCCATCACTTTTTCGTAAAATTGGCACCATTTGTTCATTTCGCCCAATTTTACATTTCCAACAATATGATCTACATATTTCAGTCCAATTGATTCAGTCTTAAAACCATCGGAAATTGCTTTAAAACCAGGAAGAAAAACACCATTGTAAGTCGAACGTTCTACAAAAACATGAACCGTTTCACCATAAGTATGAATTCCTGAAAAAACCACCGAACCATTTTCATCCGAAACCGTTTTGGGTTCAAAATAAGATTCTGCCCCACGTGAAGTAGTTTCTTCCCAGGCTTTGGTTGCATCGTCCACCCAAAGTGCTACAACTTTTACTCCATCGCCATGAGCGTTTACAAAAGCATTGACTGGTCCATCTTTCACCAAAGAAGAAGTCAACACCAATCTGATTTTATCTTGTTCCAAAACATAAGAAACAGTAGTTTTATTTCCAGTTTCCAATCCGGAATAGGCTTTTAACTGAAAACCAAAAGCCGAACGATAAAAATAAGCCGCTTGCTGGGCATTACCCACATACATTTCAATATAATCGGTTCCATTAATTGGTAAAAAATCCTGTGCTTCTTTAAATATCTTTTCTATTTCCATTATTTTCTAAAATTTTTAATCTTTAAATTATTCCAGCCATGATTTATAATAATCCGGCAATTCCAGCGAATAAGCATATTCAGTGACCATCAAAGGTTTGAATGTATCCACCATTACAGCCAGTTCGGCGGTTTCTTTTTGACCAATACTACGCTCCATAGCTCCCGGATGCGGTCCATGAGGAATTCCGGATGGATGCAAACTCATATAGCCTTTTTCGATATGATTACGACTCATAAAATCACCATCCACATAGTACAAAACTTCGTCAGAATCGATATTACTGTGATTATAAGGTGCCGGAACAGCCTGCGGATGATAATCATACAATCTTGGACAGAAGGAACATACCACAAAGACATCTGTTTCAAAAGTTTGATGCACTGGTGGCGGCTGATGTACCCGACCTGTTATTGACTCAAAATCATGAATGGAAAAGGCATAAGGATAATTGTAGCCATCCCAGCCCACAACATCAAAAGGATGCGAAGCATAAATGTATTCATACAACATTCCTTGTTTTTTTACCATAATTGTAAAATCACCCAACTCGTCATGGGTTTCCAAATCTTTGGGTTTGCGAATATCTCTTTCGCAATAAGGCGCATGTTCCAAAAGTTGACCAAACCAATTTCTATAACGCTTTGGGGTATAAATTGGTCGATGTGAAGTGACTATAAACAAGCGATTTTCGGCGGTTTCAAAGTGAATTTGATAAATTACACCTCTTGGTATTAAAAGATAATCCCCCGGAGAAAATTCCAGATTTCCAAATAAAGTTTTCAGTACTCCTTTTCCCAAATGCACAAATAATAATTCATCTTCATCGGCATTTTTATAAAAATAATCATCCATTGAAGATTGCGGAGCTGCCAACTCAATTTGACAATCCTGATTGACCAAAATAGCTTTTCGGCTATTTAAATAATCTTTTTCGGGGGCCACATTAAAACCAATAAAACATCTGGAAAGCGTATTGGTTTTTTCGGCAATTTTTGGAGTAATCGATTTTGAGCCAAGCATTGCTTTCACCATGGTTGGTCGGTGAACATGATACAACAGCGAGGACATTCCCTCAAAACCTATGGTTCCAAACAACTGTTCGTAATAATAGCCTCCATTTTCTTTTTCAAAGACAGTGTGTCTTTTATGAGGTATGTTTCCTAAGGTGTGATATATTGGCATAGCATTTAAGATTTAAATCACTATTTGTTTTTTGATTGAGAAGAAAAAATCAATTCATCAGTTCACTGATAGAAAGTTCAAGTGTCTTTTTGGTAATATTATGGCTGTCGGACTGTTGTTTTCTAATTCGATTTAAGGCATTAAAATAGTTTGAGAAGCATCTTTAAAAATGGACACGCCAGTAATTCCATTCAAAAACAATCTTAGGTACTGCTTCCTTAATTTTACCCAAAAACGATTTTAAATATCGTAAGCCTCTACAAATTAAGCATTTTAAAGAAAATTTGCAAACAAAAAAGCAACTATAAAAAAGCTATTTTAAAACATTGAAATATTCATATCACTTTATCTTTTTCTACAAATATCACTTAACCTTGATACCATCAATAAAAAAATATAAATATTCTACAAAAAGACTGGAAAATCACCACAAAGACATTAGCTGATAATCGTGGTATAACCTCTGCTTCAATTTAGAACGTGTTCTTCGAACTAAAAAACACTGATTCATAAACAAATACACTTACTTACTTTAACCCAAAAAAAACAGATCAAAAGTTAATATGTTTACCTCTATTTCCATCAAAAACCACAACACTATACATGTAGCCGATTTTATCAGAGAAATGAATAAAATTCCCGAAGTAATGGAAGTGTATCACATTGGGGAAAATTATCATTTTTTAGTAAAAGTAGTCATGCAGAATATGGAATCTTACCTAAAATTTGTGCTTCACAGACTTTCTGACATTCCTGACATTGACCACATTCAAAGCTCATTTGCATTATCAAATAACAAATACACAACTGCTTTTAATCTCTAAAACTTAAGATTTCTAATTATAATTGGTCAAAATCAAACACCCAATCTTTATCTTTTTGATACCACAATTGCCCTGCTGAAACCTGAAGCGGAGATTCAAAATTATTGGTATAAAGCGCTCCGGTTCCCAAACCCTGCGGCATTGGATTTTGCAAAGTATAGGTCCATTGTGCAATGGCATTTAAACCAATATTACTCTCCAAAGCCGAAGTAATCCACCAGCCAATTTGGTATTTTTCCGCCAATGTAATCCACTCCTGTGCCCCTTTGAAACCACCTACAAAACTCGGTTTCAAAATGATGTATTGAGGTTTAATTTTTTGCAGTAATTGTTTTTTTTCTTCAAAAGAAAACACACCTATAAGCTCTTCGTCTAACGCAATAGGAAAAGAGGGTGTTTTGCATAACTCTGCCATCCTGTCAGTATTGTTTTTTTGAATTGGTTGCTCTATACTATGTAATTCAAAACCAGACAGTTTATTTAATTTATCTAAAGCTTCATTTAAACCAAAAGCCCCATTAGCATCTACCCTGATTTCCACTTGCTCAGGAGTAAAATTTTGACGAATAAATTGCAATAATTCCAATTCTCTTCCAAAATCTATTGCTCCAATTTTGAGTTTCACACAACGAAAACCCTGAGCCAGTTTTTCTTCGATCTGCTGCTTCATAAAGGCCCCTTCTCCCATCCAGATTAAACCGTTTATTTCAATTGATTTTTCACCCTGAGCAAACGCCGATGGAAAGAGTAAAAAAGGTGTTTCACTCTCCAAAGAAAGAAAAGCCATTTCAACTCCAAACTGTATGGAAGGAAATTCAATTAACGCTTCCCACAATGTATCTTTACCCAAATGAATATTAGCGCAGGTCCATTGCAATTTTTCTTCATAATCCAGACGATCATCCGCACTTAAACCTCTTAAAATTCCACACTCTCCTATTCCTTTTTTACCGTCTTGTTCCAAAACAATAAACCATGTTTCTTTCTCAGTCATAACGCCGCGGGAAGTTCCTGAGGGGCGTTTGAAATTAAGAATGTATTTATGATAAGTTGCTTTCATGTTTTCAGGATTGAGTTTTTACCGCAAAGGACACTAAGTTTTTCGCAGAGATTCGCTAAGATTTTAATACAATTTATTAATAACAAGTAAAAAAACTTAATTCTCTTAACTCCTTAATGGTTTAATTTTATTATTTCCCTAACATCTTCAAAACCCTTTCAAAATCCTCATTTTGGATTCCTGCTTTCGCAAAAGCCTGATAATCGTCTTTGATTTTTTGAGTCCAACTCACCTTGTCAGTTACGTTTTGATTTTGGTACGTTTTATAGATTGTTTTTGCTTTTACATATTCGCCATTTAGCAAATAAGCGTGCGCTAAATTCAATTTCACAAACAACTCCGCATCATCTAGTTTTTCGCCTTCTTTTAGCGATTTAATCGCTTTTCCGTATTGTTTGGTCAACAAATAAGCATATCCCAGATTGGCGTAATCTAAAGCAGTTGCTTTCTTTTGAATTACAATTTCAGTATAACTTTTAATTGCAGCTCCATAATCGGCAGTTTTAATCTCTTTTGAAGCTTTTGTCCTTAAATCATTAAAAACTGTTTTTGAAATACCGGTTTCTTCAAAACAACTCGCTCCAAAATCCTTATATGCCTTTGCTTGCTCCATAGGTAGCAATTTTTGGAATTCCTTAAAAGTATATTCTTTTTGAATTTTATCACCAATACAAACGCAAAAATCGTCTGAATTTGCCATTTTTCTAGCCAATGCAGAAGTTTTACATTGACTAATGATATTTTTTCGGTTTTCCAAAGCCCAACCTCTGCTTAATTTAGCATCTACCCAAGGCACAACTTCCAGCACAATTTTTTGCTTCATTATCCAATTGGAACTTTCGAAACCAAAAAACAACTTAGCCGTATTAACTTTGATACAACTGGATTTCTCTATCGAAAGTCGCTTGGCATCTTTGCTTAAAGCGGTACTTTGAACCAAACAGGCATCGGCAGTTGTACCTTCTTTTACATAGGATTTCCCTAATTCTTTAGTTGAAAAAATAGCATATTTACACTTATCTTCCCCTGAAATTTTAGACAACAAAAAAACAGCTCCCGCTGAACCCTGACTGATTCCTGACGGATCCGGAATAGATTTTAATACCGAAACCAAACTGCCCGCCATTTGCTGATTATCATCTAACAAAGTGATGCGGTAAATTAATTCGGTTGTTCCTGCCGGAAAATCATCGGTTTCAACCACAATACGGTCTCTGGCTGAGACCACAATCTCTTTATAAGTCGCTCTTTCTTTATCCCAATAACCCGTTTTTTGGGCCAATGTAACCTGATAAAAAAGACTAATCAATAGCCCTAAAATTATTTTTTTCACAAAATAGTTCTTATTAACTGAATCTAATTAACCTCTCACCCTTAAATAAGACAGGAATAATTTCTTTTTTTTTACAATTCGATACTATCGCCTATTTCTAAAAGCATCAAGTCTTTGCCTTTATCAAAAAATTGCTGAATTGCTTCTTTATGATCTATTTTAATGTAACCAAAAGTATCATAATGATAACCCAAAACCTTGTCGCATTCCACAAAATCAGAGGCTAAAATAGCATCCTGAACATCCATCGTGAAATTGTCTCCGATTGGAAAAATCGCCAAATCCAATTTCGTTCGCAACGGAATCAACTTCATATCCATCGTCAAAGCGGTATCTCCGGCAATGTAGATATTTTTATGTTCACCTTCGATGACAAATCCGCCCGGATTTCCACCGTAAGCTCCGTCAGGAAAGGAACTGGAGTGAATAGCCGTTACATATTTTACCTTTCCGAAATCAAAATTCCAACTTCCGCCGTGATTCATCGGGTGCGCCTGAAAACCTTTAGCCGCATAATAACCCGCAATTTCGGCATTAGAAACAATAACTGCTCCGGTGCGTTTCGCAATGGCTTCTATGTCCAAAATATGGTCGCCGTGGGCATGTGTAAGCAAAATATAATCTGCTTTTAACTCATTAATATCGATATGCTCCGCCAAAGGATTACCAGAAATAAAAGGATCTACAATAAGGTGTTTTCCTCCTACTTTAATTCCTAAAGTCGCATGTCCGTAATAGGTAATTTTCATAATTTTTATGTTTAATTAGTACGCAGATTCAGCAGATAAATTTAAATTACAAACATAATTTAACCACCAACAATCAACTAAAAACCACAAACCAAGATTTTATCTTCCTCCTAAAAACAAATTAACAAAAATGTCTGAAAGCAATGAAATCATGCATATCGACAACAAAATACATAGTAAAAAAGTACTCAAGGCTACTCTTTTCAATTCCGGATCTAAATCTCTTGGTTCCTGATTTTTAGAAACCGTAATTAAATGTTTAGTCAAAGGTATGTAAGCTAATAAAAACAGGTATTGATCAAATTTAAATTCGCTAATTACCGCAAAAAGCAAGACCAAAACCATAGCACCAATGATTAAAAAATAATGGTATTTTTTAGCTTTTTCGCCCCCAATTTTTACAACAATAGTATTCTTACCTACTTTTTTATCCGAAACTTCATCGCGCATATTGTTTAAGTTCAAAACACCAACACTCAAAAATCCGATGGCCATTGCCGGTAAAACCAACACAAAATCGAGTTGTTTGGAATACAGGAAATTCACTCCTAAAGTACTGACTAATCCGAAAAACACGAACACGAACAAATCACCATAACCGCGATAACCATAAGCGGTATTTCCTACTGTATAACGAATAGCCGATAAAATGGCCAAAATTCCCAAAATCAAATAGAAAACGGAATAAAATAAATGTTGGTAGCCAAAAGCATAATAAATCAATGCCATCGCCGAAAGAAAAGTTAAAAACGAAGTAATAATTATAGCGCGTTTCATAGCTGCCGGTGTAATCACTCCGCTTTGTATCGCCCTTTTGGGACCAATACGGTCTTCATTATCAGTTCCTTTCATACCGTCGCCGTAATCGTTGGCAAAATTGGACAAAATTTGCAATCCTAAAGTAGTCAGAATCGCAAACCCAAAAAGACGCCAGTTAAATACTTCTGTTGGTGTTAATATTTCATCGGTAGGATGTGCCAATGCATACATACTTCCTACTATAATTCCTGATACAGACAAAGGTAAGGTGCGCAATCTTGCGGCTTCAATCCAGTGTTTCATTTTATTTATTTTAGTCGCAAAGTAACAAAGTTTCTAAGTTACAAAGCATTCTGTTTCATCGTTACTTTTTTGAATCTGTTCACTGAGAACTGTATACTGCTTACTGAACTATGGTAACCATTTCTTTTCAAAGTTAGGCTTTCTTTTTTCAAGAAAGGCATTTCTTCCTTCTTTAGCCTCTTCGGTCATATAAGCTAATCGGGTAGCTTCGCCGGCAAAAACCTGTTGCCCTACCATTCCATCATCTGTCAAATTCATCGCAAATTTCAGCATTTTGATAGAGGTTGGTGATTTAGCCAAAATTTCCTGAGCCCATTCGTAAGCAGTCGCTTCTAATTCGTCATGAGGCACAACGGCATTAACCATACCCATTTCAAACGCTTCCTGAGCAGAATAATTACGTCCTAAGAAGAAAATTTCGCGGGCTTTTTTCTGTCCTACCATTTTAGCCAGATACGCCGAACCATAACCTCCGTCAAAACTGGTTACATCGGCATCGGTTTGTTTAAAAATAGCGTGTTCTTTACTGGCTAAGGTCATGTCACAAACTACGTGCAAACTGTGTCCGCCACCAACAGCCCATCCCGGAACAACCGCAATAACAGCCTTTGGCATAAAACGAATCAATCGTTGTACATCTAAAATATTCAAACGATGGTAACCATCTTCTCCAACATACCCCTGATGACCGCGTGCTTTTTGATCGCCTCCGCTACAAAAAGACCAAACCCCGTCTTTGGTACTTGGCCCTTCAGCAGAAAGCAATACTACACCAATGGAAGTATCTTCCTGGGCATCGTGAAAGGCATCTAATAATTCTGAAGTGGTTTTAGGACGAAAAGCATTTCTAACATTAGGTCTGTTAAAAGCAATTCTGGCAACTCCGTTGCATTTTTTATAAGTGATATCTTCATATTCTTTGGCAGTGATCCAATCCATTTTAATGGGTTTAAATTATTATAGGGTAAAATTAAATCATTTTTTACACTTTATCTAACTATCCTATATTTTGCCTAAAAAAAAGACGGTTTAACTGCTTTAGCTCTTATTTATTCCCACGGTAATCCTTCTCTCGTTAATCCGTTTAAAATGTTAAAATTCAACAATTAGTCGTTTTTTTTCTGTTACTAAAAACTTTTTTTTATTAATTTTAGACATGATTAGTTCTGGGATTGGTGGAAATATTTACAATACAAACTAGTCAGCGAGTACTTCACTGATTTATTAACTTAAAAAAAGAATATTGAAACAAACAACAAGCTTTATCACTCTTTTTGAAACGTTACTAAATATGAAATACAAAAAAAAAGAGCCCAAACGGGAAGCACTAAATTTTATCAGAATTTATTCAAAGTAGCACCAAAGGTTACCTAATTGGATTACTATACCGAGATGAAAATCATTAAAATAAACAGGTAAAATCCAAAGAAACTTTTTAAACCAACGGTTCTTAATGCCAAATGAAATTCGAAATAGCATTTAGAGGTTAAAAAAGATAAAGAAAGAACGATTAACGCGAAACTAAATAGTTTCCCATTGTAAAACATATTATAAGTTGTCCAAAAATAAGAGAGCTTATAAAAAGAGAAAGACTAACCATCAGGATTAGTCTTTCTTTTTTTTATGCTTTAACGAGATAAATTCCGTCTTCTTTAATTTCGATTAATTTTTCTTTGTACAAAGCGCCAATCGCTTTCTTAAAAGTCTTTTTACTCATTTTGAGAACCGTTTTAATATCTTCCGGATGCGAATTGTCATTCAATCGTAGAAACCCGCGACTCGCTCTTAATTCGTCCAAAATTTTCTCGGCATTTGGTTCTACTGATTCATAGCCCTGCTTTTGCAAAGCCACATCAATCTTATGATCCGGACGGATGTTTTTGATATAACCGCGCATTCGGTCTCCGGTACGGATACTATCGTCATACACCTCATCTTTGTATAGAAGCCCTTTGTGTTTTTCGTTGATAATCACATTAATCCCTATTTCGGTAATATGAGACACAATCAAATCAACTTCCTCTCCTTTTTCCAACGCAATTTCTTCATTACTCAAAAACTGATTGGTTTTACTGGAAGCGACCAATCGGTTGGTTTTTGGATCCATATAAAGATAAACCAAATAGCGCTTTCCTTTTTCCATCGGACGGGCTTGTTCTTTAAAAGGAACCAGAATATCTTTCTCCATTCCCCAATCCATAAAGGCTCCGATTTTATTGACATAATTCACACGCAAAAGAGCAAATTCATTCAATAAAATATAAGGCTCCAAAGTTGTCGCCACCGGACGTTGTTCGTGATCTAAATAAACAAAAACCACGATTTCTTCGCCAATTTCAAATTCGTTTGGAACATATTTATTCGGCAAAAGCACATCGTGAATTCCTTCGGGATCATTTTCCGGATCGCCTAAAAACAAACCCACTTTAGTGTCACGCAATATGGTTAAATTATTGTATTTTCCTATTTTTAGCATTTTCTACTTTTTTCTGAGCTGCAAAGGTACAACCTTGCGGGATGATTTTGACCGCAAAGTGCGCAAAAAGTTTTTCGCAAAGGACACTAAGCTCTAAAAAACGGTACTAATCTGTCTAATCCGTTCAATCTGTGTTGTGTAAATTAATTGCGTATAGCCGTTTTATTGCTTTACCAAAGTCACATCATCCACTAAACAATGAGCATTTGCCAATCCATCAGCATAAAAACCAATAGTTAGTTTTCCATTTTTTACGATAACATTTTCAATTTGAATGCTTCCCCAGGAAGAATTTTCACTTTCAATTTCATGCTCTAAAACATTTTCACCACTTTTAGCAAACATTTTTAGAGTTTTAAACCCCTGAGAGTTTTTAATTTTTGCCGTTAAAATATATAAACCATCTTCTAAAATCACAAAAGGAGACGAACTAATTTGCTGAGAAATTTCTCTGGTGAAATCTACTTTATCTGAAATATTCAGACTTTTTTCGCCTATAACTACTGTTCGGTCTTCTTCAGTATTAAAATAATTCAGTTGTGGTGAAATTTCACTCTTTACTGCAATCGGATTTCCCTTAATTGCTACCGTTTTCCATCCTAATAATTGTTCCTGAACCGGTTTAAAATTACTCGGAATCTTATTTCGATCGGCTTCAAAACTGCCGTTTTTGACATAATTATTGTCTTTAGCAACATTCCACTCTCCCGTTTTTTCATTTAAATTCCAAGAACTTAACGAATTAAAATAAGGCTTATCCCCGTTAAACGAAAGCGGAAACCATTGGTTATACCCCAAACCATTACCTGCAAAATCAGCCCAGCGATCGCCACAATACAATACGGTTTCTGTATTATTTCTTTTCAAAGTATAAAAAAAGCCGGTTTGTGTTACATGCGCATAATCTTCCTCACAGCCTTCCATAATTTGCATATCATTTGTTGGAAAATAAGGTCCGCGAATGTCATCAGAAACTAAGTAATACGCAAATGATGAATCCCAACCATAAATATTAGAAGCTGCCATGTAGTACTTATTTTTGTACTTAAACATACAATTCCCTTCCCGGCTTTCTCCCTGAAAAATCCTGGTACAATCTAAAATACCTACTTTCCCTTTTTCTACCCCAATTTCAGAAACATAAATTTTATTGCGACCTTTTCCGTAGGAATAAATCAAGTAGGATTTACCATCATCATCCGTAAAAACGGTTTGATCCCCTGTGTTTGTGGTTCCAATCCAAGGTTCCATATTGATTTTTTGATGCCAAATAAATTCGGACGCAGGGGAATCCGCTAAGGCCACAAGCACCTGACTACCGTGCTGAACAAACAATGCATATTTATTAATTTCCTTTACAAAAGCCACTCCCAGGCGTCCTACCCAGGTTTTTCTTCCATCCGGAAAAGCTTTAGCCTCAGTAAAAACATTGTTTTCAAAAGTCCAGTTCACCAAATCCGTAGAACTGTAACAACTCACGGCTTTAAAAGTACAATGATCGTATTTTTTTACAGGTTCTTTTCGGTATTTTTCGGCTTCTTCATAATGTACACCATACCAATAATATTTTTCGATTCCGGTTTGTGGATCTTTGAATTTAAAAATCCCGCCTCCCTGACTGAAAATTGGCAAACCTTCCTGAGTATTCCAAAAGGTATCGTTTTTAATATTTTGAAATTGCGCGACTATATTTACCGGAGAAAACAAAAAGAAAATCCCAATAAATAGAAACTGATAATGTAATCTAATAGAAATATTCATTAATCATCATTTAAAAAAATTAGAAAAATTAAAATAAATTAGAAAAGCAAGAAACCATCCTGTAACTAACTATTTTGTAATCGTATAATATAGCTTTTTCACCACCGGAATTCCTCCTGCAGTAATCCCTTCCAAATTGACTTTTACTTTAGTATCAATCGCAATATTATCAAAAGTCACACTTGCGTTTCCGGTTTTATCCGGATGTACGTAAGGATTCCAGTAAATGGTATTTCTGGCAGCTGCTTTCTCGTCCAGTTCCGGATTAGGCTTTTCCGGATTAGGCATATAAAAAACCCGTGCCATATAATACCCTTCAATTTCTTTTTTGATGGAATGAAACAATTCTTTTTCGGCTGTGTTTTTACTTCCCGGTTTGGTGTAAATTGCTATTACTCCATTTGCTCCTTCTTGTCCGTATAAGATTGAAGCATTTTTTATTGCTTCGATTCTTTCTATATTAATAAGCTGTACCACCTCGATATCGGTAGCGTTATATACCGGAAAACCATCTAAAATAAAAAGTGGCGAATCCTCATAACGCATAAATCGCACTGAATTTTCGGTGGCAATTACCCCGGGAATAGCAAATTGAATCAAATCATAAATAGTATTCGCTACCGGAGAATTTTCGTCAACAGTATAACTAAAATCGGGCATTCCTAATAAGCTACTTGGTTGGTTTTTCTTTTTAGAAACAATTTGAACTTCGTCCAAAATATTGTCTTGGACAATTCCGAATGAACTAAATTTTTTAAACACATTTTCGGCAAGCATACGGCTCGCATCCGGCCAGCGCATTGGTTCTTTTTTAAACGAAACCAGCATTGGCAACATTTCAATAGTATCCAGAACAATTTCGCCTCTAAACTTTCCTTTTTCATTTCTGGTATTCAAAAACATATTGGTTTTGCCTGAAAACATCATGTTTTCAAACCTAAATCTTCCGTTTTCGTCCGTAACAGCATCAAAAATATTAAAGTGTTTTTTGTTCATTAAGGCCAAAGTCATGCTGCTGTTAGCTTTAGCTTTTTCGCCTAAAAGCTGCTTTACCCTTCCGGAAATTGTAAATCCCTTCTCTGCCTTATAGCTTAAATTTTCACCAAATCCGGGAATTGTTTTCCACATAAAATCGCGCCATCCCTGAGTTAAAAGCAAATTATCTAAATAGTCTAGTCGCTTTAAATTAGTCGTATCAAAATAATAAGCCGGATTGTTTATTTTTCCTCTGATATCCGATTCCAATAAAAAATAAGAACAGATATTAGAATTATAATCTTTATTTTCCACAACTCCATTCATATCGGTTACGCTCAGCGAAAAACTCGCTGAACGGGCTTCTCCCGTTTTTGATTTGGAACTCAGCTGAAGCGTTGTTTTTTCACTCGAACGATAATTCTCTTTATCGGCTGTTAATTGCACTTCTAAATCATTGTCTTTCTCCACATAAATCAAACGCTCGCTTTGTGGCTTAAAATCTTTATCGTATAACGTAAGTTGACTAATACCTTCCGGAATTTTCTCTTTTGGTAATTCAAAAGACAAGCTTGTTGCTGCCAAAGTCTGGGTAGTTTCCAAATACGAAAGTCCTCTGAATTTACAAATTAAGGTTACTTCACTGTTAGGATTTTGAACCAGTGTAGCTTCATTAGTATTTATAGTAACTATATTTCTTCCTTTAATAGCCCTGAAATTCAGCAAATAACCCTGTTTCAAAGCTTTGGGTAACTCCACTCGGATTTCGGATCCATCAAACGTTTTAATTTTGGCGTAATAACTTTTTCCGGCTATCGGCATTAGCTGTAATTTCCCCATACCATCATGCGGACTTAAAAAACCAGTGACTAATTCGTTATCCGAATCAAAAAGTTCTCCTTTCACCGTTACCGGATTTCCCTGACTATCAACCGCTTTAAAACCTACAATACTGGCTACATTTTCTAAAAGCGAACCACCTTCAGGAAAAAATTCAACGGAAAAACCTTTCTGAGCAACAGCCTTTTCCGGTACTGCTTTTTTAGAAGAATTATTTGCAGCTGCACTTCCTGCAGGACGATTTGCCAACGATTCCGGTTTGAAATGCAACTCAAATGCATCCATGATTTCGATATCTTTGGTAAACACAAAATCTTCTCCAAAATTTCGATCCCAATTGGTATAAGCCCGAATTTGATACATTCCCGGTTTTACCCCAAGTGAATCCGACAATTGAAAATCGCCGTAGCCTAATCCCATTTCAATATTGGTTTTATTTCGGGCTATAATTCTGGAATCAGGAGCAATTAACTCCACATATAAAATATTACTGTTATCCGTCAGCACGTTGTTGTAAGCCAAAACGTCATAGGCCTTATACCACAAATCTTCCCCCGCAAAATACTTTGCGCGATCTGTGTGAAGATAAATCTTTTCAATAGTGGGCGGCTTTTTGGCTTCTTGTCCCTGTGCAAAGCCTACAGATACTACCAACCAAAAAAAACAAAAAAAACAGCAATTTTTATTGCTCAAAACCATTTTTATCATACAAAAACCGGAGAATTAATTAAACTATTTTTAACTATACACTACTCTATTTTCCTCGTTTTTTTGACTTTATAACAATAACTATTTCAAAAGCAAAAAAACAAGTAAGAAAATTTTACTAAAATAAATACTTCCGAACAATTAACTAACCTGCACTATCCTGTTTTTTAACACAAAAGGAAAAGTTATTCTTTAATGCTGTAAAAAAGCCGTTTCACCACCGGAATTCCGCTACCCGTAATTCCTTCCAGAGCGACTTTTACTTTGGATTCTACTTTCGAATTATAAAATTCTACACTTGTACTTCCTGCTTTATCCGGATGTACATACGGATTCCAATAAATGGTATTTCTAAAAGCCGAGTTTTTATCTAAATCAGGATTAGGATTTTCGGGATTGGGTGAATAAAAAGTACGGGCGTTGTAATAACCTTCGAGTTCTTGTTTGATAGTTTGATTAGGATACTCTTTAAGTTTATTACCTCTCTTTCCCGTTGTAACAATTGAAATAGTACCACCAATTTTCTTTTCATCTTCATCTTCATTTACAGCTTCTCCACTTAAAATATAAAGGCTATGAAGTAATTTACCTCTTATTACATCTACTTTAAGAACATCCGAAGGAGACAACATATCTAATTCTCCGGGCAACGCCGGATAGCCATCAATTAATATTAGTGGAGGATATCCCTTTTCTCCTTGAATTAATACTCCGGTTGGCCCTACAAAAAGACTAGGAACTTTATCCCAAACATCCAATATATTAGTAAACTCCTTATCTTCTTTATCAAGATTATAGCTATAATCAGGAACTCCATAAAGTTTCACCATATGGGAAGGATATTTTGCTTTAACAACTACTTCGTCCAAAACATTCTCCGGTTTTACACCAAAAGCAGTGAATTTTTTCAAAACATTTTCTGCCAAAGTATTGGTTGATTCTGATAAAAAAACAGTCTCTTTTTGCAACGAAACATTCATCGGTGAACGCTCAATTGAATCCAAAAGCATTTCGCCTTTGAATTTCCCTTTTTCATCCCGTGTATTCAAATACATTTTTGTTTTTCCGGAAAATTCCAGATTTTCAAATTGAAAACGTCCAATAGAATCGGTCACGGCACTGAAAATTCCGTTACTCTTTTTACCCATTAAAGCCAAAGTCAGATTATTATTTACCAATGGTTTGTCAGCAAAAACTTGCTTCACTCTTCCTGAAATGTTGATTCCTTTTTCTACTTTATAATCTATTTGATTATTTGATTTTGGAACTGTTTTCCATACAAAGTCTCGCCAGCCTTGCGTTAGCAATAAATTATCCAAATGTTCCAATCGTTTGAGATTTTTGGAATCAAAATAATAGCCTGGATGATGTACTTTTCCCCGAATGTCAGATTCCATCAGGAAATAAGAACAAATATTTGAATCAAAATTTTCTTCATCAACGCCGTTCGTATCCGTAACACTCAAAGAAAAACTCGCTGATTTTGCTACACCTTCTTTCGATGTAGAAGAAATATAAACAAAAGCCTTTTCATTGGGTTCATAAATTTCTTTATCAGACGAAAGTTCAACCTCTAAATCATGTTCTTTTTCAAAATAAACCAAGCGTTCACTTTGGGGTTTGATAGTCGAGTCAAACAAAGTAATTTGGTTAATACCTTCAGGGATTTTGTCTTTTGGTAATTCAAATGACAAAGTTGTTTCTGTTAATGTTTGCGTAGTTTCTAAATAAGAGTTTCCTCTGAATTTGCAAATTAAACTCAAAGTTGCATTCGGATTTTGGGCTAAAGTTTCGGGATTGGTACTAATACTTACAATATTTTTCCCTTTAAAATTGCGATAACTTAAAGTATAACCCAATTTTAATGGTTTTGGTAAATCCTGTTGGAATTCAAATCCGCTTTCCGTTTTTATTTTTGCATAATAGTTTTTGCCTTCAATGGGTAGCAATTGCGTTTTTCCCATGCCGTCATGCACACTTTCAAAAGTGCTGACCAACTCATTATTGGAATCGTAAATTTCGCCTTTAATATCTATTGGTTTTCCGT
>NZ_AUDK01000038.1 GCF_000425425.1 Flavobacterium daejeonense DSM 17708
ACCTTTTTCGGCAATTATTACCATCTCTTTCTAGCTAAATTTTATAGTAATAAAATAACAATCAGGTAGTTATTTGTTTTATAAGGGATAACTATCTAAGTAATCATTTAAGTCATAAGGATGTGAAGCGTAAAAATAACTGTTTGTGAAGGCATCAATACTAAATTCATTTAAAGCATAAAATTTGAAAATATATTTTGGTTTTTCAATATTATGTTGAATTTCCACTTTTGAATTTTCGTTTTTCTTATATGTAAAATCATTGTATTTGTATTCTTCCATTTCAGTATTTTTTGTTGCTTACCGCTAAATAGTATATAGACACTATAAAACGACTTCAATCTATCTAAATATAGATGACTTTGTGCCATTATAATAGTTTTATTTTCTCAAATATAATAATATTCTTAAAAACATAAATCTACAAACAACAAATAAATCTGTTAATCGGACAGCGTCAAAACAAAAAAAGCCCAAGAATCTAATCTTGAGCTTTACTAGCTGTACAACAAAAAAACCACCTCGTAATAATGAAATGGTTTTTAGTATTATTTCTCTCTAATATAAATATCAATTGGCACTCCTTCAAAGTCCCAATTTTCTCTGATTTTATTTTCTAAATAACGCTTGTAGGGCTCTTTAACATACTGTGGCAAGTTGGCAAAAAACACGAACTGAGGTGTTGGCGATGGCAATTGCATGCAATATTTAATTTTCACATACTTTCCTTTGGTTGCCGGCGGCGGATAAGCCTCAATTACTTTCAACATGAATTCGTTGAATTTAGAAGTTGGAATTCTTTGCGTTCTGTTTTCAAACACCTGAACGGAAGCTTCCAACGCTTTCAACAAACGTTGTTTGGTCAATGCCGACACAAAAAGAATAGGCACATCGGTAAATGGCAATAACTCTTTTTTGATTTTCTCGGCATAATCACGAGTTGACATCGTATCTTTTTCGACCAAATCCCATTTGTTTACCAAAATCACCACTCCTTTTCGGTTTTTTACAGCCAGCCAAAAAATATTCTGATCCTGACTTTCAAATCCACGCGTTGCATCAATCACCAAAATACAAATATCGGCATGTTCAATGGCACGTACCGAACGCATTACCGAATAGAATTCTAAATCTTCCTTAACCTTTGCCTTACGACGAATTCCGGCTGTATCTACTAAGTTAAATTCGAAACCAAAACGGTCAAATTTGGTATCAATGGCATCTCGGGTAGTTCCTGCAATGTCCGTTACCATAAATCGGTCTTTACCAATTAAGGCATTGATAAAACTTGACTTTCCGGCATTAGGCCGTCCTACAACCGCAAAACGAGGCAATACTTTTTCTTCTGTAACCACTTCCGGTTTATCAGGAAATGCTTCAATCAAAGCATCCAATAAATCTCCTGTTCCACTTCCTGAAATGCTGGCAAAAGTGTAATAATCACCTAAACCAAGGTTGTAAAATTCTACAGCGTCTTTTTCACGCATGGCGTTATCTACCTTGTTTACGGCTAATAAAACCGGCTTGGTCACTTTACGCAACAACTTCGCTACCGTTTCATCCATAGGTGTAATCCCTTCTTCCACATCCACCACAAAAATGATTACATCAGCTTCGTCAATAGCTAACTCAACCTGTTTGCGAATTTCACCTTCAAAAACGTCTTCCGAACCACGTACATAACCTCCCGTATCAATCACCGAAAATTCTTTTCCGTTCCATTCACTTTTCCCATAGTTTCTGTCGCGGGTAACTCCCGAAACCGAATCTACAATTGCTTCTCTTCTTTGTATTAATCGGTTAAAAAGGGTCGATTTCCCTACGTTTGGTCTTCCTACAATGGCAACAATGTTGTTCATTTCTTTATTTTTTTTTATTTCAGATTTTAGACCTTAGATTTCAGATTCCCAAAATCTTATTTGTATTATAAATCCAAAATACTGTATTTTTAATTTTTTGCAAAGGTAGTTAAAAAAGTGGCTAAGTCACTAAGTTTCTAAGTCCCTAAGCTTTTATGTTTTTTAAGAGCTATTCCAGCTTCCCGATAGCTATCGGGACACCACAATCTTTTATGTTTTAAAGAAAAAATAAAAAGATGCCGTTTCCATCTGGGCTAGACATTCCTTGATTCAACAGTCATTCACATAAACAAATCACCGAATAACCCAATCAACTATTTTTGATTATACCCAAAGCGTTTCAGCATATTAGCATTACTTCTCCAGTTTTTATTCACCTTCACATACATTTCGATATGAATTTGTTTACCAAAGAATTTCTCTAAATCTTCACGTGCTTCGACTCCTACTTTTTTCAAAGCAGCTCCTTTGTGTCCAATGATAATTCCTTTTTGCGTATCGCGCTCCACCATAATTACCGAACGGATTCGGATGATATTGTCGGTTTCAATAAATTCTTCCGTTACAATTTCCACAGCGTAAGGAATCTCCTTACTGTAATTCAATAAGATTTTTTCACGAATGATTTCATTCACAAAAAAACGTTCCGGTTTATCGGTCAACTGATCTTTGGGGTAATAAGGCGGTGAATCCGGCAATAAAGAAATAATGCGGTCAAAAACTTCCGGCACATTAAAATTTTGCAAAGCAGAAATTGGATAAATTTCGGCATTAGGTACTTTTTCTTTCCAAAAAGAAACCTGTGTTTCTAATTGTTCCTGATTGGAATTATCGATTTTATTCAACAACAATAAAACCGGAATTTTAGAATGTATAATTTTATTAAAGAAAGCTTCGTCTTTGAGTTCCTGCTCCCCTATTTCAACCATATAAATCAACACATCGGCATCTTCAAAAGCCGATTTCACAAAATCCATCATCGATTCCTGCATTTCGTACGCCGGCTTAATGATTCCGGGAGTATCAGACAAGACCATTTGAAAGTCTTCCCCATTTACAATTCCCAGAATTCTGTGACGGGTTGTTTGCGCTTTAGAAGTAATAATAGACAATCGCTCTCCCACAAATGCATTCATCAAAGTTGATTTCCCAACGTTTGGATTCCCTATAATATTTACAAAACCTGCTTTATGTGCTGTCATTCTATTTAATTTAATGCTGCAAAGGTAGTCATATCAAGCCAATAGACGAAATAAAAAGATTTTTTAAAATTTAGCATTGGAAATGTGGAATTTAATCGTATCTTTGCACCCGAAACATCGCGGGATAGAGCAGTAGGCAGCTCGTCGGGCTCATAACCCGAAGGTCACAGGTTCGAGTCCTGTTCCCGCTACTAGGTAGCCTTATTGAGATTACAAAACGCACATCGCGGGATAGAGCAGTAGGCAGCTCGTCGGGCTCATAACCCGAAGGTCACAGGTTCGAGTCCTGTTCCCGCTACTAAGAAAGCTTCATAGAAATATGAGGCTTTTTTTATGGAATTCAAAAACTAGACTCTCTCCTATTTTTACTAGCCTACTTGCACTATTTATTTTTTAAAATAAGTATACATATCGGTATACAAAATTTTGAAAAAATACACATCTAGATTTTCTCTTTAAAAAATAAAAAAACAAAACACCAATTACAAATCAAAAAGCATATTTCAAAAATCACAGGCTCTTCTCGATTCCGACGATTTGAAATATGACTGTTCTCATTATTAAAAAAGCTTCCCATTTCTAGGAAGCTTTTTTTATTGCTACACTTTTCTTTTTTATCTAAACAAAAACTTTTGACTCCTTTAGAAAAGTCAAATACTCAACTATTAAAAAGAAATTCCTCTTTATTTAAAAAAGAAAAATTACCTCACCAAAAGTATAAATATCTTGGTGGGTAATTTTTCAAAAACCAAACTAATTTGAACACACTAATTTTTAATATCCATTTGAGCCAAACTCTTGTGCATTACCAATTGCATCTAAGAATGCCTGAGGAATAGGTCTCACTATATTTTTACCGTCAACAAATCCGGTGATATCAGGATTGGTAACATTTAAATAAGCATTATTTAATTTACCAAAACGTTTTAAATCTTCCCAACGCACTTGTTCTCCAGCTAATTCACGAGCTCTTTCTTTTAAAATAAAATCCAGAGTTACTGCACTTGGAGCAACCACCATTTCATTTTCACGACTTGTAACTGCCGCACGCTTACGAAGCGTATTTATATAAGTCGCTGCAGTCGTTTGGTCATTATTTTCACGAAGCGCTGCCTCGGCCGCAATTAAATAAACATCTCCTAAACGAAGAATTGGCACATCCCCTAACCATCTTTGATTGTTATAAATCCATTGAATAGAAGAGAATTTTCTAAAAGAAGGATAACAATCTTTATAAGCACTTCCTAAAGTTCCGCTTGCAGCTGTAACCCATTTATTATTCGTTTCAAATTGCTCCTTAGGCGTTACAACCAAAAATGGCAAATCCTTTTTCTCAGCATCCGTCATTTCATAATTTGGAGTAAATACTGAAATTCCATCCAGATAACCATCCATATCATTATCCACCATATTTACATTTCCAGATGCATTTACACCATAAAAGTTTGTTCTTCCATCATAAAATACCTGACCCGCAGTATAAGTTCCAGCCGTATTTTTAATTACATGCCCTACCAAAGACTGATTTTTACCATATTTAGTAACCATATTTTGTGTAATGGTATAATCAGCCCATCTGGAATTATAATATTCTGTGAAGAACGTTTCTTCAAAACGGGTATCGGCAGGATTTTTTACCGGTTCAAAAATTTCAGTCAAAAGATATTTTGTTGGTTTCAAACCTCTGTCATTTGCCCTACCGTACCAGGCACAGTTTTTTTCTGTAGTTCCCCATTCAGCACCGATGGTTTTTAAATCCATTAAATAATATTGACGGGTACGACCACGGTTACTTGATTCCGGATTTAAGAAGTTAACCTCATCATTAGATTCTAAAAACAAAAACTCTTTATTGTTTTTATTATTTGATCCATCCCATAATTGTTTGTAGCCAGATTCAGTTGCTGTACTGGTCCAAAGTCCACATCCATAAGAAGACTGATTATCAATTAATTCCTTAGCTGTCACTAAAGCTTTTCCAGCATACAAAGCCTCGTCTCCTAAACGGGTTCTTTGCAAATAAGCTTTAGCTAACATTCCCAACGCTGCTTTTTTAGAAGCTCGTCCTTTTTCTGCACCCTGACTAACCGGAAGATGAGCAGCTGCAAATTCCAAATCACTCAAAATCAATTCATAGATTTTTTCTTCACTACTACGAACCGGGAAATTCTCCGCTTCGGTATTTACTGTAGAAGGCAAAGTACGCAATACAACTGCTCCATATTGTTCAACCAATTGCAAATAACTCCACCCTCTTAAAAAATAAGCCTCTGCTACTTTAGCTTCTCTTTCCGCCTGAGTATAACCCACAACTTTATCAGCATAATAAATAGCTAAATTAGCATAATTAATTGTCGCATAGAATCCTTGCCAAAACACCTGATTTTGCCCTTGCGTTGTTGACAAATCACTTCCGTATTTTACAAAACCAGCCAAATACGATTCTGCCCACCATAAATCAGTTCCCATTTCCTGAGGACCAATTCCGTCTAATTTCCCATAGAAATAATACAAAGCATCATATCCATAATTAACTAAACTTTCAAAACCTTCCGGCGATTGATATGCAATTTCAGTATCGGCTGTTGAATAATTGGTTTCATCCAAATTACAAGCTGCCGCAAAAAACACTAAAACAATGGCTAGTGCTGTATTTTTTATATTCAATATTTTTTTCATCTGTAAAAATTTAAAATGATAGATTTAAACCAAAAACCAACTGTTTGTACAATGGGAAAGAATCTGAAGCTTGAGTTTCGGGATCAATTCCTTTTAGCAAATGACTTTTGGCAAAAACAAACGAATTATAAACTGTACCATAAACTCTAAAGTTTGCAGCTCCAATAGCTTTAGTAACACTTTCCGGCATTCTGTATCCTAATGTAATATTTTTAATCTTAACAAAAGATCCATCTACATAATTAAGCCCTGCTACAGAAGGAGAAGTTGTAGTTCGAGCAGCTGCGTATGGTCTTGGAAAATCATTCGTAGGATTAGTTGGTGTCCAATAATTATAATTATCCAAAATATTTACTCTACTATAACCAAAATAACCTAACAACTGCCCATCAATCATTTGCCCCCAACGCGCTGTAGCAAAAACACTTAAATCGAAATTTTTATATTTAAATGTATTTAACAAACCTCCGGTCCAGGAAGGCGCAGCATGTCCTAAAATTTTTCTATCCTTAGCCAGACTAATTGCATATTTATTAGTCGCTGTATACTCTACTTCATTACCGGAACTATCTAATCCAACCCAAACACCATCAGCTTTTTTAGTTAAATCGGTTTGAATTTTCACATCACCCGGTTGCAAACCAAAAACAGCGGCATCAGCCTCTTCTCCTAACTGCCAAATTCCAACTTTCTTATAATCATAAAAAACATCTTTAGGAGAACCAACAAATAATCCTAATGAAATCAAATCATCTAAATTCACATTTGGCCCTAAATTAACTGCTTTAACCTGCTCTTTATTTCTGGCAAAAGTTAAAGTGGAACTCCACTGAAAATCTCCTTTTTTAACATTTACTGTATTCAAAGTTAACTCCACCCCTTTATTATTCATTTTGGCAATATTACCATTTTGCACATATAATTGTTTTGGACTAAAACTTCCAAGAGTTGAAGGCAGAGATCTTGAATAAATAACATCTTTTGTATCTGTATTATAAAACTCTAAAGATCCGTTAATACGATTATTCATAAATCCAAAATCCAATCCAATATTAGCATTGTATGATTTTTCCCAACCAAGAAGATCATTCCCCACTACTCGTGTAGGTACAGAAGTCAACACTTGTCCTCCTCCCAGGTTCAAAACATCATTTCCATTAGTAGTCTCTGATTTGGTAGCATACGCATTTATATTTGAGTTACCCGAAACTCCATAACCTACACGTAATTTCAACTCATTTAACCAATTAACATTAGTCATAAAATTTTCATCAGAAATTCTCCAGGCAAAAGCTCCGGCAGGAAACACATCCCATTTTTCGGCCAATTGCGATACCCCGTCATATCTAACAGATCCCGTTAAAAAATACCTGTCTTTAAAACTATAATTTAGTCTTCCTGCAAAAGACAAACGCTTAAGCTCACTAAAATCACTACTCACCTGTTTATTAACTCCGGCATCTAAATTATAAAACGAAAAACCGTCATAAAGAAAGCCCTCACTATAAGCAAAAGAAGATTCACTTTGACTATTAAAATAAGAAGTAATCAAAGTAGTTTCTAACTTATGATCTTCACCAATATGCAACTTATGATTCAAAATATTTTCCCAATAATAGGTGTAATTCAAAGAAGTATTATACTGCGCATTTCTAATCGCATTTTCACTACCGGTTAACATTAAATAAGTATGGTCACTATTAAAAATTCCGTTACGACTATTGGAAACAGAAATTCCTAAAATTGATTTAAAGCTTAAATCTTTAGCTAAATTAAATTCAGCATAAGGATTAGCTGTTACATTAATCGACTTTGTACTATTAGATAAAGTTCCCGGAATATTATTAGCAAGTACACTTACAATTCCCGGCTCTCCTTCTACAGGAAATTGATTAATGTTCCCATTTTCATCATACACATCTCCAAGCGGAACCATTCCAAATGCTTTGTTTACACGGCTTCTGTTATTATTTTGATCTCTAAAAATAATCCCTGAAGTCAATCCGAATTTAGCCCATTTAGCCGCCTGAATACTCAAGTCGCTTCGCATTGTGTAAACGTTTACATTGTCGCCCTGATAAACACCTTCCGTTCTATTATGTCCTAAAGACAAGCTCGCTTTAACTTTTTCATTTCCACCACGAATAGACAAGGTATTATTTGTCTGAATTCCTGTTTGAAAGGTTTTATCTACCCAATTCACATATTTACCATTATCTAAATATGGATTCAAACGTGTGGTTGATAAATTCCATCCTCCTAACAAAGCATCTCTGTTAGCTGAAGGAGCTCCATAAGTAGCCTGATATCCTTCTTCTAAATACTTTAACCAGGCATCTCCTTGTAAAGCACTTGGAAAAGACGGATTACTATTAACACTTACATAAGAATCAAAATCTATTTGAACTCTACCTTCTTTGGCCGTTTTTGTGGTAATAATAATAACTCCGTTAGCACCTGCCGAACCATAAATAGCAGTTGAGGAAGCATCTTTCAAGACATCAATAGAAGCAATATCATTTGGATTCAAATTATTAATATTTCCCTGAATTCCGTCGATAATATAAATCGGTTCGCTACTAGCCGTCAAAGAACGATTTCCTCTTAATAAGATATTAACTTTTCCGCTGGTATTTCCGGCATTACGGGAAATATCCAATCCTGCTACACGTCCCTGAATGGCCTCTATAGGACTTGTAACTGGTGCCATTTTAATATCATCTCCTTTTACTGAAGAAACAGCTCCGGTTAAATCGCGTTTTTTAACAGTACCATATCCAATTACCACTACATCTTCTAATTGAGATATATTTTCTTTCAAAATAATATTAATAGTAGTCGATTTTACCACTGTAACTTCCTGAGGAACATACCCTACAAAAGAGAAAACTAAAACATTATTTCCTTTTAGTGTAATAGTGTAATTCCCGTCAAAATCGGTTTGAGTATAGGTATTCGTCCCTTTTATCATAACATTTACACCCGGAATAGGCATATTGTTAGCATCTTTTACAACTCCCTTTATTTCAATTTCCTGTTGTAAGAATTTATTATTTGTCGATGTCTCATCCCTTTTGATAACAATAGTATTATTATCAGACAACTCAAAATCAAGATTATTCAATGAAAGACTCTGATTTAATAGATTGCTAAGATCAATTTCTCCTTTTAATAATTGAATTTTCGGAGCTCCAACAAAAATATCTGCCGGATACAAAAAGTGGTAATGCGTTTGATTTTTAATAATCTTAAAAACCTCATCTACAGTTACTTTTTTATTTGCCTCTATAACTATCTTTTCCTGCGAAAAAGTAGTAATGGGCGAAAATCCAAATGCCGTCGAGCACAATAATAGGATAAATGTTCTCATAATGATTTTTAAAAATCGTCTCCTGTGATGGAAAGCGGGGTTAGTAAACTTAATTTCCATAAATTTGCAATGTGTTGGTTAATTATTAATTAATACTCTGGTAGAGAGGACGAAGTATGAGACGGCCAAATTTCAAAACTTCGTTCCTCTTTTATTTTAAAATGATAGTTTTATCTTTTATTTCATAATCTTTTATATTTCCAAATTCCTTAAGTGTATTTAAAATCTCTTCGATTTTTTGATTTCTCCCTAAAACCCCCACAAATTCCTTTTTCTCTATTTCGGGTTTGGTAAAAATTACTTTAAAATCATACCAACGGGACAAAACAGTCATAATCTCTTTCAAAGACTTTCTCTCAAAACTAAAGACACCTCTTTTCCATGAAACTTCATTGCTCACATCAGTCTGATGAAAAGTCAAAGCCTGTGACTTAACATCACAAATTAATTGCTGACCCGGTAACATTTTTTCAACATTCTCCCTTGAAGTCACCATTACTTTCCCTTCTACCAATGTGGTGTAAATAGCAGCTTCGTCTTTATATGCTTTGATATTAAACTGCGTTCCTAAAACTTCAACAACTTGTTTTTTAGTAAAAACCTTAAAATGAGAACCGTTGTTTTGAGTACTTGGCGACACATCAAAATAAGCTTCTCCATACACTAATTCAACTACTCTGGTTTTTCCTTCTATAAAACTTGTCGGAAATTTCAGTTGTGATTCGGAATTTAACCAAACCTGAGTTCCGTCGGACAATTTAAGATAATACTGCCCTCCTCTGGGTACGGTTAAATAGTTATAAGTTACTTTACCCAAAGCAACTCCTGATTCTTTATACAACAATTCCCTGCCTGTACTATTTAGGTTTTTATCCGCATAGGTTTTTCCATTTCCCAAAATAACATTTGTACCGTCTTCTAACGTCAAAGTAGCTTTATCGGTACCAATTTCAATTTTATGAGAAATTATTTCCGGAACAACATGCTGTTTCTGCTCCTTAAAAAGCGTAGTAAAAGTAACCAACAGCACGAATGAGGCTGCAACAGCATATTTAAAGAAAGATTTTCTGTAGAACGGAATGACTTTAACCGGCTTTTGATTTTCAAAATTCAATCCTAATCGGATTTTTTCACGGATTCGTTCTTTCACTTCTTCTTTTGAACCCAAATAATCAGGCCAGTTTTCAATTTCCTGATTATTTAAAAAGAAACGTAATAGCTTATCAAACTCATTTTTGGTTATCGAACCATCCAAAAGTTTCGCTACTAATTCCGAAATATATTGTTGTGGATTTACATTCATTGATCCGTTTTTTTATGTGCCTATATAACTAAGTCTCCAAAAAAACGTTTCACACCTGCTCAATTAGTAAAAAAATTTACTTTTTTTTCACATATCCTTTTTTTTATCTTAAAAAAAAGCAAACAAACTCAATACTAACCGCTACTCCGAGCGATTCTTTTAAAATTTTCAGGGCTTTAGAAATATGTCCTTCAACGGTGCGTTGGGAAATATTTAACTGTTCAGCAATTTCTTTATTGGATAGCATGTTTTCTCTGCTGAGCTTATAAACTTCCCGACATTTATCGGGCAAAGTTTCAATAACAGCATCTAAATGACCTATTAATTCCTGATGCATTAATCGGGTTTCCGGATTAGAAGTTTCTATTTTATTCTCAAAATCATCAAACAACTCATCCGTTGCCATTTTCTTATTTTTATTAAAATGGTCATACACCTTATACACCGTACTGGTATATAAATAACTTTTTAAGGACGCTTTTATCTGCAACTTTTCCCTTCTTTGCCATAAGGAAATAAAGACTTCCTGAACAATATCCTCGCAAACCGACTGGTCTTTAACAAGATTGTAGGCTGCTAAATACATGACCTCCCAGTACTTGTTATAGATTTTTGTTAAAGCTTCTTCTTCACTATTCTGAAGTCTCTCAACAAGCTCCCAATCAATATATTCCTTTTCTGAAGTCATTAAAATACACTTAGTGTTATATGGTTCGTTGGTTTCAATCAAAAATAAATAATTGATTTTAGAATATCTTAAAATTTTAACAGAATTATTTATTATCTGAAAAATACATTCCTTAACCAAAAACCCAAAATATGATTTCTAAAAAAATTCGCTGTCAACCAGGCTATTCTTTCTTTGCATTCAATACTATCAAAGCGTAGAAATTCTTGTCATTAATAACAAATAATACACTATTTTCGTAATCACTTTATAAAACCAATAAAAAATGACCTATATCCCGGCAGCCAACCGATACGAAAACATGGAATACCGCCGATGTGGTAACTCCGGATTGAAACTTTCTGCTTTTTCATTAGGGCTATGGCACAACTTCGGACTGAACAGCGATTTTGAAAACAGCAGAAACCTGATAAAAACGGCTTTTGATAATGGCATCACCCATTTTGATTTAGCTAACAATTATGGTCCGCCTCCGGGGTCAGCGGAAGAATGCATGGGACGAATTTTAAAATTAGATTTTAAAAACTACCGCGACGAAATGATTATTTCCTCCAAAGCGGGTTACACCATGTGGGACGGTCCTTATGGTGATTGGGGTTCTAAAAAATACTTGGTTTCCAGTTTGGATCAAAGTTTGAAAAGAATGGATTTAGACTATGTGGATATTTTTTACCACCACCGTCCGGATCCCGAAACCCCTTTGGAAGAAACCATGGCAGCTTTGAATTTAATTGTTCAACAAGGAAAAGCTTTATATGTAGGTATCTCCAATTACCGTCCGGCAGAAGCTGCAAAAGCCATTCAATTATTAAAAGAAATGGGAACGCCCTGCCTGATTCACCAACCTAAATATTCGATGTTTGAACGCTGGGTTGAAGACGGACTTTTGGATTTACTAGGCAAAGAACAAGTGGGTTGCATTCCGTTTTCACCTTTGGCACAGGGATTATTAACCGACAAATATTTGAACGGAATCCCTGCCGATTCCAGAGTAGCCACCAGCGGACAATTCCTGAAAGCCGACCACATTACTCCTGAAAGACTGGAAAAAATCATTGCCCTCAATAAAATTGCGCAGCAAAGAGGACAAAAATTAGCTCAAATGGCACTCGCCTGGCTCTTGCGCGACGAGCGAATCACCTCTGTCTTAATTGGTTCCAGCAAACCGGAACAAATTACCGATTCCATCAAAGCTCTGGATAACATTATTTTCAGTATAGAAGAACTGGATACCATCAATCAAATTTTAAAATAAAAAAACGAGCCATAAACAATCTTTATGGCTCGTTTTCTTTTTGTAGCTGCAAAAAAACTAGTATTTATCCAGTTCATTTTCGATAATGTCATAAAACCGATGTGTCCTTTCTAAGGTTGGTACACCACTGGCTAATACAATTTCATCAAAAATCCGCAATCCCGACTCTTCTTCAATGAACAGCTCAAAGTAGCTTTCCATATCTTCCCAACCAAAACTAAACTTTTTCTCGCTTGCAATTTTACACAAATAGGAGGAGCGTGTTTGCAAGTCTTCTTCTGTTATAGTAACTGACTCATCCATAGTGATTTATTTTTTTAAGTATTTCAAATATATGAAATTTTACAACAAAACAAAACACAAAAGAACTCATATTCAATTAGTTAAAAACATTTTCTAAGTAAGCTAGTGCTAGCCAGATTATCAAAGACTAAATTTTCTAAAAAACAGAAAAATTTATACAGTATATTTTTAATTCTTTTTTTGTTTTAAAGACTTTTATAAACTGAGTGTAGAGGGTACGAATGCGAAGGTGACTTCACATAGCCGTCCTATTTAAAATTATCCTTTTTTTCTTATTGAAATTGAAATCCCTTATCTTTAAATCATTAAATCAATTCATTATGAAATGATCCGCCAAAATTATCAAACACAATAGAGAAAATAGAATTGCAGTTTATTTTCAAAAGAATGCTGATTTAATTGCACGCATTAAAAAAATTGACGGTGCCAGATGGAGTCAGACACTTATGGCCTGGCATATTCCGGATACCGAAGAAAACAGAATCCGTTTTAAAATAATACCATTATCACATACCATTCCTTCGGAAGAAGCAATAGTACAAATAGAAAAATTCCAACAATGGATGCGTTCCAAACGTTATAGCGAAAGCACTATTACTACCTATTGCGAGGCTTTAAAATCATTTTTAGTATTTTATAGAGAAAAACCAATTTCTGAAATTACAAACGAAGATGTGATTATCTATAATAACGATTATATTTTGAAAAATAATCTTTCAGCTTCCTATCAAAATCAAATAACTAATGCAATCAAACTTTATTTTAAAACTATTCAAGATACGAAAATTGAAGTTGATAAAATACACCGACCAAAACGAGCTAAAGTTTTACCAAACGTTCTGAGCAAAGAAGAAATAAAATTGATTTTGAATGCCCACAGCAACATCAAACACAAAACGATGCTTTCGCTGATTTATAGTTGCGGTTTGCGCTGTGGCGAATTATTGGCACTCGAACCCGTTCATATCGACTCCAAAAGAAACCTAGTTTTACTCAAAAACGCCAAAGGAAAAAAAGACCGCATTGCTCCATTATCGCCAAAAATTTTAGAAATGTTAAGAGAATACTATAAAGTACACCAACCTACAACATACTTATTTGAAGGACAAATAAAGGGACAACCTTATGACGTCAGAAGTTTGCAACTCATATTGAAACAAGCCTTACAAAAAACAGGAATTACAAAACCTGCGACATTGCATTGGTTGCGACACAGTTTTGCGACACATTTATTAGAAAGTGGAACCGATTTGAGATACATTCAAGAATTATTAGGACATAATAGCAGCAAAACCACCGAAATATACACACACGTAAGTACCAAAAGCATTCAGCAAATAAAAAGTCCTTTTGATGATTTGTAAGAAAAAATTAATATATTTGAAAAACAAAAAAGCGAAACAAACCTTCGCATATACACCCAAAATTGGGTAGATTGGCGAAGGTTTGTTTCGCCTATATACAAGTTGTGCGTAATGCTATGAAAAACATGACCGAAATAGAAATCATCAAATTTTTAAAAGGAAATATTGAACCAATTCAAGACAATATTTATGGTCTTGGATTTTGCGCTTCAGTCACTCTAAAAGACGGAACGTTTTTACCTTGTGTTATATTTAGAAATCCACAAAAACTGATTGAATTAGCTATACGACGATTCAAAGAAGAGCAGTCGGGAAAAAGTATCTTTGCGAGTAAAACTAAAGGTTTAGGTTACAGAGAAATTGTAAAGACTTTTGTCACTAAAGGAAACTGTGTAAATATTTACGACATAGCAAATGTTCAAGAAAGTCGATTTGCTATTCCTCCAAACGTGGCTAAACAAATCCATGGAGAAACTGCTATGAGTTGGACTGCTTTTGTTGCCGAATTTAATGACAAAAGAAAGCTTAGCTTTGGAACATCTTGGAATATGGAATTCTTTGACCTGCCAAATGATTATGATTTTAAAAATGTTACTAATATTATTAGCGGAGTCTATCTTTCAAAGGATAATGAAATAGTACCTCATAAATCAATTACTGATTTTACCAATAACAAAGAACAATTACAATATATTCATCGAGAGAAACCTTTTTTTGAATGTTTTGTAGAAAATTTATAGAAGCACTACGCACAACAGCTAGAGTTTCGTTGCGGCTGTAAGCCGAACAATGAAACTCGTGTTGAACGGAACCGCTGAAATTCCGCCAGCACTATGGATTTATCGAAAAGTTTTGAGAGAGAATAGCAAGAGTATTAAGTGTCCTCTTTTTTTTGTGGTGTATTTGGGGTGGTTTTTTGGCGTGTTTTCCTTCACTTATGGACACAAGTTCCCTTACCCATAAAATTAACTTTCATAGGGACTGGAATTTTGGCTACTGCCAAGATACCAAGCAGGCGGACCGCGCTGGTCAAAAACCGCTATTCGGTGTAAATTGCCTATTTTACAACAGGGACATTTAGGCA
>NZ_AUDK01000039.1 GCF_000425425.1 Flavobacterium daejeonense DSM 17708
GACCTATTATCGCGTCCCGATGGAATCGGGAAGGTCGCAGCTTCGAATTTCCGTTTTCGGAATAAACTCTGCCACCCCGACAAAACCTTCTTGAAATTCAAGGAGGTTTTTTTATTTGTCTATGTTGGGATAACAAAAACTAATCAGACTAATTGATTTTTCAAATAATAAAAACTTATTTTTGTGCAGTTCAAAATTTAAACTTAATTAAAATGTCTGATACAATCGAAAAAATAAAATGCCTTATTATCGGTTCTGGTCCTGCGGGTTACACTGCTGCTATTTATGCTGCCAGAGCTAATATGAATCCAGTATTATACCAAGGAATGCAACCAGGAGGTCAATTGACAACTACTAATGAAGTTGAAAATTTTCCGGGTTATGTTGATGGAGTTACCGGTCCTGAAATGATGATTCAGTTGCAGCAACAGGCGCAACGTTTTGGAGCTGATGTTCGTGACGGTTGGGCAACTAAAGTTGATTTCTCTGGAGACATTCATAAAGTATGGATTAATGATACGATTGAATTGCACTGTGAAACTGTAATCATTTCTACAGGAGCTTCGGCAAAATATTTAGGATTACCATCAGAGCAACATTATTTACAAATGGGTGGTGGAGTTTCAGCTTGTGCGGTTTGTGATGGATTTTTCTATAGAAATCAGGAAGTAGTAATTGTAGGAGCAGGGGATTCAGCTTGTGAAGAGGCACATTATTTGTCTAAACTTTGTAAAAAAGTAACCATGTTGGTAAGAAGTGATAAATTTAGAGCTTCTAAAATCATGGAAGAACGTGTGCGTAAAACCGAGAATATCGAGATTTTGATGAATCATGATACTGTTGAAGTTATTGGTGACGGAAATGTTGTTGAGGCTATCAAAGCTAAAAACAAAACTACGGGTGAGGTTTTTGATATTCCTGCAACTGGTTTCTTTGTGGCTATTGGTCACAAACCGAATACCGATATTTTTAAAGATTACTTAAATTTAGATGAAACAGGTTATATTATCAACACGCCTGGAACTTCTAAAACGAACGTAGAAGGTGTTTTTGTTGCCGGTGATGCTGCTGATCATGTGTACCGTCAGGCAATTACTGCTGCGGGTACAGGATGTATGGCGGCGTTAGATGCGGAGAGATATTTAGCGGCTAAATAAGCTGAAAAATAAAATTTGTTATTAATTAAAAAAGGCTGTTTCGTGATTTGAAACAGCCTTTTTTGTTTGTTGTTAAAGCTTGTTTTTAGACAGTTTAGCTTTGTCTGTAAATTTATTCATTTCGATTTTTGCATCTCCATATAATTCGGTTTCCGATTTTTCAGTGGCAGAAATTACGATGTCCTTTTTAGCATTTACGCTGTTTTTACTTTGTCCTTCGGCGATTAATTCGATACTTTTTATTTCTAATTTACTGGCATCAAGCTCTGAATTATTTTCTAAACGAATCAAACTGCTATTGGCTTCTCCTTCAATTTTAGCCTTGGCTTTTTGATACATGTCTAAAGCTAAATCGGTTGTTGTGACTAAGGATTTTAGTTCGGCTGATTTTGAAAGTTCCATTTTGGTGTTGCTGCTTTTTAGGTTTAATTCAATTTTAGAATCTCCGTCAGCCTGTAAAGCGAAATTTGTAATATTGGCATTCATTAAAACTTTAGAATCACCGAAAGTTTTTAAGGTGAAATTTTCACCAAGGACTTCCTGAATAGCGCTGATAACCGCATCATTTTTGGAAACAACAGTGTTTAATTCGGCGGTATAAGTGATTTTTACTTTGAGTGATTTGCTTTTTACAACGCGTTTAGAAGTTGAAATATGTAAGGTGTTGTCGGTCACATCAATATCGATGATGTCGATAAGGTTGTCGTCGGCTTCAATTTTAACCTCCGGAAATTCACCTCTTTCTAAGGAAGCTTCGATATTATCTTCAATTTCGATAGCGCTGAAATTTTTGATATTTCTTTGTTTGGAAGTCACAATTTTCGAACCGCTTATTTTGTCTTTTTTTTGCGCCAATAGTATTGTTGTGGATAAAAAAGCTACAAGTAGAATACTTATTTTTTTCATATTTAATTAATATTATTTAGGTTATTTACAAATATAAAGAAATCGCTTACTATAAGTGAGCGATTTCTGTTTTTTTAGGTGTGTTTTTCTTTATTTTTTTGAGATACTTGCTCCTGAACTTGCCGATTTTTCAATTTGTTTAGGGGTGTTGTTGTATTCCATTTTGCTGCCGCTGCTGGCATCGGCTTTTAGACTTACAATAGGATGAATGCTTGTTTTAGAACCACTTGAAGCTTCAGCTTTTATTGTGTTTGCCAATAAATCTTCAGCTTCAATTTTACTCGCGCTGGAAGTATTGGTTTCCAAATGAAGCGCCAAGCCTTTTAGATGAATTTTGCTGGCGCTACTGGCTTCGGCATTGATTTCATCAAATTCTAAGTTGGTGTCTATTTTACTCGCACTCGAAGCTTTCAGGCTAATATAATTTCCTTTTAAAATTCCTCTGGATTCTATTGTTGAAGCCGAGCTGGCTTCCAGTTCTTCAATATTTGGGATTTTTACGATTACTTTTTTGGTAGAAGCTTCTTTGGTAAAATTGCTTTTGTATCCGAAAAAAGAAAAACTGGTTTTGCTGGAACTTCCTGAAACGTACAAAGTACCGTTTTTAACTTTGGTGTTAATTTCGTCATGAAAACCTTTGTTGGTAATGACTCTTACTTCAGGGTTATCAGATTGTTCGATAATTAAAGTTATGGCATTGCTAACATTTATTTTGTTAAATGATTCGTCAAAATGTCGGGATTCATTGCTAATACTTCCGGAATATTTGACTGTTTCATTTTTCTCATAATGCATGCAGGAACCCATTGCCAAAGCAGTCAGGAAAAGCAAAAAGTAATTTTTAAACTGAAGCGTTTTCATGATTATTTGGTTTTAATTATGATTCCGTCTTTGTTTATTTTTAATTCTTTAATAGAAGTATTGTTGTTGATAACGGTGTCGGTTATCAGGTTTTGTTCTTCTGATTCTTCTGATTCGTTTTCTTCGTCAGGACAGTTAAGGCATTTGGCTTCAGTGTGTCCAACTTTGTATGCCGGTTCGTAAGCGTCATAATTTAAATCAAAGAAATCGTTGTCCGAACGGTCATAATCCTGAGCGCTTTCTTCTACTTTAAAAATCGTTCCTTCGGTGAGGAATAGGCTGATTTCAACATGTTGGTTTCGAAATTTGTTTTTCAAATCGGTTAACAGATAATTATCAAAAATCAGTTGGTTTCCGATGATTTTATAGTCGTAACGAATGCGGTCGGCATTTTGTCTGGCTTCCGCAAAAGATTCTCCTTTGGCTTCTTTTTCGATTTGAATGTAGCTGTAATTTTCGTTTGACTTTTTGATTCGAAAACGTACTTCATTCGAATAAATAATATTGTTATTGGTGGAATCGGTGGTGATTTTAAATTCGGTACGGTCGTAAATATCTTTGGAAAAATAATCATTGTGTTTGAATTTTATTACCAAAGTGTCTTGTAACGGGATGTTCAGGGGGTCTTTTTGAACTACGCGCCCGTCCATTGCAAAGGCAGAAGCTTGCTTGATTCCTAAAGAAGTAGCCAGTGCAACAGCAATAATCCAGATAGCGAGCAAGGTATATTTTGCAATTGCGCCAATCGATTTTGAGTTGGGAGCCAATAATTTAAAGCCTAATAAGGTTAGGAAAAAGAACGGAATTCCAACCGCAAAAAACATTAGCAAACCGAAAACCCAAATAGGGTATTCGGTAAAGTTGCCGGTTTCTACAAAACTCTGCCAGGGAAAATCGATAAAGCTATTGGTTCCCAATGTAAATATTCCGATTAGCAGAATCGTTAAAGTTGCCAAACCACCAATGATTAAAAGAACACCGATAAATTTGGCAATAATTCCTAATACGCTCAGGATGAAATTCCCAAGTGAGTTTCCCACGCGATTCGCACCTTTTTTGATTTGATTGCCATATTTGTCGTAATCGGCATTTTTAATTTTATCTGAAACCAATTCAAATTCTTCGCGAACTTTTTTTTCGATATTGGAAATATTTACGGGTTCGCCGGTCATTGCTATTTTTTCGGAAGTGGTTCGTGCCTCGGGAGTTACAATCCAAAGAATGATATAAGCGATAAAACCTGTTCCAACTCCGGCAAATATTAGCAATACTAAGGCAATTCGAATCCAAACCACATCAATGCCAAAATAATGACTTAATCCGGCAGCTACACCACCAATCATTCCTTTATCGCTGTCACGATATAGTTTTTTGCTTCTGTAATTAACAGAAGTATTTTGATTTTGATTTTCAAAAGCTTTAGGTTCATCTTCAATAATGTAGTCTTCAGGTTGTCCCATGATAGCGATGATTTCGTCAACTTCTCTTAAACCTACTACATGTTTATCGCTAATTTGTTTTTCATTCAATAATTCGGCAATACGGATTTCGATGTCTTTGATAATTTCGTCCTGACCGGATGAATTCTTTAAAGAACGTTTTATGGCATCAAAATAGCGCGAAAGTTTTTGGTATGCGTCTTCATCAATATGAAAAAACATTCCACCAAGATTTATGTTTACAGTTTTGTTCATGACTCTGTGTTTTGGTTTGTGATTAGATTTACAGCATTGGATAATTCGGTCCAGGTGCTGTTAAGTTCGTCTAAGAAAGTTTGACCGTCTTCGGTTAAACCATAATATTTTCGGGGTGGTCCCGAGGTGGATTCTTCCCAACGATAGGTTAATAATCCGTCGTTTTTTAATCGTGTGAGCAAAGGATAAATCGTTCCTTCCACGACTAATAATTTTGCGTTTTTTAATGTTTCTAATATTTCGGAGGTATAGGCATCTTGTTTTTTTAAAACTGATAAGATGCAAAACTCGAGAACACCTTTACGCATCTGGGCTTTTGTGTTTTCAATGTTCATGATGTAAGGATGTTTACTTAATAAAGTTAATCGTTAAAGGATACTGGTATTTTTCTCCGTTTGATGCATTTATTGCGGCAATGATAATTAGAAAAACTTCAATTATTTTAAAAATAAAAAAAATTACGATGCTAATAATGCCAATTGTTAATGCGATGTTGTTAGCCGCCCAATCGATATGGTTCAAAAAGAATTCGTGACGGTTTATAATTTCAGATAAATCCATACTGCTGAAAATTGCCGTCGAAAAGGCAGGTACTGCAATTAAAATACAAATTAAGGAATAGACCAATAAACTAAGCTGAAAATTAATGATTTGTTTTCCATGAAAGTCTATTAGTTCGGACTTTTCTTTTTTACTACTCCAAATAATGATTGGAAAAATAAAATTTCCTAACGGAATAAGGTACTGAGATAGTGCGCTTAAATGGGTTAAGGCAGCTATAGTTTTGTCGTTTTTGGTTTCCATCTTTTTAGGTTCTAGTAATTTCTTATACAAATATATGTCTAAAAACAGGTATTATGTATTACAAAGTACTTAAAATTAACAAAATATTAACTTATCTGGAGTTTGTTTAGGCAAGTAGAAAATTTTGTACATTAGTTTCAAATAAAAGGAAAAATGAAATTTACCGCAGCTCAACTCAATCGTTTTTTATTGTTTAAATTGCCTTCGGCTTACATTTGTGGTGTAAGGGTGAAGGAAATAACAGTTGAAAAATGTGTGGTGTCGGTAAAATACCGATGGATAAATCAAAATCCTTTTCGTTCCATGTATTTTGCAGTTCAGGCTATGGCGGCAGAATTATCTACAGGAGCTTTGGTCATGTTACATATTCAGCAAAGCAATCAAAATATTGCCATGTTAGTTGCAACGAATAAAAGTGTGTTTCTCAAAAAAGCAACGGGCAGGATTACTTTTGTTTGTCAAAATACACATTTGATAGAAACAGCGATTCAAAAAACGATTGAAACCGGGGAAGGTCAAACTTTTTGGTTGAAATCTATTGGCACGAATGAAAAAGGTGAACCCGTTTCGGAAATGGATTTTGAATGGACAATTAAGCGAAAATAAAAAAACACTTCCATAAAAAATTATGAAAGTGTTTTTCGGGTTTAGGGTTTGGTTAATTTGCTATTTAATAATTATTTTTCGGCTAAAAGTTCCTTTATCCGTTTGTATTTGAACCAGATAAACAGCCGAACTCAGGTTTTTAATCGGAATTTGAATACTACTTTGTTTACCATCCGAAATGTTCCATTGGTTAATATTTTGTTTCAAAATATTGAATAAAGACACCGATTGGATGTTGACATCATTAAAGTGATTTTTAATATTCAACAGCTGATTTTCATTGGTGTAATAAACAATAATGCCATTTTCTACCGGAGTTTCACTAGTTGAAGTTGTTTGGTTTACAAATGTTACAGAAAAACGTTTGTTGTATTCCCCTGCCGGTAATGAAATGGTAAAATTGTCTTTTCGTAAATCGAAATAATTTTTAGAAACATTGTCATAAAGATAAATGTCGAGCGAATTTGGAATGTTTTCCAAAGCGTCAATTTTGATAGTGCTTTCGCCTGTATCAGTGATTTTTATTCCCAAAGGAATAGTTTTGTCGCTGTTAAAATCAGGAATTCCCTGAATGATTAAAGGCTGATTTTCTAATTCCCAAAACATGTCATTTTCTTTAACGTCAATCATTCTGGCATCATAACCAAAGTCGAATTGTTCGCTGGTATTTGGATCGGTACCTACTAATATTTGACGGTGACTGCCAATAGGAGAATCAAATCCCAATCGGATTTTCATGCGTTTGTCAACCGTTTCTTTAGAAGCTATACTGTTTTTGTCATTGGTCACTTTCATAAAAATGGAGTTTCCGGATGCTTCTCTGACAAAGGCACGCTGACTGTTTTGGAATATAAAAGTTCCGCCCTGAACATTGGTTCCTGAAGGTGCATCGATAAAAAATCCCTGACCCACCGGAATATAACGTTGCGGGATTTTAGAACCTGTTGCTCCGTTGTTAACATTCAGAGGATCGTTTGCAATTGCAGCAACTCCTCCGGTTAATGTATAAGTGGCATAACCTCCTTCATATTGAGCTAAAATATGATTATTAGACAATCCAAAGTGATCCCAGAAATAAATAGCTCCTCCAAAAGTGTTGGCTGTACCGCGGCAACCGGTACAGTCTTTCATGTTGTCTTTGATAAATTCATCGGCATCCAAAGCACTCGGATAAGGATTCCCAATTAAATAGGTTTGGTTAAGTGCAATAAACTTACTGATTGTACCCGAATTAGGTTTTCCGGTGTAAATATAATTTTGTAGTGCGTCTATTGGAGCAGAACCTCCTGAACCTTTCATTGAAAAACCATCCGCAACATCAATAAGTCCGGTACTGGATTTATATTGCCATTGCCAGTAATTATCCCAGTGGGTATTTGAATCGGGAGTTAAAGAACTGTAAGTCCAAATCCATCGGTTACTAATTTTAATCGGACTTGTTAGTGGTCCGTCTGCAAAATAAGGTCCGTCACCAAAAGTGATGGTTTTAGGATTGGCCGAATCGGTTCCGTCTCTTAAAATGGTAGCCATCGAATAAGAAGAATTATTAGCAGCTCCTCGGTTACTTACGGGTGATGACCAATAGTTGTAATTGAAGCTGTTTTGTTTTCCTTGTTGGTCTCTTTCTATGTAACCGGTACTGTTTTCTTCAAAAATACTTTCATTGAATTGTGCAGCATTATAACGTTTTTGAACCAATTGCGATTCGCCTACCAAATCCATTTTACCGTCTAATTTTAAATAATGGGTAATCCATAAACCATGTCCGGGATTCGTTTCGTTTTGTGTTCCGGAATTGGTAATAATTAATTCATTAGACATTACAACAAGTCCTAAAAGAGTCAAATCCTGACTGTTAGCCGTAATTTTATGATTGGTTTTTACAATATTCCAATCAATTGGCTGATTGTTAATCCCAAGGCTGTTAGGAACATCCCAAACATCATAATTTGTCCAGGTATTATCAGTATCCCAGGTTTGATTGGAAACTCTCGAAGTATAAGGAATTGGAGCGGTTTGTTGTTCGCTCGAATTGATGTTATGCAATCTTCCGCTAACGCCTTTGTAAGCTGTTAAATCTCCGCAATTCACATTCATACGATAATATCCGGCCAAGTCATTCCATAGTAAAGGATTGTCTTCAATACCATTGCTGTCATTGTCAGTGCCGGAAATTCGTAACGGAATGACAACACCACCAACATCGCTTCCGGAGGCATCAATTTCCTGATTCATCATTTGTCTTATTTGTTCGACTCCTAAAGCTTTGTTCCAAATTTTCACTTCGTCCATCCAACCGTAAAAATAATTGACAGGAATAGTAGTCGAAGCTTGATCCATTGCACCTAAAAGGGCTTCCGTTGTACTGTTGGTTGCGGCAGGAGCGGCTCCGTTTTTGGTCGCTAATTCTAATCCGTCCACATACAATTTATAAGTAGCTCCGTCAAAAGTAACTGCGAGATGATACCATCTGCCGGTGTCAATGGAATAAGATCCGGTTGTAATGGAATTAGCCCCCGAAGCATTGTAGTAATTGAATTGTACCTGACCATTTACAATACTTAAGTCATAACCTTTAGTATTGTTTCCGGTGTCTTTTCTGGAAATTACTGTTCGTGTGCCATTCACGGCATTAGGTTTTACCCAGGTTTCAATACTAAAATTACTTGTCAGATTATAATTGTCTTTAAAAGAAACATAATCGTTATTTCCATCAAAATCAACGGATTTACAATCAATAAATGTGATGTTTTTGTCATCAAAACAACCATTAGTCAGCGTCCATCTTAGGACATAAGTTCCCGGATCGGCCGTAAAAATTGCGTCGGGGTCGGTTGTACTGGAAAAAGTTGCCGAGTTACCACAGGAAGTGCTGGTAGCGCTTATAATAGACCAGCTTCCGGTGATTCCGGTACCCAGATAATCGGTGTCACCTGATGCAGTATCGGGTACAGTATATAAATTGGCTTTCCAGGCTCCTTTGTTGTAATTGGTTACCGCTGTTTTAGTATTGTCGTAGGCATTTAGTAGGATACTGTTTTCCCCGCAATTACTGGCTAAAGGAGCATAGTCTTCTCCGGCATAAGCCAAACTGGTATTAACATTGATAAAATTGGTTCCGGCATCGTTATCGGTTCTACAACCATTAACGAGCGTAGTTACCCCATATTCTCTGATTCCCGGTGTTACAGGGGTTACAGTTGCGGTAGTTCCTTTGGCAATTACATTACCGTCTTCGTCTGTCCATTCTAACTCATCATCAACCTGTGCAAAGGCGAAACCAACATCGTCAATTGCCCAACCACTGGCTAGTGTATTTCCGGTAGTACAGTTAACATTATCAGGATTCGGTATAGTAGAGCTGCTTACAGATCCGCAGCTTGTTGTACTTCCGTAAAATTTGAACATAACTCGTAAACCGGAAAGACCTGCATATTGACCTAAGTTTAAAGTTGCCGGTAGTTTTCTGGGGTCTGTTCGACCGATACATTTATTTCCCGAACCTTTGGCTAGTTTAACCCCCGAAGTTGTTGTTCCTCCAGTTCTTGAATCGAAATCATAATTCTGGTTTGTGTTTAGTTTTACGGTATAACTGTTTCCTGAATCAAAAGAAAGCCAGATTTCGCCATATCCTCCGTTACAGAAATAATAACTGGTATTGAAACTTAAAATTGCTTCACTTGAGGTCATTCCGATAGTGCTAAAAACTGGTGTTTCTAAGGTTGTATAATTTGCAACTCCGTGAGCTATGGCAAACTTGGTATTATCAGTGGTGTCATAGTTTATTCCACTAAAGGTAGCATTGCTATTTGAATTGGTTTCTTTCCAGGTTGTTTCCGAACCATTATCACCACTTGCAGGGAAATAGCCGTCTAAACCATCTACACGCCATCCATCTGGTTGGGCATAATTGAATTTACCTCCTTTACCAAATTGTCCGGCAGGTTGATCGTAAAAACTTTCAGCATTAATAGTTACCGAATCGCCTAAACAAATATCCAGTGCCGAATGACTCACAATAATAGGAGGTTCATCTGGAGGTAAAAATCGAGCATAAGCTTCTGCAGATGTTTTTATTATCGTTGAATCATCTGCATCTGTAATTCTTAATCGTACAAAAGTATCACTGGTTAATCCGGTTAAGGTATAGGTTAATAGATTAGAAGTATTGGGTATCGTAATCCAGGTTTCACCATTGTCATTGGAATATTCCCAATTTAATACCTGTGAGGCTTGTAAATTGTAGGTACCAATTGCCTGTAGGGTAAACTGAATATCTTTAGGAGTTGTTAATCCACCCGGGCAGGCAGTAACTTCAACAAGTGCACTTGGTGGTTGTGGATTATCAGGGACAGGGTTCACAATGACACCTGTTAGATAAGTATTAAGATTTTTTGGTGGTTCTACTGTAACGGTTGCTGTACAGCTGCTGGAGTTGCCGTTTACATCGGTAACAGTCAAAGTAGTTGTGGCGGTGTAAATGTTTGGAGAATCAGCAAATACATTTGGTGAAACACTCATGGAAGCAATTCCGCAGGCATCATTTGAACCATTATCAATATCTGAAGCTTTAATAGTGGCAACACGGGTAATTGCATCGACTACCACCACAAAGTTTTTACAGATTACAGTTGGAGGAGTGTTATCAACAACGGTAATTACGGCATTACAACTACTGTTGTTTCCTCCGTTATCATAAACGGTAAATACAACATTATTTGCTCCAATATTACTACAGGTGAAGGCATTTGGAGTAACTGTCATATTAGCTATTCCGCAATTATCTGAAGAACCATTATTTAGATTAGAAGCAGCCACATTTATAGTTCCATTGGAGCTTAAATAAGCGGTATAGTTTTTACAAACCGCCGTTGGAGGAATATTGTCAGTTGCATTGACCTTAAACGTACAGCTACTTGTTCTGTTCGCATCGTCTGTAGCGGTTAAAGTTACAGTAGTTTGTGCAGCAGAGATAAGCGTTCCGGCGGCTGGACTTTGCGTAATAGTTATGTTGTTATCGCAGTTATCTGATGAAGTTGCCAAAGAAGTATAATCCTGTAAGCTATATTGGCAATTATTATTGAAAAATACGTTCTGATCTGCCGGACAGTTTATTGCTGGATTTTCATCGTCTATTACAATGATAATTTGATCACAGGAAGCTGTTAAACCGGCATTGTCAGTTACCGTCCAATTGATAGTGGTGTTTCCGGTAGGAAATTGATAAGTGTTAGTATTAATAATAACTCCGGAAACTCTGGCAACAACAGAAGAAATACCGCAGTTGTCGCTAGTCGTTGGAGTGCCAACGTTTACAGTAGTAGTACAGTCACCTGTTCCGTCAGCACTTGTGTTAACTGTTTTGTTAGCAGGGCAGCTAATCGTAGGGGGAACGTTATCGGTAACTCTTACTATTTGATTAGCAGTAGCAGTATTCCCTGAAGTATCTGTTACAGTCCAAATAACTGTTGTGTTACCTAATGGATAGGTTGTTGATGGGTGGTTATTTGTTACTGAAGCAATGGCACAATTGTCTGATGTTATTGGTGAACCCAAACTAACTCCGGTTGCTGTACATGCTGTATTTGTAGTGATATTAACAGTTGGTGGAGGGGTTATTGTTGGTTTGATATTATCGATAACAGTAATCGTTTTAGAACCTGAAACTAAGTTCCCGGCCGCATCGGTCACGGTATAATTGATTGTTGTAACACCATTATTGAAAGTGAAGGTACCTACTTGTCCAGTTGTTAATGTTTTGGTTGTTGCTCCGTTAAGTGTATAAGTAAGTGTCGCTCCAGAACAGTTATCGGAGAAAGTAGCATTAGTCACATTAATAGAAGCAGTACAAAGTCCCGCAGCAGTATTAGCTGTTTGATTTGCCCCTGGAGTTAAAACGGGATTAGTAGTGTCTTTTGCGGTAAGCACCACCGTTTTGGAATCGGTATTTCCGGCGGCATCGGTGGCGGTGAGGGTTACATT
>NZ_AUDK01000040.1 GCF_000425425.1 Flavobacterium daejeonense DSM 17708
GATAAGAAACAACAGGGACTCTCGGCAGTACAAACACTCACGGTTAATGATGTGATTGAAACAGGAATAGAAGAAACCCCAACGGTAGCCCGTGTGACTTACCTGACTGAAGTCATGGATGTAATGAACAATGCTGTTTCTGCTACTGGAAGTATTACCTCAGATACTAAAAGCAGCGTTTCAGCCAGTAGGGCAGTAACTCAGAGTAAAACCTACAGCTTAGCGGAGCCGTATTACTATAATTTGAAATTGTTTACAGACAGTACGCAAACCATCACCGGACTGGAACTCAAAACCCTTGATGGCAGTACGCCTAACAAGATTATACTGGGTATTACGAAAGAAGAAAACGAGAGCATCAAAGCCTTGATTACAGCAAATATGAAAAACCCACGATTGTTCCTAATTGATCTTTTTGAAGATGGTAATGAGTTGCTTTCCCCTGAAGATATTAGCTACCAAAAATACCGCCTGGGCATTGTAGCCGAAAATACCGATGGCAAACTCGAATTATCAACTCCCGATACGGATGTAATGATATACTCTCTGGATCGAAAATACCATTTTTCTAAGGGGTATAGTGAGTATGTGGAAGAAGAAATATATTTTAATTATACTTTAAATAAATCTCTATAATATGGAAGATGCAGTAATGTTGTTTGATGGACAAGTTGTTCCATTATCGGCTATAAGTGATTCAGGAATTTTTAATCCAAAAGATCCTAACCTTTTATTTTTTAATGATATTTCTGAAGTTGATATTAAAGGTAATTCAATCAATAGAGATGGTAGAGTTAGAAGATTTAAAAAAGGAGATACTGCCTATATGGCTGCATTTGATGCTAAAACTGGGGATTTTAATGGATATTATTCCGAGGAAAAATTTTGGGAAAACAATTATATAAGTAATGATAAAAAAGGTACGGAAGCAACAAAACTTGACCTAGGAAAAAAATTTAGTTTTACGCCATTTTTTTCTTATGATGATACAATGAAAGTATATTTTGAATATAAGTTCATTACGATTGATGCTGATCAAAAAATAAAGTTAATATATAACTATCAATACGCATTGTTTAGTGAAATTTCATCAAACTCTAATTTGAATAATTTGCCATTACATGCTAGTGGAGATAATAATTTACAGGTAATTAGTGAGCCAGTTAGTGATGATTTGAATTATTATGGTAATTATATAATCAACAAAAAATTTCTACTCCCAAATAATACACTTTCTTCATTAGATAATGGGCAAAAAGGAATCATATTTGAGATAATTTATGTTTGGAATGAAATATTTTCAGATGCAAATTTTATAATCTGGTTGATAGATAATAAATTATATGCCCCTCTTGAGGCACATATAAACTTACCTAATAGATATAATTTGCCTTATGGCACTATTGAATCAGCGTATCATCAATTATATACTGAAGAGTATTTTGCTCGTTTGCGATTAGCACTAATTGATTTTAGATATTGGATTCTGAATTATAAAGAGGACTATAGCAAAATTGCTATTGAGGAATTTGCTGTTTATATCATCAATTTATTTCCAGTTGAGGAGCTTAGTTATTTGGATTATGATGTAAAAATTAATCTCTTAAAAAAAATATTAAATCCTGATAATAAATGGATCATAGGAAATTGGTTTTTTAATACTTTAAATGAAGAACAAGCTCTAATAAAATTAATCCGTTCCATTGCTCATGAGAGCAATGGGGAATTGAATTATGATGAAATAGATAAATTTCTAATATACTTAAATACAATTTATGATTATTCTGTAAAAGAAACTTTATATGAGGTTCTGTATTCTAAAATAAATGATGGAACTGTTTATGATGATGACGGAAATGGTAATCAAGGACAATTCGTTAAGGCAGTATATAATTTATGGTTAGAAAGCAAGTTTAATCCTTTTCATGAAATACCCGCTAAAGCACAAACCGCATTAGATAATTTTATATATACACCTTTTAATTGTCGATGGAAAGTATTTGATCCAGATATTAGTTTTTTTGATAAAATTCCAGATTATACAGCAGCACCACTGGTAATTAATTATGAATCCGATAAAAAACTGTTATGGTATGTTGATAATTATAAATTTGAATTTTATGAGAATAAAATCTTAGCAAAAGAAGAGGTAAAAGATTATGGATACCAACCTTATGGAGTTTATAATTTCTTTCAACCTTTATCAATAAAGCCTTCTGATGTTAATGAAACTATTATCAATCTTCCTTTATTAAATTTATTGAATAAAGAGACCCCGGTCGAAGGAGAATTATATAATTGTATACCTGCATTTTATTTAAAATATGTAGATGACCTTGGGGATAAAAGTGATGTAAAAAATACGATTAGTACTATTTTTGATGTTGTTTTAACGTTTACAGGAATTGGTAATTTACCCAAATTAAGACATTTAAAGGATTTATCTCTTTTTGGTAGATTGTTAAGACCCGGATCTGCAGCTTTGTCAGCTTCAGAAACTGCACATTTGATAAGAGCTTTCAAAGGACTCTTTAATACTTTTGAAGCTGTTTCTGGTGTTGCGAGTATGGCTCATAGCTTGTTGGCATCAAGTACTTGTGATGTATATTTTAATTCTCAAGGACAACCTCCTAGTGAAAGTGATCCTGAATATCAGAGTTATCAAGAATGTTTAGAGTTTAAAGATAATATAGATTTATGGCTTGGTGCGGTTGAAATTTTCTCTATGTCTGCTGATATTATTACCAGCAGGATGTTAAAAAAAGCCACTAAAAAATTAAGAAACAGTATCCCTCCACATTCCTCATTTGACAACTTCAGAACACTTGTTAGTCAAATTGATAATTTAGGAGATGATTTATCAGGATTTTTAATAAGATTAGAAAATGATTTTCCAAATGTCAAATCCATATTCAATATTTCTGCTTTTAATGAAGAGGAGAAAATAGCCTTTATGTTTGAATATGGAGATAATATCCCGGCTTTGACTATAATTGATAGAGATGCTCAAAAACTAATGGATAATTGGAAATTATTGTATAATAAAAAAATTAACGATAGAAACAATCTTGAATTTTTGGCTAATCAAGCCAGAACAACAGCTATCGTACGCTATTATGATGCGTCAGATGATTTAAGAAAAACGCTTGAAGGTATAGCTGATTCTAAAAGATGGGATTTTCTGGATCAATATGGAACAACTAGTTCGACTATTTTTGATAAATTTGTTGAAAATCATAATTTAGTTAACTATTGGAAACGCTTTCATTATGATAATGCAATTGAAGGTTTTAAAGCATTAACTAATAGTAAACAAATTACATTTTTAGAGCATTATGGTGATTGTAGTGCAGATGTGTTTAATAGAATAAAGAAAGGAAATTTAATAAAATATTGGGAAAAAGTTGACAACAGTCCATTACACGTATCTGTTCATTCTACTTACATCAAAAAAGTAGGCTATCTTGAAGCTGTTGGAAAAGCACATGTTTCTAGAAATCATGGAGAACTACTTGTAAATCATTTAAAAGGAACCATAAAGAAAGATCTTCACAACGGAAATAATTTAGTTACAGGTTATTCGGGATTACATTTTGATTTTGTGATTACAGAACCAAATCCTTTGACTTTTATTACCACAACTATAAATGGTGAAGTTTATAAAATAGGACCACCACCAACAGTTAGTGCAACAGTACAAAGTGCTATAAAGGCTGGTTCAGAATTACCAGATTCTGGTGCAAAAGATTGTGAAGTTTATGTTTGGGGCTATATTCGTGAAAACATTGGTAATAGAAGAAACCCTAATATGCAATTTATTTTAGATGGAAGTGGAAATCCTATACAAGGTTGGGTAGGGAAAACTAATTCTTCAAGAACAACTCTTTTTGTAGGGATATCAGAAGAGAAAGCTTTAAATGAAATTGCTTTTGCGAGATATAATTTAAATCCAAATAGTTGGGTACGTGGTATGAATGGACAGTCTTCTGCTAAATGGCAAGGACTTAGTAGTGAGGGTGTTAAAATTCAAATGTTTCTGGGGAATAAAGTAAGTATACAACCAACTACTGTACCAAGTTCAACATTAGATTATGGTTCTGCATTTCCTACATTATTACCTTAAATTTAATTGTTTTAACCTAATTATTAAAAATAAAAATTATAAATATGTCATACTTAAAATCAATAATCGTTCAAAGTAGTTCTCTTGATAGAGCAGTAAGTGTTGGAGTTCATGATTCAAATATACCAGAATCTGGTAATTTATCAGAACTTACCTTGCCTTATATTGATGAAGCCATTAGTAAATTAAACTTCATTTTAGGTAGACCAACAGGTACAGTAAGATGGGGAGTTGAACAATTTACAGTAGAATCTGATTCATCTATTTCTGGTTGTGAGGATTTTGATGGAAATGAAATAGCAGAAGTTTCAACTTTAAGTTTAAAAAATCTAATGTTAGAAGTGAAAACTTTTAAAGAATATTGTCATCAGGCAGATAATTATAAAACGATTATTGCTCAGGCTTTTTCTGCTATCAAGATTAATCCATCTCAATATAAAAGATGGTCAGAATCTGATGTTGATTTTGGAATTACTATAAATAATGTTTTCGTTGGTTTAGTTTTAGAATCTTCGGATTTTACTTTAACAGAAGCAGCATTTGTTAACCAATTAAATATCAATTTTTAAGTAAAATAAGAGACTTATCTCTTTCAAAATGGTGTTGATATGTTTATATAATGCTTTGTAGGTTTTAAAGCATTAACTAATAGTAAACAAATTACATTTTTAGAGCATTATGGTGATTGTAGTGCAGATGTGTTTAATAGAATAAAGAAAGGAAATTTAATAAAATATTGGGAAAAAGTTGATAACAATCCATTGCACGTATCTGTTCATTCTATTTACATTAAAAAAGTAGGCTATCTTGAAGCTGTTGGAAAAGTGCATGTTTCTAGAAATCATGGAGAATTACTTGTAAATCATTTAAAAGGGACCATAAAGAAAGATCTTCACAACGGAAATAATTTAGTTACAGGTTATTCGGGATTACATTTTGATTTTGTGATTACAGAACCAAATCCTTTAACTTTTATTACCACTACTATAAATGGTAAAGTCTATAAAATAGGACCACCACCCACAGTTAGTGCAACAGTACAAACTGCTATAAGGGCTAGTTCAGAAGTACCCGGTTCTGGTGCAAAAGATTGCGAAGTTTTTGTTTGGGGATATTTAAGAAAAAAAGTAAGTGGTAATTGGCAATTTGTTTTTGATGGAAGTGGAAATCCTATACGAGGTTGGGTAGGAAAAACTAATTCTCCAAAAACAACTCTTTTTGTAGGGATGTCAGAAGAGAAAGCATTAAATGAGATTGCATTTGCTCGATATAATTTGAGTCCGAGTGATTGGATAGAACCAAACAGTTTAGGAGCACAATCAAATACTTGGCTTGGATATAGTAGCGAAGGACTTAAAATAAGAATGTTTATAGGCAATAAAGTAAGTATACAGCCAACAGTTGTACCAAGTTCAACATTGGATTATGGTTCAGCATTTCCTACATTATTACCTTAAAGTTCAATTTTTTAATCTATATTAAAATAAAATATATAATATGTCATATCCAAAATTTATAGCTGTTAGAAGGAAAACTCAAACTTACAGATACGTTGAAGTCGGGGTTTATGATTCAAGTATACCAGAATCGGGCAATTTGTCAGAACTTACTTTGTATTATATTGATGATGCTATTAATCAATTAAATTTTATATTAACTCAGCCAGACGATGCGGTTTTATGGGGTGTTGAACAATTTCATGTTGAATCTGAACCAATTATGTCAGTATGTTTAGATTTTAATGAAGAAGTTATCGCAGAAGTTTCAACGGTAGATTTAAAAAATCTAATGTTGGAAGTGAAAAATTTTAAAGAATATTGTCAGCAGTCAGATAATTATAAAACTATTATAGGTCAGGCTTTTTCTGCAATTAAGTCTAATCCATCTCAATATAGAAGATGGCCGGAATCAGATTTACATTATATCACAAATATAAATGATGTTTCTGTATCAATTGCAATAGAACCTTCAGATTTAGATTTAACAACAGAAGCGTTTATTAATCAATTAAATATCATTTTTTAAGTTAAATAAGATAAATATAACTTTCAAAATGATGTTGATATGTTTAGATAATGCTTTGTAGGTTTGTATTTCGGATCATAGAAGTAGTCTAACCATATAAAAACAAATCAAGGCTCAAAAACAGTTTTCTGAAGTGTTCATGCTTACCACTGTCGCTGCGCAAATGTCTCCTGACTTTGAGCAATAATTTAAAGCAATCAAGCCTTGAATAAAGTGATTGTATTTCATGAAATAGGATTATAAATATTCCTGTTTTTACGGACTTCGTCAAATAAGGCTCAAAGCATTTCTCTTTGAGCCTAATATTTCATAGCTTTTTTAAGCTAACAATCCCAACAACTACATATTTTATATACAATCCGGAACTTAGCCTATGAGTTTCGCTTACATACTATTGTCTAAAATGTTCTAAAGAAGAACATTTTAATAGAGGGAAATCCTATCTCTTTACAAAGCTGTACAAGCCTGGTACAAAGCCGTTAAAACACCAAGCAGTAATTTTTTAAAGCACAATTAAGGGTTCATCTTTGTCATGTAAAACAAATGAACCGTCAAAATAAAACTACAATAGACTATTTATTTTATTCCCTCAGCTAGGATAAATACGGCTAGAATTTAATTAAGTAAAAAATAAAGTCAAAATAATTAGCATATGCCAACAAATCCAATTTCAGCGGTTCCAGTAGCTACAGCAAGGTATTATCCGAGACTATCGGAGGTTATTACTGTAGATGATTTACCTGAGTTTTTGTCCTTTGTAGAAAATGGGTTGAACTCCATTTTTGATAACATTCATTATAAAAATTTACAATACTCAAAAGGGCACCGTGGTGATTCGGCCTTTTACAGTCTTGATATTGTATCCAGTAAAAGGCTCGAGCTTTCATTGCCATTTGATTTAAAATTAGTATTAAATCCTGATCTAAAAGACGGAGATAGTGCTATATCTTCATTTCCTATTACCTTAGAATACCAGTGGGAGATTCTGGCTTTTATTAAAACCTTTAGCTCTGCCAGTTTTTCTTTTTCAATCGAAGATTTTTATAAGGTAGGACTGGATGTTTTTCGTATTAGCGAAGAGCAGGTTTTGGCACAAATGCTTAATGTTTTTGTAGAAGCCCAAGAAGGAGTTACAAAATACGAACAGCTTTTAGCTGACATCAATGATTTACAGCAAATTACAGCTGATCCAACGTATCAGGAATTAGCTTTTCCTGAAGGAGCAGAACAGTCTATAGATAGTGTTATTGCGCTTATTAATAACAATCCCGGAATTAATGAATCCATTTCGTTGTTATTGTTTGCGGTTTATATTTTGCGTTCGGATATTGATGAAACAAAATCACGACTACAGGAATTTTACAATATTATAGTTTTTCAAGAAAAAACACGGCTTTTTTGACAAAATAATCATCTATAAAAAAAGTGCGAAATCGATGATTCCGCACTTTTTTTATTTCTATTCTCTATAATATTTTTACCAGAACTTCACGTATAAAGCAGCAATAATCAATAAAGTGATGATAATTAATACGGTAGTTTGCGGTTTTACTTTGAACATTTCAGTATC
>NZ_AUDK01000041.1 GCF_000425425.1 Flavobacterium daejeonense DSM 17708
GGATAATGGAATCGATAAATCAGTTAAGGATTCGTCATAGCCAATAAATTTAGCCGTAAAATCAGGTACCGGGATTGCATTGCCCTGCTCATCTTTGCGCCCGTCATGAAAGGCATGAAAATCTTCGTTGATCTTTTTGATAAAATCCGAAGTTGTTGTTGTGGAATCTATAATTTTAGGAGCGGAATCTGTAGTAAAAAAATCACTCCGTTGTAAACCTCTGTAGAGGAAGTATTTTACATTTAGTCCCGGGAAAGGTTGGCTGTAGGGACGAAGAATGAGGTTTACTTTTTCTTCATTTCCCGCTCCTGTTTGCGGTTGAACTAAAACTACCCCTTTACAAATGGCAAAGGCTTTTTTAGGTTCCGTTAAGTTAAAACTGGATGTTACCCTAAAATTTGTTGCTGATTTTGGTCCAAAGGATTGTTCCTCTAGCTGTATAGGAAATCCTCCTGTCTCTATAAAAAAATGGGTCTCGATTGCCATAAGTTGTAGTATGAAGTTAGTGAATGAAAATGCCTGATAAGAAATTGCATTTTGTATTTACAGGAACAAATATTTACCCTAATTAGGACTTTAAAAAATTATTGTTCAACACTTTAACTATGCTATTCCGGTGTTAAACAGATTTGTAAGGAGAGGGAAATTTCCCTTTATTAAAATATTCTTCTTAAGAACAATTTAGGCAATAGTATGTAAGCGAAACTTATAGGCTAAGTTCCGGATTGTATATAAAATATGTGGTTGTGGGGATTGTTAGCTTAAAAAAGCTACGAATTGTAAGGCTCAAAAATGTTTTGAGCCTTATTTGATACTTTTTACCTCAACTACACAAGTAAGGACACTTTGCTTATTGAGGCTAAAAGTATGATACCATTTGATTACAAATTACATATTCTTTTTAACATTCTTTGTAGAAAAATAGTAAAATTTAGAATACTGTTTCATGAAATACAATCATTTTATTCAAAGTTTGATTGCTTTAAATTATTACGCAAAGTCAGGAGACATTTGCGCAGCGCCAGTAGTAAAAAGGAATACTTCCGAGAGCGGAGATTAATCCCTTAAATAAAAAGGTGCTTGCCAATTCTTTTTTAAAATTATTTCTTTCACCTCTTCATAAGAAAGAGGATAAAAATTATGACAATCTACACCAATATCTATAGATCGGGAAGTCGGGTCATCTGCTAATCCACCATGATAATGACCATACAAATGCCATGTTCCATAATGTGAAGCATTCCACTCCTTAATGGCATAATGAAATAAGACAATAAATTGTTCGCCTTTATAAGCTTCTTCATCTTTTACGGTTAGTTCATAATAATCTTTTATCCATTCAAAACGAGAAGCACAAGCTAAAGCAGAGCTTTCATGATTTCCTTTTATTAGATATATTTTTCCATTCAGCCTATCTAAAATAGTTTTCAATTTACCAGAAGACATTAAAGCTACATCGCCCATATGATAAACTTCATCTTCTGGACTTATTTTTTCATTCCATCTTTTAATTAATTCCTCATCCATTTCTTCAACAGTAGAAAAAGGTCTATTTGAAAACTTATTGATGTTTTTATGTCCAAAATGATGATCTGATGTGAAAAATATTTTGTTCATATTTAAAAAGTGGGTACTAATGGTTGAAAATTTGTAAAATAAGTTATCATTTCTGAAGTCATTAAATTCAAAATAGGACCATTTTGTTGCTCCTCTAAAAATTTAGAAAGACTAACATAAGGTTTTATAAAAACATTTGTAGTAGTATCAATCCTAATTGTTCCATCAACATCAAAATAAAAAATAACTTCAGCATCATCATCAAAAACTCCATCAATATCATCTTCATCAAAAATAATATTTCTACCGCCAAAATAGAAAGTTTTACTTCCTCCCCTTGTAGGCATTCCATTTGCATCATATCCTATCCCCGCTATCTTACGACTTTTAGAATCATAAACAACTTTATCAAAAACAGCACTTAAAACATTATTAGTTACAAAGTTTCTCTTCCAAACTGTATAACCATTAATCATTTCCTTATCTGACATTATAACCCACCTATGAGATGAATCTAAAGTCCCTATAACTGTATTAATATTTTCATCTAATGACATAAAATAAGTACCTTCAACTATTTTTTTGTCATAAAACAAAAATTTTATTTTTAAAACATTATCAACAAATTTTAATTCATAATAATCTTCTAAATTATTTTTTTGTTGAATGTTTATTATACTTCCCAATGTATTTCTATATTCAATTTTTAAACTCATTTGTTATAATTTTAATATTTATACGGCATTGTAGGTAAAATATCAAAACTTGATCCTCTAATTATAATAGAAGCACCAACTTCTGAAACTCCGTCTTTATTCAGAGGAAAAAATATAGATGTCCCATCATTTCTTTTTGCGGCATTTTTTAAACCATCTAAAAAATTAATATTTCCGTTAGGAATCAGCCTGAATTTATGTATAATTCCTTGCTGAGCAGCTTTTTTAATTTGTTTAGGAATATTCTGTATTTCCTCCCATTCTTTATGACTAAAATTTTCTGGTTTTAAAGTTTTAATATAATCTTCCCAATATTTTTTAACTTTTTCTGCATATTTCATACCATCGGTATAACTAACAAATATAATTTGATCCAAATCATCCGGAGGATTAATTACTGGAGGATCTCCTTTCATTAAAACAGGCGTATTAGTCAAATCAATAGGATTATCCTGATGAGATTTAAACAACACCGAACCTTGAACTTTATATTCTAAGGGCGTTATTCCCATAGCTTCACAATAATCGTCTAAGTAAGTCTTTTGTTGATTGCAAAACAACTTATAATCGTTTAAACTAGCAAAACCCGTTGGAGTTCCCCTAACCAATGTAACTTTTCCATAGTAATTTATCATTGTTAAAGATTCTTCAAAAGTATATAATTTACTGTTTCGACAACTCATAAATATAAAATCTTCTATAAATTTCCTATTATAGATTTTCATTTCTATAGCTTGTCCAATTAGATTTTTAATATTCTCTTCATTAAAATGCAAATTATAATGTTTAGGTCTAAAACCTCCTTTTGTTTCTTTAATTCTGTCTATCAATCTTAGATTTAAATACCCATACTCTTTCACAAGAAGACCTGATAAATCATAGGCAATTCCAGACACATCTTCAAGAGTCTTTCTCGCATTTATACCTCTTGCATCCGAAACAAATTCAATAGGCCAGCCATTTGCATTAAATTCATTTACTAAACTCTTAGATATCTTTCTAATCATTCCTTCAGCAAGTGCACTTCCTGTTGCTGAAAGAATTTCGAGCCACATTACTTTATTTTTTAAATCAATAAGCCACGGTTCATCAGCGTTTGCTGGTGTACTAATTATTTTTAAAAACAAACTTATTGTAGCTGCACTAAAATTAATTGCTTCAGCACCGGCAGCAACATACATACTTACGACTAACCCTGTACCAGAACCTGTTTCAGTACCTAATAACATTGCTTCTGTAAACCCTGAGAGAGTTCTCAAATATTTAATCTTTGTTGCTAATCCATATCCTCCAAGAAACAAAGATGCTATATCAACAAAATATCCTATACCTGTGCCAAAATTACTTTCTTTATTTTTACCATCTATATATTTAAGTACAAAAATAGGAATAAGACTGTTTATATTTTCATCACTTGGATTGTTATTACCTTTAACTACAGGAATGCTAATTGCTGCATTTTGATTTGTATTAATTAATGATACTGGTTGATAATAATCATAGGTACCATACAATCCTTTTTCTCCAGATGCTCTATAATTATCCTGAATAGCAATAATTTTATTTTTAGGATAATCATCTTCATTTAGAAAATATCTCATATCGTATTTAAATGAATCTCCATCAAGCCCTGCTGCAGTATTGTAAAAATCAAAATTATCAAAATAGAAACCAAAAGCTGTACTAGAAATATAGTTAAAAGTAATTGGACTTGCACTAAAATCTAATGTTTGAGGGTTAATCCCCATTAAGGTTTCGAAAACAGGTTTTGAAGGATCAGGATTTGTTCCAAATTTTTTATTATAAACAAATTTATTCAAATTAGCTTGACTAAAAGTGTCATTTTGATAAGGATTATAACTACTTACTTGCCAGATTAAATAGAGAGACATTACTAAACCTTTTCTATTGTCGTCTCCAATACCGATAAAAGAATCATCTACATCATTTAACAATCGATTAAATAAGGACCAGCTATTTAACGAACTATATTTTGTATCATCTATTAAACCTGCTAAAAAATCATCAGCTTGAGATTCAGTAACAGATTTCACAATTCTCAAAACTAAAGCCTCATTATCGTTATTAAATAAAATTGTTTCTCGAATAGTAACATTCCTTACGATATATTCTAACAATTTTAATTTAGAAACCGCAGTTAATATATTAAGAGCAGTGATTGGCATCCCAATCACCAACCAATATAATTTTTCTGTACCAGTAGCCTCAATAATTTTTAATTTATTCAAACGTCCTGATCTAGAAAAATTATAAACTCCATCTAAATATTTTTGCAAATCTTCTTGTGAAGGATTTTCAAAAACATCTGTCACCCAAAGATTATTTTGACTAGTTTTTATTTGATTGAAAACAGTATCTCCTACAAATAATGGAAAAATAATCCTTGTAATATTATTAATATTTATAGCTATTTTAGCTATAATTAAAGCCCTATCATACTTTTCGATTTCTGACAGACCTACTTTTGTAGCATGATGTATATTTGCGTTGTAGAATTGCTTAGAGATTTGTTCTAATTCCATACTCTCAGGAAAAGAAATAGTAGATTCTAAAATACTCCCATCCTTTTTTAATAGTGAAACTCCTTTGTATTCCAATGTATAAGAAAGCCAAAAACCAAAATCATCTGAATTTGTATATGGTTCTGATAAAGCGATTTTTTTTATACTTATTATATCTCCATATGTTGCAACTTTAAAATTTGAATCAAATTTACTTTCTAAAAAATCTCTTAGCTTGGATTTGTCATATCTATACTCTAAAAACTTTTGTTCATTATAATAACCTTTAGGTATTGATTGCTGAAACATTTCCAGATTCTCTTTGATAACATCACTTTCAATACAATGTACATAATGTATATTGTTCGCAGTGAAGCCATATAAAAAACCATCTAACGTATATGTTAAATTAGTAAAATTGCTAATCTTTACAACCGAATTATTAATTAATATTGCAGCTTGATTCTCCATAATTCTATAAAACTATTACGTTTAAATCTAATGTTAATGACTCTAATTGTTGCTCTGGCATATACTCACTATACCCCTTAGAAAAATGGTATTTTCGATCCAGAGAATATATCATTACATCGGTATCGGGAGTTGATAATTCGAGTTTGCCATCGGTATTTTCGGCTACAATACCCAGGCGGTATTTTTGATAGCTAATATCTTCAGGGGAAAGCAACTCATTACCATCTTCAAAAAGATCAATCAGGAACAATCGTGGGTTTTTCATGTTTGCTGTAATCAAAGCTTTGATACTGTCGTTTTCTTCCTTAGTAATACCCAGAATAATCTTGTTAGGAATACTACCATCGAGGGTTTTGAGTTCCAGTCCGGTGATGGTTTGCGTACTGTCTGTAAACAATTTCAAATTATAGTAATACGGCTCCGCTAAGTTGTAGGTTTTACTCTGAGTTACTGCTCCACTGGCTGAAACGCTGCTTTTAGTATCAGAAGTGATACTTCCTGTGGCTGAAACGGCATTGTTCATCACATCTATGGCTTCGGTCAGGTAGGTTACACGGGCTAC
>NZ_AUDK01000042.1 GCF_000425425.1 Flavobacterium daejeonense DSM 17708
GGATAATGGAATCGATAAATCAGTTAAGGATTCGTCATAGCCAATAAATTTAGCCGTAAAATCAGGTACCGGGATTGCATTGCCCTGCTCATCTTTGCGCCCGTCATGAAAGGCATGAAAATCTTCGTTGATCTTTTTGATAAAATCCGAAGTTGTTGTTGTGGAATCTATAATTTTAGGAGCGGAATCTGTAGTAAAAAAATCACTCCGTTGTAAACCTCTGTAGAGGAAGTATTTTACATTTAGTCCCGGGAAAGGTTGGCTGTAGGGACGAAGAATGAGGTTTACTTTTTCTTCATTTCCCGCTCCTGTTTGCGGTTGAACTAAAACTACCCCTTTACAAATGGCAAAGGCTTTTTTAGGTTCCGTTAAGTTAAAACTGGATGTTACCCTAAAATTTGTTGCTGATTTTGGTCCAAAGGATTGTTCCTCTAGCTGTATAGGAAATCCTCCTGTCTCTATAAAAAAATGGGTCTCGATTGCCATAAGTTGTAGTATGAAGTTAGTGAATGAAAATGCCTGATAAGAAATTGCATTTTGTATTTACAGGAACAAACATGCCTCCTAATTAGGACTTTAAAAAATTATTGTTCAACACTTTAACTATGCTATTCCGGTGTTAAACAGATTTGTAAGGAGAGGGAAATTTCCCTTTATTAAAATGTTCTTTTATGAACATTTTAGGCAATAGTATTTAAGCGAGACTTATGAGCCAAGTTCCGGATTGTATATAAAATATGTGGTTGTGGGGATTGTTAGCTTAAAAAAGCTACGGAATATTAGGCTCAAAGTGAAATACTTTGAGCCTTTACTTTATATTAATTTTTATTCTTTGGTAATGCGATCGAGTTCTTTTAAAATGACAGGAATTCTATACTCGCCTTTCATGTTTTTTATTAGGTTTGAAGCAAAATCTAAATCGATACCAATAGATGATACATATAGAGGCTTTTTACTTTCACCTCTGTAGACTTCTTTTACTGTTTTTTTATTTCTGAAAAATGAAGTTTTTGCAACGCCAATAACAGGTATCTTTCTATCTAAACTCTCCCAGGTGTATCCTCCTAATCCAAACGTACCATTATCATCAACATATATATGTCCGTCGATAATTACAGCTTCAATATCGTTTAAATTAACTTTTTGAAGAATGCTTTCAATGCATGGTAACTCTCTTTTATAAAACTCACCAGACACATAATCCTCAATACCTGATATTTGATCAATAACTATACTTTGTGGAGTTTCATCTTCAGGATTAAATAAAACAGCTACAACTTTAGCGTCTTTTTCTTTGTAATAGACATCTATTGCTAAAATCATTCTAATCTAATAATTTATATTTACTTACCAATTCTTGATATTCAGTTTCTCCAACTAATTTTCCTCCCTCAATTTGATTACCATTATCATCATATTCATAGAATTCTATATCATTTTCACCTACATTCAGACTTTCGCTAATTAATATTCCATTAATATTGTATTCATTATCCCAACCCAAATGTCTACCATTTTTATATTCTTTTTCAAATGCCACACTACCATCAGTATGTTTATCTAAAACTAAATATCCTGTGAAAAATTTATCATTATATAACACTTTACTAAATCCATCATAATCTAATTCACCATCAACTATTTGACTTAAATCAATTCTAGTTTTCAGAGGTTGTTTTAAACTCATAATTCTTCTTTTTAAATTAATTAGACATTATCATTCTAAATTCTTTACTAATAAAAAAACAATCTCCACAACGTGGCATTATCTTTTTCTTGATATAATTTTTATTGTATCCTAAAATATTATTTACAATATCATCAGTTATTAATAAACCTTTTTCATTTTGTAATTTCCATAAGAGTTCATTTAAAGCTCTTATTTCAGCATGTGTTCCTGGAATATGCCCTGTATTTTTTATACTTTCTGGATTAATTTTCCATTTATTTGATAATCTTTTTTCTATATGAATTGTTATTCTCTTTTCTAGCCATGGATGAATACTATGAGTATCAAAATTAGCATAAACAGCTTTTATTTTTTCAATATCCAACATATTATCTCTTGACCAAGATACTGGGTTTCCATTAACATCCAAAATGGGATTTTTATTAATATCTTTAGGGTTTTTAAAGAAATTTTTCATTTGTTTCTTTGAAATATTATCCCTTAATATAATCAACTCCGGATAATCTTTGTGAGAAAAACCTGACTTTAAAGTTATGTCATCTAAATTTTTATTCGAAGTAGCATCGTTAATTGTTTTTAACCATTCTTCCTCTACTTTTAGAAACAATTTTTTTCCATGATCTCCATAAACTGCAAATACTTCAACAACATCTGTATTTGTTATATAACCTGCATTAAATATATCAATATATTTTTTAATATAATTTCTTTCAATAACAAGAAGAGTTGGATCCGTTTTAAATTTATTAAAGTCAACAATATTAGTATGTGGATAATCTTTAAAGAAAATCAACTGTTCTTCCTTCGTATATTTATTTAATTCTGCTAATAAATCAGCCTCATCACTATATTTACTCCATGATAGTATTGCATCTGGATTGGTTTTTAGATACTGATTGTATAAATCAGCAGGTAAATCTCCATATTTTTCTAACCATTTTATCTTTTTTGTATTTGATAATGATACAAAATTAGGTCTTAAAATCAAATCATCATAATACCTCTCCCAATAAGCCACTAACTTTGGTTCATCAACAAATTTAGCAAAATTAGTAGTATCTATATCTCCAAACGTATCTAAAAAAGTTAACTTTCTTTCATAGCTTAAAGTTCCCAATACAGGTTTAATAGTTGATTCATCCACAAAACGAATTAATCCATCTGTTCTTCTTTGAACACAAATATAATCGGTAAACTTAGCTTCCACTAAACCTCTTTCGCTTAAACTAATCCAATTATCAATATATTTACCATTAAGTACATTATCAACTCCTTTACCACTATTTAATAATTTCCAAAATGCAGGATCTTCAATATGTTGAAAATCATTCCAAAATTTCATTTTTTGCGCATCAGTAAAAACAGTATTGTATTTGGAAAAAATAGTATTAGTTGCTCCTCCCAAATCTAAAGTATTCAACCTATTACCAAATGTTGAGATAGCTACCGTTTTTTCTCCTTTTAATGTTGTTAAAAGGTTCATCATATCTGTTGTAAGTCCATGAGCTACACCTGATGGTAATACATCAATTAAATCCAGTACTCTTTCTGCTTCACGAGCTGCATGTGCTCTCGCTGTAAGTGATGCTCCTGCCCCTATAAAGAGTAGAGACAATAATATATTTTGATATCCTTCTAATATTTTTCTTTTATCTGCATCATTTTCAGTAGTAATTAAATAAGTATTAATTTGTGTTAAAGAGCCTGCTGTAAGTGTAAAAACTTCACTACCTACTTCTAATCCTCTCCATACCACAACGGCTTCACTAGCCTCCAGTCCCCCTGTCAATGCTTGTCCTATTTTAGTAGTATATTTTAAATATTGTAAATCTGCGAGTACATTAGCTCCTCCTGCAAAATATGCTAATAATACATCAACAGTTAAATTAATCGCTAAGGAAACAGCTGCATCAAAATCAGCCAGCTCGTCATATTCTTGAATAAAATGAAATAGAAAAGCAGGTACTGTGGCGGTAGTTGGGATTGCTAAATCAAGATTGGCTTTAAATCCTGAAAATGAAATTTGCTGATAAAGATGAAAAGAACCAAAAGCAGCAACATTCCTATCATGGTATCCACCGTGTTCGATGTTTATATCCGTTTTAGATATTTTATTTATAGCTATTTTTTTTTCTACAAGTGAAGATTCAAAATATTGTGCCGTTGTTGTTATTAATTCTGTTGATGAAGGAATAAATGTTAACCAATTCTTTTCATTGTATTCATTTTTATTAATATAGAAATAATTTTCAGGATCAATACCTTTAAAATTTGGAAAAACATCAGGAACTACAATTCCGGGACGTATATAATTTAAATTATATTTAGATACCTTCCAAAGTTCAAATAATGCAAAAGCAAAATATTTTCTATTAGGTTGTTCATCAACAAACCAATTGACAAAAGAATATCTCTCTAACCTTGCATCAGTTAGAGATTCATAAATTGTTTGAAAATTGGTTTGTTGTTCATTATCCTCTAGCAAAAAGTCAAGAAAATCATTTGCATGTGTTTCCTTTATAGAAATTACTAAACGGACTAAAAATCGTTGATCGTCTTCATCAAGTTTTCTACTCAATAATCCTTTTATAGCATTAATAATGTAACTGTAAGGCAAAACACCTAATGCTGATGGAGACAATATTTCTAACAGATATTGAAATTTCTTATCTGAAGGATAATAACTTAGCCCTTTAATACTATAACATTTGTTATAAAAATTAATCAAACTAGTATAGTAATCATAATAATCCTCTAAAATAGAAAATGTAGTAAATTGAGCATCAAAATCATCTTTTAAAGGACGTGGATAATCTTCCAGTGGAGTATCATAATAATACCCCCAACCTCTTTTTATATCAAATAATAATTTTTCAATATCCGTAAGTCCATTGGTTATATCATTGTAATCGATAATACCATTTGCCACATCTGATTCTTTATCAAAAAGATGTGTGTTTGCTGCAATTATGGGAATGATATCTCTAACAATCTGCCTAATTTCAAACACAATGAGACTCATTAACTTTTTGAATTCACTTTTTTGAATATCACTTATTGTCCATGAATTTACAAAATCACCAAAATTTTTTCTATAAAAAGCTCCACCAGGAGTGGCACTCTGATTATTAAGAGTAGTAATCCCATTTACACCATCCACGTTAATTTTATAATCAATGATTTTTAAATTTTCCATGATTGGTTGTAAATAATTAGCAACTCTTTTTTGATCAGGTGATCTTTTCAAATTAAAAGTATATTCTTTGCTATTATAGAAATATTCGTATGGCTCATTAAAATCAATAGTAGTAACTGTTATTTCCTCATTTTCAGTAGCTAAAACTTTCTCAAAATTATACTTAATTAAAGTATCTCTCAAAACCGGAACAGGCTCAATATTTTGAATATAATTCTTGAATATTGTTTCATTGTAATAACCTGACAAATCTGAATTTTTTCTATCGCTTACTTTAAATTCAGAATGCTGATAATATCTATAAATTTCTGGCTCAACTCCAGAATGAGTAAATTGTACTAAAAATCCATCAACATCAAAAATCGGATTGTCAAATAAATGTATTCTAATTGGAGTTCCATCTCTTAAAATTGCAATAGTTGTCATCTATAAAACGGTATTAATGTTGAAATAATTGGTATTAAAATTTAAATCAGGCATATACTCACTATACCCCTTAGAAAAATGGTATTTTCGATCCAGAGAATATATCATTACATCGGTATCGGGAGTTGATAATTCGAGTTTGCC
>NZ_AUDK01000043.1 GCF_000425425.1 Flavobacterium daejeonense DSM 17708
TTAGTCTAAAGTCTAAGGTCTTAAAGTCTAAAGTTTTCACTTTATGACTTTTGACTTTCGTCTTTGAGACTGCTCGCGTCGAGCTAATATCTTAACATACTGAGATAAATAATTCAAATTGTCATCCTGAGCTTGTCGAAGGACGGATTAGAAAGTTTCCCCTCCCTTTTATCAAGGGAGGTGATTTGTACATAAGCTTACAGGTTATTAGTACTACTCGGCTATGACATTACTGCCTTTACACCTATAGCCTATCAACGTGGTCATCTTCCACGACCTTTAAAAGAAATCTCATCTTGTGGTGGGTTTCGCGCTTATATGCTTTCAGCGCTTATCCCTTCCCAACGTAGCTACTCTGCAGTGCCCCTGGCGGGACAACAGATACACTAGAGGTTAGTCCAATTCGGTCCTCTCGTACTAGAATCAGATCCACTCAAATTTCTAACGCCCACAGTAGATAGAGACCGAACTGTCTCACGACGTTCTGAACCCAGCTCGCGTGCCACTTTAATGGGCGAACAGCCCAACCCTTGGGACCTTCTCCAGCCCCAGGATGTGACGAGCCGACATCGAGGTGCCAAACCCCCCCGTCGATATGAGCTCTTGGGGGAGATCAGCCTGTTATCCCCGGCGTACCTTTTATCCTTTGAGCGATGGCCCTTCCATGCGGAACCACCGGATCACTATGCTCTACTTTCGTACCTGATCGACCTGTATGTCTCTCAGTCAAGCTCCCTTATGCCATTGCACTCTTCGCACGGTTACCAAGCGTACTGAGGGAACCTTTAGAAGCCTCCGTTACTCTTTTGGAGGCGACCACCCCAGTCAAACTACCCACCAAGCAATGTCCCCCTGATTAAGGGGTTAGGCCTCAGATAAACAAAGGGTTGTATTTCAACAATGACTCCACAACGCCTGGCGACGCCACTTCACAGTCTCCAACCTATCCTACACATCATTTATCCAAGGTCAATACTAAGCTATAGTAAAGGTGCACAGGGTCTTTTCGTCCCACTGCGGGTAAACGGCATCTTCACCGTTACTACAATTTCACCGAGCTCATGGCTGAGACAGTGTCCAGATCGTTACACCATTCGTGCAGGTCGGAACTTACCCGACAAGGAATTTCGCTACCTTAGGACCGTTATAGTTACGGCCGCCGTTTACTGGGGCTTCAATTCAATGCTTCTCCGAAGATAACATCTCCTCTTAACCTTCCAGCACCGGGCAGGTGTCAGGCCCTATACTTCATCTTACGATTTGGCAGAGCCCTGTGTTTTTGATAAACAGTCGCCTGGACCTCTTCACTGCGGCCCACATCGCTGTGGGCGACCCTTCTCCCGAAGTTACGGGTCTATTTTGCCTAATTCCTTAGCCATGAATCTCTCGAGCACCTTAGAATTCTCATCCCAACTACCTGTGTCGGTTTACGGTACGGGTACTAAATACCTGAAGTTTAGAGGTTTTTCTTGGAAGCCCTTAGGCGCACTATCACTTCAACCGAAGTCTCCGTGTACTATCGTATTTCACCATTCTCTACGGATTTGCCTATAGAGAATATAGCTAGGTACTTTAACGAACTATTCCGTCAGTTCGCGGCGCTTTCATCACTCCGTCACCCCATCACAGTATTCAGTAGTACGGGAATATTAACCCGTTGGCCATCGACTACCCCCTTCGGGTTCGCCTTAGGTCCCGACTAACCCACAGCTGATTAGCATAGCTGTGGAAACCTTAGTCTTTCGGTGTGCGGGTTTCTCGCCCGCATTATCGTTACTTATGCCTACATTTTCTTTTCTAACTAGTCCAGCATGCTTTACAACACACCTTCAACCCTGTTAGAATGCTCCCCTACCACTTACAATAAATTGTAAATCCATAGCTTCGGTAGTATACTTATGCCCGATTATTATCCATGCTCGTCCGCTCGACTAGTGAGCTGTTACGCACTCTTTAAATGAATGGCTGCTTCCAAGCCAACATCCTAGCTGTCTGGGCAGACAAACCGCGTTCTTTCAACTTAGCATACATTTGGGGACCTTAGCTGATGGTCTGGGTTCTTTCCCTCTCGGACTTGGACCTTAGCACCCAAGCCCTCACTGCTGTAAAACATTATATAGCATTCGGAGTTTGTCAGGAATTGGTAGGCGGTGAAGCCCCCGCATCCAATCAGTAGCTCTACCTCTATATAACTATTATCAGCGCTGCACCTAAATGCATTTCGGGGAGTACGAGCTATTTCCGAGTTTGATTGGCCTTTCACCCCTACCCACAGGTCATCCGAAGACTTTTCAACGTCAACCGGTTCGGTCCTCCACTGTGTGTTACCACAGCTTCAACCTGCCCATGGGTAGATCACACGGTTTCGCGTCTAACACTACTGACTAAAGCGCCCTATTCAGACTCGCTTTCGCTACGGATCCATACCTGAAGTACTTATCCTTGCCAGCAACGTTAACTCGTAGGCTCATTATGCAAAAGGCACGCCGTCACCCCACCAAAGGGCTCCGACCGCTTGTAAGCGTATGGTTTCAGGATCTATTTCACTCCGTTATTCACGGTTCTTTTCACCTTTCCTTCACAGTACTGGTTCACTATCGGTCTCTCAGGAGTATTTAGCCTTAGCGGATGGTCCCGCCAGATTCAGACAGGGTTTCACGTGCCCCGCCCTACTCAGGATACCTCTATTTATTATACTCGTTACCCATACGGGACTATCACCCTCTATGGCGCTACTTTCCAGTAACTTCCGGTTCCTTGTACATAAAATGTCGTGGTCCTACAACCCCAAAATTGCCGTAACAAATTTGGTTTGGGCTAATCCGCGTTCGCTCGCCACTACTTACGGAATCACTTTTGTTTTCTTCTCCTCCGCCTACTTAGATGTTTCAGTTCAGCGGGTTTGCCCACCTATCGGTGTACTATGTCTTCAACATAGTGGGTTGCCCCATTCGGATATCTACGGATCAAGTCTCATGTGCAGATCCCCGTAGCTTTTCGCAGCTTATCACGTCCTTCTTCGCCTCTGAGAGCCTAGGCATCCCCCATACGCCCTTATTTTGCTTATTGTACTATAATTATGCCTAATGATAAACATAATTACGTGTTCTTTCTACTTTTTTGTATTTTTTATCTCAATATGTCAATGAACTTTTTCTTTAGAGGAAAGAGCAAAGATAAAAGAGCAAAGACTAAATCTTTTTTCTTTTCTCTTGTTTCTATCTTCTTTAGATAGTGGAGAATAACGGAGTCGAACCGTTGACCTCCTGCGTGCAAGGCAGGCGCTCTAGCCAGCTGAGCTAATCCCCCGTTTTTTTTAAAATTCCAAATTTTTAAATTCCAAATTCCAAAAAATAAGGATTTCAACCTCTAGAATTTCCTTTTAATTTAAGTTTTTCAGTATTTTTCTAAATCTTAAATCTAAAATCTACATTCTAAAATCTAAAATCTTTAAAAAAGTAGTCCCGGGCAGACTCGAACTGCCGACCCCTACATTATCAGTGTAGTACTCTAACCAGCTGAGCTACGAGACTCTGTTTTTACTTAATTTCTTATTCTTTTTTTTTAAATTAACAGCAAGAGTAATACAATCTTAAGATTCTACCTTAAGTTCCCTATCGTCTTTTCCCTAGCGTGCTCTAAGCTAACACTAAGGCTCTAGAAAGGAGGTGTTCCAGCCGCACCTTCCGGTACGGCTACCTTGTTACGACTTAGCCCTAGTTACCAGTTTTACCCTAGGCAGCTCCTTGCGGTCACCGACTTCAGGCACCCCCAGCTTCCATGGCTTGACGGGCGGTGTGTACAAGGCCCGGGAACGTATTCACCGGATCATGGCTGATATCCGATTACTAGCGATTCCAGCTTCACGGAGTCGAGTTGCAGACTCCGATCCGAACTGTGACCGGCTTTATAGATTCGCTCCTCCTCACGAAGTGGCTGCTCTCTGTACCGGCCATTGTAGCACGTGTGTAGCCCAAGGCGTAAGGGCCGTGATGATTTGACGTCATCCCCACCTTCCTCTCAGTTTGCACTGGCAGTCTCGTTAGAGTTCCCGACTTCACTCGCTGGCAACTAACAACAGGGGTTGCGCTCGTTATAGGACTTAACCTGACACCTCACGGCACGAGCTGACGACAACCATGCAGCACCTTGTAAATTGTCCGAAGAAATATCTGTTTCCAAATACGTCAATCTACATTTAAGCCTTGGTAAGGTTCCTCGCGTATCATCGAATTAAACCACATGCTCCACCGCTTGTGCGGGCCCCCGTCAATTCCTTTGAGTTTCAAACTTGCGTTCGTACTCCCCAGGTGGGATACTTATCACTTTCGCTTAGCCACTGAAATTGCTCCCAACAGCTAGTATCCATCGTTTACGGCGTGGACTACCAGGGTATCTAATCCTGTTCGCTCCCCACGCTTTCGTCCATCAGCGTCAATAAACCAGTAGTAACCTGCCTTCGCAATTGGTATTCCATGTAATCTCTAAGCATTTCACCGCTACACTACATATTCTAGTTACTTCCTAATTATTCAAGTCCAGCAGTATCAATGGCCGTTCCATCGTTGAGCGATGGGCTTTCACCACTGACTTACTAAACCGCCTACGGACCCTTTAAACCCAATGATTCCGGATAACGCTTGGATCCTCCGTATTACCGCGGCTGCTGGCACGGAGTTAGCCGATCCTTATTCTTACGATACCGTCAAGTCCCGACACGTCGGGATGTTTCTTCTCGTACAAAAGCAGTTTACAATCCATAGGACCGTCATCCTGCACGCGGCATGGCTGGTTCAGACTTGCGTCCATTGACCAATATTCCTCACTGCTGCCTCCCGTAGGAGTCTGGTCCGTGTCTCAGTACCAGTGTGGGGGATCTCCCTCTCAGGACCCCTACCCATCGTCGCCATGGTAAGCCGTTACCTTACCATCTAGCTAATGGGACGCATGCTCATCTTTCACCGTTGGAACTTTAATCATAAAGTGATGCCACTCTATAATACTATGAGGTATTAATCCAAATTTCTCTGGGCTATCCCTCTGTGAAAGGCAGATTGCATACGCGTTACGC
>NZ_AUDK01000044.1 GCF_000425425.1 Flavobacterium daejeonense DSM 17708
TAAATCAAATTTAAACAAAATGAGCCCGATACAATATCGAGCTCATCATTATCAAAATTAATTATTAATTTGTCTAAACTTTTGGGTGCAGTCTAGTTTGCGTGGTTTTTTTATACCCAAACCTAACTAACCTAACTAACCTAACATCCAAGAAACACATATAACAGCTCTTAAAAATTTTAACATATTTTTTCGTAACTTACAGCTATCTAACCCAATAGTCTCAAATTATGAAAAAATTAAAACTTTTTAGCTATAGCTTTTTATTAATCGCTATGCTAATGATGGCCTGCCATGAAAAGCGAAACGAACTGGTTGATTCCTGGAAAATTACCGCTGTTGAAGCCAAAACCACTTTATCTGATTCAGTAAAAAACGAAATCCTAACGAAAGGGACTTTGACCTTTACTAAAGACGGACATGTAAACGGATTTTTGGAAAGCGAAATAAATGACGGCACCTATGCCTTAACCAAAAAAGGAAAAAATCTGGTAATCAAGGATGAAAACGGTACCCCATTCTCTTTTGAAAGCGATATCAGCGATGATGAAGTAATCTTAGTCAGCGACAAAATGAAACTGACACTCACCAAAAAATAAATCTACAAACCACTCTACAGTTAAAAAGAGTGGTTTTTCATTTGAAACTTTTCACAAAGTCTTTTCATACCATTTTGTTTCAAAAAAAGAACAATCTGTTAGCTTTGTCGTAAACTTTGCGAACTTGTTTCATAGGTTAAAATTAAGATTATTTCTTAACTTTCTGTGATGGCTAAATTAGCATGTCCACTTTTTGTTTAGAACAAAAAAGTTGTAGCCTTTTACGACTACAACTTTTTTATTTGCTCTACTTTGCGGCACAGGCATCCCGAAGCTTCTGGACTGCGCTAACGTTTGCCTACATACTGCAAGTCCGAGCCATCTGGTATCCTCTTTCTATTTAAATCCTCCCCAATATTTGTTTACTAAATAGCCAGTTAACATAAAAAAAATAACGGATCCAACAACGAAAACAAAAACGAATATATTTCCTAATACTTTTTGTCTTTTACTTTCAGCACTAAATCTTTCCTCAATTTTAAGATATAAATTATCTCTTTTAAAATACCAATAATTAATGTAGTATATTAAAAAAGCATAACATAGACCAATGGTCATAAATAAATTACCTGACATTGAATGCAATTTGAAAAATTTATTTAATAAGAGATCAATTGTTATTGAATTAAAAAGCAAACCTATACTCAAGTAAATAACTGCACCATTTAATGCTAAATCAGAATTTGGGGTTGTTAACATATATCTATATAATTTATAGAAAATATAATGATAAACTTTTTTCACATTTCGTTTTTTTAATAATTATCAATTCCAGTTTTTTCCCAGAACTTATCTCCGTAGTAATAATCAAAAACACCATAAGCTCCTACTGCTAAAATTCCAATAGGATTAGTAACTGCTACAAATGTTAGAGTTGCATTTATACCAAATCTTAAATAATCTGAAGTTAGAGCTTTATTCTTAATGGATTTATCCGTTAGTTGAAAAAAATCAACTGCTAAACCAGCATAACCAACTCTTTGAAATACTTTATTTACTTTTCTTAAACCATTAAGACTTTTAAAATCTTTCATAGCGTAAAAACCTTAGTTATCTGGAATTTCTAATCTAACACTCTTTTTATCTCAATAAAATTAATAATATAAAAGACAAAATAGGTAAAGCCATACAACTCATAAAAAAGGTAATGGCATATTTCCCATTATGATATTTATATTTTCCAATTAACTTTTCATATTTTCTATTATAAAATATCAAAAAATAGTTTATTCCAATAAAAGGTAAAAAGAAAAGTATAAATGAAGTTAACAAATCTGCAATAGGTTTTACGAAATAGTCTGTTAATTCTAGTTTATAAAAAGAAATCCCTATGATGTATTTCTGAAAAACAGCCATAAATACCATAAAAGCCACCCCCATTGCAAACGACAAAATCATCATTGATTTATACTGCCACCAAAAATTATCAAAATTTCTAATTCTGGTTATGCAATCAACCCAAATTTCGTAATATAATTTTAACATATTTCCTGTTAATCTATCTATAATTATAAACATCTCTACCGAAGGTGTAAACACCATAAATAGCCGCACCTGTAGCTATTCCTCCTAACACAGCCCAACCTACAGGATTACTCGCTAAAACACCAAACATCATAGCTGTTCCAGCCGATGCTCCCGCAATGCTTATAGTACCATCTGTAATAGCCTGATAATTTATATTTCCTGTTTTGTCAAATTCATTATAAGCTTGCGTTAAGGAATAAGCACCTGAAATAAAACCTAATGTATTTCCTAAAACTTGTGCTTTTTTAGCAATACCCAACATTCTGGCTGCATTTGCCTCTGTAAGTGCAGCTGCAGAAATTCCTTTTGCTCCATATCTATACACAAGTTGCGCGTTAGTCTGTGCGTAATCATCTAATGCTGTAAGGAATGTTCCTGTAAATCCATTAATAATATCTGCTCCAGAACTAGAAGATTGACTAATACTTCCACCACCACCTCCTTGTATAAAACTAGAATATGCAGAATTATAAAAAGACTCTGTACCATTAGACCACCCGAAAGAGGAAGAACCTGTTCCTGTAATAGTTATTTCATATAGTGGTACAACATTATTATAGGTATTTGTAGCTCCAGGAGTTTGCCCTTCCCAGGTTTCTGTCGCTCCATTATATATCCATACATTCCCATTCCCATCATCATAAAATGTTCCATTTTGTTGTGGTTGTCCAATAGGAGGGTCACAAGTAGGATCATAATCGTCTGGGTCATTATCTTCATAACATTCTCCACAAAAATCTACGTACTTCAATGGGTTGTTCAATACATATCCATAACGGTTATAGTTTTGCGTATTACCCGGATCCTGCACATAATTATCAGGCTGTAAAAACCTATGTAATTTGGCATCATACAA
>NZ_AUDK01000045.1 GCF_000425425.1 Flavobacterium daejeonense DSM 17708
AGATCAATATTGTAATTGTAATGAGGTGCCGCAACAATGTTATAATACTTGTCCGGAAGGTTATTATCAAACACCGGATTGCGGTTGTGCGTCTACAATACCACCTTGTTCAATAACAAGTTGCCCGAGTGGATATACTTTACAAAATTGTAATTGTGTGCAACAACAAACCCAACCACCTTCTAATAATACTACAAGTGAGATAGAAAAACCACTAACACAGCAAGAGTTTAATAAATTAAAAACCGACAACAGCGATAATTACAAAATAAAGGAGAAAACTAATCAAATTATAACTACATCTGATGGTGTCACACATTTAGGGACACTTACTATTTTTAAAGATAAAAATGTTGCAAATCATTTTTTCTATTATTTTACACCTAATGCGGGAGATGGTCAATTTATAGCGGGAGGTTTCTATCGTATACCGGATTCTCAAGGTAATAGTTCCTATACTTCCTATATTTCGAGTAGTTCTGGAAGTTCAAGTACTTCACCTACTCCTACTTGGTATAACTATGATATTGATGATTTCCCATCAGGACAAGGTTATTATATAGATCAAACAACGGGAATCGAACATAGTATCACTATTTCTCAAAATAACACTCCTGCAACAGTTATTAATGATCCTGTTAATGTTTGCCAAGGATGTTCTGATTGGTATTTAGATAATGATGGGGATGGTTATGAAGGGGGAACGCAAAAAAGTACGACCAGTCCTGGAGTAGGATGGGAACAAGGAGCATCTATGGGTGTAGATTGTGATGATAATAATGCAAGCATAAAGGAATGTAATTTACCAACTCCTGTATCTGTGACCAACATTGCTACTTGTAAATGTATTGATCCTACCAAAAAAGCCAATTTTAGTAATGTTTCATTTGTATATAATGTTCTTGAATATAAAACTTGGGTAAGTTGGCAAGATTATCAAGATTGTGCTATTGCAGCAAGAAAACAAAACGAAAAATCTTCTTTAGCTGGTACAAATCCTGTAGGAGCTGGTTACCAGGTAAATACATTTATAGATAAAAAAAGACAAGAAGAATCAGGGAAAACTACTCCTGAAATGAATATGCAAAAAGCGATAGATATAGTTGCCAAAAATTTAAAGCTGGGTAAACCAGTGATGGCAGGCGTTATGTATGAACGTTATAAAGGAGCAGACAAATTTGATGGAGGAACTGATGGAGATAATAACAATGTAGCGACAAATCATTTTGTAACAATTGTAGGAATGGGTATTGATAATGGAAAACCTTATTTTTCTTATTATGATAATTATGTTGATCCATTTAATGATGATGGTAGTGTAAGAAGCCTCTCTGCTAGGGAATTAATAGGAACTAAGACCCTAGAAAATAGATTTTATTATTATAAGGATTCAGTTGGAAATTATTATTTTGCAGACAAAACAGCAACAACTATTCAAGGCGCTGCTCATGGTACTGGTCTTGAATATGTTTTGACAGAAATTAGGGATAATCAATAAATAATTTAACTATGAAAATAAAATATTTAGTATTATTTATATTCTTTGGATTTTATAGTTGTAATGAATCAAAAGATGAGCTTTTTTTAAAAAAATTTTTAGATAAAAAAGATTTTAGCAATCAAAATGGCTATAATAAAGTAATAGATGACGATGATTTGCAAATTTTAAATAGAACAGATGCAATAAATGAATTTGTATTTAATACAGATAAAAAAAATCTGTTTGGTTACAAAACAAAACTTAAAAATAATTTTTATTTGATTTCATATATGACAAAATATGTTCCTTTGTATAAACCTACTTTTAAGATTTTGAATTGGTTTGATATATATTTGTGTATTTATGAAAAAAATGAAGGAGTAGTGTCTAAAATTAAGCTTATGTCTTCAGATCCAATTTTGAGTGGGTTTGAAGAAATCAATGGGGTTTATACAATTACATCTTACAAAATAAAATCAGAATATGATGATTTAAAAAAAAGAATTTATTACAGTCAGGATAGTATCGTTTCAAAATATACGATAGAAAATAATCGATTTGTAAAAATAAAGTAGTTATGATGTAAATACAAGTGATGGATTTTAAAAGCAAGAGGCTGTCCGAAAAGGCAGCCTCTTTGTGTTTTTATAAAATTTGGAAAACCATCGATTACATAAGTTTGTTTGAAAAAAATGATTAAAAGAAGTTTTAAGAAGATCTATAGTCCTTAGATTTTTACCAAAACTAGGCAAAAAGCCCTTCTCTATCCATTTTGCAAAATTATGAGCAATGGCAATTAATCCAAACTCGATATTGATTTAGTTAGCTTTCTAAGACTAAATCCCCCTGCTGCCGCACGAATCCTTTCGTGTGGCTATCGTAATCAGTTATTTACTGTATTACAAATAAAGTAAAAAAGTTGTAGCCGTAAAAAGCTACAACTTTTTTTGTTTAATCGTTTAAAAAACACCGAAAAACTGGACGGAACTTATACAGGCTATTTAGTAACTTATGACTGGAGCGGGCAGCATATTATTGCCAAAGAAGCATTAACTGTTGAAC
>NZ_AUDK01000046.1 GCF_000425425.1 Flavobacterium daejeonense DSM 17708
ATAAAGTAGAAAAAGGAATCAACATTTCAGGAAGAGTGAAGCAAGTTTTTGCTGACAAACCATTGGTAAATAATAATCTGACTTTGGCTTTAATGAATAAAAAGAATAGCATTTTTTTTAGTATAATTACGGATTCAATTGGCCGATTCGAATTTAAGAATTTGATGTTTTTTGATAAAACGAATATGTATTTGAATAGTGTAAATGTAAAAGGGAAATTCAGAGGTGAAATCGTTCTGGATTCTATTGAGCTAGCTCCAATGTTGGTTTCTTTTAAAAAAGAATCAATCGTTTTACAACAAATAAATAATTCGTTTACTGAAAATGTACTAAAGAAATTTACAGTTTTTGGAGTAAAACCCGAAAATGTTTTGAATGAAGTTGTAGTTAAATCTAAGAATAAATATTGGCAACCAGTTTATTATAAGAATCCTTTTAGTACTTACACCTCTGATGTAGTAACAAAAACATTAGTTTCTATTTGGGATGTATTGGAGATAGTTCCTGGTGTTTGGGTTAAGGATAGATTTGATAAGGATTTACGCGTTGTGGGTGAAAAGGATGTTCCAATTATATTAGTAAATGGTTATGGAGTTGATAATTATGACTTAGATTATATTTTACCTAATGAAATTGTAAAAATAGAGGTAGTAAGAGAACTAGGTGTACCTATTATTTCAATTTTTATAAATAGAAATTGGAACGATAAACCTAAAAAAGTCCCTGTTTATGCTGCAAAACAAGAAATAGAAGGTTTTTCTACAGCCCGTGTTTTTTATTCACCCAATCCAGAAAAACTCAATCCAGAGTTGGATAAAAATGCCGTAGTTAGAAATACTATTTATTGGAATCCATATGTCCATCCTGATAAAACAGGTGAAGAAAGTGTTGATTATTACAATACTAAGGTAGAAACTAAAGTAAAAGTGGCTTTGGAAGGAATTACATCTAACGGGATTCCTGTTGTTAAAACGGCTTATTATACTATTAAAAAATAAATTGTAATTCTCAATTTATTAGAAAACAGCAACTAATGAAAAAATATATAAAAATTTTGATACTATTTATCAGTATTGTTTCATATTCCCAAAACAGCGAAATTTTGGTGTTAGACAGTGCAACTAAATTACCCATTGAAACCGTAAATGTTTATTATCCGGAAAGTCAGGAAGGTACTTTTACAAATTCAGATGGAAAAGCAATTATAAGAATGCGGGATAGTGATTTAAAAATTTCGCACATTGCTTATCAGGAAAGAATTATCAATTCTAAAAATCTGAAAATTTCAAATATCTTTTATTTAACTCCAAAATCAATCCATCTTGATGAAGTTGTGGTAAGTGCTTTCAATTTAAATAAAGCATTACTTTATGTTCTTAATAATTATGAGAAATTGTATGAAAATCAGGCTTTTGAAAAAGAATGTAATTTTAAAGAAACACTTTCAGTAGACAATAAATTAAAACGATTGATATTGACTAAGGTCAATTGGTGGAGTAAAAGTTATAAAATCAAACATTTAAAGGATTTAAAAATGCGTTTAGGCGCTATCGATTATAACGTAAATAATCCGATGGATGTTTTTACAGATATTCCTAAAGAAAATGTTCCATCTAACAGCGGATTTATAAATACAAAAAATCTAATTAGTTCTATTTACTTAAATAGCTTTCTGGTTAATTTTATAAAATATAATCCAGATCTTGAGGCTTTTATAGAAAAATCTTCTGAAAACGAATTTGTTGTTTCTTTTACGTCTGATTGGAAAAGAACTTATAGTTATTCCTACAGAAGTAAGGGAAAAATTATTTTTGATAAAAAGACCAAAGCTATCATTTCATTTATTTATGAAGTGGAAAATAAAAACAGAATAACCAAAAGTTTTACTACAAGAGGGAATAAAGAGTTTTCGTATGAAAATATTTATTCTGTTTCAAAACTAAATTTCAGGAAAAACATCAGTAATCAATGGACTTTAAACTCTTTTGAAGTCAGTGCCGATTTTAATATTACATATAATGACAGTATTCATCAGGGAAATTTGAAAAACAATTTATTTGTTTTAAAAGATACCCCTATGGAAAAAGTTAAGAATGTGGGGATGATTAATTTATCAAAACCAATTTATCAAAATTTACCCAAAGAGATTGTTACAACAGCAAACTCGATATTGTTATCCAAAGAAGAGATTGATTTTACAGAAGGAAAATAGTTTTTGTTGAATTAAAAAAGTAATCCAATGCTTGACGTTTATATTTCCAAAAAGAGACATATTTTGTTTCAACTTTTAGTGTTGTTTTTTAGTTATTTTGGTGCTTATGCCCAAGATACAAAATTCATTCCTGATATCGAAAAAATCTACCTGCACACGGACAGAAGTACTTATTTTATGGGCGAGGATTTATGGTATAAGGCCTATGTGGTAAGGGCAACCAAT
>NZ_AUDK01000047.1 GCF_000425425.1 Flavobacterium daejeonense DSM 17708
CTTATGAATATCTATCTTATTATGAAGTAGAAACTTGTGTGTTTGATAATGAAGGCGGTGTTGCTACCAATGATTGTGAGTGGGTATGTAATTCTCAGCAATATGATTATCCACCAGATCCTGATGGAGATCCTGATGGAGATCCGGACGGTAATCCTGATGGAGATGGAAGCGGTACTGGTACTGGTTCAGGAGGTGGAAGTTCTGGAGGAGGATCAGGAGATGGAAGTGGTTCTGGTTCAGGAGATGTAGTTGATGTTGGTAGTGGTTCTACTTGTACAACGAGTTGTTCTTTTGGATATATACAGACTACGGATTGTGGGTGTAGAGAAGTAACCCCTTGTATATCAGCTAAAATGTCTAATCATGTTTATAATACATTAAACGGAATACAAGAATCTGGAGAGGATGGATTAAATGATAGCAATATGACTATAGTCCCACCGTCTCAGTTACCTTCAGGTGTTGTTTTAACGGATTCAGTTAGTAGTTTTAATTCTGCCTTATATAGGGTAGATCATGGTGGCGGCAATATAGAGTATATGTATGCTACCGAAGGTACTGTATCTTTTAATGATTGGAAAAATGATGTTGAGCAAGGGCTTGGTTATGCAGCTGATCAATATGCTAAATCTGTAGCAAACGCAATACTTTTAGCAGATTGGGCAAGTAGTAATGGTTATAAGTTAACTTTTACAGGGCATTCATTAGGGGGTAGTCTGGCTAATGCTAATGCACTTGCTACAGGATTACCAGCGACTATATATAACCCGGCTGGATTACATGATAATACAATAACTACATTAGGTTTAAATTTAGCTAACTCAAAAAATGTTACAGCTTATGTAGTAAGAGGGGAACCAGTAAGTATAGTTAATTGGTTGACAGGTAATGCAGTAAGAGGAGAGACAAAGTACATTGGATCTATAGTAGATACAATATCTTTGTATAGTTTAGGAGTGACTTTAGACTCTAATATTTTTGACGATTTTTTTATTACGAAATTAGCAGCTGGATATTACCTCCATTCAATGGGAACTGTTGTTTCTGATTTATATTGTGATTAATAATAATTTTATAAAATGAAAAAAAAACTTGCAGGCTTATTGGTAATTGTTCTCATGGTGTTTTCATGTACATCCAAAACTGAGAAGGATAAATGGGCAAAAGAAGATCCAGAGATTAAATACTCCGAAGCCAGGGAAAAAGAAGTATGGGGCGAAATTTTACGCGGTAGAAATCCAGCTTTATTCTACGGGACACCTTTGTACGATTTGGCTGAGACCTTATCAGGAGCTATATGGTTTAGAGATAAGGAAGAAATCGCCCAACTCATTGACGCTGTACCTAAAGAATACATTAATTTTCAAGAAGGTAAATTTGGGATGACCATAGGGCAATTTGCCCTAAGAACAAATAATATGTTTGCCATCCGTAAACTTTTGGATAGAGGACTTAATTCAAATATAATGGACAATATGGGCAATGCCATTATAATTGATATTAATAATTATACTTATGGTAGTTTGCCAGAAAGTTTGGAAACCCTTAAATATATGATTAAAAAAGGAGCCAATGTAAATTTATATTCGGAAAAAGCACAATCATCTACACCGTTAATTGAAGCTAGTCAAATGGGAAGACTTGAGAATGTAAAAATACTTGTTGAAGCAGGTGCAAATCCTCATTTTACATGCGATTTTGATTTAGGTTCAAATATGGATATAACATTAGATTCAGCTTTGAGACAAGCATTATCTTATGGTCAAATTGAAGTAGTTAACTATTTTATCTTTAATCAAAAAGTCGATTTTAGAACTTTGAGGTATCCTAAAAAATCAAAATTTCATCCTGATGATTATATAATATTGTATAAACTTAGGGAGATGTTTTTTGAGTTGAATAGTAAAAAATATCAGGAAAAAATGAAATTGGTAGCTTATTTAAAAACGCAAGGTTTTGATTATTGGAAAACTCCTGTTCCTGATAGATTTAGGAGTACTTATTCCCAAGAATATTTGAGTAAGTATTAATTATAAATCCACAAAGAGTTTTTAAAATACAAAATTTAGTAAATATTTTTAGACTTTGCGGAATTGTGTTGTTTTTATTGGAAATTATGAATTTTTAAAGCTGCATCCTTAAAAAGATGCGGCTTTTTTTGTGTCTTATCTCAAAAAACGGATTCTAAATCAAAAGAAATACATGAGAAAGCTATTAAGGAAACTTTTCAATCAGTATCTCACCGTTTAAAAAGCACCGAAAAACT
>NZ_AUDK01000048.1 GCF_000425425.1 Flavobacterium daejeonense DSM 17708
TTGCCACCCGAAACATTAAATACTATTGCATGAAAAGTTGCAGCATACAATTTATTAGGGTGTATATTCATATCGCCAGCCTTTTTATTTTTTTCTCGCTCATTGTAATTTTTAAACATTTCATCCAAAGGTCTGATAGCATAGCGAATTTCAAAATCTTTAGCATCATTTATAAGGGCATAATCATAGTTCATTTGTACATTCTCAATCGGTTGAGTCTCGAAATATTCGCTTGGTTGGTCAAAAGTCATTTCTGCTCTGTCAAGCAAATCGGTAAATTTTTTTGGTAAATTATCCGAAGAAAAAGAAGTCATAATAACAAAGCAAAGCCCTGTTATAAAAAATTTAATTTTATTCATAGTTATCTGTTTAATATATTCTCAAAACACATTTAGTGATTTACATCCGAATATGTATGTTAAATGATTTAAATCAACAAAAACTAAACCATAGTTTTGTCGCTAATGTAAATTCTACCTTAAGTTTTATACCAGACTAATTTAACTTAAAAATCAAAAGCCTTGACAAGATTTTTAAGTTGTCAAAGCCTTATAATTATTATAATTAATAAAGTTTTAGAATTCTAACCTCTAAACACTACCTTCATGACTTAAACTTCAACATACCCCAAGTTTTATTTATCTCTTCATCAACTAGGACTTCATCTTCCTTATTATAAAAAAATAATATTTCTGTTCTACCCCGCTCGCTTTTATAAAGTATTATTTTTTTGCATCTAGCATAAATTCCCATATATTTAGCACTCATTTTCATATTGTAAATAACGCCAAAGTCTGCTTTTACTTTATTTAAATGTAAAGAGTCGAGATACTTAACTTTTGCCAATATAGTATCAACCTCTGAAGCTATTGCCTTTAAATTAATCCTACCAGGATCCCCAGAAACTTCCCTTATTCTTAGACCCCTCGGTGTTGTGTCAGGTTTAGCTGTTATCAAAGCAAAGCCTACTACAATATTATGCCTATCATTTTTTAAACCATGAATAAATGAACTTTGAATAAAATCTTTATTGGTAACATAAAAACCCTTTACTAATATACCACGATAGTTTTTAGGAACCTGATATTCAATATCATTCCACTTATTTGCATACTCTTTAAACTTTTCATCTAATTGATTTTGTGCTTGTAAATAAAATCCATTATAAATCAGAGCAAATACTATCAAAAAAGTATCAACCCCTTTTTGTATCTTTAATTTTTGTATCATAATATTCAATTTTATTTAGAAGATTAATCTTTATTTTACAAAGAACTTTCTCTAATGACAAACCCCATTTATAGCAGAAAAAGCTGTAATTAGATTTATGTCAATGCTAACAGGTTTTTGATTTTGCGCATCCCAACCAATATATTGGTTAGAAGTCATACCTGTTATCACAAATTCGTGACCAGTACCATTCCCCGTACTATATGTGGCAAGTGCAAAATTATTACCTCCAGCAGCTATAAAATTACTCAATCCGGGAATATTATTTGGTACACTTGCTCGATTAAAATATTGATCAACAAAATGATTCAATAAGCCTGCGTCAACACCACCAGAAGCATCAGAAATTAATCCAGAAGAAATTAGCGGATTATAAAGTGAATTATAGTTATTCTTCATAGCATCAAAATCAAAACTAGTGTCTCCATATACAATTCCTAAATATGCCATAGATTGAAATACACAATCTGTTTTTGGAATAGGCCCACCTGAACTCGAATATCCTCCTGAACTTGAATATCCTCCTGAACTCGAATACCCATATCCTCCAAAATCCCCATTAATATACGCATCAATCATTTGTTGATAAGTATAACCACCAGTCCCTCCTAAAAATTGAATCAAATCCTCTTTATGGATTACTTCCATTTCCTGCTCTAGTAGCTCAAATGCTAATTTGGTTTTGTTTTTCATAAATTTAAAATATAATTGGTTAATAATTAGCTTGATTTAAGATGGTTACATTTTGTAATTAACAAATATTCGAAAAAAAAACTTATAAAAAAATAAAATCTATTTTTTTTTAACAATAAATAACTTAGGTTTGTTTTTTACTTCAACCAACCTATGAACTTAAATAATTTTCCCGTTGACAGACAACTAGACATGATGGATTGCGGTCCCGCCTGTTTAAAAATGATTGCCAAACATTATGGTAAGTTTTACTTGGAATATAAATATTACGACATACGCCAAGTCATTGCATCTGCACTTACAAAAACAAAAGCATTAAAAGAAACTTTTTAATCTTT
>NZ_AUDK01000049.1 GCF_000425425.1 Flavobacterium daejeonense DSM 17708
TTGCCACCCGAAACATTAAATACTATTGCATGAAAAGTTGCAGCATACAATTTATTAGGGTGTATATTCATATCGCCAGCCTTTTTATTTTTTTCCCGCTCATTATAATTTGTGAGCATCTCATCCAATGGTCTGATAGCATAGCGAATTTCAAAATCTTTGGCATTATTTATAAGCGCATACTCATAGTTCATTTGTTCATTCTCAATCGGCTGAGTTTCGGAATATTCGCCCAGTTGATTAAAAGTCATTTCTGCTCTATTAAGTAAATCGGTAAATTTTTTCGGTAAATTGTCCGAATTAAAAGAAGTCAGGATAACGAAGCAAAGCCCTGTAATAAAAAATCTTATTTTATTCATTGTTATCTGTTTAATATATTCTCAAAACACATTTATTGAATTTACATCCGAATATGTATGTTAAATGATTTAAATCAACAAAATCTAAAACATAGATTCTTGATTCATATAATAAAGAATAAGCTTTGACAAGATTTTTAAGTTGTCAAAGCCTATAAATTATTTGAAAAACTATATTTAAAATTCTAAGCTCTAAATACTGTCTTCATGACTTAAACTTCAACATACCCCATGTTTTATTTATCTCTTCATCTACCAAAGTATCATTTCCTTTATTATAAAAAAACAATATTTCAGCCCTCCCAACATTATCTTTATAAAATGTTATTTTTTTACACCTATCATATTTACCTTTATATTTATTAAGAATCCTTAAATTATAAATCACTCCTCTGTTTGCATTTACTTTTTCCAATTGTAATGTATCAAGATACCTCACTTTCGATAAAATTGTATCAGACTCATTTGAAATTACTACGTAGTTAATCTTATAAGGATTCCACCCTTTCCTTATAAGTTTTCCTCTTGGTGAGTTATCAGGTTTGGAATCTATCATTGCAAAAGCAACTTCTATATTATACTTTTCATTTTTTAGTCCGTGATCAAATGAACTTTGTATAACTTTTTCATTAGAGCTATAACAAATTTCAGCCTGTACTCCATAATAACCACTAGGCACCCCATATATCATATTATACCTATTATTACTTGCTTTTTCTTTAAACTTTTCATCTAATTGATTTTGTGCATACAAAGAAAAACCAGTATAAATAAGCATTAATAAAATAAGAAAACAATCAAATCTTTTCTTTTTTTGCATTTTGTAATTTGAGTTTAAAAAAACATCCAACTATATTTATCTTTCAAATAATCTGTTTTATTGACATATTCCATTTATAGCAGCGTATTTTTCCATGCAATTTGCAGGAACATAGAAATCCGCACCACCATTTTGAGGATCTTTACAATAATATTGAGAACCATCAGCTGATACACTCATTATTACTATTGCATGAAGAGTTGATTCACCACTCCCACTTGAACTATATTTACGATATACTCCTATTGCAAAATTATTTCCTCCAGCATTTATAAAATTACTTAAATCTTGTGTATTAGTTATATTTGCCCTATTGAAATATTGATCAACAAAATTTGTAAACACTGACGGCGAGACACCACCTGATGCGGGTGGAATATATCCGGAACCGATAGCAGATGAATAGATAGAATTGTAACTTTGCTGCATACAAGCTAAAGAAAAATTCTCTCCTCCCATAAATAACTGATTTCCTATATATTCCATACTTTGAAACACACAGTCATTTGGTGGAAACCCACCTATACTTGAATACCCATTTGAACTTGAATACCCACCTGAACTTGAATATCCACCTGAACTTGAATATCCATAACTTCCAGAACTTAAATTCCCATTTATATAAGAATCGACAAAAGCATACCAAACACTAGCATCTATACCACCAACTACTTTAGTCATTTCCTCTTTGTGAAGTGTTTCCATTTCCTGTTCTAGCAACTCAAATGCTAATTTGGTTTTGTTTTTCATAGTTAAAATATGTTTAAGTTAAATAATAAGAGTAGTTTATAATTTTATCACAACACAATATTAGAAAAAAAATCTTATAAATAATATTTTTTTTCTAATAAAAAATATCTTACGTTTGCTTAATACTTAATTTCATCTATGCAATTATATAGTTTTCCATGTGACAGACAAATGGACATGATGGATTGTGGTCCTGCTTGTTTAAAAATGATAGCCAAACATTATGGCAAGTTTTACTTGGAATATAAATATTACGACATACGCCAAGTCATTGCATCTGCACTTACAAAAACAAAAGCATTAAAAGAAACTTTTTAATCTTT
>NZ_AUDK01000050.1 GCF_000425425.1 Flavobacterium daejeonense DSM 17708
TCTAATTTTTAAACTCGTTATCCCTAGATAATGAGTTTAAAAATTAGAAGCGCACGCAAAAAAAAATCCTACCAAAGCAGGACTTTCTTTTTATTTTAGAATAAATTTTATTCGGAATCAGTTGAATTTTTAGGACTTCCTCCGCTTACGAGTTGAAACTCATTAATAACAACTTCTGTTGTAAATCTTTTGTTTCCGTCTTTATCATCATAAGAAGAGGTACTTAATTTTCCCTCAATAGCAATTTCACTTCCTTTGATTAAAAGTTTTTCAACTAATTCAGCCGTTTTCCCCCAAGCAATTAAATTGAACCAAGAAGTATTAACAACTCTTTCGCCCTCGTTATTTTTATAAACTTCATTAACAGCAATAGAAAATTTTGCTATTTTTTTTCCACTTTCTAAATTTGTGATTTCAGGATTATTACCAAGATTACCCCATAACTGTACATTGTTTTTTAAGCTCATAATATTTATTTTTTATTGATTATTGAGAAATATTCCCTTTTTTACTTAAGTAAAGATAAACTATTTATATGATATATACTAATTATTTATATAGTATTTTGTAATTTTTTTCATGTTTTTTTAACTGTATAAAAAAGAAACTGCCTTATTTGATGCTTTAAAAGCATTGTCTAAAATTTCAATTTTATTCGAATCTTCTTTAGTATGTTTTAACCATCCTTTTAAATATACCAATGAATTTATAAATTCTTCTTTAAAATTATAATCAAAATAAACTAACATTGCGCCCATTTCAGCAACCAATTCTTCAAAAGCATATTTTTCCTTAGTTTCTGCAATCATAGAACTGGAAAAACGATTTAAACGGTTTTCGTGACCAGTCCAATGAATCAGCTCGTGAAATAAAGTACTATAATATTTTGTTTCGTTCTTAAACCATTCTATTAATGGCATTGTAACAACATCTTTTAATGGAGAATAACTTGCTGTATTTTTTTTATCGTGTATTAATTTTAAACCTTTAGAATCTTTTAATTTTAATATAAAAGCTTCTGCATCTTCTGAAAGATTTATTTCGGTTAAATCATTTAAATCTTCATCATTATTTGGTATTTCAATGTCTATTTCATTTATATTAGAAATAAACTCAGCATTAAAAACTCTAAAATATTTTACAAAAGAACTTAAATTATATTCGTTTTGTTTTTCTCCAGTTAGCATTTTATAAGCTTCTAAACTTATTTTTTCACCTGTAATTTTATGTTTAATTACATAACTAAAATACTGAATTACCCGACCTTTAGCCCCTTTTTTTAATAAACCACCTGCTTTACTTATCTGATTAAATGTTGCATAATAAGGACTTTCAAAACCTCCAATCATCATATCTAACATTAACGTAAAACGATTAAAACGATTGTAAGGAAGTTTAGTAAATAAATTTTTTGGTGTAAAATCAATTTGATGTTTTAAATAATGCTCCCAGTTTTTCTGTTCAACTTTTTCCAGTCCATCGATAATCATTTCAAGAAATGGGTTATTTTTGGTTTCCTCATTTTTATTTAAAAATCTTTTCTTACCAGTGTTTTTTTTAATTGCCGTATTCATAATTATATTATTTATAGTAATTAATTAAATAGTATTTTAGATTAAGAAAAGAGAATCATTTCCCTTTTTTACTTACGTAAAGATAGTTTATTCATATCATATATACAAATTAATTAAATAGTATTTTGTAATTAAATGCAAAGTTTTTTAGATGGAGCAGGAGCAGAACCACAATAAATAAGAAATTGATTTTTTTTGAAAATAGTTAGGCAAAAATTAGGTTATAAACTCAATTATATCATTTGCAAGATTTAGATTTTGAAGCCTTTAAAATAGGTGTAATCGGTATTTTTTATTTTCAAAAAA
>NZ_AUDK01000051.1 GCF_000425425.1 Flavobacterium daejeonense DSM 17708
AGATCAATATTGTAATTGTAATGAGGTGCCGCAACAATGTTATAATACTTGTCCGGAAGGTTATTATCAAACACCGGATTGCGGTTGTGCGTCTATACCAAACAGTAATCCACCTGGTACTTGTACGCTAGTAGCCTGTTCTACATCGGGATATGTAGTTGACCGGAATTTATGTAAATGTGTTCTCTCAAAAAATGATCCCGATTCAACACCTGATCCATGTGCCGGCAAAATATCAAAAAATTATTTATTAAATGTTGCTGATGAAAATAATGTTTTAGCTGGTAATATATTAGCTGTTTATAATGTTGAAACTGGGGGACAGGCATTTACAAGTGATGGGACACCAAAAGTTTTATTTGAGAGACATCATTTTAGCAAGTTAACAAATCATATATATGATAATTCAAATCCAAATATTTCTGGTCCTAAAAGGGTACGTTATGGATCATATTCAGATAATTTAATATATTTGAAAGAAGCTTTTGCATTAAATCCTGTAGCCGCTATAAAATCTGCTTCTTTCGGAGCATTTCAAATACTAGGCAGCAATTATCAATTAGCAGGTTATTCTAATATGGATGATTTTTATAATGATATGATTTCAACTAATGCAGATACACATTTAGAGGCATTCATTCAATATGTAATAAATAGAGGTATATTGGATGATTTACAAAATGAAAATTGGGATGGTTTTGCTAAAGGATATAATGGTCAATATTATAATTCACCTGGATCAGCTTCAAAAGACTATGATAAAAAAATGAAAAGCGAATCAGATAAGTATAAAAATAATTCTGATTTAATAAATAACGAAGATTGTTTCTAAAATTAAATAAAATAAGATGAAAAAAATTGTAAAATATTTACTAATATCGTTAATCTTTAATTCCTGTTACTCTCAAACAATAGAAAGTAAGTTTATTTCGTCAATAAACAATTCTACAAGATTGACAAATACAAATACCACAATAACAGAGGGTAGAATTGTTATCAGTTATCCAAATAATTTAAATTCTAATTTTCAAAATATCATCAATAATTATATAGCTGAAGATTTACAAAGAACAAATTTTTGTGAAGGAGCAGATAGTATTTTAGGTTTTGTATATGAAGTTAGATATTACAGTGATAATATATTAAGCATATATAAAATTGAATACGATGATTATTGCGAATTTAGAGATGACCAAAGATATTCTAGTATTAATTTATATTATTCTGATGGATTTATATATAAAGTAAATCTTGATTTTAATTCAGATACGTTAAAATCAATAATAAATTCAGGTATAGAAAATTTACCTCCATCTGAAGGATGTGAACTTGAATATAACTATGATTCCTCAATAAAAGGGTTATTAATAAACGATAAGTCATCCTATAAGTGTTTTTTAGCAGTTAGTAAAATTTGTCAAACAGAATTATCTATTGGATTAGAAGAAAATATTCTTATCGCTAACAAAATTCAATAATTCATTGCCTAAATAAAATTTTTACTCCAATGGCTCGGACTTGTAGATAATCGTTAACGCAGTCCCGAAGCTTCGGGATGCCTAAAGGCCCACAAAGTTGAGCAAATACAGTAAAAAGTTGTAGCCGTAAAAAGCTACAACTTTTTTTGTTTAATCGTTTAAAAAGCACCGAAAAACTGGACGGAACTTATACAGGCTATTTAGTAACTTATGACTGGAGCGGGCAGCATATTATTGCCAAAGAAGCATT
>NZ_AUDK01000052.1 GCF_000425425.1 Flavobacterium daejeonense DSM 17708
ATTAAACCAAACGGTGTAGTAGAAAATGGAAATCCAGAAATAAAAACAGATGCAAAACTACCTAGTACCACACAAACAAGTACTGCTCCAACAACACAAGCCAAAACAACAGGTAAAGTTACTTTTACAAAGAATATTGATGGTAATGGATATAAAGTTGAGGGATTAGAACTTCAAAATTATTATCCTCCTAATAATGGAGCAATGCAAGGAACTACGAATTCTGAATATCTATTAAAAGGAACTCAAATTAGTAGGATTGGATCCGAAACAGGAAGATATGCTTCACCAATTGGCACACCTATGGAATTAAGAGCATTACCCCCAGGTAATACAGGAATTGAATCTTTATATGAAGTAGTCAAACCAATTCCAGTACAAAGTTCTACAATAGCTCCAGCTTTTTTTAAACCAGGGACAGGAACACAATATTTATTACCAAAAAGTATAGATATTTTACTAAAAAGGGGAATAATAGCACCAATAAAATAATATTTAATATAGATGAATATAGCCGATTTAAAAGAGAAATTAATAGAATTACAAGTAAATCCATCATATTATTCACTTAATCAGGGATTGAAATCTGATGCAATAATGTTAAATTCTTACCATAACACTTGGGAAGTGTTTTATTTAGACGAAAGAGGAGGTAAACATGATGAATTCATATTTAGCAATGAAAATGATGCCTGTTTATATATTTATGATAGATTTAAAAATTTAAAATCAATAAAAGAAAATATAAAACAAAACTTAAAATCTGACGATGATAAACTTCCTAATATAATAAACCTATGACAATTACTTATTTTTATGATTTTGCTCAATATTTTTATTTGATAGTACAGATTTTATGAAAAAAGGATATTCACTTCATGAGACAGGAATAAATAACTAGGCTTTTCCTAAAAAAGGAGCATTAGAAATTTTGAATCGATTTGAAGAATTAAATATTAAAATTTTAGGTGGAGACGTATTCGAATTAACAAATAGTATTATTCAACCTAATTATGATAATTGGTATTGCAATAAATTGTCAAATGAAACAGATATTGAGTTTTCAAAAAGAAGCGTTAAGAAAGCTAAGGATTATATCATGAATTACAATGTTGATAAACGTCAAATATTTTTTTCTTTTGTACTTGAAGGATATAAATATCCCGATTGCCCGGACTTATAGTATGTAGGCAAACGTTAGCGCAGGCATTTGCCCACAAAGATACATAAGCAATAAAAAAAGTTGTAGTCATAAAAGACTACAACTTTTTTGTTCTAAACAAAAA